>JALTVI010000073.1 GCA_027049035.1 Sulfurovum sp. | reverse complement strand
GGAATGAGGAATGAGGAATGAGGAATGAGGAATGAGGAATGAGGAATGAGGAATGAGGAATGAGGAATGAGGAATGAGGAATGAGGAATGAGGAATGAGGAATGAGGAATGAGGAAAAGCGCATATAAAATGCAAGCCAAGTTACGTTGCTTTGTCAAGGAAATATGAGGAGTTTGCAGAAAAACGTCAAGATCCCGGATCGGAGTCCGGGATGACAAAATTGTTACCCCGGCACAAGGCCGAAGCAGGAGCAGTCACAAATTAGTGATGCCCTTTCCAGATCGATTTCTTCCAGAGGAACGCAAGGAATGCGAAGAGGATGAAGTATCCGATCACCCATGGTCCAAGCGCTTCACGCTTAGGCTTGCTTGGATCACCGGTCTCTTCAAGATAGGCTTTGACTTTTTCGTACGCCTCTTTGGTCAGACCGACTCTTGGCATTGCCGTTCCAGGCAGCTGTGACTGAGGATCTTCTACGAATGTTTCAAGGAACTTCTCGCTTCTTGCTCTGATGATAATGGAGAGATCAGGCGGGAGTTTACCCATATAGTCAGCCAGCTTGTTCTCGTACGTACCGACTTTCTTCTTGAACTCAAGCGCTTCAAGATCGACACCTGTTTTGATGTTGGACTTTGTCTTTGGCACTTCACCAATCTGTGTCCATTTAGCATATCGGTTGGCGTGACATCTACCACATGCAGCTTCATACGCCTCTTTGGGAGAGACCTCTTTGGGTGCTATAGACTTGAAGTAGGCTACGATATCTGCGGCATCCTGTTCGCTTCCTGCACTTGGCGGCATCGCGAAGTGCTTGGACTTGGTCACCTTTGCAGGGTCAAGCAGGAAGTGTGCGAAGAACTTCTCGTCAAGCAGCGCTCCCATATCGCTCAGATCAGGCGGGTTGACACCGTATGTCTGTGCGGAAGTGACCGCATCCATCGGTGCAGCCATTCCCTGCGACTTGATAGAGTGACACCCCACACAGGCAGCGGCGAGCGCTTTTCCGTTTTCGGCGTTTCCTTTGACTTTCAGTGCGGGAAGATCCGCGTATTTGAAGTCATCCCCTTCGACATGCTTGTGCATTTGTGAGTGTGCGAACGGCTCTACACCCCAGTAGAGGATCAGAGTAAAGACGACGACGATTCCAAGTATTTTCAATTCTTTCATTGCTTTACTCCTTACAGTTTCTTTTCTTTAGATGTAATGATAGGCAGCGCTATCCACAGACCGATGAAGGTCAGAGCCGCAAGCAGTCCTATCGTACTCCAGATGCCTTCCGGTGGCAGTTTTCCCATAAAGGTCAACACGATCATATCAATAAGCAGTGCCCAGAACCAGAACTTGAATGCCCCTCTTCTGCTTGCAGGTGCCACGTTCGGGCTTCTGTCAAGGAACGGCAGCATGAAGAAGATCACCTGTGCAAAAGCAAAGGCGATCAGACCGATATTGGTCGAGAACGGTCTGAGTACCTCGTAACTCCAAAGGAAGTACCACTCAGGGTAGATATGAGTCGGCGTCTTCAGCGGATCTGCCGGATCGAAGTTGACCGGATCCATCGCAAATTCGAAGTGGTAGAATACCAGGTAGAAGAAGATCACGAAGTAGACACCCATCACAAAGACATCCTTGCTCAGGAAAACAGGGTTGAACGGAATCACTTTGGACTCTTTGATCTTTCCTGCTTTATACTTTTCAGCTTCTTCATCGAAGTCGATCTCTTCACCATCCTGGTTGTTGACGTGTGGGATTCTCAGCGTACCAAAATGCAGTACGATCGCACCGATGATCGCCAGAGGCACCAGCAGCACGTGCAGCATGAAGAATCTGTTCAGGAACGCCTGTCCGGGTACATAGTCTCCTCTGATCCACTCTACCAGACCATTGAGGTGCAGTCCACCGGCAGAGAAGAGGTTGGTAATAACCATACCCGCCCAGTAACTCATCTGTCCCCATGGAAGCATATATCCGGAGAAGGCTTCTGCAGAGAAGAGTACGAAGAGCAGCATACCCGAAAGCCAGATAAGCTCTCTACCGCGCTTGTATGAGCCGTAGTAGATCCCCGTGAACATATGGATATAGATAATCAGGAAGACAACCGATGCACCCACACCGTGAATGTGTCTCCAGAGCCATCCGTAACCCACTTCGCTCATAATCGTATAGTTTACCGAGTCAAACGCCAGCTGTGTGTTTGGCTGGTAGTACATCAGCAGGAAGATTCCCGAAATCAACAGCAGCCCGAAAGTGGCAGCGAGGATCATCCCCATCGCCCACAGGAAGTTGATGTTTTTCGGAATCCAGTATTCAGTCGAGAGTACGCGCTTGAGTGTATCGACCGCCAGTCTCTCATTCAACCATTTGTGGCTGAACGGTTTTGCATTTTCATCAAAATGTGCCATTTACGCCCCCTTATACCGGCATTGTGATGCCCTCTTCGAGCATCTTCTTGTACTCTGGTCCCTCTTCACCCAGAACCAGCTTCTCACCATCGATCTTGAACGGAGGAATGTCCAGTCCGCGTGGCGGCGGCGCTTTGGTCACTTCTGCAGTAATGTCATAGACCCCTCCGTGACAGGCACAGAGGAAGTCGTTCTTTTCAGGACGGAATCCGGGGATACATCCAAGGTGCGTACAGAGCCCTACGCAGACCGTGTAGTGACCGTCACCTACCTTGATAAGGCGCTTGAGATCATCAGGCTTCTCTTTTTTGAGCTTTTCGACCGTAGCCGGAGACTGCTTGAGTACAAAGATCGGCTTCCCTCTCCACTTCTCAGTTACCAGTTCGCCCTCTTTGTAGTCTTTCATGTTCAGCGTAGTAAATCCTGCCGCTTTAACACTTGGCAGGGGATCCCACGTACGCTTCATCGCATAGAGAGCACCAAGCCCGCCCAGTGCGGTAAATCCGCCCAAGACTGTACCCATAAAGTCACGACGACCGTTGTTGTTAGCCATAGCTTTTCCTTTCGTTATGATATTCTTAACCATAGGTTATGGTTTTTTTAACTATTTATTATAGTCTAAATGGAATAAAAATGAATTGATACAGCTCAAGAAAAGGCAGATGTGTGGAATATGTTACACATCGTAAATTAGGATTAATATAGTCCTAATTTACAATCTCTTTTAAGGATTTTGTTAAAGCTCTTTCAGCAGAGCATCTGCAGAAAAGGGCTGAAGTGACTTTGTCGCATCGAGGTTTTCACGCTTCAGTGCAGCACCAAGCGCATCCACATCGAAACCGTTGACGACCGTAATGCCATACGCTTCCAGCAGGGTTACAGGGTAAAGCGGTGTCTGGTTTTCCAAAAGCATAAAGACCACTTTCGCTCCGCCTGCCTTCGCCTCGACCGCTGCCTGTACAGACGCTGTCACTACTGTCCTACTTCCACAGATAAGCTCGGTATACTCTTCGGGTTCATGCAGTGTGGCAAAGAGTTTTTCAAGCTCGTTTTCATACTTGACAAAGAAGTAGTGCCCCAGCAGCAGCTCCATATCAAACTGCTTGAAGAATTCTGCATTGTTCAAAATAGTCTTGTCATGGTCGTAGTCTCTCAAGAAGAAAAGGACACGCTCGGTTTTTGGCTTCTCTTCAAAGTACTGTGCATCGATGATCACCGCCTCTTCGCACTCAGGCACTTGGCAATCGGGCTTGAAAAGTGTTTCTCCATGCACTGAAGTATCCTCCTCATCGTGCGCAAAGCGGTATACCGTTTTGAAATCGGCACAGTACTTCACCAGTCTGCCGTGGTCATCTTCGTCACTGTCGATGATGACACTGTCACCCATCTGCGCGATCGCATCGATATCCTGGATCGTCTCAATGGTGACATACTCTTTGAGTCCCTGCTCCTCTTTCATCGCAACGCCGGCACGAAAATCGTTGACCAGGAGCTGCACCTCTCTGCCTGCCGCTTCAAGCTGACGCAGCACCGTCACCCCTCTTCTGGCTCTCTCCAGTCCAACCTTGTGTCCTGTATGTGCATAGTAGTAGATCATCACATCTTTCCTTTCTGTTTCATTTTAATATAGATATGCAGTATCTCCAGTGACGCAGGAGTCACCCCTGAAATCTCCGATGCGGCAAAGAGGGTCGGCGGGTTTGCCTTTTGCAGCTTCTCGACAATTTCGTTACTAAGCCCCTGTACCGTCGTAAAGTCGAAGTCTTCGGGGATTTTGATCTTGAGCATATTTTTCATCTGCGCGATCTGCTGAGCCTGCTTTTCGATATAACGGTAGTATTTCGCTTCGACCAGAATCTGCTCCATCACCTCATCGTCATACCTATCGAACTCCGGCAGCAGAGTCGTCAGCTTCTGTCTGTCGAACTCCCCTCTTGCGATCACATCGATCCAGAGTGTCTTGTCGTTGATCTTCGGTGCACCGATCTGCTCCAGTTTGGCAAGAAACTCCTTTGTCGGCGTGGCGTAGTTCTCTTTAAGAAAATTCAACGCCTCCTCTATCTGCGCCGCTTTTTCTTCCACCTTTGCAATATACATTTCGTCCATCAGCCCAAGACGCTTGGCATGGGAGAGCAGGCGTCTGTCGGCATTGTCTTCCCTCAAAAGCAGACGGTACTCCGCACGGGAAGTAAACATACGGTAGGGTTCCTTTGTCCCTTTGGTCACCAAATCGTCGATCAGTACCCCTATGTAGGCTTCATCACGCCTGAGCACAAAGGGCTCCTCTCCCTTGACGGCCAATGCAGCATTCACCCCGGCAACCAACCCCTGTGCCGCAGCCTCTTCATACCCTGTCGTCCCGTTGACCTGTCCAGCCATGTAGAGGTTGGGAACCTTCTTGGTCTCCAGCGTATGTTTAAGCTCAGTCGGATCGATGTAGTCATACTCGATCGCATAGCCGTAACGGACGATCTTGGCATGCTCCATCCCTTTGACCGAACGCACCATCTCAAGCTGCACATCGATCGGCAAAGAGGTACTCATACCGTTGATGTAATACTCCGTCTCATCCATTGTCTGCGGCTCGACGAATATCTGGTGGCGCGGCCTGTCACGGAAACGACTGACCTTGTCTTCGATGCTCGGGCAGTAGCGCGGCCCTACCCCCTCTATCTGTCCAGAAAAGAGCGGCGCGCGATAGAAGTTGCTCTCGATAATTTCATGGGTATGCTCATTGGTGTAGGTCACATAACATGGCAGCTGCTTTGGGTTAAAGCTTTTTCTGTCCGTACGGAATGAAAACGGCGGTGGTGGGGTGTCTCCAGGCTGTACTTCCATCACAGAGATATCGACGGACTTCGCATCGATACGCGCGCAGGTTCCTGTTTTGAGACGCCCCATCTTCAGGCCGATTGACTTGAGATACTCGGCAAGTTCCACCGAAGCGAACTCACCCTGCCGTCCTGCCGTCTGCTTCTTTTCACCGATATGGATCAGCCCGTTGAGGAATGTTCCTGCGGTAATGACAACCTTTTTGGCGCGGTACGCATTGCCAAGCTGGGTTGTCACGCCTTTTACTACACCCTCTTCGACAATCAGACCTTCAGCGATCTCCTGCTTGACATCAAGGTTGTCGGTGTTGAGAACGACCGTACGCATATATTCACGGTAGTTGTCCATATCGATCTGCGCGCGTGTTCCGCGTACCGCAGGCCCTTTGGAAGCGTTAAGTGTACGAAACTGAATTCCCGTCGCATCGGTACACAAACCCATCTCTCCGCCAAGAGCATCCACTTCCCGCACCAGATGCCCCTTCGCAAGCCCGCCGATAGCCGGGTTGCACGAACTGGCACCGATCTGCTCGACCAGTATCGTAATCAAGAGGGTCTTCACCCCCATACGCGCACTGGCAAGTGACGCCTCTATACCGGCATGCCCGCCGCCAATGACGATAACATCATAATCCATATACCAAACTCCGTTTGGAGCGGGTAGCGGGTAGCAAGTAGCAGGTAGGTACCCACTCTCTCTCACCAAACGCTCTCCACTCACTTGTGCTATAATTAGCGAATTATATCTAAAAGATGAGACGATTTATGTATGCTAAGCAAAACTTCTACCCTCTACTCTCTACTCTCTACTCTCTACATCACAAACTCCCAAGGAGTTTGTGATGTTTACCGGCCTCATCCGCGAAATCGGAAAAGTCAAAGCGTATAGAAACAATATTCTGAGCATTCAATCCACCCACAAGGCGAAACTGGGGGACTCCATCGCTGTCAACGGTGTCTGTCTGACCGTCATCAAGGTAAACCCCGACGGCTTCGACCTGGAGCTGGCCGATGAGACACGTGCGGTGATAGATGAGAGCAAACTCAAAGGGGAGGTACACATCGAACCTGCTATGCAGATGAGTGACCGCTTCGAGGGGCATATTGTTCAGGGACATATCGACTGTATGGGGGAGGTTATCCAAATCACCAAACGTGAGAACGGTACCGACTATATTATCAAGGTACCCAACGAGTGCATCGCCCACATCATCCCCAAAGGCTCCATCACCATCGACGGTATCTCACTGACCGTCAACGACGTCTACGACGACAGTTTTCGTATCACCATCATCCCCCACACACTTGAAAACACCCTTATCCGTACCTACAAAAAAGGGACCAAAGTCAACATAGAAACCGATATGTTCGCACGCTACATCGACCATATTCTCAAGCACCGTTCGAAAAAACGGAGTATGGGGTGGGATGAGATCGATGCGATTACGTTAAGTTATTAAACAAATGGTTTCACTCGATGGCGACAAAGGAGCACTCAACCCGTAGGGCTGTGCCCCCTTGGCTACGCTTCGCTCCGACCATTTCGGTTCCGAAGCTACGAAAGACAAGCAGTTGTCTTTCGCTTACGCTTCTCACATTTGCGACTGCCAGAGCTATCGAGTGAAACCTTACATCCAATTATTCAGAAAGTTCAATATCACGGTCTCTAAGACTTTTTGCGCCCGGGTTGCGCACCTTTTTCAGCTCCATATCGATCCACTCGAGACTCTCTATCTTTTTTGGGGATGCGATAAGTGAGCGTCTGGTGTTGGGAGCATCATAGTAGTGCAGTTCAAAACCATTCTCATACAGCCCCATTCTGGTCGCTGCCGCGGTCGAATAGGTCGTAAGTACTGCATCGTCGCTGCAAAGCGCACGGATATCGGCAAACCACTCCCTTGTCCAGAGCAGCGGATTGACCTTGGGGCTGAAGGCGTCCTGATAGACAATATCTATTTTTTCAGTAAGCAGGGAGGAGGGAGCAGTGAGTAGTTGAGGGATAGTTTTTCTGGCATCACCGATAAGAATGGTGATTTTGAACTGTTCATCCTCATAGGAAAAATTTGTTGAAAGTGCTTCAATAATGGGACGCAGCGGTTCAAACTCGGCAGGGTATGCAAAATCTTTCAACGACTGCACCAGTGCTTCGTCAAACTCAGGAGAGAAAATCTCTACTTTTACATCGAGGTTTTGTGATTGAATATAGTGCAGTGTTGCCAGCGTGTTGTAGCCAAGCCCGTAGCAGATATCCAGAATCCTCAAAGAGGGTTTGCCCCTATCCAGCGAAAAGGCTGGAATGACGTGTTTATTGAGGCTCTCTCGCAACGCACCGTCTTTTGGAGAGTGATACGACTCGTTGAACTCTTTGGAGTAGAGCGTCAAAGAGCCGTCATCACTGACAATCGTCTCTTTCTGCCCTCTTAACGCTTCATCGTACAACACACACCCCAATTTCTAATTTCTAATTTCTAATTTCTAATTTCTAATTTCTAATTTCTAATTTTATCACAGCCCGATTTCATCAAGCTCCTTGAACTTGAACGCTTCAATGATATCCTCGATCGTCTCCTGTCCTTCACGCACAACCAGCACCATCATCCCTTCGTTCATGTAGTCAAGATAGTTCTCGAATTTGTTGGAGAGGATGATGAAGTCCACCCACTCTCCGCCAAGATCGTCAATACTGTCGTAAAACTTCACAGATTGCATCTCGCCCGCATCAAAGTCGATTAGCGCCCACTTCTGCGCTTCAAGCTGCGGTGCGATTTTGGAATCTGCACCATTCTCTTCGGCTACTGGAATCCATATCAGCATACGTTCCCCTCCTTGGCAATTTTCTTGAGCTCTTTTTTACTGAGTTTCAGTTCTTTGTTATTCATAATACCAATCCCGCGTTTGAGTACCCTTTTAGCGATCTTCTGCGCAGCCTTAAGAGAGTGCATTTTGCAGGTGCCGCACTGGTAGAGGTTGAGTTCGGGAATGTCCGCCTCGCTCTTGACAGCCAGCACATCCTTCATCGAAGCCTCCCACGCTTTGGCAACCTTCTTTTCAGAGGGCGTACCGAGCAGCGACATATAGAATCCTGTTCGGCATCCCATAGGCGAAATATCGATAATCTCTACTTTTTTTGAATTGAGGTGTTCTCTCATAAATCCGGCAAAGAGGTGCTCGAGTGTATGGATACCCTTGGCAGAGAGCCGCTCTTTATTGGGTACGGTAAAACGCAGGTCAAATACGGTAATGTCGTCACCGCACGGTGTTTTCATCTTCTTGGCGACACGCACCGCAGGTGCGATCATCTTGGTATGGTCAACGGTAAAACTATCTAATAGTGGCATAGTGTTTTCCTTTTATAATTTTTCAAATTATAACGGAAAAAGTGAATAGTGAATAGCGAATGGTGAATAGTTTTGGAAAAAAGATTTATAAAGTTAATTTTTTACATTCGATTCTTTGAAAAACAGAGAAAAGTGATGATTTGGTGCAGATTTTGCTTTAGCAAAGAAGTTTACAAAGGAGCGTACATATAGTACGTGACTGCAGAAAAATTCTGCAGTCTAAAGTGAAAGATGTGCCGAAGTAGCACTTTTAGACGCGTGCTTCTTCTCTTCTTTGCAGCATCTCCCAGTATTCGTTGATGTTTTTCTGAATCTCTTCGATGACATGCTTGTTTTCCGGCTTGAAGAGGTGCTTGTAACGCCCCTGCGCTGCAAGGTACTCTTCTACAGGAAGCACGTTCTTCGGTCTGTAGAGAATGTTCAGCTCATGACCGTCGATGATCTCGTAGATCGGGAACATCAGTGTATCTGTCGCCAGGTCAGTGATGCTGATAGTGTCTTTAGGATCGAATCTCCACTCTGTACAACAAGGCGATACTGTGTTGATGAAACATGGTCCCTCAGTCTCCAGTGCTTTCTGAAAACCTTTTGCCATAGACTTCCACTTGTTCGGTGCAAGCTGTGCAACGTATGGTGCACCGTGTGCCGCCATGATCGCTACGATATCTTTTTTCTTCTCTTTCTTACCATAAGAGTGTGTACCTGCCTGCGCTGTCGATGTTGTTGCACCGATCGGTGTCGCTGAAGAGCGCTGACCACCGGTGTTTGCGTAGTTTTCATTGTCAAGACAGATGTAGGTAAAGTCGTGCCCACGCTCGAAAGCACCGGAGAGCCACTGGAACCCGATGTCAAATGTCGAACCGTCACCGCCGAATGCAACGAACTTCACAGGTGCGTCGTTGTCTTTGAGTGTACCTTTTTTCTTTCTTGCCTTGTACATCGCTTCGGCACCGCCGGCTGCAGAAGCGGCGTTTTCAAATCCGATGTGCATCCATGACGTATCCCATGATGTGAAAGGATAAACCGCTGTGGAGACCTCGAGACAGCCTGTATTTGTCGTAACAACCAGATTGTCGTCCGTACAGTTCATAAGCTCTCTAACGATCATAGAGTGGGCACAGCCCGGGCAGAGTGTATGTGCACCTTCAAAACGGTCGTTTGCCGTAGAAAATTCTTTTAAGTTCTTTACTGATGTAATCGCCATGATTAACCCCTTTTCGTCTTGAAGAATCCAAGCTTAGGTCCTCTCAGACCGGAGAACTGCTGGATATCTGTTGTAATGTGGCCGGCATCGGCATTCGCTTTCTGGTCTGCGAAGATGTCCATTGCATCTTTTACGGCAAAGTCCCTTCCGCCCAGTCCGTAAATGTAGTTGGTTACAAGCGGTCTGTTCTCTGTGGTATAGAGTGCAGCGGAAACCTCGTTGTAGAAGGCACCCATTGCACCGCCCGGGCTTGATCTGTCGAGTACCGCGACAGATTTGACATTCTCGAGCGCATCTCTGATCTCATCGAACGGGAACGGTCTGAAGACTCTTGGTGCAACGACACCGGCTTTGATACCCTGCTCTCTCATTCTGAGTGCAGCGACACGTGAAGTCTCGACAGTCGTTCCAAGAGCGACGATTGCCACTTCTGCATCTTCCATCATGTAGCTCTCTACACGCTTGTATTTTCTGCCGCTTACCTTTTCGAATTCGGCAAAGACGTCTTCGATGACAGGTACGGAATCCATCAGCGCCTTGTGCTGTTTTGCCTTGTGCTCGAAATGCCAGTCTTCTTCTGTTTGAGCACCGTATGTGACCGGTCTTGAAAAGTCGAGCATATCATCAACCGGGTCGATCTCGCCGACAAAATTGTATGCTGCTTCATCTGTCAGAGGGTAGACATTCTGTGCAGTGTGCGAAGTGATGAACCCGTCCTGATGAACCATGACCGGCAGTCTTACAGAGTGGTTCTCACCGATTTTGAAAGCACAGAGTGCGAGGTCGTACGCCTCCTGGGAGTTGAACGCATCCATCTGGATCCATCCGCTGTCACGCCCAAGGTACATATCGGCATGGTCACCACGTACGTTCAGCGGTGAAGCGAGTGCACGGTTGACGACATTCAGCACGATAGGCAGCCTCATTCCGGAAGCCTGGTAGAGTACCTCCACCATCAGTGCAAATCCCTGTGAAGAGGTCGCTGTCGCAACACGTCCGCCCGCAGCGGATGCACCGACACACGCAGACATTGCCGCATGCTCGGACTCGACCATTACAAACTCACCGTCTACATAGCCGTTTGCCACATAGGCACCATAGTTCTCAACAATAGGGGTGGAAGGTGTAATGGGGTAAGCCGCCATTACATCGACCTTCGCCTGTCTCATTGCCTGAGAAGCGGCGTAGTTACCGTCCCACACTTCTCTCTCTTGTAAATCAAATTTTTCTGCCATGTCAGCCCCTTACTTTTCTTTTTTCTTTTTTTCAGGCCACTGAGACAATGCTGTCTCGAGGTCTTCCTGCTCTGCGAACATCAGAAGCGATTTCGGGTTGGTAGGACATACCTCCACGCACACTTCACACCCTTTACAGTGGTCATAGTCGATACCGAGCATCTGCTTGTCACGGGAGATGATGGACGTATCCGGACACCATACCCAGCAGTTCTGACAGTCGATACAGACATCAATGTTGAATACCGGCTTCTTCACTCTCCATGAAGCGACTGTCGCCGTATAGGAGTTGAAGTCGGAATAGCATCGCTCCTCCTGCTTCAAGTGAGCAACATTGGATGCATCACCTTCAAATGAAGGCAGAACGCTTCCCTGTGTCACCTCATCCCATCCTATCAGGTCTTTTCCGGCTTCCAGCTCGTGGATACCTCTTTTATCCTGTGCACATAGTTTCAAATCTTGCATAATCGCTCCTCTTACTTGACTTCGTTGTACGCTCTTGTGATTGCCTGCATGTTACCGTCGATAATCTTCTGTGGGAACTTCGCAAGAACTCTTTTCATGTTTTCGAGGAAATAATCCAGTTCGAACATTCCCGATACTTTTACGAATGCGCCGAGCATCGGTGCATTGGGGATAGATCTTCCGATCGTATCGAGTGAGATCTGGATACAGTCTACGACAAACACTCTGTCCTCTTTGCCCTGCAGTGCGGGAATCTCTTTAATGAGCGACTCTTTGTCCAGATGCGTCGTAATGATGTATTTGGTTGTCTCTTTGTCGTTCATCGTGATATCGTCAGTCATTGCAAGTGCCGGGTCGATGACCAGAACATAATCAGGATACATGAACTTCTCGTGCGTAATGATAGGCTCATCATCGATTCTGTTGTAGGCTCTCAACGCCGCCCCTCTTTTTGCAGAACCGTACAGCGCGAATGCCTGTACCTCTTTTCCAGTCGTAGCGACGATGTCACCGAGACTCTTTGCACCGGTCACGGCACCTTGACCCGCACGGCTGTGCCATCTGATCTCAATCATAGTATCTCCTCTGTAGTGGTTAAGTATCTGAGTATACACCCAAAATCCTAAAATGTTTCCCATTGTAATGGGGTGACTCTTAAATTGTGCTTGAAATGATAAATTTTTTAATATCCAGTTATGATTCTACAATAAATTGCACAGCTTCATAGGCGTCGGTTACAATGTTTGGCGTATGCTCGCAAAGCTGCTCCTCCCCCGCATAGCCGCAGCTGACCGCGACACTCTCGATGCCGGCGGCTTTTGCTGAGAGCAGATCCATTGGGGTATCTCCCACCATCCAGCATGCCTCTTTGGAAGCACGCATCGCTTCAAGTGCCTTGTGTATGGGTTCGGGGTGGGGTTTGGGGTGAGTCACATCCTCTCTTCCAATTAGCACTTCAAAGTAGTCCATCACTCCCATATACGCCAGCATCTCTCTGGAATACTCCGCCGTTTTTGTCGTAACAATGCCAAGCTTCGCATGTGCTGCCGCCAGTACCACTGCCTCACGCGCCCTGGGCAACAGCACTGTCTTTTCACAGGCAATGGTGCGATAGTGCGCCTTGTAGGCTGCCACATGCTCCCACACCCTCTCTTCGCTTACGCCAAGCGTGCGGAACATCGCATCGAGGGGATGGCCGATTTCAGCTTTAATCGCTTCTTCATCAAACGGCACGTCGCCAAAGTTTTTCAAAGCGATGTCGAAACTCTCCAAAATCGCTTCGGTAGAGTCGATCAGCGTACCGTCAAGGTCGAACAGAATGGTCATAAAATCCCTTTTGTATGGTTTCGGGCAACTTGGGTGCTGCAGCAAGCAGCGTTTTGGTGTAGGCCTCTTTGGGCTTTTTCATCACCTCTGCAACACTTCCCTGCTCTACAATCTGTCCCCGCTGCATCACCGCCACCTCATCGGCAATGGCAGGTACGATGGAGAGGTCGTGGGTAATGAAAAGGTAAGCCACTCCCATCTCCTCCTGCAGCCTTTTGAGTAGCGCCAGTACCTGTGCACGTACCGTGACATCCAGCGCGGAGGTAGGTTCGTCGCAGATGATCAGCTCCGGCTCCACCGCCAGTGCACGGGCAATCCCTATGCGCTGTCGCTGACCTCCGGAGAATTCATGCGGATAGCGGTCGATCGCTTCCGCTTCAAGCTCTACCTTTTGGAGCAGTTTCATAATAGCTTCACGACGTGCCTGCTTGCTTTTAGGACCGATACCAAGACTCTCCATCCCTTCGGCAATGATCTCTCCCACCCGCATGCGCGGATCGAGTGCCGCAAAGGGATCCTGAAAGATCACCTGAATCTTTTGGCGGTAGGGCTGCAACTGCGCTTTGGAGAGAGAAACAAGGTTGACCCCATCAAAGAGGATCTCCCCTTCGGTAACCGGTACCAGAGAAAGTATCGCCTGCCCAAGCGTACTCTTTCCGCTGCCGGACTCTCCGACCAGTGCCATAGTCTTGCCCTTGTCGATAGAGAGTGAAACACCGTCGACCGCCTTGATAACGCCGCTGCTTCGCTGCAGTATCCCCTTTTTGACAGGGAAGTGAACCTTCAGGTTCCGTACTTCCAGCAAAGAAGGTGCAGGCGGCGTCGGTGCACGTTCCGGGCTGCCGAGTGCATCTTTTAGAAGCTGCCGTGTGTAAGGGTGCTTCGGGCCCTTGAAAAAGGTTTCTGCATCAGCCGTTTCGACAATGCGACCCTTTTGCATCACTGCCACCCTGTCGGCCACCTGTGAAACCACGGACAGATCGTGCGTAATAAAGAGTATGGAGAAACCGCGCTCCTTTTTGATCTTTTCAAGCAACTCCAGCACCTGTGCCTGAATGGTGACATCCAGCGCCGTGGTCGGCTCATCGGCAATCAGCAGGTCCGGCTCGCACGCCAGTGCCATCGCGATCATCACCCGCTGCTTCTGCCCGCCTGAGAGCTGGTGGGGGTACCATCCGTATCGCACCTCAGGGTTCGGGATCGATACCTCTTTAAAGAGCGAGATGACACGTGCTTTGGCTTCGGCCCTGGAGAGCTTCAGGTGCAGACGTACCACCTCTTCTACCTGTGCGCCCACCGTCATCACCGGGTTGAGCGCACTCATCGGCTCCTGAAAGATCATCGCGATCCGGCTGCCGCGGATATGCCCCATCTCATATTCTGGAAGCGCAAAGAGTGACTTGCCGCGCAACTTCACATCACCGCTCTCCACCCTGATCGCTTCGGGCAGCAGCCGCATGATCGCCAAAGAGGTCAGTGATTTTCCGCTGCCCGACTCCCCTACCAGCGCAAAGGTTTCCCCCCTTGCAATATCAAAGCTTACATTATCAAGCAGTCTCTCTTCCTCGACACTGACACTAAGGTTTTCAATATTTATCAGAGGCCCTTGATTCATAATGTCCATTATAGCCTCTCCTTTGTGCTCTTTTGATGACATCATTGTGCATTTCTCGGATCGAGTACCTGCTGTACCCTGTCTGAAAACAGATTGGCAGCCAGCACCAGAATGAACATAAAGATGAACGAGGCAAAGAGCGACCACCACACCATCGGTTCTCGCGCCATCTCAAGGCGCGCCTGGTTGATCATATTTCCCCAGCTGTACATGGTAGGATCCACTCCCACCCCCACGTAGGAGAGTACCGCTTCGGCCAGTACCAGTCCGGAGAAATCCAGTACAATGGAAATAAGAATGATGTGGGTGAGGTTGGGAACGATATGCCGTGCCATAATGCGCCACTTGCTTACCCCGAACGCCTTTGCCGCAGTGACAAAATCCATCTTCGCAATGCGTAGGGTTTCGGCTCTTAGCATACGGCAAAGTCCCGTCCAGCTGGTCACTCCCAATATCACGATCAAAAAGAGCAGCCGCAGATCGGAGCGTTCAATGGTCGATGCGAACCATTCGGGGTGGTTGTCCATCATCACCTGCATCATCAGTACTCCGGCCGCTATCAGCAGCACGCCCGGAATGGAGCTTAGCGTAGTGTAGAGATACTGAATGAGATCATCCACCCAGCCTCTGAAATATCCCGCACTCACCCCCAGGAAGATCGCAAGCGGCAATGTCACCAGCGTTGTGAGCGTACCGATGAGCACGCCTGTGCGGATACTCTTGAGTGCGGCATAGAAAACATCACCGCCCACCTTGTCGGTACCCAGCACGTGGTAGGAGAAGCTCATCACATAAAGCCAGGCAAGCAGCAGCGTCATCAACGCAAACACCCCGTATGCCGTCCGCCACGGCAGCTGCGTATTCCCATGCATAACCGCTTTGAAATGCGCACCGACACTGCCTTTTGCACGCCACAGCAAATGTATCCCAATAAGGAAAACGGCAATCAGTGCACCCGTCAAAAGTCCCTGGATAGATCCAGAAAGCATCTGCCCACTGCTGACATATTTTAGCGGCAGATAACGCTGCGTACTCACCCCTTTGGCATCGACGACGATACTTTTGGTGTATTCATGTGTCGCAAAGGGGGCGGAGTAGGTACGCTCGGAGAAATCCTTCTGGTGCGCCATCGCCATATCAAGCAGTGAAACGATGGGCGTACCTCCATTCGGCTTGTCTACCTTGAAGTGGACCGAATCAAGCAGTGCGAATACCAGATAGAAGAACAGCACGATCACCGACGCCATCGCGATCTTGGAGCGAAAGATCGTTACCCACTTCTGCCGTGAGACAGGCGAACGCAGCAGCATCCACCCACCCAAAAGCGCTGCAGCCACCAGCGTCCACACCAGTATATCCGTCCACAAGAAAAAAAGCGTCACAGTGTCACCCTCGGGTCGAAGAGTGTGTAGGAGATATCGGTCAGTATCAACCCCACAATGTAAAGTACCGATCCCAGAAAGACCATCGCCTTGACAATAGCGAAATCCTGCGCGTTGATCGCATCGATGGTGTAGGAGCCAAGCCCGGGGATGCCGAAAAAGGATTCCATAATGAGTGATCCCATAAAGAGCGAAGGAATGATCACCACCACACCGGTAAGAATAGGAAGCATCCCGTTTGGCAGCACATGGCGGAAGAGTACGGCAATTTCCGAAAGGCCCTTGGCGCGTGCCGTACGCACATAGTCCTGGTTGATCTGCTCAAGGAAGATGGAGCGGAACCACCGCACTCCCGAACCAAGCCCCGCAAAGACACCGATGGCAACCGGCAGCAGTACAAACTTTACTCCACTCCAGCCGCTCTCGTAACCCGAAATGGGCACCCAGTGCCAGATTTTGGAAAAGAGCACCTGTCCGGCGATGATGTAAAAAAGACCCGAAACCGACATGATCATCACCGCAACCACCATCGCCGACATATCAAGCACCGAACCGCGAAAGAGCACCAAAAGCAGTGCCAGCGATATGTTGGTTACCAGTGCTATCAGAAAGGTCGGCAAGGCAATGGCAAGGCTTGGCCCCATTCGTGCCCTGATATCTTCGGCGATGTTGCGGTTGGCATCGGAGAGTCCGAAATCGAACCAGAAGAGTTTGAGAGATTCATTTACGAACAGTGTATCGGTCAGCTTCGCCGTACCCGTTGCCTTTTCATTATAAAAGAGCGGTTTGTCATACCCCTTTTCGGCTTTCCAGGCCGCGATCATCGCCGGTGTGGTCTGCTTGGCTCCCAGCTGTGCGCGCGCCATATCGTCCGGGGTGTTGACCATGAAAAAGAGCATAAAGGTAATGAGGTTGACCCCGATGAGAATCGGTATGGCGTACAGAATCCGTTTGATGATATAGGCCAGCATTTACGCTTCTCCTTTTTGTATGACACGCGACTGCCGTCTTCGGTAGGCTGCTCTCACTCCCCACACCAGCAGCAGTGCCGCCAATGCCAGTATCAGCAGCGGCCAGAGTACCGGACGGTTCCACATCTGCTGCTTCCCATAGCGCTGCACGGGGTCGATGCGTTTATACTTGAGTGTATTGTTCGCCATTGCATTGGGGACGACATTGTGAAACCAGCCGTGTACAAGTGCAAGGCTCTTGGGGTAGAATCCCCACACCCATGGCGCATCTTCACGCACAATCTGCAGCATCTTTTCAATGACCTCAAGGCGCTGAGGCGAATTGGGCATCGTCTGCATCAGCTCAAAAAGGGCATCAAACACCGGGTTTTTGTAGTTGGCACTGTTGATACCCGCCCCGTCGGTATCGACTACGGCGTTCTTGCCATAGAGCAGAAAGAGAAAGTTTTCAGGGTCGGGGTAATCAGCATTCCACCCCCAGGAAAAGAGCTGCACTTTGCCCTTGCGCACCTTCTCCTGAAAACGGTTGTAATCCGTAGCACGGATCACCAGTTCAATGCCCAGTTTGGCAAACTGCTTGCGCCGCCAGTCCATCAGTGCACGGTCATCAGGCCCCGTGGCGGTGGTGTCGTAGTAGAGCTTGAGGCGTTTGCCCGTTTTTTCCGAAATGCCGCCGGGGTACCCCGCTTGGGCCAGCAGTTTTTTTGCCACATCGATACTTTTTCGTACCCGTTTGCCGTTGATCCAGTCATACACAACGGGATTGGTTCCCTTTTTGCCCTCTTCATACCCGAAAATACCCGGAGGAATAGGCCCCTGCGCAGGTACACCCCGCTCATTGAGAAAAATGGAAATGTACTCCTCCTGATCCTGCGCGATACTGATAGCCTGACGCAGTTTCTTCTGCTTTTCTGTATAGCCGCCTACGACAGGGTCTTCCATGTTGAACGCCATATAGAAGATGGAGGGCTCCACGGATGAGACCATTCTAATGCCCTTCTCTTTCATCGCTGTGCTCAGCCCCATACTCCCGCCCGAACCTATCTGCACCGCCTGGTCGAACGCTTCGGAACTGATGCCCGAGGCGTCGTAGTAGCCCTGCAGGAACTTGTTCCACAGCGGTATGCTCTCTTTCTCCAGCGAATAGACCGCTTCATCGATAAAGGGAAGCTTCTTGCCGCTGTCACGCAGCAACTGCTTTGAAACACCGGAAGCGTTTGCTTCCTCCGCTGTCAGTCCGGGATAGCGCTCCAGATGGAAATTCGGGTTTTTTACAAGCCGTATACGCCGATTCGGGCTGTTCTCCGCCAGATAGTATGGACCGCTGCCCACCGGCTGGGTATCGAGCGAAATGTTCTTCTGTTTCAGCCCCTTTTGCTGATAGAAGAGATCCGCCTCCCAGGGAATTGGGGCAAAGAAGTTCATCGCCATCCAGTAGAGAAACTGCGGATACTTTCCGTAAATACGTATCTCCAGCGTTCTGTCATTCACCACTTTCACACCGGGGATATCGAAATCTCGAAGATCCAGACGCTCCCCCTTGGCGAACTTCGCTTTCGCCGCTTTGGTAACTTCGCGTGAAAAGTCACGCAGCCCAACGATATACTGCATCATCGTATCGAGAATGGGAGAGTGGTACTGGCGTACCGCCATCCGTTTGATGGCATAGGCGTAATCATTTGCGGTTACTTTTCTGCTCTGCGTTTTGGCAAAGTCATCCAGCGTGTGAATCTTCTTCAGCCCATCCTCACTCAAACTGCCATAATGGAGCGTGCCGTCGGTATCCTTCACAAATGCAGGATGGCGCTGATAGACAAGATCATCACGGAAAGTAAAACGGTAAAGGGTGAACTTCACACTCTCATTCTCAACACCCACTTCGCTTTCGTTGGCATCCAGATAGACAATCTGCGGCATCTGCGTCAGTGTCAGCGGTTCGAGCACGTAGGGCTTTTTGAGGTAGTTGTACTGCAGAGGCGGCTCATAGATCTGTGACAGAAAAGACCATTCGTTGGCATTGTAGGAGCGTACAGGATCAAGATGTTTTGGCGGAGATGAAAAGACCGAAAAGAGCGTATTGCTTCGAATCTCCTCTTTGGGATACGGTGCGTTCCAAACTGCAGCGTGCAGTGTCACTGTAAAAAGAAGTATCGTTACAAACCACTTTGCCGGCCACTGCTGCACACTGCTTCCTTGCTCTTTCTTAAATTTCAGCGATTTTACCATAACTTCCCTCAATCGGGGTGGTGAATAAATAGGATAAATATACTCTTTATTTCATCAGTAAAACTGAATGCTTTAATGGATGAATTGTCTGTAAAAAAGGCAAAAAATAATGAATATCATAAGAATAGAAAATAATTAACATAAATATTTAAAATTTTATTTCCTTTTAAAGCGGCTTGCTCTACAATAGATTTTGCAACAATGACTTTAACAAAGAAGGAAGGCTATGGCACGATTAGTAGTAATGGGTGGTGGTGTCTCCGGACACACTGCCGCGACATTCGCAAAAAAGTGGCTGGGCGACGAGCACGAAGTAGTGGTGGTCACCCCCAACTCACAGTGGAACTGGATCCCATCAAATATCTGGGTAGGCGTCGGGCAGATGCAAAAAGAGGATGTCGTATTCCCTCTTGCCCCTGTCTATGAAAAAGCGGGTATCGATTTCCGGCAGGCAAAGGCTGTCTCCATTCACCCCGAAGGAAAAGCCGACAGCGATACACCTTATATCACCATCGAATACACTGAACAGGGCAAAGAGGGTCAGACCGAAGAGATCACATACGATTATCTCATCAATGCAACCGGTCCGAAACTCAACTTCGATGCGACACCGGGTCTTGGCAACGGCAAAGGGCAGCTTGGAGACCACACCGTTTCTGTCTGTACGGCTGACCACGCAATCCACGCGAATCTCGAACTGCAGCAGCTCTTCGAAAAGGCAAAAACCTCAAAGCAGAAAGTACTCGTCGGTACCGGTCACGGTATGTGTACCTGCCAGGGTGCAGCATTCGAGTACATCTTCAACATCGAACACGAAGCACGCAAAGCTGGGGTAAGAGACAATCTTGAAATCAAGTGGATCTCCAACGAATCGTTTATCGGTGACTTCGGTATCGGCGGTCTGCACATCAAGCGCGGTATGTATGCGGCAAGCTCCAAACTCTTTGCAGAATCTCTCTTTGTCGAGCGCGGCGTAGACTGGATGGTCGGCGCGCACGTCAACAAAGTCGAAGAGGGTAAAGTACATTACGAACTGCTTGACGGCTCTACAGGAGAAGAGGAGTTCGATTTTGCAATGCTTATTCCTCCGTTTGCCGGTGTCGGGCTCAAAGCGTACGACAAGAACGGCGAAGATATGACAGACAAGATCTTCGCACCAAACGGCTTCCTCAAGGTCGATGCGGACTATACGGCAAAACCGTATGAAGAGTGGAAAGCATCCGACTGGCCAAGAACCTACCAGAACCCTGAATATAAGAACATCTTTGCCTGTGGTATCGCATTTGCACCGCCACACCCTATCTCCAAGCCTATGCAGTCACCAAACGGCACACCGATTACACCAACTCCTCCAAGAACGGGAATGCCTTCAGGAATCATCGGTAAAGCGGTAGCGCACTCTATTGTCGATATGATCAAAAAAGGTGACGAAGCGCACCTGCATGAAGCTTCCATGGCTGAAATGGGTGCAGCGTGTGTCGCCTCTGCAGGTAAGGGCCTGACTGACGGTACTGCTGCAGCGCTGACTGTCTACCCTGTCGTACCGGACTTCGAAAAGTATCCGGGCATCGGACGTGACCTTGACTATACATTTGGTGAGATCGGTCTTGCAGGACACTGGATCAAGCACATCCTGCATCACCTCTTCATTTACAAAGCGAAGCTCAAGCCGGGCTGGACACTGATACCTGAATAATCCAAAACGGATTGTTCAGAGACTTAAAAAGAAACAAAGTAAGGAGAAACAATGGGAAGTGTAGACCACTCAATTGAACAAAACGTCAAAGCGTACGAAAAGAGTTTCGAGACAATGGTACCCACACCGTTCGTCAAATTTATGCGAACCTGTCTGATCTGGCAGTTCATTCGATTTATCATCATCAACATCAAAATGATCATTGTGGTTCAAAAGAGCCACTAAACCCCTTGCAGGCTTTAGCCTGCACCCTGTCTAACCCAATATTTCCTACAATTTTCCTTTAGTCGAATGTTTTAGAAAGTATTGCAAAAGGATGTTACGATGATCAAAGAGCTGGTAGTCTATCCCGATGACCGTATTTTGGCCTGCGGCGACGTACGCGGCTTCGATGAGAGTGTGGGCAGACTCTTCGATGATATCAGAGAGACGATGGAGCACCACGGTCTTGATGCACTCAGCGCCATGCAGGTTGCCCACCCTTTCAATATGTTCATCGTCAAAAAGGGCGACGAGTATATCGAGTTCGCCAATCCGCGTATTCTGAGAAAAGAAAAGCCCTTCGAAGCCGAAGAGCGCAGCAGCTACTACCCCGACATCAGTGCCTTTGTCCCCCGCTATGAAAAGCTCAAAATTGTCTACGAAGACCGCCACGGCAATACCTGCTATATGGACGTCGACAACGACAGACACTTTGCCGCAATGTTTCAGCAGATGATGGACTTCTCGCTTGGTGGCACGATGCTCGATCGCATCGACAAGAAGCAAAGAGAGCAGATTTTGGCTGCACTGGAGGGTAAGGGGCTTGTTCCGCAGGCTGGCGATGTCTGCCCCACCTTCTCCAAAAAGGACTACTTCGTCTCCTTTGCGGACAAAATTCTCTTCTTCATGGGTCTCTCACTGCTCACACCGCTCTTCAAGTTCGAAAAGAGCACGGTCGAGAATATCTACCTCTTTGACAAGATCGCCTTCCCTGCTGTTTTACTGCTGATGGCAGGCTTCTTTGTCTACGCCTTTTACGAATCGAAAAAGTACAAGCAGTGCTCCTCCTGCCAGGTGGGTAACAACATCGGTGTGGTCATCAAACGGAGTGTCGCAGCACTTGTGTTTGCAATTGGTGCATACTTTTTGGTCAATCCCAGTTAGTACCTTTTTATAAAGTACCTTGATACTATCCTACCTCTGCAATAAACATTTCAGGGGTACAAACCTTTATGTGCGATATGTTTGAAATCTTTGGTATTTCGTGTTACAAGACATTCGGCTCCAACCTGGAGTGCCATTGCATACTGCAGCGCATCTTCATAATCGCCTATAGACAAGCTGTTTGCTTTTTCTATAGTTATACTGTCCATAGGCGCAATGGTAAAATCTTTTGATACCTTGTGCAAAAAAGCTTTGATTGCCGTAGTGTTGTGTACCTTTCGGCATATATAATGAATGTTATTGACGGTAATAGGTGCAATATACCCCTCAATTAGACCGTTTTCGCACAACTTGTACACAAGTGCGGAATGTCCCACAAAAGGCTCTCTACCCAGCAATATATCAATAAAGATATTGGTATCAACAAAGATTTTCACAGGTATTTCTCTTTGAGATATGCCTCTCTGCTTCTTTTGTGATCTTCATCTATCTCCTCTTCAGATACAATACCGACAAACTTGTCCAGTGATGTGGGCAGACTCTCCCACGCTGTTTTGTCTATCGCCGCGTCCTCTCTTTTTTTCATTTTCAAAAATGTTTCATACGAAATAAGCACAGCTGTCGGTTTATTGCGTTTGGAAATGATGACCTCTTCTCGTCCAAGCCCGGCAAGTGCCAGTAAACTTGAAAACTTCGCTTTTGCATCCGCTGCATTTATTATCATCATAGCATCCTTAGTGGTCATTATGACTATATTTTACTCTATCACAGAGAGAATGTCAATGTAAGAAACGAACAGTTTTTTATTTTATGTGGGAAAAGATACTTGCCAGAAAGATAATGAATAAGAGAAGAAACCCCAAACCCAGAAAGGTTCGGAGCGAAGAGAGTGCGGTAAAGTGTACCGACTATCTTTTTGAGAACTGTGGAGAACGTCTCGCTTTTTTCTTACCTGGTTTCTTACGCTCGACAACTCTTGAGTCACGAGTAAGAAGACCCATAGGCTTGAGGATCGCTCTGAAAGAGGGCTCGTACGCTACGAGTGCTTTGGAGATACCGTGCTTTACCGCGTCTGCCTGTGCAGAGTAACCGCCGCCCAGTGTTGTCGCTCTGATGTTCAGAGAATCAAGCTGCTTTGTCGCTTCAAGCGGCAGTCTGACTTTCATTTTCAGAGTTTCGTGACCACCGAGCCACTGATCGAGTGTTTTGCCGTTGATGAGCATTTCACCGTTACCCGGAGTGATCCAGACTTTAGCGATCGCCGCTTTTCTTTTTCCTGTTGCATAAATAGTTGCCATGATTACGCTTCCTTATTGATTTGTGCAGTGTGCGGATGTTCGGAACCGGCATACACTTTCAGTTTCTTGAGCATCTGCTTACCGAGTTTTGTCTTGGGGAGCATCCCTCTTACCGCAAGCTTGTAGAGCTTTTCAGTGTGGTTTTCAAGCATGTCGCTGAGCTTCTTGGACTTTGTAGAACCGAAGTAGCCAGAGTGCGTGAAGTACTCTTTCTCATCCATTTTGACACCGGTGAATTTCGCTTTTTCAGCGTTGATGATGACTACGTAGTCACCACAGTCGACGTTTGGTGTGAAAGAGGGCTTGTGCTTTCCTCTGAGAATCGAAGCGACTTCTGTCAGGATACGACCGAAAGTTTTACCTTCTGCATCGACCAGGACCCAGTCACGCTGTACTTCATGAGGTTTTACGACTTTTGTCATTTTCATGATGGTTTCCTTGTTTTGAATAAAAAACTGCAGTGCAGCTCTTTTGGTGGACGGATTGTACCCACTTATTCTTAAAATTTATTTAAATTCAGTTTATTTTAAGTTTATAAGTGAAATTCCCTCTTTTTCAAGATAAACCAGTACCCCCTCAGTCGGTTTTTTCAACAGCGAACCAACCGCTTTGACATACCATGCTACCTGCTCCCGGTGCTTGAAACTGTATTGGCGTGAACTCTTGTAGTCGACCACCATCGCACGATCTTCATAGTCAAGCAGCAGATCCACCTGCTTGAGTTCTCCGTTGTAGCTGAGTGCCTGCTCTTTGCTGAGTGCCGCACCCTCAAGCAGCTGCATAAAGGGTTTGTGTGCCAGCAGCATCTCTATGCGCCGCCGTATCTCCTCCAGCCCCTCTCTGCCGACACGCTGCCCGTAACGGTTTTCCACAGCGACCATGGCCTCGTCAAGACTTGCAGCATCGAAGCTGCCCATCATCTCCAACCCGTAGTGCAGCGCAATACCGAAATGGATGGCTCCAAGCTCCCGCTCTTCATCCTCTTCGCCTTTAACTTCAAGGCGTCCGTAGAAACTTACCTCTTTGGGCAGCGCTTCGGTGACGCACGTTTTCTCTTTCTCTGTGCTCTCTGAAGCAATTTTCAATGCACCCCTGGCAAGCGGCTTTATTTGCAGCAGGTCAAAAATGGAACCCTCCGGCTTTTTAAGTACCAGCAGCCCCTCTACCGCCCTTGTCAGTGCCACGTAGAGCACATTGAGTTTGTCTTTGCGTGACGATACTTTACGTTCTTCAAGAATCTTGGCATAGAACTCGTCAAAATGCTCCCTGCCCTTGATGCGGTAGAGAATTTTATCAATGTACAACGCATCGTTGTAGTGAAAGATCAACGGCGCGGTGTCGTTGTTGGGCTTGGTCAGCTTGTCCATCACAATGACATAGGGAAACTCCAGCCCTTTGGAGCCGTGTATCGTCATGATGTTCGCTCCGTGCACCGAATGAGAGGCGATGGCGATGCTGGAGGTCTCGAACTCCTCCAGAAAGGTGGGTATGTCGCTGAAAGCGGATGCGAACTCCAACAGTTTGAGAATGTTGGGGTCTTCGTCGAAATAGCCAAACTCCCGCACCAGCCGGTCAAGCACCTGCAGCGGCGACATGAACGGGTGGAACCACGCCGTGTCTATCTCACCGATCTTCTTGCCGACCCTCTGCAACAGCGGCTCCGCGTCTATGCGCTCCCCGTAAAAGAGGTAGGATGTCATCGCAGCCAGTGCAGCGATCTTTGGCAGATGCTTCAGTGACGAGGAGGTCTTCAGGAGTGTCGCGATACCCTCTTTCTCACACGCCTCCTGCAGCGCCTGCCCGTCTTTGTTGGTACTGACAAGAAAAGCGATCTCGTCGACACACACACCGGCATCTATCAGCCGTTTCGCCTGTGCGACCGCCTCTTCCAAAAGCTCCTCGTTCTCGATAACCTCTACATACCCATCATTTGCATCGGGACCGCTCTTTTGCGGCACATAGCCCGGCATCACCGGCTCGAACCAGAGATTCACCTGCTCGACCACCGCTTTGGCACTTCGGTAGTTGGTGTCCATCTGCTCTATATCGATCTCGTAGCGCTCGGCAACCTTGTCGAAAAGCTCCTCCACCCCACCTCTGAAACGGTAGAGCGACTGTTTGGTATCGCCGACATAGAAGAAACTTCTGAACTCCCCCTGCCCCTTGCCGGCAAAGATCTCGTCGATCATCGGCTTGAGCAGCAGAAACTGCAGCGTGGAGGTGTCCTGAAACTCATCGAGCAGAATGTGGCGGAACTTCGCATCGATCTTGAAGTAGATGAACTCTTTGCTGACACTCTCATAAAGCAGCCGGTAGGTGAAGTAGGTCAGGTCATCGAATGTCAGCACCCCCGTTGCCGCCGCATTGCCTACAATCGCACTTTTGTAGTAGCCGTAGACATCGTAAACGGCCTGAAGTACGATTGCCTCTTTCAGTTGCCCCCACTCCGCCAACAACGCTTTGAGTTCCTGATAGCCTGTCTCTATCTCCGGGTGCGTCTTGATGTATTTTCTGTAGTTGTTGTGCTCCGTCAGCGACGGCTTGGAAAAGACACTTTTGCCAAAGAGCTTCTTGGCGCTGGCCGGTGCGAAGTTGTTGATGGCGGTTTTAGAGGCACCGGATGCGACGACCGCTTCATAAAGGGTATGGCGTGCCGCTTCGATCTTCTCTTCAAGCGTTTTGATGTTTTCAAAGACCTCCGGGGGTTCAGGCAAAAGAGGATCGGCTTTGTAGAATGTCTGCATCAGGTCGAATATCTTCGTAAAGCGTTTGTCTTCGATGTCGAGTGCAAGCTGCACGAGAGAGCCAAGCCTGCCTTCGTGTTCAAGGGTATCGAGAAAGTGCGTCTCCAGCTTCTCGTGCGCCTCCTCTTTGGTTACGAAGTCCGGTTCAAGCCCGATCTCAAGCGATGCCGCACGTAAAATGGAAGCAAAAAAACTGTCAAGCGTCACAATATGCGATGTCGATGAGAGAAAGCGTGAAAGCACTTCGGGCTGCTTGGCAAAGAGCTCTTCTCTGCCCATACCGGTCTGTTCGCAGACGGCATTAAGAAAGGCTTCGTTTTCTCCAAGATGTTTGAGCGACTCCAGTACACGCTGGCGCATCTCGGCTGCGGCTTTGTTGGTAAAGGTCGCCGCCAGAATGTTCGACGGCGCTTCCCCCATAAAGAGCAGAGAGATGTAGCGTACCGCCAGCGCAAAGGTCTTGCCGCTTCCCGCACTTGCGGAGTAGGCCAAAAAGGGTTTGAAATTCATAGATACTCTCCCCGTCCGCACATCAGTGCATATTCACAATACTTGCAGATTTGCAGCGATTCACACTTTTGGGCAACGAAACTTTCGGTCTGCTTGAGTGCCACAATGTGTTTGGCAAGCATTTCGTTCTTCTCCTCCAGCGCCTTGATCTCTTCAACCTGTCCCTCTTCAAGGATCTTGACAAAGGCAAGCGTAAGGTTTTGGTAGCGCGGTGCAAGCAGATGGTGGTAGATACTCATCTGAAAGTCGCTCAGCGTTTCAAGGTTCTTGATTTTCTGTGCTTCAACTGTCGATCCACTCTTGTAGTCAAGCACCAGCGTGCCCGTTTCGTTCTGGTCCAACCGGTCGATACGCCCCTTGAAACGAAGACCGCCGATCTCTCCACTTATCTCCTCTTCACGCGCAACGACACGCCAGCCGTTTCTGAAGTGCGCTACCTGCTTTTGCACAAAGGGTTTGAGCTTCTGCGCCCACAGAAGCTTCTGGTAGCTTGCCTTGGTATTTTCAAGCGGATGAAGCGCATAGAGCAGCTTCTCAAGCTTCTGCTGCATCTGCGACTCCTCTTCGTAGCGGTCTTCACTGTCAAAGAGTGCGTCAAGCACCTTGTGCAAAAAGAGCCCCTCGTTGAGCTCCTCCTCTTTGGGGGCCTCTATCTTTTCGATGTAACGGTAGTAGTACTTCCGTCTGCAGCCAAGGTAGGTCTTCAGACGCGAGGGGGACCACGCTATCTTTGTCGCATCGAAACCGTGCACTACCGGATCGCTCTGAGCGATCAGCTGCGAGGATTCACTGTAGAGCAGCTGCAGGGGCACACTGCTGCAGGGTGCCTTTTCCAGACCCAGTTCATAGAGAAATTTTGACGGCAGCCGATCGTCGGCACTGCTGTAGATAAGCACCGCTTCTTTCGCACTCTCAAGCAGATGCATGTAGAACTGCTTCTGCAGCGCTTCTCTGTCCGTCTTTGTGGGTAGACCGGCAAAACGGCGCACCGAAGAGTTGAGGAATCGGTCTTTGGTGGTGGTTGCAGGCACGATGTTTTCGTTGAAATCGACAACCACCACCCCGTCAAACGCCACGCCCCGCGTCTCCAGCACACCAAGCACGGTCACCTTGCCGCCGCGGACGTCATCTGTCGTAACGGATGAGAGCGCCTTGAGCCAGAGAAAGAGCCAGCTCTCAAGCGACTCCTCATACCCCCCGAACAGCCCCAGAAAGTCGTTTCGCAGCTCCTCTATTCGCGCCTTGCTTCTCTCCAGCAGCTCCAGCGCATTCAGCGTTTCAAAAAAGGCTGCGATATTCATCTTCTTTGCACCGTTCAACCCCTCATAGCGCTCCTTTGGCATACCATAGCGCTCAAGCAGCGACACATACTCCTGCTCCCCTGTCTGCAGATAACGAAAAAGCGCATCGCTCTTTTTGTAGACACTTCCGCCGCGGTAGTCGTACCCCATCGCAAAGTTGAGATTACCAAGACGGTCAAAGAGCATGAAGTGCTCCTTGAACGATTCATCGGGCAGTACCAGCGCTATCTTCTCCGGATCCATACCGCTTTGCACCATCTTCTCTATCTGCGCCAATGCCAACGCCACCTGCGCTTCACGCTCCTCCACACTTTTGACACTTACCGAAAGTTTCTCTCCAACCGTTCTTTGGGATACGACAGTGCGTCTGCCAAGATCGAAACAGACTTCACTGTTGTCCGGCAGTTTTATTCCCATTTCGGCAAAACGCTCCTGCATCTTTTTGGTAAATGCGGATGTGCGGTAGTGTATCAGCAGGGTCGTCTCTTTGGCCACCTGCTCAAGCAGTTCCAGCTCGAAACGGCTCAGATACCCCTCAAGGTGCAGCTCAATGGTCTCATACTGCTGCACAAAGGCGCTGTTTATCTGATAGTTCTCGGGAATGAAGCAGCGGTCGGTCAGCCCTCTTGCCTCAAGTATGCTGCGGTAGTTCTCCCTGAGTGTTTCAAGAATCTCCAGATGTTCGCCAAACTCCGCATAGGCATCAGCCTGTGCAAGTGTTTCAAAATCCACTTTCTCCCCTGAAAGCTCTTCGAAAAAACGGAAGATCGCCTCCCCCTTGCCAAAGAAGCGCACCAGCTTCCTGTCGAACTTCAATCCTTCAAAGGCTTCAAAAGCGCTTGCCTCTCTTAGCAGCAGCATGCGCTGCATCGCATCGACACGCTGCTTTCCGGGAAGCAGCACCAGCCGCTGTTCGAATTCATCCATACGCATATAGGCAGGCAGGAAAGCGTCATTTTCAAGTGCAGCAGCAATCTCTGCACGAATAGCTCTGGAGGTCGGGTAGATGTGTAGGGTATTCATAAAAGAGAGTATAGCACACACCAGGGAATTGGCAAAGTGATCTTTCAAATTGTCATATCTTTTTTATGGACAAAAGAACAGTAAGGTTTCACTTGATGGCGACAAAGGTGCACTCAACCCGTAGGGCGGCTATGCCGTTTGCACCTGCCAGAGCTATCGAGTGAAACCAATACCTTTTGAAGAGCTCAAATCCCGTTTACATAAGAAGAGTATAATCACGGCAAAAAAGGACTATCATGTTCAAAACACTTGCCCTCTGGGTACTCGGTGCATTCTTGCTGCTGCAGCTCATTCAGATCAAGATCCCCGAACCGCCAAAACATATCGATCCGTCAAAAGAGATCAAGGCCCCCGAAAAGATTATGGCGATGCTCAAACGCTCCTGCTACGACTGCCACTCCTACCAGACGAAGATGCCCTGGTACGGACACATCTCTCCTGTCTCTCTGGAGGTCAAAAGCCACATCAAAGAGGGTCGCGAAGCGGCCAATTTTCAGGAGTGGGGAAACTATGACGAAGCCAAAAAACAAAAGATATACAAAGGGATTGCCAAAACCATCAACTTCCGCATGCCGATGCCGATGTACCTTAGCATTCATAAGGATGCGCAGCTGACAAAAGCACAGAGGGATGAGATTAAAACATGGGCAAAGAGCCACATTAAAGAGGAGGAGTACTAGAAACCTCTATGGTGCGCAACCACGCACCAATGATCTCCAAGAGCCTACGGATTGAGGTAGGCAGGAAGATCGGAGTAGCCGACAGTATCTTTGTCCACTTCCGCTTTCAGACGCAGAATGTAACGTCCCGGCTTGGTGATGTTCACATCTGCAACCACATATTCGCCGTTTTTCAGCGGAACATTTTTAACAGAAACATCATCCTTGTCCGTGTGCGGTCTCGTAAGCAGGAAAGAGACTTTCACACCCTCCACCGGCTTGCCGCTTTTATCGTTGACACGGTAGGTAAAGGTATTCGGTCCTTTCTGAAGCAGCACCACCTCTTCGACATTGGCACGCTTGACATGTTCAAGCTCCAGTTTTCCCTTTTTGACACCGTCGATAGCGATGGCATAGTTGCTGTCAAAACGCTTCTTTTTCGCCAAAATGTCATTGATATGCAAGTCGGCCTGCTGATACTTCATCATATAGTCATCGGTCTCCTGGACTGGTACCGATGATGCCGACTTGACCGTCCAGTAGCTAAGCGTGATTCCCACAATCAGAAAACCCAGAATCATATGGGGCCAGTAGGAGGTCTGCTTATTTTTCTTTGCCATGTTTTTTCCTTGAAAATAGTGGTCTGAATATAAACATCCAGAATACCAGCACCGCTCCGGCCAGAACGATCCACTGCAGTACCCAGATGCCCTGCCTGCTCTCTTTGATTGTACTCTCCAGCTTGACGCCTTTTTCATCGGCTATCTCGTCTGCAAGTTCAGAGAATCCCTGCACAATGCCTATGGCATGTTTGTCTTCTATCTTGTTCTTATCCACCGAAGCGACAACGTCGATCGTGGCATCCATCACATCGGACCTGTTGTACATCTTCTTTACTGCATCCGATGAGGGGATGAGCCCCACACGCCCAAGCTGATCGGATTTTACGGTCAGCTTCGCATTGGGTGCGAAGATGAGCATCACATACGGTTTGCTTGCATTGGCTTCATACCTCTTACTGTACGCTACCAGGTTGAACCGGGGAGGAAAGTGTTCGTTCGTGGCGACCACGTACGCATGTACTCCCGTTTTGTCGGAGAGCTCTTTCCCCATCTTTTCGATGTATTGGGAAGCGGCTTCGTTCAACAGATCATTTTTTAAAATTGAGGTTGCGTTCAGAAGAAGTGGAAGAAGCAACGCAAGCAAGGCGAACCTTGCTGCTGCTTTTGTCATAGGTTATCCTATAAAAAGGTGGTTTGGTGTCAATACCGCCCACGCAGTGTAGACTGCAGTAACGACCATCAGCCATCCAAGTACTTTGTCCATAATTGAAATCATGTTCTATCCTTTCTTATTTCGGATCTTGGAATGCGAACTTCGCATTGTCTTTGCTGATCATCTTGACATTGTCAAGGCTGCCAACGATCGGTGTAGGATCGTACGGCTTCTGTGCCGATCCCTGCTGTACTTTCAATCCCCAAACTGTCAGGAAGACAAGAATGGAGAGCAACAGGACTGTTGCAATCAGCATTCCTGTCACACCGTTAATTCCAAATACGGATCTGTTTGTATTTTCTGCCATGGTCTACTCCTTACTCTTTGAGAGACTGAATGTACTCAGTCAGCGCTTTTTCCTGAACCGGCGTGATCATTGTCTTGAATGAAGGCATTCTACCAATGATACCCTTTTTACCGTGCTCAAGTACGTGGCTTACCAGTGTCAGGTCATACTCGGCAAGGTTCGGTGCCATACCGTTGTTCCCTTTACCGTCAGCACCGTGACATGAAGCACACGCTGCAAATGCTGCAGGCTGCTCACCTTTCATACCGCCGGCGATCCATGCCGCGATATCTTCGGCATCTTTGCCTGAAGCCATACCCGGAGGCATTGCACCCATTGGGTAACCAAGCTGGTTCTGACCGTTGTTGATGACGTGGAGGATCTGCTCTTTTGTCATACGCTTGGTAAAGTCCTGTGCCTTTCCGGAAAGACCGTCACCGGTTGTTCCGTGACAAGGCGCACACTGTACGAGGAAGATAGACTCACCCATCTCTTTAAGTGTTGCCTTGTCTGTCGTCTTGTGCGCCTCTTCGAACTTCTTGTTGTAGGCTTTTACCTCTTCATTCCACTGTCCTATCTGGCTGTACGCATTGACAGGATAACCGAACTGCCAGTACCAGAGTGCCCAGATCAGCGTACCCAGGAACGAGTATGCCCAACCGGCAGGCAGTTCGTTTTTGTACTCACCGATACCGTCCCAGTTCTCTTCAGCCAGCTCACCCTGAGCCTTGTCTGTCTTCATCTGAGCGATATACTTCGCCGAGACACCAAATGCGAGTACCGCGATCGCTACGGCACCAAGCATGGTGATTGCGTTGATCGGGTCACTCAGGTCGATATTCATCTGCTTTACAACGACCAATGTAGCTACAATCAGTATCGCTGCAAATGCCAATGCCTTAATTACTAATGCATTCATTTGTTCTGCTCCTTGTTATCTGTCGGAAGTGGATCGGAAGTATTGATCGGAGTAGAGTCAAGCTCGTCATCGAGCGCGATCTTCCCCAGCTTCTCGTAATCCTTCTTCCCTTTTTTTTCACTCCTGTAGAGGTACACGATGTACCCATACAACATCACCACCAGGAAAATGGTCATAAAGAAACTCGCATATCCCTGTAGTTCTCTAATGCCCATCTGTTACTTTTTCGCCTCGTAGCGGTCTGATCCAAGGCTGTTGAGGTATGCGATGAGCGCTACCACTTCCGGTACTTTCCCTGCTGCTACCGCATCCTTGACATCCTTGTTTTTCATGTCTGCAGCGATCTTTTTCGCTTCAGCAAGAATCTTTGGCTTATAGGCTTCAAATGCCGCTTTCCCTGGTTTGATATCATCACCGTAAGGGACATTGAATACATTTTTGACAGTTACCGCTTCAGCGTATGCCGTTTCGATATCGGCAATGTTTGTAAACTGGTGCTTGTACGCAGGCATGATGGAACCCGGAACAACTGAAGTCGGCTCCCACATATGGTTCTCATGCCAGTCTGTCGTTCTGTAGTTTCCTACACGGTGCAGATCCGGACCGGTTCTTTTTGAACCCCAGAGGAACGGTCTGTCGTATGCGTACTCACCAGAGAGTGAATACTGACCGTATCTGTCAGTTTCCGCTTTAAACGGACGAATCAGCTGTGAGTGACACGCGATACAGTTGTCTTTTTTATAAATCTCTTTACCCGCAAGCTCAAGCACAGTGTAAGGGCGGAGTCCCTGAACCGGTCTTGAAGCTTCTGCGAAGTTTGGCAGGATCTCGATGATTCCTGCGAATGCGATAACCAAGAATACCCCTACAGAAAAGAGGAACGGATTTTTCTCTAACCAATGAAACATAACCTACCTCCTTATGCCATAGGTGATCTAAACTGTGGTTCTTCAGAGAGCTCTCTGGAAGAAGTCATAGTCTTGAACATGTTGTAAGCGAACATCAGGAATCCTGTCAGGTAAAGTACCCCTGCAAGTGCTCTGATCGCATAGTATGGGTGAAGTACTGTAACAGTATCGATGAATGAATACATCAGGTTACCGTACTCGTCTACCGCTCTCCACATCATACCCTGAGTGATACCCGCAATCCACATAGAGGTGAAGTAGAGTACAACCGCAGTTGTCTGCAGCCAGAACTGTGCTTCCATAAGCTTCTTGGAGTAGATCTCTCTTTTGAACATTCTTGGAGCCATGTGGAAGAGTGCAGCCATAATCATGAATACAACCCAACCAAGAACACCGTCGTGAACGTGACCTGGAATCCAGTCAGTGAAGTGTGCAATCGCGTTGACTGACTTAATCGCCTGGATCGGTCCTTCAAGTGTTGAAAGCATATAGAATGTAGATGCCAGTACCATGAACTTGATCAGTGGGTTCTCAGTCAGCTGGTTCCACTCACCCTTCATCGTAAGGAGCATGTTGATCGCTGAACCCCAAGACGGGAGAATAAGAACAACAGAGAATACTGAACCCATTGTCTGCATCCAGTCAGGAACGGTTGACCACAGAAGGTGGTGAGAACCTGCCCAGAGGTATACGAACATCAGACCCCAGAAAGAGAGGAGTGAGAGTTTGTAAGAGTAGACCGCCTGTCCAGACTCTTTTGGCAGGAAGTAGTAGATCATCGCAACGATAGGCACAGTAAAACCGAATGCAACTGCATTGTGACCAAACCACCACTGAACCAGTGCGTCGTTTGTACCGGAGTACATAGAGACAGAGTGGAGGATGTTACCTACATTTCCAGATACGAAGTATGTCGGTACAGACATGTTGTTGAAGAGGTAAAGCATAGCGATACCGAGGAAACATGCGATGTAGTACCACATAGAGATGTAGAGTGCTTTTTCTCTTCTGATACCGATAAGACCGAACATTGCGATACCCCAGAGTACCCAGATGAGTACAACGACAATATCAAACGGCCACTCCATCTGAGCATACTCTTTTGACTGAGTAAAGCCAAGAAGCAGAGATACTACCGCTGCAAGTGCCGCAACGAAGTAGAGCCAGAAGTGGATCTTACCCACTGCCATGATAAACTTCGACTCCGCCATAGAGACTTTCAGCACTCTCTGTCCTGAGTAGTAGAAAGTCGCCCATACACCACTCAGTGTAAATCCGTAGATCACAATGTTCGTGTGAAGTGGTCTAAGTCTTGAGAACGTACCATACTCACCGAGTAGGTAGTTCAGTTCCGGAAATGCCAACTGGGCCGCGATAAGCGTACCAATCAACATACCTAAAAATCCAAACAAAATTGTTGTATAGGTAAACAATTTTGCTACGGAATAATCGTATTCCAATGCTGCGTTTGACTGCATGCATACCCCCTTGTAAAAATTTATGTTGTATCTTATCACAACATTCAGCGTTAATTATAGGTTAACTTTTCACATATGAAGCTTAAAGAGATGGGAGAAAAAAGGCATTTGTTAAATAATTTTTAACAAAAGTGGTCAAATCGTAGCAAAGTACGGTGAAATGGGGGTTTGAGAGCGTTTTAATAGGACAAAAAGACTCCTATTTAAACGCAAAAAAGAGGCTTTTTCTACGCCTTTCCCTTGGCCTGCTGGATAGAGTGAATATACTTGTAGTCTATCTTGATTTCAGGCTCTTTTGGCAGGTGCTTCGCAAGCCGTCCAAGCATCCCTTCAAAGTCCTCAAAGAGGTAGTTCGCCATCGATCCGGGGATCGGATTGATCTCGTTGAGCATCACTTCGCCGTCGACTACAAAGAAGTCACAGCGGATAATACTGCCTCTAAAGAGCGGATCGTAGATTTTCTTGAAGCTTTCGCGTATCTTCTCTCTGGTCTCATCGGAGATATCTGCGGCAAGCACCTGCGCGTCGCGTGCAAAGTCCATATACTTCTTTTCAAAGTCAAGGAACTCCTCTTTGTGCGGCTCTTCGACAATAGAAAGCTCCCACGCGTCGGTCAGGCAGCCTGCCTGATTGTACTCTTTGACCCCTTCAAGGAAAGGTTCGACAATGACATCTCTGTCGAATTCGAATGCGACATCGAGTGCATAGTCAAGCTCGCTCTCGCTCTTGACGATACTCACCCCGATACTGCTGCCAAGGCGTACCGGCTTGACGATGACCGGATAGGCCATGGAAATTTTACGCTCACCGTTTTTGCGCAGGTGCTCATAGGCAACCGTCTTGACACTAAGACTCTCGGCCAGATACTTCGTGTAGAGCTTGTTGTAGGAGAGTGCCGAAGCCTCCAGACGCGGCGAGATGTAGGGAATGCCGTAAAACTCCATCAGCGAAGCGACCTTGCCGTCCTCTCCGTCACGCCCGTGAATGAGGTTGAGCAGCACATCGAAGCCTACCTGCTTGCTTCCGAACATCCCCTCGCTAAAGAAACCGCCCTTTTTCAGTGTAAGCTGCTTCCCTTTTTTGTACTCTCCGGAGGAAAAGAGTTTGGAATTGATCTTTTCGGTATCAACCAGCCAGAATTCACGGTTGGCATCGACGAAGATGTATGTCAACGTACTCTTTTTGAGCACCTTCTTCATCGTGATTGCAGAGACAATGCTGATCTCGTGCTCAAAACTCGACCCGCCAAAGAGGATTGCTATATTCATTCTCTACCCTTCATTTTTTACTACATATTTCGGAATCGGAGGCTTCAGCCCCGAATAAACGTTACTGAACCCATCAACGTCAGAGCGAGGCCAAAGCTTTCGGTTCCTGTTTTTTTCAAAAATTCACTTCTGAACGCTGAACACTGAACGCTGAACGCTTTTTTAGAGCATCTTCGCAAATTCGCTGAAGATATAGGCACTCTCATGCGGTCCGGGACTCGCTTCGGGGTGGTGCTGAACGGACATGATAGGCGACTCTTTGTAGCGCAGCCCCTCGATGGTGTTGTCAAAGAGGTTCACATGCGTCACTTCTGCCACCTCCACAATGTTGTCAGGCACATTGTAGTTGTGGTTCTGTGCCGTGATCTCCACTGTACCTTTCTGCGTATTCTTCACAGGATGGTTGCCGCCGTGGTGACCGAACTTGAGCTTGTAGGTATCGTAGCCGTGTGAGATAGAGAGCAGCTGATGTCCAAGACAGATACCGAACATCGGCACCTTCGCAGCGATGAGCTGCTTGATCTTTGCCTGCTCCTCTTTGAGGATGAGCGGATCGCCAGGACCGTTGGAGAGAAAGACACCGTCTATCTCTTTTGCTTCATACTTGCCGATGATCTCTTCGGCACTCATGGAGTTGGGTACGACCGTTACCTCCATACCCGCATGGGTAAGCTCATTGAGGATGTTGCGCTTGATACCGAAGTCAAGTGCGATGATCTTCTTGGTCGTGTTTGGCTTTTCATATTCAAAGGTAAAGGCGTTGTAGCGCGCCTCTCTATGCACATACGGCTCTTTGGTGCTTACCTGTTCGATGTAGTTGATCTCTTCGATACGCGGTGAGGTCTCAAGGATCTTTTTAAGCTCCGCCTCATCGTGCACTTCTGTAGAAGCGACCATCATCATCGCCCCCTCGTTGCGGAGCATCTTTGTCAGAAAACGGGTATCGATATCGGTGATGCCAAGCACATTCTCACGCTTGAGCAGGGCATCGAGGCTCTCTTCGGAGCGGAAATTGGACGGACGCGCCTGATAGGAGCGCACGATGATCCCTTTACAGTGGGCACCTTTGCTCTCCATATCCTGCGCATTGCAGCCCACGTTACCGATTTCAGGCATCGTAAATGTCACAAACTGTCCTGCATAGGAGGGGTCGGTAACGATCTCCTGGTACCCTGTAAGCGAAGTGTTGAAGACAATCTCTCCAACCGCCGTCCCCTCCGCACCGAAGCTTTTGGCTTCCAGCATCAGACCGTTCTCAAAATACAAGCTAATCTTATTCATTTCTCACCCTTTAAAATAAAAGCTTTTCGACAGAAAAGCATACCAGAACTCATCACTCTTCTCTCTTCACTTGACAAAGCGAACGCTTTGTCATCACAGCATTCCTCTTTTTGCCAGCTCTTCCTGGTAGAGTCTGTCATAGAGCAGCTCATAATCCTGGGAACCGGGAATGATCTCACGCTCCATATTCTTTATTTTATCATACACAATATCATCGATCTCATCGAAAGCATCGGCAAAGGCTTTGAAGGATTTAAAGATGACATTCTTCACCTGGTTGTCGCTGACACTGTACTCTGCAAGGTAGTTCTCATAAAGTTCGTCAAGGATCACGTGTGCGAGATCGTTGTAGCGGTCGTCATAGTTCATGATCACCCCGTACTCCGGTGCCATCTTCTTCTTGATCATAAAGAAGAGCTGGCGCTCGTCGGCGTGCTGGAATTCGATCTCGTCGTAATTCTCATCCAGTATCTTCTTCACCTGTTCGTCGAGCGCACGCTCCTTGGCGAGGTTCTCGTCGATAATACGCTTGGCGACCTCTACAACCGCATCCTTTCCTTTGGGAAGCGTTACAAAAGGAGCATTGGCCAAATCGATCCCTATCTTGGTCGCTACATATCCCGTCTGTTGTGGTTTCAATCTCATTGCTTGATACTCCTTGTGTTTTGTTATTCTTTTCTTCACATGGACAGGGAAAAGACCTGCCCCTTACATTATCGTACGATGGTATCTTCTCTTTCAGGGCTTGTCGAAATGATGCCTATCTTCGTACCGATCATCGCTTCAAGCGCTTCGATGTACGACTTTGCTGTTTCGGGCAGTTCATCGAAACTGCGTGCCCCTTCTGTTTTTTCCCAGCCTGGGAATGTCTTGTAGATGGCTTTGACATCTTCAAGATCGTAAGGGACGTAATCGATCTCTTTGCCTTCGAATTCGTAGGCGACGCAGACCTTGATCTCGTCAAAGCCGTCAAGCACGTCAAGCTTCATCAGTGCCACCTGGTCGACACCGTTGACACGTACCGCATGACGCATCGCCACCGCATCGAACCAGCCGCAGCGTCTTGGACGCCCTGTTGTTGTACCGAACTCATGACCGTTCTCTCTGAGCCTGTCACCCTCGGGACTGAAATCCTCACTCGGGAAAGGGCCGTTGCCCACTCTGGTACAGTAGGCTTTGGCGATACCGGTGACTTTGCCGATATCCTTGGGGTTGATACCAAGCCCCGAACAGGCACCCGCACTCACTGTCGTAGAGGAGGTCACATAGGGGTAGGTGCCGTGGTCGATGTCAAGCATCGTCCCCTGCGCACCCTCAAGCAGTACCTTTTTATCCGCATCCAGAATATCCCACATCAGCTGCGTGGTATCACAGATGAAAGGGGAGAGCACCTCTTTGTAACTCTGCAGCTCGGCAAGCAGTTCACTCTCTACCGGTGCTTCGACACCCATCGCATCGAAGACCGGCTTGTTGATGGCAAAGAACTCCATGATCTTCGCAGTCAGCTTCTCCGGGTGCAGCAGTTCGCCAAGGCGGTGCCCCACGCGCGCCACTTTGTCACCGTAGGCAGGCCCGATACCCTTTCCGGTCGTGCCGATGGCCTTGTCGCCCTTGAGGCGCTCACGCGCCTGGTCGATCTGCGCATGGTAAGGCAGCAGGATGTGCGCCTTGTCCGAAAGGAAAAGACGCCCTTCAAGGTTCTCGAACTGCGACATCTCCTTGATGAAGTCCTTTGGCGAAAGTACGACGCCGTTTCCAACGATGTTCTTTGCTTCGGGGTTGAGCACACCCGACGGAATCAAATGTAGTGCATACTTCTTCTCACCGATGACAATGGTGTGGCCCGCGTTGTGGCCGCCGGCAAATCGGCACACATAGTCGTGTGTCTGCGCCATATGGTCGACAATCTTCCCTTTTCCTTCATCGCCCCACTGGAGCCCTACGATCAAATCTGCTTTACTCATTTTTCTTCCCTGTTCATTTTACTCACGATACACTCGTCGGTATAGAGCGCGAACCCTGCCGCTTCTACACCGTCGATGGTATAGATGCCGCCCATTGCCAGCAGACTGTTGCCTTCGAACATACGGAAGGTCAGTGAGTCGTAGTAGCGCATTTTGGCGTAAAAAAGCGGTGAGATGACCATTCTCTCATAGGCTACGGTCAACGTGGCGACTCTGATCTTCTCAAGCTCTTCTCTGATGTCATCGGGGAACGCACTGAGATCCTCAAGGTCCTCTATCGCATTGATGCGCACCAGCTGCTCGATCCAAGGCAGATCGCTTTTGAGTATCTGCTCTACATGCATCGCCTTGAGCAGTTCAAGCGAAACACCGTACTTTTCGTTCAGTAGATGCGGAATACGGATATTCGCTACCTGCAGCACGGGCGTCGCACCGATCTCTCCAAGCAGTCTGCTGCTGGTACGTACCACCTCTTCGAAGCTGCCGCCGAGGATCTCCGCACCGATCTGGTACTGCTCTTTGGTAGGGAAAGAGAGGGTCGGTTGAATGTAGAACCACTTCTTGGATTCTGTCGTGCGCCCCAGCCGTTTGGTGACGATACGCACTACATCCGCCGTGGAGTCCGCACGAAGCGTCACTTCGTGGTTTTCTGCATCGTTGAGACGTACCAGCGGCTTTCTGTCTTCAAAGTACTCGTGCTGGTGGTAGGAGAAGAAAGGTGTGACAATCTCTTCGAAACCAAGGCTCTCAAGCATCTGCGCAGAGAGTGTTTCGATCTGGCGCTTGATGCGTGCAGACTGGCCGAAGTAGAGCTTCGATCCGCTGGGGATCTCGTGTTCGAATATCATGCGCCCTCTTTTTTGAGCATACTTTTGAAGTACTCTTCGTTGAATACGCGACTTGCCGTACCGTCATAGTCGCGTCTGCCAAGCTTCGCCAGCGCCAGTTCGACGGCATTGACCACCCATACCATCTCGTAGGGCTCTATGAGTCCCATCTGGTTGATACGGAAAATCTTGCCCTTTAGGTGGTCCTGTCCGCCGGCAACGTTGACGCCGAAATCGGTTTTGAGCAGGTCTCTTATCTCCTTAGCGTTGACATCGTCGATGGTCGTCATGGAGCGTGCAGGTACCTTCGGGTAGCTGTGCAGCCCCAGTGCTTCAAGCGCAAAACGGGTCGCCTTGGCACGGCGTGCGGTATCGCAGTAGAGCTTGCCAAGACCATCGCCCTCTTTGATCTGCTTGAGAATGGCTCCCAGCCCGATGATAAGCGTGGTCGCCGCAGTGTAGGCTGTGGTGTTCTGGCGCTGCTTCTTGATTTCGCTTGCGAGGTTGAGGTAGTACCCCTTGCCTTCACCGATCTTCACGACCGCCGCTTCGCTAAGGCCAAGGATTGCCAGCCCCGGAGGGAGCATCAGCGCCTTCTGGCTTCCGGCAATCAGTGCGTCAATGTGTGTGACGTCGATACGCTCCACACCCACCGCCGTGATACCGTCTGCAATGACCATCACATCGGGACGCTCCGACTTGACCGTCTTGGCGATCTCCTCTACCGGGTGTCTTAGACCGCCGGCAGACTCACTGATCTGAATGGCTATCGCATCGATGGCTGGGTTTTCTTTGAGTGCTTCAAGCACCTCTTCAACCGTTGCCGGGGTGTCCCACTCGTGTTTGATCTCGACATTGTTCAAACCGTGCGCCCTGGCGATCTTGCCGAAACGCTCACCGAACTTTCCGGCATTGATATTGAGCAGGGTATCGTGGCAGAGGTTAATCACCGCCGCTTCCATAGCACCTGTTCCGGTGGAGGCAAGCATCACCACCTCATCGGTCGCCATCAGTTCGAAAAGCAGCTCTCTCGTCTCTTTGAAAATCGCTTCGAATTCCGGTGTTCTGTGGTGCAGTGTCGGCTCCGCCATCGCAAGGCGCACTGACTCTGGTACTGGGGTCGGTCCCGGTGTAAAAAGTAGCATGAACAATCCTCGTAAAACCGCACAGATGACGGCATAATTGTGAGGATTATAGCCAAAAACCGGTTAGAGGCGGGTAAATCAAAAAAAGATGGGCATGTTTGTCAATTTTGTAGGCAATGATTTGTTTGCCAAACGGTGCCCAAAAGGTGTATAATTGGATAATGCACAAAACAGGAGAAGACGCCATGACAGCACTTAAAAAGAGCCTCTTTGAGACTATCGATGCCATCAACGAAAAGGTCGTACATATCCGTCACGACTTGCACATGCACCCCGAACTCTCAGGGCATGAGGAGCATACCAAATACCTTGTCAAAGGGATTCTTGAAGCGAGCGGCTATGAGATAAAGGAAAGCGACAGGCACTACGGGCTTGTTGCCGACCTGCGGGTGGATGAAAATGCCAAAACCGTCGCCATACGCGCCGATATGGACGCCCTGCCCATCGAAGAGCAGACGCAGAAACCCTACGCATCACGTGAGAAGGGCATCATGCACGCCTGCGGCCACGACAGCCACACCGCCATCGCCCTTGGGACCGCCATCGCGATGGCGCAGCACAAAGAGGCGCTGCCGGGCAATGTGCGTTTCATCTTCCAGCCCTCAGAAGAGAGCAAAGAGGGCGGCAGTGTGGAGATGATCGAAGAGGGCGCACTGGAGGGGGTTGGCGGTATCTTCGGACTGCACGCCTACCCCTACCTGAAAACGGGCCAGATAGGCTACAAATACGGTGTCATGATGGCATCAGCAGATATCTTCACCATCGAAATTTTCGGCAAATCGGCACACGGGGCAAGACCGCACGAGGGTGTCGATGCCATTCTGGTTACCGCGATGATCGTCAACTCACTCAACCACATCGTCTCGCGCAAAATCGACCCGCTGCACCCCGCGGTCATTTCACTTGGCACCATCGAAGGCGGAAAGGCTTCCAACATCATCTGCGACCATGTCGTTCTCAAGGGCACCGTGCGCACCATCAACGAAGAGGTACGCAGCAAAATCCCAGAAATGATGGAGAGCTCCATCGAAGGTATCTGCAAGTCGATGGATGCGACCTACAACTTCGACTACGAATTCGGACAGCCCGAGCTCATCAATGACGATGAAATGGTGGATATCGTTGTAAGTGAAGCCAAAGAGGTGATTGGAGAAGAGAACTGTATCGACCTAAAAGACCCCGTTATGGGTGGAGAGGACTTCTCCGAATACCTCAAGCTGATCCCAGGTGCATTCTTCCGGCTGGGTACCTGCAACGAAGCCAAAGAGACCTGCATCTCACAGCACAACAGCCGCTTCGATGTCGATGACGACGCCCTGCAGTACGGCATGAAGATCATGGGGGCAAGTGCGCTTGCTTTCCTCTCGAAAAAGGAGGGGTAATGCCCCAAAGCGTTGTTCTCAAAGTACCTTCACAGCACCGATACATCAAGCTCGTCGAAGATACGATTCGGGATGTCTGTACGGCATCTGAATTCAGTGAAAGTGATTTGGATGCACTTGTGGAGAGCACCAAAGAGCTGATGGAGAATGCCATCGAACACGCCTACTCCGGTGAAGAGGGGTATGTGCAGGTGACACTTCACCCCTTTGATACAGGGGTACGCATAGACGTTCACGACTGGGGTGTGCCGATGTCGCACAGCAAACACCAGAGCGTTCCGCTCGACCCCAACGCTTCAAAGGGTTTCAACCGCATCTACACTCTTGTCGACCGCTTCGAATACCAGAATCTGGGCAAAGAGGGAAAGCGTTTCATCATTATCAAATATATCCCCCACCCTGTGCACAAACGCAAGAAACATGCCAAAAAGAACAAGGAAAGCCAGCCTCCCCTCCCCAAAGAGCTCCCCATCACAGTCAGGGATTTTCGCGAAGGTGACGAAGAGGGTATCGCGCACCTCATCTACAAAAACTACGGCCACAGCTACATCAAGGAGAGCTTCTACTACCCACGCCGCATCGCACAGGAACACGGCAAAGATTTCTACTCCGTCGTTGCCGAAAGTGAAGGGAAGATCGTCGGGCATTTCGCTTTCGTGCTGATTCCAGAATCGACCATCGCGGAGATCGGCATTGTCGTTGTCGACCCGCTATACAAGGGACGGGGCATCATGAACAAAATGATAGAGCGCATCCTTGAAAAAGCGCGTTCCGTGGGCCTGGACGCGGTCTTCGGTGAAGCGATTATGTACCATGTATTCAGCCAGAAGAGCAACCTGCGCCACGGCTTTTCGGAGAGTGCGCTGATGATCGGCAAAACCCCTGCGGATATCACGCTGGAGAACAACGAACTGACCAAGGTAGAGAAGCGCGGCGCCGTACTCATAGGGTACAAGTTCTTCCAGAAGTGGAAACGGAAACTCTTTCTGCCAGATGTCTACAAAAAACAGATCGCCAAAACCTACAAAAATGCCGGCATCGACTTCAAAAAGGCCAAAACCAAGAAGAAGAAAGAGCACGCACACGTCTTTCTCTCCTACGAATTCGATCCGCCGACCAATGTCGCGACCATCCGCATCGACCGCTACGGCAGAAACTTCAAACGCAAATTTCTGCTGCTGGTGGCACAGCTGCGCGCCAAACACTGCGATATGATCTATGCGGATGTATCGCTGGAGGATATCCCCCAGATAGAGAAGGTCATCAAGATCATGAACAAGCGGGGATTTTTCTACTGCGGGGTGATGTTTTTGTGGCACGAACAGAAAGACTACCTGAGGCTGCAGATGAAACACAGCGACAAGGTCGGAAACAAGAACTACGTCTGCTACTCCGACTTCTGCAAAGCACTCTCACGCTACATCAAAGCCGATGAGAAGCGCTGCAAAGGACTTTAGTCCAGCGCCACCGTCTGCTGCCCAATGGCTTTGTAGCGTGCGTAGTAGTATTCGACGAATGCACGCACTTCAGGGGTAGCCGGCAGGAACACACCCTCCTCTTTCACCGCATAACGCGATAGATAGTCGTTGGCATCCGCTTTGGCAAGATAGTGCTGTGCCAGTGCTTCATACGCCTCGATGTAGGCTGCTTTCATCGCTTCATAGCGGTCGTAGTGGATAACGATGCTCTCTTCGTAGGTGATGATACCCGATGCAAAGAGGATCTCCAGGTGGATGAGCCCCTCACAGTAGTAGGGCAGCACCTCACCCACTTCACGCCACGCCATCAGTCCCACCGCGCGGCTGACCAGGTCATCGACAATGTGTGGCTTGAGCGCCTCCTCTTCGTTGACAAAAAAGGCCATCAGCCCGCCGGTGGTGGCCTTGAACTCTTCGATATTCTTGAACTGCCCGGTGGCGTTCATCGCCGTTTCGGTGTCGCTGTCTATCCAGAGGATATGCCCATACTCGTGCCCGATGGTAGAGATGTCGTAGAGCTTGTGCCAGAGTTCGGGCTCCTCCTGGGCCAGCTTGCGCTGTTTTCGCACAAAATCCTCTCCCATCGTCTCGACTGAGAGTTTCATCACCGGCTTGGACTTTTTGCTCTCGAGCACGAAGTCGGCATAGGCGAAGATTTTTTTGCCAAGCTCGCTGCTGACCTGCTCGTCGTTGGGTACCACCTGTGCGGAGAAGAGTCCGTTGAACTCCGCTGCGTAGTAGAGCATCGGCTGCCCGATGTAGAGCTGCGTGCCGTCTACCTGCAGGAGGTTCTTGGCGATGGTATGCAGCGCGTCATCCCCGAAGCGCTGCGCCATTTCGTAGGCGAACTTCTTGATGTTCTCACGCGTGTGCGACCCCTCCTGCAGTTTGGGGTTGATGATACGCAGGTCCCACTCCAGCGCAACGGCTTTGCGGTAGTGGTCTTCGTAGTACTCCAGCGGGTGTCCCACCTGAATCGGCGTCGTCACCGCCATCCATCGTCGGTCCACCTCCGCCCACATTTTGATAAGCTCGTCGGTATCCCTGTGCCCAAAGGCCTCCTTGAGCGCACTGAAGTAGGCAATCCACTCCTGCTTCTGCCCGAAAACCTCATCTTCGTGCTGTCCAAGCAGCGCGATAAGCTGCTCCAGCGCCGTCACGACAGCCGCCGCCTCCTTTTCGAACGCTTCGGCATACGCCAGCACCTTGTATTTTGGCTGCTCACTGCTCTCTACTCCCTCCTCCCTGACAAGCACAGAGTAGCAGCGGTCTCCGACACACCCCTCTTCGCGCTCGTCCAGCAGGGATTCTCCCTGAAGCATCTCGAAGACCTTGGCATCGTCCCCGTTGAAAAGTTCGGAGAGTTCTGGGTTGATCGTATTGATGATGTGATGCGTCCAGTGGCTCTGCCACTCCGAAAGGCGAAGTCCCACAAAATGCACACCGAAGATCAGCCCGCGGTAAAAGGGTGTCAGAAGCTTCTGCTTCTCTATCCAATGGATGAGGCTCTCATGCCGCGTAATGTGCAGCATACTGACAAACCCGTAGGCAAGCTCCTTTTTGATACGGATCTCATCCTGGCCAAAGCCCTCTTTCTCCAGCACCTGCTCAAGCGCATCCTCTCTCAGGTTGACAATGCGTGTGAGTACCGCCATCTCGCTCTCTTTGTTGCGCGGCAGATCCACCAGCTGCAAAAAGGCACTCACCACTTCATCGGCCTTGGCATGCCCTTTTGTCTCATCAAGCAAATCGTAGTAGCCGTTAAGCTCCGCCTGTCTGTCCTGCAGCTCCAGATAGACCGCCTGCAGGTCGTTCATAAATGCTTCTTTTGTCACCGATTTCCCTTTTATTTTATTTCATATTTTTTTACGATTTTCTGCAATGTTTCCCGGACTACTGCAATATCATCGACACAGACACCATATACTGTTTCGGCATTCAAGTCAAAATAGTGATGTGAAAGAATATCTCTCATTGCTGCAACAGCACGCCAGTTGACTTCAGGATACTCCGCAAAAAGCTGTTTCTCTGTCAACTTATCTACCTTTTTGACCCCTTCACCCAGTGCAATCAACTGCATACAGATACTGTCAAGAAGCACCTGTCCCTCTTTACTCATCAAATCGTCCACACACGATATACTGCCGCACCGTTCCGCTATCTTGTCGGTAGCTTCAAGCATCTCCGTCAGAAAATCATACACCAGTGAGGTATCAGACATAGATCGCCTCTTTTTCTATTCTCTGCTTTAAGCGCGGGTTCATACGCTTCCACAATGCAATCACATCCACATCTCTGCCAAAGAGCCTCTTTAGTTGCAGCATCAGTTCGGCCTGCTTGAGCAGATTGGGATTTTCAAATTCGACCACAATATCGATGTCACTCTCTTTTGTCTCTTCTCCACGGGCGACACTTCCAAAAAGCCCCATCTTTTTCAGTGCATACTGCTTGGCATTCGCTCTGTAAAATTCACGTAACTGCATCAATACTTCATCTTTCAGCATACCGACTCCTTTAGCGTCATTATACCTTTTTTTGAAGCATCTCTATGATGGGCTTCGCCAGCGCCAGCGCCTTGCCGCGGTGGGAGATGGCACTTTTGACATCGTCGTCAAGCTCCCCCAGTGTTTTGTCGTATCCCTCGGGGATGAATGCAGGGTCGTAGCCAAAACCTTTCTCTCCGCGTACTTCGCCAATGACCTTTCCGTGCATCCAGCCATGCACGACATACTCACCGTACTTAGAGACGATGGCGATGGCTGCGGTGTAGTAGGCCGGTGTCTGCTCAAGCCTCTTTGCCTTGACCGCATCGATGAGCTTGTAGAGGTTGTCCTTGTCCGTAGCGCCCTCTCCGGCGTAGCGTGCCGAATAGATACCCGGCGCCCCGTCCAGTACCGGCAGGGAGATACCGCTGTCATCGGCGATGACAAGGTAGTCCTCCCCAAGCTTTTCATAAATGGTGCGCGCCTTGATCAGCGCATTCTGCGCAAAGGTATCACCATCCTCTACGATCTCCAGTTCCCCGAGCAGGTCGGAGAAAGGAACCACTTCGTGTTGGCACATCTGGCGAAATTCGCGCAGTTTGCCTCTGTTGCCCGTTGCAAGAACCATCTTCATTTTGGTTAACCTTCATTTTACTTAATAGGAATATAATTAGGACAAATTTTACCCTATTGGAGATATCAAGATGATTAAACAGATCATGCCGCTGAGCCTCATTGTCGCACTCCGCTTCTTCGGGCTCTTCATTGTCCTTCCCGTACTTTCCATCTACGCCCTTCAGATGAAAGGGGCTACCGCCTTCCTTGCCGGACTTGTCGTGGGTGGTTACGCCCTTACCCAGGCACTCTTTCAGATCCCGTTCGGGCTGATGAGTGACAAGATAGGCCGTAAAAAGACGCTGCTTATCGGACTGCTCATCTTCATCGCAGGTTCCGTCATCGCCGCGATGAGCGACAACATCTATATGCTGCTGCTTGGACGCTTCCTGCAGGGTGCGGGGGCCATCGGTTCGGTCGTCTCCGCGATGATCGCCGACCTGGTCAAAGAAGAAGAGCGCGCGCACGCCATGGCGATCATGGGCGGAACCATCGCGCTCAGCTTCGCTGCGGCGATGATCATCGCTCCCATTGTCGGAGGCCACTGGGGTATCGACAAACTCTTCTGGCTGACGGCCATTCTCTCCGTGATGGCCATAGGTATCCTCTTTACCGCCGTACCGCAGCCGCCAAAGATCGTCCACTCCTATGCCGAAGAGGAATCGAAGATGCTCGATGTCTTCAAGGATAAGTCGCTTACGCGTATGTACATCACCTTTCTTTTCCACTCCTCCATCATGACGATGGCCTTCTTCATCATCCCGCTTGTCATGACCCAAAGCATCTCAGAGGGCGGTTTTGGCTGGGAGAAAGCCGAGCTGTGGAAAGTCTATCTTCCGGCCATGGTCTTCGGGCTGATCGCCATGGGACCCGCTGCGGTCTTTGGCGAAAAGTACGGCAAAGGACGCCAGGTATTCATGGTCTCTGTAGCGGTCATCCTCCTTGGGTTCCTTGCAATGGGCTTTGCCACACAGCCATGGCTCTTCATCGTCGGTGTAGTCCTCTTCTTCATCGGTTTCAACATGTTCGAACCGCTGCTGCAGAGCTTTGTCAGCAAATTCGCCAAAGTACACCAAAAAGGTGCCGCGCTGGGTGTGGCCAACACTTTCGCCTACGTGGGCATCTTCCTTGGCGGTCTGCTGGCAGGATACCTCATGCAGCACTTCGGCCGTGAAACACTTGCCATCTTCGTAGCAATCCTTGCAGCGGTATGGTTCGTCTGGGTGGCAACGATGCCAAACCCCAATAACCGCGGCAACGTCTATCTGCCTCTTGACATCTTCGATAGAAACAAGGTTGCTGCACTCACCGATCACCCCGCCATCGTGGAAAGCTACGTCAACGAAACAGAGAATATCGCCGTGGTCAAGTATGAAAAGGACATGCTCGACGAGGACGAGGTCAGGGGTATGCTGCTCGACGAAGCTGATAAAAAAGAGAATTAACTGCACCAAATGATAATAACTTGTTTCCACGTTCCCACACGTGGGAACACTTAGATAAAAAACTTGCCACCTTATACAAAATGCTTGCATGCACTCCCACGCAGGAGCGTGGGAGCAAGAAAAAACTTTTACATCTATAGTTAAAGTATTGAATGTACCATATAGACCGTTCCAAACAGGATCGGCTGGTGTACAAGGTATATTGGCAATGCTTTTTTCCCTATGAGTGCAAGCATTCTGTGCACCACTGTTCCCGCTTCAAAAAAACTGTTTTCAAATAGTTTCAAGTGCCAACCAAAACCGACAACGGCAATACCAAACAGTGTTGCAGCAAACCAGGGAATAAAAGGAACTAAATCTTCCGTATAGCGCATAGGTAAATGCAGCACGGGAGCAACTGCATTAAATACAGGATGCATATTGAAATTGAGAAAAAAGTAACCTGTTAAAATTGCTGCACTGAACGTCAGTGATACTTTAGGATACTTCACAAACAGCAGCCCAACAATCGAAGCAGCCAAAATAAAGTGAATCACGCCAAAATAGATCCAGGTGCGGGGGAATACCGTATAGGTTGCCAACGATATCGCAGCACTTGCTAACCCCAGCTGTACAACCCTTTTTTTGACACTGTGCCAACGAATGCCGTCTTTATGGACAAGCGCCAGACTAATCCCTGCCGTTACTAAAAACATATTGACAATCAAAAGCCGGAAGTTCAGCCAAAACGCACTGCTGTATAGCGGAATAGTCGTAAGTTTAAAGTAGTTTAGGTCATAGCATATGTGGAAAATTACCATAAAAACAATGGCCATTCCACGAAAAATATCTATACCGACTATCCGTTTCATCTGGCACACGCTCTATCATTTTTCACAGTCTAAACCCAACGTACAATTTTTCCTAATACTACTGCTTTTTCATTAAAAGCTTCATTGTAATCGCAACAGAGCCTGGTACAGATAACAGAATTACTTGCAACGAAATACTTAAGATAAATATTTATGTTTTTGAGTTGGGGGAAAAGAATATTTGGAGAAACCTGTTTAGGAGAAAATCACCATACAACAGGTATTTTCACATGGTCGGAGTGACAGGACTTGAACCTGCGACCTCTACCACCCCAAGGTAGCGCGCTAGCCAGACTGCGCCACACCCCGACATTTTGGAGAGTGTGATTATAGAGCAGAAGCTCTTAAAAGGGGGTTAGGGAAAGACTTACTCTTTTCCCAGATCGATCTTTTTGTACTCTACGCCCATCAGTTCACATCCGCGCTTTGTGATGTTTTGGATGGTGAAGCCGAACTTCTCGAAGAGTGCGTCAGCCGGTGCAGAGGCACCGAATGTCTCCATGCCCAGTACATCATCTGCGTAGCGGTAGTACTCTGTCGCTCTGGCCGCTTCTACAGCAAGCACTTTGGTATCGGGGTCGATGACTGCGGTTTTGTAGGCATCATCCTGCTCGTTGAAGAGATCAAGGCACGGTACGGAGACGACATTGGCTTTAACCCCAAGTACTTCAAGATGGCATGCCGCCTGCAGGCACGGCATCAGTTCGCTTCCGCTTGCCATCAGTGTCATTGTGGCTCCCTCACGCTTCTTGACGATGTAGGCTCCCTTGCTGACATCACCGAAATCACGCTTAGGCTTGAGTGTTTTGAGCTTCTGTCGGCTGAGGACGAAACCATGCGGCGCTTTGATCTGCAGTGCCGCTTTCCACGCTTCGACATTCTCCGTCGCATCCGCCGGTCTCCAGACATAAAAGTCAGGTAGTGCCCTAAACTGGCTGAGGTGTTCGATAGGCTCGTGTGTCGGGCCGTCTTCACCCACACCGATACTGTCGTGTGTCCAGACAAAGAAATTCTGAATGCCTGTCAGTGCCGCAATACGCGCTGCGGGTTTGAGGTAGTCGGAGAAGACAAAGAAGGTGGCGTTGAACGGAATAGTCGTTCCGTAAAGTGCCATCGCATTGGTAATGGCAGCCATAGCATGCTCACGGATACCGAAATGCAGGTTCTTGCCTTTGGGGAAGTCACCCATATCTTTGAGCTCGGTCTTGTTGCTTGGCGCCAGGTCTGCCGAACCACCAATGAAGCTTGGTACCGCTTTGGCGATGGCGTTAAGGATCTTGCCGTTGGAGTCGCGTGTCGCCATTGCGTCGGTGTCACTGAAATCGGGATACTCTATGGAGGAGAAGTCCGGGTTGAGCAGCTTCTCCAATGCTACGTTCTGCTCTACAAGCGGCGCTTCTTTCTGGCGGTGGATCCACTCTTTTTCAGCCATTTCACCCTTCTCTACCGCACATCTGAAGCGCAGCAGCACATCTTCTGGGATCTGGAAGGTCTCATCGGGGTCGAAGCCCTCTTTGGCTTTCGATTCGCGGATAATCTCTTCGCCAAGCGGAGCCCCATGGGTATGATGTGTCCCCTCAAGCTCTCCCGCACCCTTTCCGATGATGGTATTGGCGATGATGATGGTCGGTCTGTCGGCATTTTTCGCCTTTGTCAATACTTCATCGATCTTGTCGTAGCAGTGTCCGTTGACGGTAAGCACGTTCCAGTTCTGCGCTTCGAAGCGCTTGGCGACATCTTCGCTCCAGGCAATGTTTGTATCACCCTCGATGGTGATCTCGTTGGAGTCGTAGATGAGGATGAGGTCTTTGAGCTTCAGGTGGCCTGCAAGGGCACACGCTTCGTAGCTGATCCCCTCCATCAGATCGCCGTCACCACAGAGACAGTAGACCTTGTGGTCGATGAGCTCACAGGTTTCGGAGTTCACCTGCGCTTTGGTGAAAGCTTCCGCCATGGCAAAGCCGACTGCGTTGGCGATCCCCTGTCCCAGCGGTCCGGTGGTGATCTCTACACCCGGCGTATGACCGTATTCCGGGTGACCCGGTGTTTTGGAGTCGAGCTGTCTGAAGTTCTTGAGGTCGTCCAGAGAGACATCGTACCCCCACAGGTGCAGCAGAGAGTAGATAAGCCCTGTTGCGTGCCCGCCGGAAAATACCAGCCTGTCGCGGTTGAGCCACTTTGGGTTCTTGGGGTTGTGTGAGAGATGCTCTGAGAGGACCACCGCGATGTCCGCCAGTCCCATCGGTGCGCCCGGGTGTCCGGAGTTGGCTTTCTGTACCATGTCTGCCGCCAGAAAACGGATCGTGTTGGCCATCTTTTTTCGCATTTTGTTCTCTTCGGTCATTGTTGCCATAGGTATGTTCCTTTATTGGTGTCGGTATAGGTATTGATCCATCAATGGACGGAGTGCGCTCTGCATCGTTTCATCGAACGATTCAAACCGTCTTTGCAAATCTTTTGCCAGCGCATCGGCTTCGCCAATAGCCGCTTTTAGCCCCAAAAGATTGACAAAGCTGTTTTTGTCGCTGTCGTTTCCTGTCGTTTTGCCCGCCTGCTCTTCAGTCTGGGTCTCATCTATGATGTCATCCTGTATCTGAAAGAGAAGCCCAAGGTCGATACCGAAGTCGTAGAGTGCTTTCTGCACATCACTCTCCAGCCCCACAATCACCGCACCCATCTGCAGACTGGCAGCAATAAGCTTGGCGGTTTTGTTGGTATGCAGCACCTTGACCTCATCGATGGTAAGCGGCTTGTTCTCGAACCAGCAGTCGATCGCCTGCCCGAGCACCATACCCTGCGAACCGCCGTTCTCCGCCAGCAGGGTGATGAGCTTGACCTTGACATCTTCACGCAGCGGCGCTTGGGCAATCAGTAAAAAGGCATCTGTATTGAGCGCGTCTCCCGCCAAAATCGCCGTTACCTCATCAAAACGCTTGTGCAGTGTCGGGTGGCCGCGGCGCAAATCGGCATTGTCCATCGCCGGCAGATCGTCGTGAATGAGCGAATAGGTGTGGAACATCTCCAGTGCAAACGCTGCGGGCAGTGCAGAGTCGTGCAGCATCGGCTCGTAGGCATCGACAATGCTCAGTAGAAGCATCGGCCTGAAACGCTTTCCACCAGCCTGCAGCATGGCACCAAGCGCCTCTTCATAAAGAGGGTGAAAGGTGCTCACTTTTGGCAAATTATTGGCAAGGTAGGTTTCAAACTGCTGCATCGACACTCTTCATAGGAAATTGTTGCAATTATATCTAATTACGATAAAATAAGTGTATGGAAAGAGAACAAAAACAAAGACTTATCGTATGGCTAAAAAGGATCAGTGCCGTAGTGACGATAGCGGTGTGGCTCTATGTCATCGCCATATTCATCAACGACCCTGCTCCTTTTTCTGAACTTGTCCCTTACTGCATGGGAAGTACGATGCTCATTTTCGGCATCTTGACCGGCATCTTCAAGGGGCTTGAGTACTGGGAGAGCACACTCAAAAAAGAGGATAAAACGTGAAAAAGAAAACCGTCAAAAAATCGACACTGCTCAATATGAAAGGGCTGCTGATTCTTCTGGCATTCGGCATCTGGGTCAACCTGCTCATCGAAGCCAAAGAGGATATCGGCTCCATAGAAGATGCCTTCAGCGCCCTTGGAGGCAACACCCTGCTGCTTATTATCGGCACCTACATCGTCATTGTCGTTGTCGGTCTCATCTTTGAAGCGGAGCAGAGCGACGGAATACTTTAGACTTTACACTTCTTGGCGATCTCGGCAAGCTGTTCGTCAAGGGTAAGCTTTTCGACATCGATGATGACATCGGCTACCTTTTTGTAGGCTTTCTCCCGTTCTGCATAGAGTTTTTTGGCCTTTTTGGGGTCTTGGAACAAAGGACGTTTCGCCAGTTTCTGCTTGCTGTTCTTCGCCGTTTTGAGGCGGTTGTGAATCCACTCGAAAGATGCATCCAGCAATACGACGGTACCAAGCTTTTTGAGGTTGTTCACCTTGTAGAACCCTCCCCCACAGGAGATTAGCGTACCGGTCACGCACTTTTCTATCCAGTCGGCCGTCTCCTGTTCGCACTTGCGGAAGTAGGCTTCACCCTTCTTTTCAAAGATCTTCTTGACCTCTTTGTTCTCTTTGGACTCGATGAGATCGTCCGTATCGATATTGTAAACACCGTACTTCTTCGCAAAGGCGCGCGCAGTCGTACCCTTGCCCACCCCCATAAATCCGATCAGAATAATATTCTTTTTCATCCATTCCTACCCAATAGAAGCATTGCAACGCAATGCATACCGAAACTCTTCACTCTTCACTCCTCACTATTCACTCGATGAAGCTTCGCTTCATCGCTACACCATATTGTAACGGTCGATAATCTTCTTCAGACGCTTGCGCAAGTTCTTCAGCGCCTCTTCGGCATTTTCACCCTCGGCGACTAGCGACTGAAACTCATCGAACTGAATCTTGGCCACCCAGCCTATTTTGGTGTGCAGCTTGATACCCACAAAACGCACCTCGCCAAAGTGTTCCTTCGCCATTTTATAAATACGTTCTATACGCTGTTCAAGTGTTTTCGGCTCTTTGCTCATAGATATTCCTTCTGCTTGTAATTGGGTATAATTATACCACACTGCGGAAACAAAACGGTTACAGGAGAGAAGATGGAGCGCATTTTCATTACAGGGGTGGGGTCTGGCATCGGTTTGGCACTTGCAAAAGAAGCACTTGCAACGGGCATGGAAGTACATGCCGTCGGAAGAGAAGCGCCAGAAGCATTGCGACAGCACACTTCCTTTTTCTTTACCCAGTGCGACCTTTCACAAACCGACAGCATTGCCAAGACAGTCACACCGTTCCTGCAGAAGAAGAGATTTGATACCGCAATCCTCAACGCGGGTATGCTGGGTGAGATTAAGCTGCTTTCGCAAACAAGCCTTGATGAACTCAAAGCGGTGATGGAACTCAACCTATGGGCGAACAAGGTACTCATCGACCTGCTTGCCGCACACACAAAGACGAGACAGGTTGTCGGCATCAGTTCCGGTGCCGCGGTCAACGGCTCCAAGGGGTGGGGTGCATACTCTCTTTCAAAAGCCGCACTCAACATGCTGCTCAAGGTCTATGCCAAGGAGCTGCCGCACATCCATTTTACCGCCCTCGCTCCCGGTGTCATACGCACCCCGATGGTCGAACAGATTCTCACAAAGGTCGATGAAACGGAGTTTCCCTCTGCCGCACGCTTGAAAAATGGGTCTATCCGTACTCCCATCGAGGCAGCCAAACTACTTTTGGAAACCTTTCCGAAACTACTCGCCTACGAGAGCGGAAGCTTTTTGGATGTACGAACGATGTCTAACTAACCGAAGAGCTTTTTCATCTTTGCAAAAAAGATGCCTGCCAGCCCTTTTGGCTTTGCAAGCTCTTCAATGAACTGGTCGTAATTCATATTTCTCTCTTCGAGATAGCCGTAGAGATACTCGACCGATGCCTTCATGCCGTGCTCCTTTTCAACCTCAAGGAGTTTACCGTAAAGCTCTTCTATCTTTTTTACCACATGTTTGGGTGCCGCCTGTCTAAAAGCGATATAGTGACGGATATTGCCGCTTCTGTCACGCTTTATGTCAAAATCGGTCGTTACCCAGTAGTGGTTGCCGTTTTTTGCAAGGTTCTTGACCACCGCCATAATGTTGCGTCCGCTCTTGAGATGCTCCCACATAAGGTAGAAGATGGCTCTTGGCATTTCGGGATGTCGGAGAATATTGTGCGGTGCACCGATGAGTTCACTCTCTTTGTAGCCGCTTATCTGCGTGAAGTAGTCATTTCCGTAGACGATCCGTCCACCAGGATCGGTTTTGCTGACAATATAGCGCTTTGGATCGAGCTTGATTTCGACGCCTGTCGGAATGGGTCTTAAAACTGACATTTCTCCCTCCTATTTGTAAAATTATCAATTTTAAGAATTGTATAATAGTTTAATTTAAAATAATTTTAAATTTGTTATTCTTATACTTTTATCCTCTGCCAAGCACCTTTCTGAAAGGTGCCCCAGAGCCAGATAGCCTTGACGAAAGTATCCGAAATCATCGCCAGATAGACCAGCAGAATATTATGGAAGTACCACGAAAGCAGAAAGCCCGGGATGATACGTACCGCCCAAAGGGAAATAAGATTGATCTTTAGTGTACGTTTCGTATCGCCCGCACCTCTCAGTGCACCGGAGAGGACGAAGTTGAATGCCAGAGGGATCTGTGAAAAACCTACAATGCGCAGATAGAGGCTTGCTTCCCTGATGGTCCCCTCATCGTTCGTGAAAAGCCAGACGATCTTTTCGGGCACAAAAATCATAAAGAATGAAAGCAGAAACATAAAGCCGGAGGCATACTTGAGTACCAGCAGCACATCCTCTCTGGACTGCTCCGGACGTTTCGCACCAAGCCCCTGCCCCATCAGTGCCATCGCTGCGATGGTAAAGCCGATGCCGGGCATGAATGCCAGCCCCTCAACCCGCAGGCCCACCTGATAGCCCGCCAGCGCTTCGGTACCGTAGTGGGCGATGATGGCGGTAAAGAGCATGAAGCTGCCAAAGGTCAGTGCACGCTCAATGGAAGCGGGAATACCCACTTTCAGAGCACGCCGCAGAAGCGTTTTTGAGTAGCGCAGTACCGGCTTGTAGGGTGTCTTCTCTTTCAGATAGAGCACCACATAGACGGAAAACTCGATAATGTTCACCACCACCGTACCTACCGCAGCACCCAGCACCCCAAGTTCGGGAAAGCCGTACTTGCCGAATATCAGGAGGTAGTTGAGCACTATATTGAGCACGATGGAGACCAGCTTCACCTTCATCGGCGTTTTGGTATCGCCCGCAGCATTGAGCGCGGAGACAAAGACCAATTTCATGAAGACAAAGGGCATCATCCAGGTGAGCATCTGCACATAATCCGCCCCCAGTGCCGCCACTTCGGGTGCGGTACCGAACCAGCGGTAGATGGAGGAGGCAAAGAGATACCACAACCCCATTGCCGGCAGGCTGAGTACGAACGCGAACCCAAGCAGTGTTGCCAGACCGATGGAGGCGCGGTTGAAGTATCCCGCACCGATAAAGCGTGACAGCAGTGCTGAGGTACCCACATGCAGTACTGTCAGTATGGCGAACATAAACATCAAAGACTGCAGGCCAAGCCCCACTGCTGCAACGGCAAACGCCGAAAGCCTCCCGACCATAATGAGGTCGGTGATCACCTGCAGCATATCCAGCAGCGAATTGAGCGCCGCAGGCAGAGAGAGACGTAGAATCTTCTGGTGTTTTGTGGGGAAGTAGCGTAACACGGCCGGTTCAGCTTCCTACCAGCTGCACCACAAAGGCATAGAGAAAGACAATGAACACCGCCGCCCAGCCAAGCATCCACGCCGTGGCACGCAGGCGTCTGTTTTTGCGGAACATCAGACGGGTCTTGTAGAGCACAACAGGGTAGCCAAAGAGTACGAATACCACCGGCAGATAGGCCATGAATGTCAGATGGTACTTCGCAATGGCCAGTTTGACCGCCACAAGTGAGGTGTATACAAAGGCGTAAACGACCAGCAGCAGTACGACCTGAAGCCCCACAAAGAGAAAGTAGGCACCTTTGGTATTCTCGGCATCGCTGTAGTAACGCAGTTTTTCATCATTTTTCATCATCTGCCTCCTTTAAAACCTGTAAAATCGCTTCACTCAGCGCCTCTTTTTCTATCTGCCGGATTTTGCTTTCATACGTTTCAAAATCAAGCCCCGCCTTGGCAACCCTCTTTTGCACGATGATCTCTCCGCCATCAAGTTCGGAAGTGACCCAGTGTACCGAAACACCCCCTTCGGGAAATGTATCCTCATAGCTTCGTTCTATCGCGCGAAGTCCCTTATGACGTGGCAGTAGGGAGGGATGCAGATTGATCGCACGAATGGCATCGGTAAAGGTTGGTGTGAGAATACGCATGAAGCCGGCAAGCACCGTCAAATCAGGCCGGTAGTGCTTTAGCCGACGTACTACTTCTTCATCGAACGCTTCGCGGCTATCAAACTGCTTTGCATCAACAATCTCCAACGGTATGCCGGCTGCTTTGGCGACAGCTGTTCCTTCGGCATTCGGGTTGTTCGTTAGCGCAACCGCTACCTCCAGATGTACTTTGTGCAGCCTTTCAACGATATATGCAAAATTGGTTCCCTTACCACTGAAAAGTACCGCAATACGTTTTTCTGCTGCCACACTGAAAGCCTTTTTTTAATGCTATTGTACTCTACTTTTGCTCTAAACCCGCCACAGCATCTATCAAATCCGTGGGCAGCAGCGCATAGCTTGCTCCCTCAAATCGATCCGCTGCTGCAGTCAGTGCCAGTGAGCCGTGAATGGCTGCATCAAGCCCGGTGTAACCTTGTGCCAGCAGGGAGACGATGAGCCCCGAGAGCACATCACCGCTGCCCCCTTTGCTCAGCACCGAAGTGCCAAGCGGGTTGACAAAAAGCTGCTCCTCCTGGGCAATAAGCATATTGGCCCCTTTGAGCAGCAGTGTCACGTGCAGATAGTGGGCGTTGAAGCGGCGTACCACCTCAAAGCGGTGCTGCTGCACCTCTTCGACACTGAGCTTTTCGCCTGTGAGTTTCTCCCACAGCACGGTAAACTCTTTGGGGTGCGGGGTGATGACCACTTCGCGCGCTTTCTGCTCCAAAATACCAAGCAGCGCCTCCGAGTAGAAGGCATCGGCATCCAGTACTATGGGAAGGTGGCTTGATATCACCTGTTTTTGCAAAAACTCCGCTTCGAAGTGGTTGCCAAGCCCCATGCCTACTGCCATCGCCGTAGCGGTATGAGGTACATCGGTAGCGTGCATCAAAAAGGGCGGCGGGGAAACTTTTTCATGCACCACTAGCGTCGTCAGCCCTGCGCCAAAGCGGCTGGCCGCCGTGGCGGCGATGATACCCGCCCCCTCTTTCTCTCCGCAGAGCAACGCTGCATGGCCGAAGGTGCCCTTGTGCGCATCGGCTTTGCGGCGGGAAGGCAGCCTGAGGTCATCCGCTTCAAGCACAAAGGCACGGCTGGGCATTTCATACTTTTCGCGTGCTACGCCAAGGTCCACACAGAGGATCTCTCCTACCGCATCTTTTGCCGCGTCAAGATAGAGCGCCTCTTTGAGCGCGCCCATCGTCACCGTAAGCTCCGCCTCGAATGCAAAGGGCATCAGTCTGCCGTCACTCCCCACACCGGTCGGCACATCGCAGGCAAGTTTGAAGCCTTTAAGTGCATTGAGTTTGTGCAGCAGCTTCTGCGTGGTATCGTCAAGCTCACGGTTGAGCCCCGCGCCAAAGAGCGCGTCGACGACCACATCGGCATCTTCCACCTCCTCGCAGGGCGTTATGCCAATCTTTAGAGCGCGTTCAAGCTGGAGTTTTGCCATCGGCGATTTCGCTCCCATCGGCAGAAAAACCGACACATGGTAGTCGCCGTGAAGCTGGCGTGCCAGCACCAGCCCGTCGCCGCCGTTGTTGCCGGGACCGCAGGCGATGAAAACCGAAGCGCCCTTTTCAAACCGCTCTCTGATCGCTTCGGCCATCCCTCTTGCGGCATGCTCCATCAAAATATCTTCACTCAGCCCGTACGCTTCGTAACAGCGTCTGTCCATCTCGTAACACGATTGAAAAAGTCTCTGCATTGCAGCCTCGCTTTTAGGGAAGTTCTTTTATTATCATACCAAAAATAGAGCACTCTTGCAGCCATATCGGAAAATCTTAAAAAAATTGCGCTATAATTCGCCACTTTGTTTCCTCTCCTGCATCACTGCACGGAGAAATTTTGAACAGGAAGGGGGTGAGCCTTAATGCCAGGAATCAAGCTTACACCACGTGACTCTTTTGATGACGCGTACAGAAAATTCAAAAGACAGTGCGACAGAAACCTCATCGTCACTGAAGCCAGAGCGCGACAGTACTACGAGAAGCCGACTGAAAGAAGAAAGAAAGAGAAGATCGCTACCCGCAAAAAGATCCTCAAGAAACTCTTCATGCTCAGAAGATACGAGTCAAGACTGTAATCCGGTCTTGGACGGGGCTTTCGCCCTGTCACTCGAAGCGACTTTTTACCTTACCACACCCAAACTTTCCCCAAAACTCATTACACCTTAGCCAACTTTTCGATAAAATAGCTCCATCTATTTTTCAAAGGGTATACCATGACATTTACCGCACCCCTGCAACAAAACAGCACAAAGATCATGCTGCTTGGCTCCGGAGAGCTTGGCAAAGAGGTCGCCATCGAAGCACAGCGCCTTGGCATCGAAGTGATCGCCGTAGACAAGTATGAAAACGCGCCAGCCCACCTGGTAGCCAACCGAAGCTACGCCATCGACATGCAAAACGAAGCAGCTGTACTCGAACTCATCGAAAAAGAGAAGCCAAGCTACATTCTGCCCGAAGTGGAAGCTATCTCCATCACCGCACTCTTTGAAGCGGAAAAGCGCGGCTACCATGTTATCCCCAACGCAGAAGCGGTCAACAAGACGATGAACCGAAAGAACATCCGTGTCTTTGCCGCAGAAGAGCTTGGGCTGAAGACCTCAAAGTATGAGTTTGTCACCTCGCTGGAGGGGCTTAAGGCTGCGGCGGAGCGCATGGGCTTTCCGTGCGTCATCAAGCCGGTAATGAGTTCTTCAGGACATGGACAGAGCATCGCCAAAACCCCTGATGACATCGAAAAATCGTGGGAGATCGCCAAGGAGGCGCGCGGCGATGCGAGCGAACTGATCGTCGAAGAGTTTATTCCTTTCGACTACGAGATCACCCTGCTTACCGTGCGCAACGAAACCGGTACGGTCTTCTGCGACCCCATAGGCCACATCCAGCAGGACGGTGATTTCATCCTCTCCTGGCAGCCGATGACAATGAGTGACGCAGCACTACAAAAAGCCAAAGAGATCGCCAAAGCGGTTACCGACGGCCTTGGCGGTCGCGGTATCTTCGGCGTGGAATTCTTTGTCAAGGGCGAAGAGGTCTACTTCTCCGAACTCTCCCCGCGCCCGCACGATACCGGCATGGTCACTCTCATCACCCAGAGCCAGAGCGAATTTGCCCTGCATGTGCGTGCCGTACTGGGGCTGCCGCTGGCCTTTACCACCTACGGTGCAGGTGCCTGCGGTGCCTACAAGGCAAAGCACGAGAGCCATGCACCGGTACTGGAGATCCCCGATGACGCCTTTGACGAAAAGAGCTTCGTGCGTGTCTTCGGTAAGCCCGAATCACATGTGGGCCGACGTATGGCTGTAAGCCTCGTGCTCGATGAGGATGTAGAAGCTGCCAAAGCCAAAGCGACCGATATCGTATCGCGTATCGATGACCGTTAAACAGTACACCCTCTCCCTCCCTCCGATGCCACGCGGCATGCACCTGATTACCGCAAAGGTGGAGGCGCTGTTTGATGGCAGTGTGCAGACCGGCCTGGCTCACCTCTTTTTGCAGCACACGAGCGCTTCGCTCTGTCTGAACGAAAATGCCGATCCGACCGTACGCAGCGATGCGGAGACCTTTCTGAATGATCTCATCCCCGAAAGCTATCCCCGTTTTGAGCATACCCTGGAGGGCAGCGACGATATGCCCGCCCATCTGAAGAACATGCTGCTTGGCACCGAATTGACAATTCCCCTTACACACGGTAAACTAAACTTAGGCATATGGCAGGGGATCTACCTTTGCGAACACCGCAACTACGCCGGAAGCCGAAAACTCATCATTACACTGCAAGGAGCATGATATGCGCAGACAGATCGTCATACTCGATACCGAAACCCTGGGAGCCGACCTCGACCTGAGTGTGCTCGAACGCTTCGGAGATGTCACCCAATACAAAAACACCCTGCCCGACGAGACCGCAGAGGCGATCCGTAACGCGCATATCGTCATCAGCAACAAAGTCGTGCTCACTAAAGAGATAATGGCGCAGGCGCCGCACCTGGAGCTTGTCTGTATTGCAGCGACAGGTATGAACAATGTCGACCTTGAAGCAGCACAGGCACTTGGCATCGTCGTCAAGAATGTTGCAGGCTACTCCACGCCATCTGTAGTGCAGCACACCTTTGCGATGCTCTTCTACCTGATGGAACATCTCAAATACTATGATGCCGCGGTCCAGACAGGGGTATGGAGCATGTCCGGGCTCTTTACCGACCTCACCCACCCGTTTCATGAACTGCGGGGAAGGAAGTGGGGTATCATCGGTATGGGTGCCATCGGGCAGGAGGTAGCCAAAGTTGCTACCGCGTTCGGTGCTGCGGTCACCTACCACTCCACCAGCGGAGAGAACACCGGCCACCCCTACATCCACCAGCCGCTCGATGTGCTGCTGAGCACCAGCGATGTCATCTCCATCCACGCACCCCTGACCGACCGCACCTACGGTCTGATCAACGAAGTGAACCTGCCTATGCTCAAAGAGAAAGCCATTCTTCTCAACCTTGGCAGAGGCGGTATCGTCAACGAGACCGACCTTGCCTACGAACTCGACCGCAGAGAGATCTACGCCGGACTGGATGTACTTGAAAAGGAACCCATCGATATGGAGAGCCGTCTGATGCAGGTTGAACACAAAGAGCGCCTGCTCATCACCCCGCATATCGCCTGGACCAGCATCGAATCGAGAAAACGCCTGCTGCAGGGCATCGTAGAGAACATCAAAACCTATCTGGAGAACACAAAGTAAGATGAGCCAAAATATGATAGTAGCGTTGCAAAGCAACGCATACCAAAACTCCTACCTCCTACCTCCTACCTCCTCACTTAAAACACTCCACAGGAGTGTTTCATGGTAGATGTGCTGGTTATCGGTTCCGGCGGTGCCGGCCTCAGTGCCGCACTTGCCGCCAAGGAGGCAGGGGCATCGGTACTGGTTGTCGGCAAAATGTACCCCACAAACTCCCAAACCTCCATGGCACAGGGAGGGATGAACGCCGCCCTTGGCAATGTGGAAGAAGACCATGTCTCGCTGCATATCGCCGACACGATCAAGTCCGCCCACGGCCTCTGCGATGAGGATATGGTCCGTCAGATGTGCGCCGATGCCCCAAAAACTATCGAATGGCTCGAAACCCTCGGTATGCCCTTTTCCAGACTAGAGAGAGAAAACGATTCTACCCGCTACCCGCTACCCGCTACCCGCTCTATCGCCCAGCGCCAAATGGGCGGCGCCTCCGCCAAACGCGCCTGCTATGCCCAGGACTATACGGGGCTGAAGCTGCTGCATACCCTTTATGACACCTGCCTGAAAGAGGGTGTCGATTTTCTCGATGAGCACTTTCTGCTCAACCTCATCGTACCCGATGATACCGTCAAGGGTGCCACCTTTCTCGATATACGAAGCGGAGAGGTCAAACAGGTCGATGCCAAATCGGTCGTCATCGCTACGGGAGGCTACGGCAGCATCTACCACGGTTTCACCACCAACATGTATGGTGCCACCGGTGACGGGATTGCCGCGGTGCTGCGTGCAGGCGGTGCGGTGAGTGACATGGAGTTCGTGCAGTTTCACCCTACCGCGCTCAAACACTCCTGCATCCTGGTCTCCGAGAGTGCCAGGGGCGAAGGCGGATACCTGGTCAATGAAGCCGGGGAGCGCTTCGTCGATGAACTCAAGCCGCGCGATGAAGTGGCACGGGCGATCTTTATGCAGATGAAAGAGGGGCAGCGGGTCTTTCTCGATGTACGTCATTTAGGAGAAGCAAAACTGATGGAGCTGCTGCCACAGGAGGTGGAACTCTGCAAAATACACGAACATGTAGACCCGGCAAAGGAACTCATACCCATCAAGCCCGTCGCGCACTACTCCATGGGCGGCATCGACGTCGACGGAGCCCTTGAGGTAAACGGTATCAAAGGATGCTTTGCCGCAGGCGAATGCTCCAATGCCAAAGTGCACGGCGCCAACCGCCTTGGGGGCAACTCCCTGCTCGAGATCACCGCTTTCGGGCGTTTTGCGGGTGAGAATGCCTTCAAGCATGCCGTCTATGCCAGTTCCAAACCGGCTGACGATGCACAGCGCAGCAAGGATGAAGCAGCCATCAAAGCACTTTTTGCACAGGAGAGTGGCGAGAGCTTCTACACCTACCGGGAGAAGCTGGGCGAACTCTTTTATGAAAAAGTGGGGATTGTCAGAGAAAACAATCAGCTCAACGAAGCGCTTGAGGAGGTTATCGCCATGCAGGTGGCCCAGAAGCAGATGGGTATCGGCGACAAAAGCAGAAACAACAACCAGAACCTCATCGAACTCCTCGAGTTCAAAAATGCCCTGCTTCTGGCACCCGCCATCATCTCAGCAGCCATAGCCCGCGATGAAAGCCGCGGGGCCCACTTTAAAGTCGGGTTCGAAGAGGAGAGCGATGCCTTCAAGAAACATATTGTTCTACAATGGAAGAAGGAGACAGCATGATCATTTCCATTCTGAGAAGCGAAACGGGCACCCACCAGAACTACAGGCTTCCTGCAGGTGAGATACCGCTTCTGAGTGCCCTTGTCTACATCAAGGAGACTCAGGATGCCACCCTGACCTTCTCCGCGGGATGCCGTGCCTCTGTCTGCGGCACCTGTGCAGTGCGCGTCAACGGCAGGGAGGAGCTTGCCTGTTCCTACAAGGTCAAACCCGGAGATGTCGTTGAACCGCTGCAGTACCACCCCGTACTGCGTGACCTCAAGGTCGACAAAAGCGGTGCCAAAACCACTCTCAAAAGGGGGCAAACCTGGCTGCACAGCTACACCGAAGCGGCACTCACCCCCAAAGAGGAGCACCTGACAGAGAAGCAGACAGACTGCATTCTCTGCGACAGCTGCTACTCCGCCTGCCCCGTCTTTGCCGTCAATCCCGACTTCCTCGGGCCGTTCGCCCTCACACGCGCCTACCGCTACACTGTGGACAAACGTGAAGGCGAACCCAAAAGCATTGTTGATGCCGTACAGCAAAACGGCGTGTGGGACTGTACCCTCTGCGGCGAATGTACAGCCGTCTGCCCCAAAGGCATAGACCCCAAAATGGACATTACGATGCTTCGCGCAGAGTCGGTCAAGCATGGCCACAGCAACCCAAGCTTCAGCTCACAGAGCTTCGGTACGCCGGACTTTGGTGGCGGGGGGTTCGGGTTCGACCCGAATGCAGGGTTTTAAACGTTAGTAGTTTGGATTAAGAGGTTGATTTTGTTGATAGAATCAGGTCTTATGTTAATAAACTAAGCATTTTGGAGAGAAAAATATTTTCAAAATTCCCTTAACTTTATTTCTAAATTAATATACAATATACCCAATATTACAAATATAAAGGAAACAAAATGAAAAAAACACTAATAGTATTCATGATATTACTTGGAATAAGCGTGTCTTTAAATGCCTATACTTTTAAAGAGAATAAAAAGGCTTGTGATGGTGGGGACACTAAGGGATGTTATAGCCTTGGGCTTATGTATTACGATGGTCAAGGCGTAAAGCAGGATTATTTTAAGGCAAAAGAGCTGCTTGGTAAGGCTTGTGATGGTGGGGACACTAAGGGATGTTATAGCCTTGGGTTTATGTATTACAAAGGTGATGGCGTGAAGAAGGATACTTTTAAGGCGAAAGAGTTGTTCGGCAAGGCTTGTGATGGTGGGATTGCTGTGGGATGCACTAACCTTGGGTTTATGTATTACAAAGGTGAGGGCGCGAAGCAGGATTATTTTAAGGCAAAAGAGCTGTATGGTAAGGCTTGTGATGGTGGGAATGCTATGGGATGTTATAGCCTTGGGGTTTTATATTACAAAGGTCAAGGTGTAAAGCAGGATATTTTTAAGGCAAAAGAGCTGTATGGTAAGGCTTGTGATGGTGGGGACGCCAAGGGATGTTATAGCCTTGGGCTTATGTATTACAAAGGTGAGGGCGTGAGGCAGAATATTTTTAAGGCGAAAGAGCTGCTTGGTAAGGCTTGTGATGGAGGGAATGCTGTGGGATGCGCTATCCTTGGGGTCATGTATTACCATGGTGAGGGTGTGAGGCAGAATATTTTTAAGGCGAAAGAGTTGCTTGGTAAGGCTTGTGATGGAGGGAATGCTGTGGGATGCTATAGCCTTGGGCTTATGTATTACAATGGTGAGGGTGTGAGGCAGGATATTTTTAAGGCAAAAGAGCTGTATGGTAAGGCTTGTGATGGTGGGGATGCTAAGGGATGCGCTAACCTTGGGCTTATGTATTACAATGGTGAGGGTGTGAGGCAGGATTATTTTAAAGCGAAAAAGTTGTTTAACAAGGCTTGTGATGGTGGGTTTGCTAAGGGATGCGCTAACCTTGGGTTTATGTATCACCATGGTGAGGGTGTGAAGCAGGATTATTTTAAGGCGAAAGAGTTGTTCGGCAAGGCTTGTGATGGTGGGTTTGCTGCGGGATGCAAAGACTATGCTATCTTAAATAAAAAATAATGCAAACAAGGGCTTTCTTCTTTTCAAAGAATGCCCATTATGTTAACCGCCAAATCCCTAAGATACGGCGCTTTAAGGTTATATCCATTTGGAGTAAACCTTAATCCAAAAGTTTAAAGCCCTTATTTACGGGGGTTTCTGGTTTAAGGTTTGTATTTTTTAAGGGAAAACTTAAATCTTTCACTTTAAGCATTTTTGAACCCCTCAATAACCGCCTCTGGTATCTTCATAGGCCGCATACGCTTGGCATCCACAAAGACCCACTCCGTTGCACCCTCACAGACAATGGCCCCATCCCCGATACGGCTGATCTCATAACGGCGCGTGGAGGCTATCTTTCCAATATCTTCTATCCAGGTCTTCATCTGCAGCACGTCATTTTCGAACGCCGGCTTCTTGTACTCGATATGATGCGACTTGGCTACCCATATGCCACCATGTATCAGACACGCCTCATGGCCTGCACCCACTGCTTCGGAGTGCTTCGTTGCCGCCTCTATCATCCAACTGAGATAGGTAACGTTGTGGACGTGTCCGTTGAAGTCGATTGCCTCTTTATCTACAATAAACTGATACGTGTAGGGGTTCATCCGGCCCTCCCTGTTTTGTTTTTCCCGTAGGCAATGCCAAAGAGCCCGAAGACGCTTCGAAACATTACCAGCAGCGAAAGGGTTTTAATTGCCATGGCGATCACGCCGCTGTAGGCAAGCAGCCCCAGTGCACTCAGCATGTAGTGAAAGTCGTGCAGGCCGTCCACACCAAGAAAGGATTTTGAGGCAGGCACATAGGCACCCTCGGGTGCAGTGGAGATGTACCAGGCCGTGTAGTCCATAGAGACCGCCAGTACGAAAAGCCCCAGCCACCAACCTGCCATGTTATGGCGTCTTTTGTAGTACCAGGCGATGCCAAGCGGAAAGAGCCACTGGAAGAGTGTGCCGTTAAACACCATAACAAACGTCGGACACGGCAGCAGGTAGCAGACACCATGCCCCGCTTCGTGGACAATGCCGATGGTCTGGTTGATGATGAAGTGGTAGAGGGTAAAAATATACTCAAGGCCTCCGCTGACGATGTGCGCACTCTGTTCATAGGGGCGGTACTTCAGGTAGAGAAGAAAAAAGAGAAACACGCCCCAGAAAAGTACCTTTTGGGCAGTGCCTGTAGGGTGTTGCTGATAGGAAGACTGCTTCTTGGGGAAAAGATGCGCGAAACTGCGGTCTTTTCCCATTGTGGCTGCTTTTAGAGGTCGCGCGGATCGACGATCTTGCCCGCAATGGCACTTGCCGCTGCGACGGCTGAGTTGGCAAGGTAAATCTCTGAGGTTCGCGCACCCATACGGCCGACAAAGTTACGGTTGGTCGTCGCCACACAGCGCTCACCGTCACCAAGGATACCCATGTATCCGCCAAGGCAGGCGCCGCAGGTCGGGTTGGAGACTACCGCACCCGCTTCGATGAGGGTATCGATGAGCCCCTCATGCTGCGCCTGCATCAGAATCTTCTGTGTTGCAGGGGTGACGATCATACGGGTATGTTTCGCCACGCGCTTGCCCTTGACGATCTCTGCGGCAATACGCAGGTCTTCAAGCCGTCCGTTGGTACAGCTTCCTATCATCACCTGGTCTATTTTCAGGTCATCTTCTACCGCCTGCTCTACGGGTTTGCCGTTGCTTGGCAGGAACGGATAGGCGATCACCGGTGAAAGATTCGCCATATCGATGGTGATCTCCTGACAGTAGGTCGCATCTTCGTCGGAGTAGTGGATCTTCGGTTCGCTTCGCAGCCCGCCGTTTGCTTCGGCTCGCTCGTCAAGGTACTTCTGTGACACTTCATCGATCGCGAAGATACCGCTCTTCGCACCCGCTTCGATCGCCATGTTACACATGGAGAAGCGGTCACTCATGCCAAGGTACTGCACACCCTCTCCTGTAAATTCGATGGCTTTGTAGAGCGCACCGTCCACCCCGAGGATGCGGATAAGTTCAAGGATGATATCCTTGCCGTAAATGTGCTTGCCGGGCTTTCCGACAAGATTGACCTTGATGGATTCGGGCACCTTGAACCAGTTGCCGCCGGTGATGATGGAGAAGGAGATGTCGGTACTTCCCATTCCCGTAGAGAAAGCACCCAGCGCACCGTGCGTACAGGTGTGGCTGTCGGCTCCGATGATCACGTCACCGGGAATGACAAGGCCTTTTTCTGGCAGCAGCGCATGCTCGATACCCATATCTTTCTCGTCAAAGAAGTACTTGAGATTGTGCTTGTAGGCAAATTCACGGCTGATCTTCGCCTGGTTTGCAGAAGCGATATCTTTTGCCGGAATGTAGTGGTCCATCACGATGGCAAAGCCGTCCGGGTTGGCAAGCTCTTTGGCACCGCTCTCTTCAAACGCCTTGATGGAGATTGGTGTGGTGATGTCGTTACCGATAGTCATATCGATCGGCACTCTGACGATCTCACCTGCATAAACGTCGCGGCCGGCATGTTCGGAGAAGATCTTTTCGGTAATAGTCTGTCCCATAGGAAATCCTTGAAATTGTTATCATTAATTGCGCGAATTATAGCGAAATAAAGTTATGGTAGAATTTCGTTGACCATTTAAAAGACCGCACGCCACCCTGTATGTTGAAACTTAAAGCAGTATGCAAAATGATTCAAAAAGTCCCTTTGGCCAACTTGCAGAAATGTAAACACCTCAACTAGAACGGCGGCTGTATCGGGGAACTTATGCTATAATGCATACAAACATTCTTTAACCAATGATGCGGATAAACCAAAATGCCATCGATAGCAAAAATACACACATAGCAGGAGTCACAGATGCAGAAAATAACCCTCGAAGTCAAAGATTCCTATCTTGAAAATGTCCTGGAGATGCTGCATAGTGTACAGGGCATTATGATAGAGAAGATCAAGACATCCTCTGATACAGAAAGAGAGACGGAGTTGGAGCTGATGAAGCTGCAAGCCCCCGCTATGGAAAGCACGTGGGACAATGAAGAGGACAAGGTTTGGGATGCACTATAAAAGAGGTGAGATCGTTCTTGTGAAGTTTCCTTTTACTACACTAAAGCAGTCAAAGAAAAGACCCGTGCTTGTCATCAAAGATGAAAATAGACAGGGAGACATCATCTGCTTTCAGATCACTTTGAAAGCAACCCACTCTTCTCTCTTTTTACTTGAAGAAGATCTCTTTTTGGAAAATAGTCTGCCTCTAAAGTCTTATGTAAAGTATGATAAATGCTTTACACTCAATCGTGAAATAGTTGACAAGAAATTGGCAACTATCAGCGATACAGCTATCGAAAAGGTCAAAAAGCTTTTCTGCGATACGATTTAGACTTCATTTTGTGCGCAAATACGCACCTTACAGGGAAACCATGAAACTCACCGAACTCCAGGCCATTGCCAGACGGCTGAATGACTTTACCTACATCACCCGGGCAAGAAGGGTCGAAGACAACACCATAGAACTGGTCTTCGACAAACAGCAGAGCTACTTCTTCAATATGACGCGCGGGCACAGCTTTGTCTACAAGGCGCCAAGCCAGCGGCCGCTTCAGGGCTACAGCGCCCCCTTTGACACACTGCTGCACTCGCTGCTTTCCGCAGGCAGGCTGCTTGGTGTCGAAGTGCCAAAAGAGGACCGTATTCTGCGCTTCAAGGTCGCACCCAAGAGTGCCTACAAAGACCAGAGAGTCTACCTGCAGCTTGAGTTTACCGGCAAGAATACCAATGCTATTTTGCTCGATGAGAACGAAACGGTCATCGAAGCGCTGCGTCACATCGACAGTGATAGCTCCTTTCGTGTGGTGCGTCCGGGGGTAGAACTACTGCCAATTCCCCGCAGGGTGCCCTCCCCTGACAGCACCGATCACCACAACAAAGAAGAAGGTGTTGCCGGGGGACAACACCCTACGGATATCGATACGCTTTTAGAGGAACGCTATCAAACCATACAACAACAGCGCCTTACCCAAATGAAACAGCAAAAGCGTGCCGCGATCGAAAAGAAGATCAAGAAGCTGGACGTGGAGCTGAAAAAACTGCCAGATGAGGCCCAGCTGCAAGTCCGTGCCCAAACCTTTCGCCAATACGGCAACCTCATCCTTGCCAACCTCTACCAGATAAAACCCTACGACACCAAACTCGACACCTGGGACTTTGAGGGCAACAAGGTGAGCATCCCGCTGCCAAATGATGTCAAGGTCAACCGCCTGAGCGACCACTACTTCAACCTCGCCAAACGCGCGCAGAACAAGGCAAAGAACATCCATATCGAAAGAGAGAACCTTCAGAGCAAAAAGAGCTTTTACGAAAACATTCTCTACGCCATCAAACAGGCCAAGGCCCCCTACGAACTGGAACTTCTTGTACCCAAACGCGGCAAGTCGCAGCGCAAAAAGGAGCGTGTCAAAGAGGGGGAACTCTTCTGGATAGAGGACTACAAGGTACTTGTGGGCCGCAATTCAAAAGAGAATCAGGCACTCCTCAAGGAGGCCAAGAGCAACGACATCTGGATGCACACACGAGACATTCCGGGCTCTCACGTCATCATCCGCACCGACAAGCAGAACCTTCCCGACTCCGTGCTGCAGGCTGCGGCCAAGCTCTGTGTGGACTTCTCCACCGACCAGCCGGGCAACTACCTTGTCGACTACACCAAACGCAAGTTCGTCAAGATTCAGGAGGGTTCCAACGTCGAGTACGACAAGTACCAGACCATCCCTGTACTCAAAGAGGGCGTGGAAATAAGGGTTTAACGCAAAAATTGCTATAATCATTGACAATTGCGACAAGGACAGGGTATGACAAAGATTTTTACAGACCATCAGGAGCGCTGGCTGACAGGCATCGCCCTGCTGGCAGTGGTCGGCTTTATCGGCTGGATGGACAACTTTTTCGTGATGTGGGCCTTTTTGGGCGTCATCTACATCTTCGCCTTTTACGAAGCGATGAAACTCTTCAGACTGGTCGGCCCCTCAGCCTACTTCTGGGCGGCATTTTTGTGGGTAGTGGCCTACTTCTACCCCAATCCCGACGACCTCTTCTACTTTGTCGCCATCATCTTCGGCGGCTCCATCGCCTACTTCCACAACTTCGACAAACGGCTCATCCTGCCCTTTCTCTACCCTGTCAGCGGTATTTTTTTCTTTCTGATCCTCTATGACGACTTTGGCATTCAGGCGATGTTCTGGCTGCTGGTGACCGTGGCGCTGACCGATGTGATGGCCTTCTTCACCGGCAAGGCGATAGGGCGTACGAAATTCTCCGATACCAGCCCCAACAAGACAATTGAAGGGGTAATCGGCGGTATTGTCTTCGCTACAGCTGCAGGTACCTATGTGGGACTTTACGTCGCACCGGGATGGATCGCGTTTGTCGTCACACTGCTGACTTCCGTCGCATCGGTCTTCGGAGACCTCTTTGAGAGTTACCTCAAGCGTGAAGCAGGGGTCAAGGACAGCGGCGACCTGCTCCCGGGACACGGCGGCATCCTCGACCGTATCGACGGCTATCTCTTCGGCGCACCGATGATGGTGATCGCCCTCAGAGCGTTTTTGTAACCGATGTCCATCGTTCTTCTTGGATCCACCGGCTCCATCGGTGTCAACACCCTGCTGATCACCAAGCGCTACAACATCACCGTCGAAGCCCTTGTCGCAGGCAGCAATATCGACCTGCTCAATGAGCAGATAGCCCTCTACCACCCCAAAATGGTCGCCATTGCCCACGAAAGGGACAGGGAGCGTGTCAATCACCCCGATGTGCGTATCGGTACGGAGGGCATTCTCTCCATCATCGAAGAATCCCAAAGCCACACCATCGTTAACGCGCTGGTCGGCTACACGGGACTGGCCCCCACCCTCAAGGCGACGCAGCTTGGCAAAAAGGTCGCACTGGCCAACAAAGAGTCGCTTGTCGTTGCCGGCGCATTCATCGATATGAGCCGCATCACCCCGATTGACAGCGAACACTTCGGACTCTGGTACCTGATGAACGACCGCCCCGTCTCCAAACTCTACATCACCGCAAGCGGCGGCGCTTTCAGAGAGTGGGAGCCCGAAAAGATGAAAACGGCCACCTTCTCCGACGCACTCAAACACCCCAACTGGTCGATGGGCAACAAGATCACCATCGATTCGGCGACGATGACCAACAAACTCTTCGAACTGCTCGAAGCAAAATGGCTCTTTGGCACCTCCAACATCGATGCCGTCATCGAAAAACGCTCCATCATCCACGCCCTTGTCGAATTTGTCGACGGCTCCACCACCGCCCATTTCGCCGGCGTGGATATGAAACTTCCCATTGCTTTTGCCCTGCATGATCGCGTCGAAGAGCCCATCCTGCCACCAATAGACCTCCTTGAGACAGGCCCGCTGGAGTTCCTGCCCATCGAAGAGAGCCGCTATCCCATATGGAGTATCAAAGAGCACATTCTAAAACACCCGCACCTGGGTGTCGTCGTCAACGCCGCCAACGAAGTGGCCATCGACAAGTTCCAAAAAGAGGAGTGCTCCTTTTTCGGTATGAGCGATATCGTCCTTGACGCCTACAGACACTTTGAAGACGTTAAGCCAAACAGCATTGATGATATTATCACTATTGATAGAGAAGTGAGAGCTTACGCAGCGAACAAGTGAGGAATGAGCAATGAGTAATGAGAAACCGAAATTAAATAAAAGCATTGCACAGCAATGCATACCGACACTATTCACTATTCACTATTCACTATTCACTCAAGATAAGGGTTTTCAATGAAAACCCTTATCTTGCACGGTTGGGGCGGCAGCGACTACCCGCACTGGCAGGCACATCTGGCCTGTGAGGTTGCCAAGAACTACGGTACTGTCAGCTTCCCGCTTATTCAGCACCCGCACTTCCCCTCCAGGAACCGCTGGCTCAAGCAGGTAAAGGCAATTTTGGAAGATTTCAAACCCGATACCGTCGTCTGCCACTCTCTTGCCAACACCCTCTGGTTCTGGCTCTGCGAAGAGGACATTGCACCGGTCGAGCGTCTCTTCATGGTCGCCCCGCCAAGCTTGCATACCACCGAAGTGACGATCAAAAGCTTCTTCCCCTGCCCTATGCCCAAAGCGCTGTGCGCCAAAGAGGTGCAGATGTTCGTCTCCGACAACGACCCCTGGATCACCGTAGAAGAGGCAAAAGAGATCGCCGCCCACTACGACATCCCCCTGGAGATACTGCACGATGCCGGCCATATCAACGCCGACAGCGGCTTTGGGAAGTGGGAAACAATAGAAAAATCGGTACTGTCCGATTTTTCAGTGAAGAGTGAATAACGAAGAGTGAAGAGTTATGGTATGCTTTTCATTCGAAAAGCTTTTATCAAAAGTCATAGAAAACAAGGAGCTATTAGTGAGCAGAGAGCCACGAGCCACGAGCAACCCAAACAAAATAGAAGCGTTGCGTAGCAACGCATACCAACACTATTCACTATTCACTATTCACTATTCACTAACTAAGGATCATGCATGATCCTCAGCATAGAGAGCAGCTGCGACGACAGCTCCATCGCCGTTACCGACATCACAACAAAAGCTCTTCTTTATCACAAAAAGATATCCCAGGAGGCCGAACACGCCTGTTACGGCGGTGTGGTACCTGAACTCGCTTCCAGACTTCATGCCGTGGCACTGCCGAACATTCTTGAAGAGACCAAGCCCTACTTCGACACTCTCAAGGCAGTTGCCGTCACCAACCAGCCGGGACTCGGTGTCACACTGCTTGAGGGGATCGCCATGGCAAAGACGCTTGCGACGCTGCTGAAGATCCCGCTCATCCCCGTCCATCACCTTAAGGGACATATCTATTCGCTCTTCATCGAAAAACCGACCCGCTTTCCGATGCTGGTACTGCTGATCTCCGGCGGTCATACGATGGTGCTCCGCGTAGAGAGTTTTGAGAAGATGGAGATCCTTGCCACCTCCATGGATGACAGTGTGGGTGAGAGCTTCGACAAAACTGCCAAGATGATGGGCCTTGGCTATCCCGGCGGTCCCATCATCGAAGCGCTGGCCAAAGAGGGGGATGAGAACCGTTTCGATCTTCCCGTACCCCTTCGCAACTCCAAACTGATCGCCTTTTCGCTTTCGGGACTGAAAAACGCCGTACGCCTTGAGATAGAGAAGCTTGGCGGCCCCGATGCGATGAGCGAACAAGACAAACGCGACCTTGCCGCCTCTTTCCAGAAAGCGGTCAAACTGCACCTGCTGCAAAAGAGCAAGAAGATCTTCAAAGCCGAACCCATTAAAGACTTCGCCATCGTCGGCGGCGCTTCGGCCAACCGGTACCTGCGCAGCGCCTACGAAACCCTCTGTGCCGAATTTGGTAAAACGATGCACACCGCCCCGCTGGAGTACTGCTCCGACAACGCCGCGATGATAGGACGCTACGCCATAGACGCATACGAAAGAGAGCAGTTCATCGACCCCAATGCCATAGATATTGTCAGTACGAAGAAGCAGACGGCAGGAACAATGCTATGAGAGTGGAGAGTGAAGAGTGAAGAAAAACGCATATAAAATACAAACCAAATCACTTTTCCATAGTCAAGGAAATACAATAAAAGGCCACGCGTTATCGTGTTTTCTTTTTTTCTTTACTAAAGAAACTTTTGCTGTCACAAACCGCTATTCGCTAGTTTTGCTTTGTTTCTCTTTTTTCTTTGTCACGAGAACAAAGAAAAAAAGAAATGAAGAAGAACGTTAAATACAAAACCTCCCTCAAAATAGCAAAAATATTCTAAGACAGAGTAGCTTCCATAGCCTGGCATAAAAAACAAAAAACAGACCACAAAAAGAGCATAATTCATCCCTAATCAGGACACCAAAAACCACTTTTACGCCTACCCCTCTCAAATTCCTCCCAAATGCCCTGTATACCACGCTTTCTGTAAGTTTATTTCGATAAAATATATATAATTAATACCCCAAAAAACGGAGTCAATTATGGCAGAATACGGTGCTGGCAATATCAAGGTCCTCAAAGGGCTCGAAGCGGTTCGGAAAAGACCTGGAATGTATATCGGTGATACCTCAACCAAAGGGCTTCACCATCTGGTCTACGAAGTGGTCGACAACTCCATCGATGAAGCGATGGCAGGGTTCTGTGACACGATCAAAGTCACCCTTACCAAAGCCGGTTCGGCCATCATCGAGGACAACGGACGGGGGATTCCCGTCGCCGAGCACCCTACCGAGAAGATCTCTGCAGCAACCGTCGTTCTGACCGTACTGCACGCTGGAGGGAAATTCGACAAAGATACCTACAAAGTCTCAGGCGGTCTGCACGGGGTCGGGGTCTCCGTCGTCAACGCCCTCTCAAGCAGACTGCATCTGACTGTTTTCCGTGACGGAAACATTCACGAGCAGGATTTCGAAAAAGGTATTCCGCAAAAGCCGCTGGAAATCACCGGTACGACACGAAAGACCGGTACCAGAATAGAGTTCTGGCCGGATGAGACCATCTTTACCGAAAGCGTGGAGTTCCAAAAAGAGATTCTGATGAAGCGATTCAAAGAGCTCTGCTACCTTAATCCGCGTATCACTATCGAGTTCAAGGACGAACGTGACGGTACGAAAGAGAAGTACCATTTCGAAGGCGGCATCAAGCAGTTTGTCGAAGATATGAACACCAAAACACCCATCTCAAACCCGCAGTTCTTCCAGGGCAAAATGGATGACATAGAGATCGACATTGCACTGATGTACAACGACTCTGACAGCGAGAAGACACTTTCGTTTGTCAACAACATCAAAACCCCTGAAGGCGGCACACACGAAGCGGGCTTCAGAGCCGGTCTTACTCGTTCTCTCTCAAGCTACATTGCCAAAAACGCAAATGCAAAAGAGAAGAACACCAAAATTACGGGGGATGACTGTAAAGAGGGACTGGTCGCCATTGTCTCCGTACGTGTACCCGAACCACAGTTCGAGGGGCAAACCAAAGGAAAACTGGGGTCAAGCTATGTACGTCCGCTGGTTCAGAAGTTCTTTACAGAGCGTTTCAACAAATACCTCGAAGAGAACCCCATCGAAGCCAAGGCGATCATGGCACAGGTACTGCTGGCAGCCAAAGGGCGTGATGCAGCAAAGCGTGCACGCGACCTGGTCAAACGCAAGGACTCCATGAGTGTCGGTACCCTTCCGGGGAAACTGGCAGACTGCCAGAGCAAAGACCCGGAGATTTCAGAGATCTATCTGGTCGAGGGGGACTCTGCAGGCGGTTCGGCAAAACAGGGGCGTGACCGTGTCTTCCAGGCGATTCTACCGCTAAAGGGTAAGATCCTCAATGTCGAGAAGGCGCGCCTTGAGAAGATATTGAAATCTGACGAGATTAAGAATATGATCACCGCACTTGGCTGTGGTATCGGTGACGAGTTCGATGAAGAGAAACTGCGTTACCACAAGATTATCATTATGACCGATGCCGACGTTGACGGAAGCCATATCCAGACACTGCTGATGACCTTCTTTTTCCGCTTCCTCCGCCCGATCATCGAGAAAGGGTATCTCTATCTTGCACAACCGCCGCTCTACCGATACAAGAAGGGGAAGAACGAAACCTACCTCAAAGATGACAAGGCACTCAACGACTTCCTCATTGAAAACGGTATCGATGTCATCGAAAGCGAAACGATGGGACGTAACGACCTCATTGACCTCTTCAAGCTGGTTGCCTACTACCGTATGACCCTCAAAGAGATCGAAAAACGGTTCGCACTGGTGGAGGTACTACGCTATATGATTGAAAATCCCGACATTGTCGGTACAGACAACCAGACACTGGCAAAAACGATTGAAAAATACATTGCCGACCTAGGGTACAACATCCTAAACAAAGCTGTTTCAGAAGATCGTCTCCACTATTATGTACAGACCAACGACGGCCTTGAGGAGCTGATCATTGATGATATTCTCTTTACCAACCCGCACTACAATGAGGCGATCCATATCCACCAGAAAATCCAGGAACACATCACCGACGAGTTCAAGGACAAAGACCTGCTCGAACTCTTTGAACAGGTCGAAGCCAATGCCAAGAAGGGCGCCTACATCCAACGCTACAAAGGTCTTGGTGAAATGAACCCCGAACAGCTTTGGGAGACGACGATGACACCGGAGAACAGAAGCCTGCTCAAGGTCAAGATAGACGACACCGAAGAGGCAAGTGAAACCTTTACACTCTTTATGGGTGACGAAGTGGAACCACGCCGAAACTATATTGAGCAGCATGCCAAAGATGTCAAACATCTGGATGTCTAATGCTCCTCTCTGAACTTGAAGAGCGCGAACGACGCTTCAAGCTGGCACTGCGTGCCGGTATTCCTGTCGTTCTGCTCATCTCTCTAGTCTTTTACAGTATCTTTTTCAGAGACAGCAGTATTTCTTTCGATACAGAGAGTGCTGTACTCTTTGGCAGCCTGCTCTTTGTAACAGTCTACTTCATCTACTTCCTGATGGAGCTCAGCGTTAAAGAGAGTCTGCTTGACCAGACCACGCAAGGGTTCAATGAGCGTGCCTTTGTCAAAAAACTCGAACAGTTTCACCCCAAGACACTGGTACTATTTGTGGTCAAAAACCTCTCTACTATCAATGAGAACTACAGTACCTATGAGGTCAACCGACTGCTCTACACCCTGATTCACCGACTTAACGATATGCTTCATGAGGCCGGTTTCCCAAAAGCGGTCATTGCCAGGCGCTATGGTGCGGAATTCATTGTTGCGCTGGAGAAAGAGGCCCCCCATATCGAAAAGGCACTAAAAAGGTTTATCGAGCAGAATCATACAATTGAAACAATCGAACTCGACTACGCCTTTGCCGTCATTACCAATACCGGAGAAGATATCACCAAGGATATCCAGCACCTCAAAGATCTGCTTACTATGCAGGAGAAACAGAAAGAGGATTCCGGCAGGACGAAACAGCTGATTAGTGACTCGAAAGCACTCAGTGAAATCGAGCAGTGCATCACTTCCGCTCTCGACAAACGCTCACTGGTACTCTCTTTCAGACCACTGCTGAATACCCACACAGACAGGGTCGATATCTATGAAGTCTCAGCCAAACTCAGAACTCCACAGAGCGGAGAGATACTGCCACGCATCTATCTGCCTGTCATCAACCGTCTCGGACTTGGCAGAGTATACGATATGGCACTTCTTGAACATGTGCTGGAGCTGCTTCCTCTCATTGATGAAAACGTTTCCCTCTCTTTCAATCTTTCACCATTCTCCCTGCGTGATGAGTCGTTCCAAAACACATTTTTTGAAAAACTGGAAAACCTGGGGGTCGATCCCGGACGTATCATCATCGAACTCTACGAGCGCAAGACACACCATAACCTCAGCGGCTACCTCAAAACACTCAACTGCTTCCGCACCAAGGGTATACGCATTGCCATCGACAACTTCGGCTCCTCCAACGCATCAATGGAGTACATGAAACACTTTGATTTTGATCTGGTACAGTTCGACCGCGACTATGTCACAAAGCTTGACGAGAAACATACCCGTGCGATGCTCGCTTCCCTCATTCAGATGGCAAAAGAGCTGCACATTACCACGGTGGCAAAATGGGTAGACAAAGAGAGACAGAAAAAGGAGCTCATTGCTCTTGGTATCGACTACCTGCAGGGCTTTGGCATCGCCAGGGCACTGAGTGAAACACAACTAATAGAAAAATACAACAAAGGATAACCGATGAAATACGGCGAAAAAGAGATCAGAGAATTTGACATCAATGCAGAAGAGAACTACTGGCCCAACGAACACAAAAAGAGTTACGAGATCAATATCGAGCTGCCGGAGTTCATGTGCCTCTGTCCACGATCGGGCTACCCCGATTTTGCGAAACTGACACTCACCTATGTTCCAGACAGCAAGGTCATCGAACTCAAAGCGCTCAAGCTCTACATCAACTCCTTCATGTACCGCTACATTTCACATGAAAACTCCGCCAATGAGATCTTCGACACGCTCTACAGCAAACTCCAGCCAAAATCGATGAAGCTCGTTGCCGACTTCAACCCCAGAGGCAATGTCCACACCGTCATCACGATCGACTCGGAGACGATGTAAAAATATGTCAATCTGACATCAAAAAAGTCCCTGCATTCTGAAGCTGCTATCATACACCATTCCATACCAAAGGAGTCGTATGATCACGTTTACAGATGTTATGGGACGGGTACGTGAAGTGCTGATGCACACATATCAGCGTACCAAAATAAAGGACAGAGAGATCGCACAGGCCCTGGGTCTCGATCCACAGTACTTTGCCGTCATCAAGCGGCGCAACAAGCTTCCCTACGAGGCACTCGCACACTTTTGTCATCAAAACCGTATCAGTCTGAACTGGCTTCTCTTCGCTCAAAGTCCACGTGAAATTTGACCTATCATGCTTATATAGCTATAATAAAAGTCAATTTCACTAAAAAAGGAAGAAAAATGAGCAAACTCGATGAGAAGATCGCACTCTACAGCAAAGCATCCAAAGATCTGGGGCTGGGACTCGATGAGGCATTGATTGCCGCAGTAACCAAGGGGCTGGGGCCTTCAATTCACAATAAAGATTCAGAAACTGTTTCATGTTCAGACAGCAGCGAACTCGAAACAGTTAAAAAGAATTTCCTTATCAAAAAACTTGGGTTGGAAGATTCTGACAAACTTGATCGCGCTATCAAAGCTGTATGTGAAAAGATGGGAACATCCAACCGAAATAAGTACAGAGCACTCTTTTACGCATTGCTTACCAAAGAGTTTGGCAAAGAGTCCATTTACGCATAGTACTATATTTTGATGAAGATCACATAACGCTGTTCTTCATCATTCTTGCCAAACCCCACAATCTTCATATCGCTGAACTGTGCATTGACATCGAGCCGCAGTTCATACATCATCGCATCCATATCCAAAATAAGCAGCTCCGGGATAAGATCCCCTATCAATACCTCATTTTCGCTTCCGTCAATAAAAAAACGCAGCTGCTTTGCTTCATGGTCTATGGTGTATCCGTTAATTGGCGCTTCACCCGCATAAACAAGCTTTGACGGGTCATTGCCATCCTCTTTTAGAAGTCCGGCCATAAGCCGGTACGTTTCCGCATTGGCGATCGACTCGCGGATATCTTCAATAAGGTCGATGATCACTTTCATAACATGGTTTCCTTTTGCTTTTATGGTGGTATTGTACCAGAATGAGCAATGAGTAGTGAGTAATGAGCAACCGAATGTTGGAGAGAATTAAAAATTAAAACTTTATATGATACGAAAAGATTTCGCAGTAGTTTGCTGTAAATTTGAAGGTTGTGGTGAAGGAGTGTACGCCCAGTACATGACTGAGCCACTCCTTCAAAGATGCAGTGAAATACTGCGAAAGATTAGCTGTTACGCTTTTCGATGATCTCTTTCGCCACATTCTGAGGCACTTCCTCATAGTGGTCAAATTCCATCGCATATGTCGCACGTCCCTGTGTCATAGAACGCAGGTCTGTGGAGTATCCGAACATCTCTGAAAGCGGTACGAATGCGTTGACAACTTTGTTGCCCGCTCTGTCATCCATACCTGTAACGTTACCACGTCTCTTGGAGATGTCACCGATAACGTCACCCATGAAGTCTTCAGGTACTTCAACTTCGACTTTCATCATTGGCTCAAGAATGACAGGGTTTGCCTCTTTTGCACCTTCACGGAATCCCATAGAACCGGCAAGTTTAAACGCCATTTCCGAGGAGTCGACATCGTGGTAAGAACCATCATAGAGGGTTACTTTGACATCCTCTACAGGGTAGCCTGCCTGGATACCTCTCTGCATCGCTTCCTGGATACCTTTATCAACCGGCCCGATGAACTCTTTTGGAATGACACCACCCTTGATCTCATCAACGAACTCGTAACCAGAACCTGGCTCAAGCGGCTCGATCTTGAGGTAAACGTGACCGAACTGACCACGACCACCGGACTGCTTTGCGTACTTGTACTCTTTGTTGACCGCTTTACGGATCGTTTCACGGTATGCAACCTGTGGTGCACCTACTTCCGCTTCAACTTTGAATTCACGCTTCATACGGTCAACAATGATCTCGAGGTGAAGCTCACCCATACCGGAGATGATTGTCTGGCCAGACTCTTCGTCTGTAGAGACACGGAAAGAAGGATCTTCCGCTGCCAGCTTTGAAAGGGCGATACCCATTTTTTCCTGGTCAGCTTTTGTTTTTGGCTCAACCGCAACGGAGATAACGGGATCCGGGAAGTCCATTCTCTCAAGAACCACTTTGTCTTTTTCAGAACAGAGTGTGTCACCGGTAGTGGTGTTTTTAAGTCCGACAACCGCACCGATCTCACCGGCGTAGATTTCAGGAACCTCTTCACGCTTGATCGCGTGCATCTTCATAATACGGCCCACACGCTCTTTTTTACCCTTGGTAGAGTTAAGCACGTAGGAGCCTGACTCGAGAGAACCACGGTAGACACGGATGAATGTCAGCTGACCGACAAACGGGTCAGTCATAATTTTGAATGCCAGTGAAGCGAACTCACCGTCATCTGTAGACTCGACAACCACTTCTGTGTCAGGATCGTCCATCAGCGTACCTTTGATCGGCGGTACTTCTGTAGGAGCAGGGAGGAAGTCGACAACCGCGTCAAGCAGTGTCTGAACACCCTTGTTCTTGAACGCCGTACCACACGTCATAGGAACGATTTCCATATTAATCGTCGCCTGCTTGATACCGTTCATGATCTCTTCATTGGTCAGCTCTTCGCCTTCCATGTACTTTTCCATCAGCGCTTCGTTGGCTTCACAGGAAGAGATCTCTTCGATCATCTTCTCTCTGTACTCTTCAGCCTGCTCACGAAGCTCGTCACGGATCTCCTGCTCATGGTACGCTGAACCCATTGCCGCTTCTGCATCCCATACGATCTCTTTCATCTTCACGAGATCGATGATACCTTCGAAGTTCTCTTCGGCACCGATAGGCAGCTGGATAGGGACAGGGTTACCCTTGAGTCTGTCACGAATCTGTCTTTCAACCTCGAAGAAGTCCGCACCGGTTCTGTCCATTTTGTTGACAAAAACGATTGACGGCACACCGTAACGGTTACGCTGTCTCCATACTGTCTCAGACTGTGGCTGAACCCCACCGACCGCACAGAATACAGAAACGGCACCGTCAAGGACTCTCATAGAACGCTCAACTTCGATGGTGAAGTCGACGTGGCCCGGAGTGTCGATGATGTTGATCTGCTTGCCTCTCCATTCACAGGTTGTCGCAGCTGAAGTAATGGTAATACCACGCTCCTGCTCCTGCTCCATCCAGTCCATCGTTGCAGCACCGTCGTGAACTTCACCGATCTTGTGCTCAACCCCTGTATAGAAGAGGATTCTCTCTGTCGTTGTAGTTTTACCCGCATCGATGTGCGCGGCAATACCGATGTTTCTCAGGTCTTCCAGTTTATGACTTCTAGGCATACGTTACTTCCTTACCATCTGTAGTGAGCGAACGCTTTGTTCGCTTCAGCCATTTTGTAGGTATCTTCTTTCTTCTTGAAAGCAGCACCCTTCTCCGTTGCAGCATCCATAAGCTCATTGCTCAGACGCTCCATCATTGTTCTTTCGTTTCTCTTTCTTGCAGCATCGACGATCCATCTGATCCCCAGAGACTGCTGTCTTACAGGTCTAACTTCGATAGGCACCTGGTAGGTAGCACCACCGACACGACGGCTCTTTACTTCCATAACAGGCTTGACGTTGTCCATTGCTTTGTTGAACACGTCGATCGCTTTTTCGCCAGTTTTTTCTTCAATTCTCTCAAGCGCAGAGTAAACAACCTTTTGCGCAACACTCTTCTTGCCGTCAAGCATAACGGCGTTGATAAACTTTGTCAGTACTTTCGAACCGTATACTGGATCTGGCAGTACCGGTCTTACGGGAGCTTTTCTTCTTCTCATTCTCTATATCCTTTTATCTTCAATCGATAGTGATTTACTCAAGTGTCATCCCCTAAGGATTACGATGCACACCTGCTCAAGCTCATTACTAAGCTAAACTCAACCTACTGCTCCGCTTTATGCGGCAACTTCACCCAAACGCTTTGCGCTTAGATTACTTAGGCCTCTTGGTTCCGTATTTGGATCTTGCCACTTTTCTGTTGGCAACACCAGATGCATCGAGTGCACCACGGACAATGTGATACTTCACCCCTGGAAGGTCTTTAACCCTACCGCCACGTACGAGGACAATGGAGTGTTCCTGGAGGTTGTGACCTTCACCACCGATGTATGAGATCACCTCATATCCTGATGTCAGTCTTACTTTCGCTACTTTTCTCAAAGCAGAGTTTGGTTTTTTTGGAGTCGTTGTATATACTCTTGTACATACCCCTCTTCTTTGAGGACAACTCTCAAGTGCTGGTGATTTGGACTTCTTGATCACCTTTTTACGTTCTTTACGAATCAACTGGTTAATGGTTGGCAAATCGTTTCCTTTCTAAATGTTGTTTTTTGCTCTGTGAGCGAATTGAATTGCTTGGCTGTTACACCATCTCAACACATATTTTATGCACTGAAATTGTGTAACGATGGAAAAATGGAGGTGTATTATATCGAAATATGCTTTGATTTTTCTGAAATTATAAGGGAGGATTATGCTGGATTCCCCGGACAGGGAAAAGAGCGGGTGGCTACTGCTCACCCTCCAGCTTGATATCATCATGATCAACCATACCCGTTCCCACAGGGATAAGACGACCGATGACGACGTTCTCTTTGAGATCCTCGAGCGTATCGACCGTTCCGGCAATCGATGCGGAGGTGAGTACCTTCGTCGTATCCTGGAAAGATGCAGCAGAGATAATGGAATCTGCACCAACTGCTGCACGGGTGATACCTACCAGCATCGGCTCTGCAATTGCAGGCTCTCCGCCGAGCTTCATCACGCGCTCATTCTCTTCCTGGAACTTGCGTCTGGAGACGATATCTCCGGCGATGAAGTTGCTGTCACCGCTGTCGACAACCTTGACCTGACGCATCATCTGCGAAGTGACGATCTCAATGTGCTTGTCTGAGATATTAACCCCCTGACGGCGGTAGACCATCTGTACTTCAGAGACGATATACTCGTAGAGCGCCTTTTCACCCAGTGCCGCAAGAATGTCATGGCTTGAAACCGTACCTTCGGTCAGCTTCTCCCCGGCATGGACATATTCACCTGCATGGACAAGAATAACCTTGCCCTTGTCGACAAACTGCTCACTCACCTGACCGTTCTCTCCGGTAATAATAAGGCGTTCTTTCCCTCTAAGCGGTTTGCCGAAGCTGACCACACCATCGATCTGTGCGATAAGCGCGATATCCTTCGGACGTCTTGCCTCGAAGAGCTCGGAGACCCTTGGAAGACCCCCGGTAATATCTTTTGACTTGATCGCCGCCTTCGGTGTCTTTGCCAGGATATCGGCGATATTCACTTCCGCCCCGTCTGTGACGAAGAGGATCGTCTTTGGATCAAGCTGATAGCGGATCAGTTCACCAGACTCGGTCGCCAGTACGATTGCCGGCTTGTAGGCGGCCGGGATATGCTCATTCAGCTCCAGCCTGGTATCTCCGGTCACTTCGTCAAACTGCTCGACAACTGTGACACCAGGAATGATGTCTTCAAACTTCACAGTACCCTTCTGCTCGGCAATGATCGGCTCTGAGTACGGATCCCACTCGGCAATGACAACTTGTGTTGCCACTTCAGGTGCGGAAAGTACCGTACCTCTTTCGACTTTTGCATCGTTGTCCACCTGGAGTACGGAGCCTCTTGAGATGTAGTGACGTGCCGCTTCACGGTTGTTCTCGTCAACGATCACCGCAAAGAGCCCCTTCTCTTCGACCTTGTCTCCGGCTTTGACACCCTCGTGTGCTTCGAGGTAGTCACCCTTGAGCAGGAAGAACTTCACTGTCCCTTTGGCGTCGGCAAGCACGTTCTGCGTTACCGGTGCACCGTCTTCCACTTTCAGCTCCGAAGCGAACGGAATACGGCTTGGTACGGACCACCCCTCTTTGATCACTTCGACAATGGAATCGCCCTCTTCGACCATATCCCCGTCATTGAGTGGCAGGAAGAGCTTCCCTTCAAGCTTACCGGCAACACCGGCAAGTTCGTTCGACTTGGCCACATCGGACTTTCTGAGGTTGTACTTGACCTCTTCAGCACCGTCAGCCTGGACGGAAATGACATACTCGTCGTGTGTCACAACGATGGAAACCTTTCCTTTCGTAATTGCTTTGATCTTCGGTTCAACCAGCAGTACGCCTGCGTTTCTTCGGTTGGCAACGATGAGCTGACCTTCACTGTTTCTGTAGACAGAGAGGTTGTAGTAGCGTACGAAACCTTCCTGTGTCGCGATGACCTGACGCTCCTCTTTACCCGCTGTTGCCGTACCACCGGTGTGGAAGGTACGCAGTGTCAGCTGGGTTCCCGGCTCACCGATCGACTGTGCTGCAATGACACCGACTGCTTCACCCGGTTTGACCATCTTGTTATCGGCCATGTTCAGACCGTAACACTTCGCACAGATGCCTTTTGGCGCTTTACAGCTTGACGGCGCTCTCATGACGACAGAGCGGACACCCGCTTCCTGTACGCGCTTGGCAGTCTCTTCATCGATCATCGTACCCTCGGCAACCAGTACTTCATTGGTGATAGGATCGATGATATCTTCTGCAAGCACACGCCCGTAGATACGGTCAGCCAGCGGTTCGATCATTTCGTTACCCACAACGATATCGGAGACTTCAACACCCTCGTGTGTACCACAGTCGGCCATAGAGATCTTGACGTTTTGCGCAACGTCGATCAGCTTTCTGGTCAGGTATCCGGCGTTTGCCGTCTTCAGTGCGGTATCGGCCAGACCTTTACGTGCACCGTGGGTGGAAATGAAGTACTCCAGTACGTTCAGACCCTCACGGAAGTTCGAGGTAATTGGTGTTTCAATGATCGATCCGTCCGATTTCGCCATCAGACCACGCATACCCGAAAGCTGTCTGATCTGTGCCGCAGAACCCCTTGCCCCGGAGTCTGCCATCATGTGTACGGAGTTGAACCCATCTTTGTCTTTTCTGATCAGATCCATCAGCGCTTCTGCAATGGCGTTGTTCGCATCGGTCCAGATATCGATAATTTTGTTGTAGCGTTCCTGGTCTGTCAGAAGTCCCGCAGCAAACTGTCTCTGGATCTCTTTAACTTCCTCTTTGGCCTTGCGGACAATCTCATCTTTTACCGGCGGGATCTTGATATCATCTACCGAGATGGAGACACCGACTTTGGTCGCGTATTTGAAACCCATATCCTTGAGGTCGTCCAGGAAGCTTGCAGCCTGTGAAACACCGCCTTCTTTGTAGATGTAATCAACCAGTGCACCGATATCTTTCTTCTTGAGTACCTTGTTCCAGTACTTCTCAGGTACATAGTCAGGAATGATGGACTTCAGAATCAGTCGCCCCGCAGTAGAGGTCGTGATACGGCCGTCTACGATCGTTCTGATACGTGCGTTGAGGTCGAGTGCCTGCTGGTTGAAGGCGATCTCCACCTCTTCGACATTGGCAAAAAGCTTGTGCTCACCCTTGACATCGTTCTTCTCGAGTGTCAGGTAGTACAGCCCCAGAATCATATCCTGAGACGGTACCGCAATCGCTTTACCGGATGCAGGAAGCAGAATGTTCATCGATGCGAGCATCAATACCTTCGCTTCTGCTACCGCCTCGTCAGAGAGCGGCACGTGAACTGCCATCTGGTCACCGTCGAAGTCGGCGTTGAATGCCGCACAGACGAGCGGATGCAGCTGGATCGCTTTACCCTCGATCAGTCTTGGGTGGAAGGCCTGGATTGAGAGTTTGTGCAGTGTCGGCGCACGGTTAAGGAGTACCGGATAGTTCTCTACCACCTCTTCAAGACACTCCCAGACTTCGTTCTCCTGCTTCTCGATCATCTTCTTGGCCTGCTTCAGTGTCGTTGCGTAGCCTTTCTCTTCAAGTTTAGCCATCAAGTGCGGCTTGAAGAGTTCGATCGCCATCTTCTTAGGCAGACCACACTGGTCCATTCTCAGGTCAGGACCGACAACAATAACAGAACGTCCGGAGAAGTCAACACGCTTACCGAGCAGGTTCTGACGGAAACGTCCCTGCTTACCTTTAATCACTTCTGAAAGTGATTTGAGCGGACGCTTGTTGGCTCCCTTGACGGCATTGCCTCTACGGCCGTTGTCAAAGAGTGCATCGACAGCCTCCTGCAGCATACGCTTTTCGTTACGGACAATGATCTCCGGTGCATCGAGTTCTACCAGACGCTTCAGACGCTGGTTACGGTTAATAACACGTCTGTAGAGGTCGTTGACGTCAGAGACAGCGAACTTTCCGCCGTCAAGGCTTACCAGCGGACGCAGATCCGGCGGAAGCACCGGCAGCTGTGTCAGCATCATCCACTCCGGACGGTTGCCTGAGTGCAGGAACGCTTCGATAACTTTGAGTCTTTTGACAATCGTCTTTCTTTTCGCTTCGGATTTCGTTGCAGCGATCTCCTCTTTAAGCTGTGCAAACATTTCGACAAGGTCGAGTTCTGCAAGCAGTTCCTGGACGATCTCACCGCCCATACGTGCATCAAGCCCAGTATCGCCAAAGCGCGAAGAGATCTGCTGATACTGCTCTTCGTTGAGCACATCGTACTTCTGAAGCGGGTGCAGCCCTTCGTTGTCGTAGCTTGCCTCACCCGGGTTCTTGACGATGTACGCTTCGTAGTAGAGTACACGCTCGAGGTCTTTCATTTTGACACCCAGCAGCGTACCGATACGTGAGGGAAGTGAAGAGACATACCAGATGTGCGCAACCGGTGCGATCAGATCAATATGCCCCATACGGTTACGTCTGACCTTCGACGTTGTGACTTCAACACCACACTTCTCACATACGACACCCTTGTAGCGCATCTTCTTGTACTTTCCGCACAGACACTCGTAGTCTCTGATCGGTCCGAAGATCTTCGCACAGAAGAGTCCGTCACGCTCGGGTTTGAGCGTTCTGTAGTTGATCGTCTCAGGTTTCTTTACTTCACCGTAGCTCCATGAGAGGATCTTTTCAGGGCTTGCCACCTTCAGTTGAAGGGCTGCAATATCCTGCGGTCTCTCGTCGCTGTTCAGGTCGATCGGTACCAGGTGTTCCAATACTTCGTTACTCATCTTCACTCTCCACTTCTTTTTTCTCTTCATACAGTTGCGCATCCAGACCCAGAGCCTGCAGCTCTTTGGTCAATACGAACATTGTCTCCGGTACACCTGATTCAGGTACCGACTCGCCTTTGGTAATCGCTCTGTAGGCTCTTGCACGCCCTTCGACGTCATCGGACTTGATTGTCAGCATCTCTTTGAGCACGTGTGCCGCTCCGTAGGCTTCAAGTGCCCACACTTCCATCTCACCGAATCTCTGTCCACCAAAGAGTGCCTTACCACCGACCGGCTGCTGTGTAACAAGCGAGTATGGTCCGGTTGAACGTGCATGCACTTTCTCATCGACCAGGTGGTGCAGTTTGAGCATATACATATAACCGACGTTGACACGCTCGATCATCTTCTCTCCGGTCTTTCCGTCATAGAGTGTCATCTTACCGTCACTGTCGATCTTGGCAAGTTCGAAGAGCTTCTCGAACTCCGCCTGGTTGGCACCTTCGAAGACCGGCGCAGCGAACTTCACGCCTCTTGCCCAGTCTCTGGCATACTTCAGCAGCTCTTCGTCGCTCATGTTGCCCAGTGTCTCTTTGGCATTCATCAGCTTCGCCACATCGGCAATCTCGATCATTTTCGCTCGAAGATCCTGAATGAAAGTCTCGGTCTGGTTGTCGAACATCTCCTGGATCTGCTCACCCAGGCGCTTACCGACGAGTCCAAGGTGCACTTCGAGGATCTGTCCGATGTTCATACGCGAAGGAACCCCCAGCGGGTTGAGAATGATCTCGACCGGACGACCATCTTCAAGATACGGCATATCGATCTCAGGTACGATGTTGGAGACAATACCCTTGTTTCCGTGACGACCCGCCATCTTATCCCCGACCTTGAGCTTACGCTTGGTGGCAATGTAGACCTTTACCAGCTTGGTGACACCTGATGGCAGGATATCATCTTTCTCAAGGATGGAGAGCTTCTCTTCATGCTCCTGCTTCAGACGCTTCTTCTGCTTGAGGAAGAAGTTCTTCAGCGCTTCATACTCGTTCTGTACTTCGTCGCTGTAGGACTGTACCACGCCTCTGAGCGCGAAACGGTTGACCCCTTTGATGATCTCTTCAGGAATCTTCTCACCCGCTTTGTACTCTGTCTCTCCGATGGTGACATCTTTGATGAGCTCCTGCTCGGAGAGGTAGCGTGCGATTCGGAGGATCTCTTCACGGTCGATCATCAGAAGCTGATCGTGGTGATCGCTGTCAAGCTGTGCTTTCTCCTCTTCGTATGCCTGAATCGCACGTGCATCTTTCTCGTAGCCCTTTTTGGTAAAGACTTTTATATCAACAACAACCCCTTCCATAGACGCAGGACAGTAGAGCGACTTGTTGACCACGTGGCCCGCTTTTTCACCGAAGATGGCACGAAGCAGTCTCTCTTCAGGCGTCGGCTTGATCTCGCCTTTTGGAGAGACCTTACCAACCAGGATCATCCCCGGCTTCACATAGGTACCGATCTTGACAATACCGCTCTCATCGAGATGCAGCAGTTCATCTTCACGAATGTTCGGGATATCTCTTGTGATCTCCTCTGTACCGTGTTTGAGTTCACGCGCCTCTACCTCTTTTTCATAGGTGTGTACGGAGGTGAAAGTATCTTCACGGATAATCTTCTCGGAAACGATGATCGCATCCTCGTAGTTGTATCCGTACCAAGGCATGAAGGCAACCATAATGTTCTTACCGATGGCAAGCTCACCCTGATCCATGTTCGCACCGTCGGCGATCACCTGACCGGCCTCGATCTCGTCACCGAGCTTGACGATAGGCGTCTGCGTAAAGGTGGTGTTCTGGTTGGTACGCATGTTCTTCTCGAGCGCATAGTGGTCGATGAATACCCCTGTCTCATCTTCACCCATGATGTAGATGTTCTTCGCATCTACCTTCTCGACTCTACCCGCACGCTTGGCTTTAACCGCTTCCCATGCATCGCGTGAAACGATCGCCTCCATACCTGTACCCACAACCGGCGCTTCGGTCTTGAGCAGCGGCACCGCCTGGCGCTGCATGTTCGAACCCATCAGGGCACGGTTGGCGTCATCGTGCTCGAGGAACGGAATGAGTGCCGCAGCCGAACCGGAGATCATCAGTGGTGAAATATCAATCAGGTCGACCCTGCTTCTGTCGTTAAGTTCGATGTTTCCGTTGAGTCTTGTCTCGATCAGGTCTTCAACAATGTAGCCGTTCTCATCGACTTTCGTTGAAGCCGGTGCGATACACTTGTCCTCTTCCTGCGTTGCAGTGACATAGACGATCTCGTCAGTCACCTTGCCGTCCTTGACCACCTTGTACGGTGCTTCGATGAAGCCGTGATCGTTAACCTTCGCGTAGGTTGCCAGTGTATTGATCAGACCGATGTTCTGACCTTCCGGTGTCTCGATTGGACAGATACGTCCGTAGTGTGTCGGGTGAACGTCACGCACTTCGAACCCGGCACGCTCTTTGACAAGACCGCCCTCACCGAGTGCTGAGAGACGTCTTTTATGCGTCACTTCCGAAAGCGGGTTGGTCTGGTCCATAAACTGTGAGAGCTGACCGCTCGAGAAGAACTCGAGAATGGTATTGGTGATCATCTTGGAGTTGACAAGATCGTGCGGCATCAGTTCATCGAGTGATCCGGAGATCGTCGTCATCTTGTCCTTGATCGCCTTCTGCATCTTGATAAGACCGTTGTGCAGCTCGTTTCCAAGCAATTCACCGATCGCACGGATACGTCTGTTTCCAAGGTGGTCACGGTCATCGATGTGCCCCTGCCCGTTTTTGACCTTGATAAGGTACTTGACGGTATTGATCAGGTCGTTTGCTGTCAGTACCGTTGCATACTCGGGTACATCCAGCCCCAGCTTGTGGTTCATCTTCATACGACCAACCTGCGTCAGGTCGTAACGCTCAGGGTCGAAGAAGAGCTGCTTGAGGAATGTCTTCGCCGCTTCCGGTGTAACAGGCTCGCCCGGTCTCATTACCTTGTAGATACGGATTGCAGAGAGGACGTTCTCATCATCGATCTCTTCGGTCTGCTTGAGCAGTCTGAGGCTCTCCTGATCAGCGATGAAAGCGTTGATGATCGATTTGTCGGTACCCTCTGCAAGGTCGTTGATGATCTCGATGCTCTCGATCCCCTGCTCGATCATCTTTTTGAGTTTCGCTTCATCCAGCGGTGTAACAACATCGTAGAGGACTTCGCCGCTCTCCTGGTCGATGACAGGAGAAGCAAGGTGACGCTCCATCAGTACGTCAAGCGGATACTCGATCCACTCCAGTCCCTCTTCGATGAGCTTCTGCGCCTTCTTCTTCGTCAAACGCTTGCCGGCACTGACAACCACATTGCCGTCCATATCCTTGACATCGTACTCCGCACGTCCGCCAAAGTCGTTGGGGTCGAACTTGACGAGGAAACGGTTGTCCTTGATCTTGATCTCTTTGGTCGGGTAGAAGAGTTTGACAATATCATCTTTAGAGTAATCAAGCGCTCTGAAGAGAATCGTTACAGGGATCTTTCTTCTTTTGTTGATACGTGCATAGAGGATATCTTTTGCATCATATTCGAAATAGAGCCAGCTTCCTCTGTCCGGAATGATCTGCGCAGAGTAGAGCAGGCTTCCGCCCACTGTGGTCCCCTCTTCTTCCTTGAAGATAACACCGGGGCTTCTGTGCAGCTGGTTGACGATGACTCTCTCGACACCGTTGACAACGAACGAGGTTCTGTCTGTCATCAGAGGAATATCACGGACAAAAACCGCCTGCTGCTTGATCTCTTTGGGGTCGAGCTTCTCTCCGGTCTTCTCGTCACGGTTCCAGATGATCAGTTCGATATTCATTTTCAGAGAAACAGCATAGGTCAGCCCTCTCTCCATACACTCTCTGACGGTATATTTGGGTTTGATGATTTCGGAGTTTTTGTAGGTCAGAGTCAAACGGTTCTGCTGATCGTGAATGGGGAATGCGGAGCGGAAAACTTTCTCGAGTGTAGAGTTCTTACGGTCTCTCTCACCGAGCATGAGGAAGTCTTCGTAACTCTTTTGCTGAAGCTGGAGCAGGTTGGGGATCTCTATCTCTCTGGGTGTCTTGGAAAAGTCGACACGAAGTCTGTTACCAGAATGCAAAGAATTTAACATGGTTATCCTTATGGTGATGGTTGGTTATGAATGGTTGTCGTTTATACTATTGAACACGGTACAAAGGTTCAAAGTCAGGCACACTAAGAAACTATTAGAGGAGGGTATGAAATGTCTCCGAATAGTTTATCGCTGTACCCGAGGCAGTTGGGTAACACACAATGGGGGCATAGGCCCCCGGTAAAACGTAAAGCTTACTTCAGCTCACAAGAAGCGCCAGCTTCTTCGATCTGCTTCTTAAGCTCTTCTGCTTCCTCTTTGGAAACACCCTCTTTGAGTACAGATGGAGTCTCTTCAACGGCAGCTTTGGCTTCTTTAAGTCCAAGACCTGTGATTGCTCTTACGACTTTAATCGTGTTGATCTTCTTAGGACCTGCATCAGTCAGAACGACGTTGAACTCAGTCTGCTCTTCAGCAGCCTCAGCAGCACCGCCCGCTGCACCTGCAGCGACGACAGTCGCCTGCGCAGTTACACCGAACTTCTCTTCGAATTCTTTTACAAGCTCAGAAAGCTCGAGCACAGAAAGGTTAGAAATAAATTCTAATACATCTTCTTTAGTTGTTGCCATAGTTTTTTCCTTTTATGAACAATTTTTGTTTCAGATTTTATCAAGAGTTGCCTCTTGTCAAAAGAGCCGTGCGGCTCTCACCCCACATTACGCCTCTTCTGATTCTTTCTTCTCAGCAAGCGCTTTCAAGCCGATAGTAAAGTTGGTGATTGGTGCATTCCAAACATTGAGAAGCATACCAAGCAGTTCGTCTCTTGTTGGAAGTTTCGCCATCGCGTTGATGGTTTCCATAGACGCAACTTTACCTTCAATCAAACCTGTTTTGATTGAAAAGTGCTCTTTGAACTGTGTAGCCGCTTTGTCAGCGATCTTACAAGGGAGTACCTGAGTGTCACCCCAGATTACAAGGTTGGTATCTTTGAAGTCAACAGGCTCGCATCCTGCATTTTCCAATGCGATTGCAGCCAGTCTGTTCTTGATGACCTTGACTTTTGTCTCTTCCTCGCGCGCCATATTACGCACGGTTTCGAGCTCTTCAACAGTCATTCCCTTGTAGTCACAGACGATGATAGCACCAGCGCTCTTGAACGCTTCGGTCATCTCTGCTACAAGTTCTTCTTTTCTAGCTCTAGTCATTTCTACTCCTTCCGACCTTCAAACAGGGTGTACCAATGGTACCCGCCCGGCATTTCTGCAGGGCTAATTAAGCTTTCGCCCCCGTTATCTTCAGTCTAAGATCAAGACCTTGGCAAGCCTAAGTCTTCAGCCGTAAAAGCGTACTTTTACCGATGAAAATTAGTGCATACAGGGAGGCGAACCTCCGCTGCACTTCAAGTTTACTTGATATCCATTACTTCAGCAGTGTCGAGTGTCACTGACGGGCTCATTGTCAGAGATACTGCTGCGTTGGTGATGTATCTACCCTTTGCCGATGCAGGCTTGGCTTTGTTGATCGCTTCCATAAAGGTGTTGAAGTTCTCTTTGATCTTATCCGTATCAAAAGAGACTTTACCGATACCGGCATGGATGTTACCCTTTTTGTCAACACGGAAGTTGACCTGTCCGCCTTTGGCATTCTTAACCGCTTTAGCGACATCCATAGTCACCGTACCCGTTTTAGGGTTAGGCATCAGACCTTTTGGTCCGAGAATTCTTGCTACCTTACCAAGTACACCCATCATATCAGGCGTAGAGATAACAGTATCGAAATCGATGTTGCCTGCCTGGATCTGCTCGATCAGCTCGTCTGAACCGACAAGATCAGCTCCGGCTGCTTTCGCTTCGTCTGCCTTTGCATCTTTTGCAAATACGGCAACTCTGACGTCTTTACCCGTTCCATGAGGAAGAACAACAGACCCTCTTACCATCTGGTCAGCATGTCTCGGGTCAACGTTCAGGTTCAGTGCCACTTCGACAGTCTCGTCGAATTTCGCAGACTTGAGGTCTTTAAGTGTAGCCATCGCTTCATCTACACTGTATTTTTTTGTCGGGTCGATTTTTTTGAGAAGTGCTTCTCTTCTTTTACTCATTTTCTTTGCCATTGTTTTCTCCGCTTATTATGCTCCCACATCTTTTAAATCATGTGGTTGTGATTGTTCAAGGTAGAACTTAGTCTACGATCTCTACACCCATACTTCTACAGCTTCCTGCAAGGATTCTTGCCGCTGCTTCTCTGTCTGTAGTGTTCAGGTCCGCAATCTTCTGGTCGATGATCTCTTCAAGCTGCGCTTTTGTGATCGAACCGACTTTGTTTAGAAGCGGGTTGTCCGTACCTTTCTTCAGTCCTGCCGCTTTGAGGATCAGGTCCGATGCAGGCGGCTGCTTCGTTTCAAATGTAAAGCTTCTGTCAGTGTAGACAGTGACGATAACAGGGATTTTAAAGCCCATCTTGTCTTTTGTCTTTTCGTTGAACGCTTTACAGAATTCCATAATGTTTACACCACGCTGACCGAGTGCCGGTCCTACCGGTGGTGACGGGTTAGCCTGACCCGCAGGGATCATCATCTTAAACTTTTCAGCTATCTTCTTTGCCATCTGTTCTTCCTTTGTGTGATTTGACCGCTAAGGTCTTAAATGATCTTCTCTACCTGGGTGTAGAGAATCTCAACCGGTGTGTTTCTACCAAAGATCGAAACGTTAAGCTTGAGCTTTCCATGGTCGAGATCGTACTCTTCGACCATACCGGTAAAGTTTGCGAACGGTCCGTCGATAATACGTACCATTTCGCCCGTTTCGAAGTCGACCTTCGGACGCGGAGCCTGTTTCTGCTCCATCTTGTCGAGGATCACTTTGATATCCGCTTCGGTAAGAGGGGTCGGTGTTTTTTGTTCACCGATAAATCTAGATACTCTCGGCAGAGACTGAATCTTGTGCCACAAGTCAGTATCCAGGTCTATCTGTGCAAATACGTACCCTGAGTAGAGTGTTCTTTCGGTAATTTTCTTTTCGCCATTTTTGACTTCGATGACCTCTTCGGTAGGAACAACGATACGTTCGATTTTGTCTTCGATACCGTAGTCTTTTGCAAGCTGCTCAATGCCACGCTTTACAGCCTGTTCGCTGCCTGCATATGTCTGAATTGCATACCACTGAAATGCCATTGTGTGTCCTAATTATAAAACTGAAGCTACGATGGCCGACATCATCAGGTCAACCAATGCTAAAAATATTGAAATGACAGTTACTACGAGAACAACTGCTAAAAATGCTTGTCTTACCTGTACTTTGGTTGGAAATATTACTTTATGCAGTTCTGCTTTTGCATTTGCGATAAATGTTGAAAATTTTCCCATAGTATGTTTACCTTTGTTATGGCAGGCCAAGAGGGACTCGAACCCCCGGCACCTGGTTTTGGAGACCAGTGCTCTACCAACTGAGCTATTGGCCTAAAGAAAAGAGTGAAACCTTACAGCTTCATCTCTTTGTGAACAGTGTGCTCTTTACACCACTTACAGTATTTCTTCAGTGCAAGTTTTTCTGTTGTTGTTTTTTTGTTCTTTGTTGTGTGATAGTTACGTCTAGTACACTTCTCACATCCTAGGTGAACAGTTTCTCTCATGGTTATCTCCTGATATTAAGGGCTGCAGGAGACAAAGCCTCCCGCAAAGTTGTCTTAAGCGATGATCTTAGAAACAACACCCGCACCAACAGTTCTACCACCCTCACGGATAGCGAATCTTGTACCCTCTTCGAGAGCGATTGGCGCGATAAGCTCAACGTCGATCTTAACGTTGTCACCTGGCATAACCATTTCAGTACCTTCCTGAAGCTGTACTGAACCGGTAACGTCTGTTGTACGTACGTAGAACTGAGGTCTATAGTTGTTGAAGAATGGTGTATGTCTACCACCTTCCTCTTTAGTCAGTACGTACACTTCAGCTTCGAACTTGGTGTGAGGAGTGATTGAGCCTGGCTTACAGAGAACCATACCTCTTTGAACCTCTTCTTTACCGATACCACGGATAAGAACACCACAGTTGTCACCTGCGATACCGCAGTCCATTTCCTTACGGAACATTTCAACACCTGTAACAGTAGTTTTGAGTGTGTCTTTCAGACCAACGATCTCAACTTCGTCACCTACACATACCTGACCACGGTCAACTTTACCGGTTACAACTGTACCACGTCCCTGAATGGTGAAGATGTCTTCGATAGGCATCAGGAAGTCTTTGTCAGTTTCACGCTGAGGCTCTGGAATGTAGTTGTCTACTTCGTCCATCAGTGCAAGGATCTTCTCAGACCATGGTCCGATTGTACCTGCTTTTGCCTCTTCAAGCGCCTGGAATGCAGAACCAGCTACGATTGGAGTGTCATCACCCGGGAAGTCATACTCAGAGAGGAGTTCACGAACTTCCATCTCAACAAGCTCGAGCATCTCTTCTTTGTCTTCTTCGTCAAGCTGATCTTCTTTGTTCAGGAATACAACGATGTATGGTACACCAACCTGCTTGGAGAGGAGGATGTGCTCACGAGTCTGAGCCATTGGTCCGTCAGTTGCAGCGATAACGAGGATCGCACCGTCCATCTGAGCAGCACCAGTAATCATGTTCTTAACGTAGTCGGCGTGACCTGGACAGTCTACGTGAGCGTAGTGTCTTGTGTCAGTTTCGTACTCTACGTGAGAAGTTGCGATCGTGATCCCTCTTTCTCTCTCTTCTGGAGCGTTGTCGATCTGATCGTAGTCCATCATTGCAGTTTCGTTCTTAGTTGCAAGTACAGCGGTAATTGCAGCAGTAAGAGTGGTTTTACCGTGGTCGACGTGACCGATGGTACCGATGTTAACGTGCGGTTTCGTACGTTCGAATTTTTCTTTAGCCATGCTTTTCTCCTAGCTTAAATTGTTGATTTAAAGGCAGTATTATAGCCAAAACATCTTAACCTATATGGACAGAACTGTTACAATACTGTAACACTTTTGTCCATATCTGGTCCTGGAGCCCATAGTGAGACTTGAACTCACGACCTCTTCCTTACCAAGGAAGTGCTCTACCCCTGAGCCATATGGGCGACGTATATCCTCTTAACACGAATTTCGGTCACAGATGGATTGAATGGTATTTGGAAAGCTATGTATGTGAAGTAATTTCTATTAAGTAATAATTCACACAGCTCCCAGTTATGGAGCGGGAGACGGGACTCGAACCCGCGACCCTCAGCTTGGAAGGCTGACGCTCTAGCCAACTGAGCTACTCCCGCGTCTTTTACATGGTGGTGAGTGGAGGATTCGAACCTCCGAAGGCGAAAGCCAGCAGATTTACAGTCTGCCCTCGTTGGCCACTTGAGTAACTCACCACGTAAAATGTCTCTCTTTTACTGGTCAAACACTGATAATTATTATGGAGCTGGTGAAGGGACTTGAACCCCCGACCTGCTGATTACAAATCAGCTGCTCTACCAGCTGAGCTACACCAGCACCATCATTTTAAGCACTTGCACTCAAAATGGACGGGAATTATAGACAAAAAGTTTTTAAATGTCAAGCATTTTTGAAAAAAAATGCAAAAAATCCCTTTTTTTATCTCTTTCATACTACAATCTGGGCAACTTTTAACGATGAAAGGTACCTTATGAAGATACTTTTGGCCCCCAGCGAGACCAAACGCAGCGGCGGTGAAGCCCCCTTCAGACTAGAGCATCTGCTCTTTGAAGAACTGCTGCCCTGGCGCACGAAACTGCTGCACACCTATATGAACATCCTGCAGCGCGGAGATTTGGCCGAACTCTCCCAGATGTTTGGTCTTAAAAAAGAGAGCGACATCAAAGCACATATCAAAGACATTATACACGAACCGGCGATGAAGGCCATTGAACGCTACACCGGCGTGGCTTTCGATCACCTGGGCTATGACACACTCGATAACGAAGCAAAAGCCTACATCGACAGCCACGTCATTCTCAACTCCAACCTCTTTGGCTTTTTGAGGGCAGACGACCTCATCCCCGAGTACCGCCTCAAGCAGGGGGCTGCTGTCGGTGACATCAAGGTGGAGAAGTATTACCACGAACACGGTGCCCCACTGATGGAAGCCTATCTGGAAAGCGAAGAGATCCTCGACCTGCGTGCAGGCTTTTACGACAAGTTCTACAAACCTGCTAAACCCTGCACGACACTGAAGTTCGTCAAAGAGGGTAAAGTCGTCAGCCACTGGGCAAAGGCGTATCGTGGCATCGTCCTGCGTGAAATCGCCAAAGCGGGCGTGGAATCCATCGACGACTTTATGAAGCTGCCCATCGAGGGGTTGGCGATTGCCGAAATTCAGACAAAAAAGAACAAGACAGAGATCATTTACGATATCGAGGCATAGATGAGACTCCCAAGCGAAGAGTCACTCTACTGGACGATGGCCGTGCTGCTGTTTCTCTTTGTCATACTGGGACTGATATTCGATACAGACTGGAGTGCATTATGAAAAAGAATCTCTTTGAAATGGGTGCCGACCTTGGAGACGGGTGGGAAGCGGACAACAAGAATAAGCCTCAAAAAGAGGATAAAACCGAAGTAAGACCGCCGGAAAAACACCGTCTCTATCTGACAAAGGAGAAAAGAAGAGGTAAAGTAGTCACCATCGTCAAACCCTTTCACCTTGCCAAGAGCGAGCTTCAGGCGCTTTTGAAGCAGTTGAAGAAAAGGCTCGGCACAGGCGGTACGGTAAAGGAGAACTCTCTTGAGTTTCAGGGGGATATTCCAGAGCAGGTGCGCACCGCACTGGAAGAGATGGCATACCGTTTCCGGATTTAATAGGTCTCTTTGAGGTCCGGACGCTCTTCAGGCGGCAGTTTCGCCAAGTCGGCTTCATCAAAGAACTCCCTTTTGGGGATGACGAAAGCGACAATGGTAACCATGATACCGAAAATAAGCACGACAATGTGCTCATGCCCGGGGAAGAAGCTTGGCAGTGTCGGGTTGCCCACACTCTTACCCATCAGCGGCTTGAAGAAATCGTCATAGTAAAGCGTAAAGACCAGTCCGCCAAGCAGACCGCCGATCGCGCCCACCAGTACATCGATACGCCCTTCGGCAATGGAGACAGGACCGGTTCCGGGACACTTGCCGAAAATTGCCATCGCGATTCCAAAGAGCGTTCCCCCGATGATGAGCCCGCCCCACATGATCGGTTTGACATGGTAGTGCGCATATCCGGCCTCGATCATAAAGTAGAGCCCGATACTCGCAAGTCCGACTGTCAAAAAGAGCATTTTGGGGACAATCGTATCTTTGAGCATCGCAAAGCCCGCAATCTTTTCGAACTTATCCACACGGGTATACTGGATGATACCCCCAAAAATCACGCCAATGAGAAAGACCAGCACCAAAGAGCCGTGCCCCTCGTGAATGACTGTTTCGAACATCTGTGCCATGCGTGACGCAAAGTCGTCACCGGCTGTCTTGACAATAATATCCATCACTTATCCTTCACATTGTAAAAGAGTCTTCCGGTAATGACCAGTGCAATCATCACCACCGTACCGAAGATCATTGACGAGATCGCCATCTGCGTCATACCCGACATAAAGTGTCCGGAGGTACACCCTCCCGCCATACGCGCACCGATGATCATCACAAAGCCTGCAACAAAACTCCACAGCAGTCTGGAGAGAACTGAATTGTTCTTGTACTTCTTCCATCCTGTAGGAATGAGAGAGAAGCGGAAACTTTTGGTAATGAAGACAGAGGTAACAAATCCGCCAAAGAGGGCACCTAGTAGCATCACGCCCTCCCATGCCCCTGCTTTGTCAATATGCTTCAAATAGCTGTACTTTTCCGGATCAAGGTCGAATACAAGCCCGGCAAAATAGGGCACATAGGTTGATGCCCCCAACGGTCTGTCCGCACCAAAGACCGAAAAGGTCATCAGCAATAGGCCGGCCATCAAAATACCGCCCATCCACCATGGTAATCTACTCATAGCGACTCCTTATTAGGTTTTTCAGTATTATAACACAGAATTAACAATATTATAATATTTAATTATTTTATGAAGTGCTTCAAATTTGTTTAATTATCTTCCTACCGCCAATGCGTAGAGCACCATCTCGTCATTTTCCAGAAAGGCGTTGACCTCATCGTCGTAGTAGGCACCAATTCCGGAGCATCCCAGTCCAAGATACTCCGCAGCGATGTAGAGCCGGTGCCCGATGATACCCGCTTTCTGGTAGAGCGCCTGATAGTTTTCTCCCGAAGAGGTCAGAAACAATGCCAACGCCCCCTGCGCGGCAAGGTTGTACTGCTCCAGATAGAGGTAGCCCGCTTTCTGGCTAAAGTCGCCATACTTCAGATACGCACCATCCTTATAAAGCCCAAGCGGCATATCGAGCACCCTGTTGACCACCACATAGACATTCACCCTCTCATCACAGTCACTCAATATCGGCTGGGAGAGCACCTCAATCAGGTAGGAAAACTGCCCCTTCGTGATCGCTTCGCCGGAGAATTCCCGCTGTGACCGGCGCTTGAATATCGCCTCCTGCAGCGGCTCTTTTCTATAAGTAAAGTGCGGTGCACGCACCTCCCTTTGGCATCCATTCATCACCATACTCTCCGCATAGGCACGTTCAATAGGCTCATTGGGTTCAAAGGTACGCGCCGCCTCCACATAGGGCAGAGAAAATTCTACAGGTGTCACACTAGTGCCGCGTATGGGCACCGCTACGCTTGCAGCGGCGGTAAACCATTCTCTGTTTTCAAAGCCGAACATCCGGTTGAGTGCCGCTTTGTCGATGTCATAGCGCATAGTTACTGCGTGCGGTTTAAGCAGTGCCGCCGCTTCTATAGCACCAAGGATATGCCCCGCATCGAGCAGGCAGTAGCGGAAAGCTCTCTTTTTGTACTTCCACGCAGAACGCCAGTAGACCGATGAAACAAGAAAGAGGTAGCCTCGCATCTGCTCTCTGTAGCCAAGATAGGGTTCTATCCCCTCTTCCCCTTTCAGTGCCACCAGCAGCGTCAGTGCCGAAGCTGCCACATCGTAGTGGTAGATACCGTCGGGCTTCCCATTGACACCGCGCAGCTGTACATAGAGTTCGTTTGGGTAGAGTGCGCCGGCACTGGGATTCATCCGCAGATAGTACTCGACACCGGGGTAGCTCTTTTTCGCATTGATACCGGCGATGTGATAGAGGAACTTCTCCTCTTCATCCTCCAGGTCGAACCTGTAGCGCGCAAAGCTTTTTGGGTACTGCTTGAAGACACTTGGCTGATCCTCCCAACTGAGCCGGTTGGGGTTGCTGCGCACCGAAGCGTAGGAGTGCTTTGTCTCTTCGTGGTACCAGAACATCACAGCCCCTCAAATACACTGCTGTGCTGGCGCTTCAGCAGTTCGATCTTTTCACACGCCTCCATAAAGAGTGCGCCGTGCATCATATGGGGCTCTGCCTGCATTTTGTAGCGCTCATACGAAGCGATGACTCGCCGTGCACGCTCCGGTGCCTTGGGACGGTTGCGCTTGAGATGTTCAAAGGCGATCGCCCCGTTGATAAACCCCTTGACAAGATTGGCCTGCGGGTCTTTTCTCAGTCTAAGCGGATGCCACGCCTCCTCAAGCACTTCGTGCGCTTCGAAATACGCCCGCTCATCCAGAAGCACAAGGTATCTTTTCAGTGCTCCTTCCAGATCCTCGTTCATCGTCAGCATACTACACCTCACCCTTCGGGAAGAAGCGCTTGACGATATACCCGTCCACACTGTACTCGTCACTGCTGTCGAAGTCGTACGCCTCCAGGTAATCATTCAGTATCGCAGAGAGGTACTGCAGCCGCTCTTCGGGGGTAATATCGGGCAGCTCCTTTTTCAAAAAGCTGTAGAGGTCCTCTTTTTGCAGCTGCGCTTTGGTATGGAGTTTCAAAATATTGCCGACACTCAAATCTACTTCTGCCATCGGTATGCTCCTTGTAGTGGTTTTTCCCTATAGGCCGCTATCGCCGCGGCCAGTTTCTCTATGGACGGCGCATGTGCAAAACAGCTGTTGCGCTTGCAGGCAAGATACTCACTGCTCTCTTCAGGCTGACTTAAAACAAAGGGGTATCCTATGCGCGCTGTCTGCTTTTGTGCTTCTATCAGTCTCTCTTTGCTTGCGTGAATGATGATATCTCCCCGCTTCAGACGCAGCAGCAGCGATACAAGCTTTGGTGTCTGGGAAAGCGGCGCTTGCACCGCTGCACTTCGCTCGGCGATATCGTACCATTTGGGATCGCCTCCCAGTTCGGAGAGTGTCACAAGCACGCCCAGCATCACTCCAAGCGGTGCCGTATAGTGCCGGTCGTCAAAGTCGGCTTCCGCGCCGATACCGTCGTCGCTCAGATACCATCTTCCATTTCTGTAGAACTTCGCTGCTGCTGCCTTCGCCAACGCTTTTGCCCGATCAAGGTAGCGCTCATCATACATCCGTTCGTACGCTTCCAACAGTGCATCGCTCATATAGGCGTAATCTTCCAGCACTCCCTCCTGCACAGGAACTGTTCCCGGCATCGTCTGATGATAGAGCAATCCTTGTCTATACATCGTGTGCCATAACGCTTCAAGTGACTTTGTGGCATCTTCCAGATAATGCCGGTCGATACGTGAAGCGACAAAGAGCGCCTTGACCATCATTGCATTCCAGGCTGTATTGATTTTTTTGTCGATAAACGGAAAGGGACGTTGTTTGCGAAGCGCTTTGAGATAGGCTCGGAACGCTTCGGCTTTTGGCGGTTTTGGCAGGCTGCGCAGGTGCGGCAGTGAGAGTTCACCGTCCATGTTGCCATCCTCCTCTATACCGTAATAGGCGAGATTGGCATTGACCACCTCCGGCTTCCACCCTTTCTGAAGCAATGCTTCACGTATCCTGGCATAGCTGTAAAGGTAGTATCCGCCCTCCTCATTGCCGCTGTCGGCATCCGAAGCACTGAAGTAGAGGCCGTTCCCTCCAAAACGCGCCTGCATCACGGCAATGCTCTCCTGGACTATCCGTTTGTAAAGCGCTTTTCCGCTCAAAAGGTAGGCTTTCGTATAAAGCGCTATCATCTGCACATTGGTATAGAGCATCTTCTCAAAGTGCGGGTACTCCCAGGCACTGTCGGTGGCGTAACGGAAAAATCCGCCCTCTATCTGGTCGTAGATACCGCCACGCGCCATCGCATCGAGGGTTACTTCGACCATCTTCCAGACACTTTCATTTCCGTCAAGCCGATACATCTCCATCAGTGTCTCCAGCTTTGAAGCCTCCGGAAATTTCGGATGTTTACCGAAACCACCGTTTACCGCATCGAACTCTTTTGTAACTTCTCTAAGAAAACGCACCGCAACCGCATCGCTACTCTTTTGGGCAGTATTGTCTGTTTTAGCCTGGTAGATTTTGGCCTGAAGCTGTGTCACCTGCCGCTGCAGCTGCTGTGGCGACTGGCGCACTCTGGCCAACTTTGGCAGCAGCTTGAGCAAACCCTCCGAACCATACCCCTCCTCTTTGGGAATGTAGGTACGGATGTCAACTACCTCCAGCTGCGGCGTCAAAAAGACCGAAAGAGGCCACCCTCCCCGTTTGCCGTGTACCCGCTGGTACACCCTCTGATACTTCCTGTCCAGCTGAGGGTACTGTTCCCTGTCCACCTTTATGGCAACAAAGTCACGGTTGAGCAGCGCAGCCACCGCTTCATCGGTAAAACTCTCCTTCTCCATCTCATGACACCAGTGGCAGGTGCTGTAGCCGATCGAGAGGAAGATAAGCTTGTGCTCTCTTTTGGCTTTCTGTAAAGCCTCTTTGCCCCATGGATACCAGTTGACCGGATTGTGCGCATGCTGGCGCAGATAGGGAGAAGATTCATGTATCAGCGCATTGGTATACACTTGCGCATACAGCCCCGTACCCATACAAAACAACAGTACCGGTTTTGCCATTTTCATGTATTTGTGTATAATCATCCCAATCACTATAGCATAAAGTATGTACGATGACAAACAAAGAGAAACAACAGCTCAAACAGCAGATTGAACGTGAGATAGAGTCACTCAAAAAGCAGATCAGCGACCTTGAAGAGAAGGTCAAACCCATCGCGCCGGACTGTTCGCTCGGCAGACTGACACGCCTTGAGGCGATGGGCGAACAGCATGTCAACAACACGATACTCGATGAATCGAAACTCCGCCTTACCCGCCTTCAAAACGCCCTGCAGCGCATCGACAAACCGATGTTCGGCATCTGCATCGAATGCGAAGAGCCTATCGGCTTTGCACGCATGCAGGTACGTCCGGAGAGTGTGAGATGTGTGGAGTGTGCAGATAGCAGGTAGCAGGTAGCAGGTAGCAGGTAGCAGGTAGCAATTTTGCACAGGCTCTCTTACACCGACCTTAGCCACTCCCTATTTCATTGCTCCTTACTCCCTACTCTCTGCTCCCTATTAAATATATCCTCTCTTCACCATCCCCACAGCCATAGCCAGTGACATGCCGTCGTTATGGTACCCTTCGGTATGGCAATTTTCACAGGTATCCCCGCACTCAAACTCCAGATCTTCGACGATCTCTTCCCACTTCTCTATCTTGTGCTGTTTGATATAGTCTGCGATCTCCCCCAGCGTCTTGTTGTGACAGTGGCAAATCATCATATCCCGTGTCGGCATTTCCATTTTCTTACTCCATAAACAAAAGCTTTTCTATAGGAAAAGCATACCAAAACTCTTCACTATTAACGCTTCACTTGAAAGCTACAGGCTCTCAATATTCCCCACAACCTTGCCCACAACGGAAACACCATCCGGCAGAATCGCTTCGGGCGGATAGGCCGGGTTGTCGGAGATCAGCTCCACCATGCCATCAGCTCTTTGACGTAGACGTTTGATGAAAAGACCGCCCGGGGTGTTGACAATGAAAATGCCGTTTTTGCTGATGTCTGTCTGGTTTCTGTCGACAAAGACAATGCTGCCGTCCTGAAGTGTCGGCTCCATCGACTCTCCGGTTACATGGATCGCTTCAAGCTCCGTACTCCCCATACCTACAATGTTGTGCATGATCTTCTCATCGACGGTGATCGTTTCGTAATCCTCGTCAAAGACTTCCGCACCGCCGCCCGCACTGGCACGGATGTCTGCGTAATAGCGTACTTTAAAGTACTTGTCCGTCTGCTCTTTGAGCATATCGACCGACTGGTCGAAAAAGAGCCAGTTCGCAGAGATCTTCTTGAATGCACAAAACTCCAGTATCTCCTCATAGGGAATGGAGTTACGCTTTTTCATCGTCGCAAATGTCGCCTGGGGAATCCCAAGCGCATTGGCCACATCCTTGTCGAACACCTTTCCGCCTATCTTCGTTTCGGAAATGATATCTTTGAGCTTTTCGATAATCTCTGTCATTTGTAGCATCCGGTACTCCTTTTTCTTTTTATATGTCAAATTATAGCACTATTTTTCTAAAAGTATGACAATTTGAAATATTTTTAAGAGAAGAGAGGGAAATAATCATACAATTTGACATCTAAAGAGCGAAAAGCTCACATTTTATTTGAAAAGGATCGAAAATGAACTACTCAATCAACAAAGAACTTCTCAGCTATGCAGTCAAAATGGGATGCAAAACCGCTTCGGATTTCGCACTTTTCCTCAAAGCAAGAGAGTCGATTCTCTCTCTGTAGGAGCAGGGAGCAGGGAGCAGGGAGCAGGGAGCAGGGAGCAGGGATTTTTGCATCAACAGCATTATCCCAAACTTAATCCAGAAGCATCACCATCACTTCATCGCCTACCTGTTTGGAGCTATCCTCTTCGGAGGTAAAGAGCAGGCCGATGTCACCCAGCATATTGGTCAAAATGGCTGACGTGCCGATCTTCTTGCCCTTGAAATCCACATAGTACTCTCCCTGAACCAAGGAGACATTGCAGGCAGTGAACTCCGCTTTCTTTGCGCGCTTGTTGAAGGGCTCCTTGAGTGTCGCCTTTACCATTTTGAGCGGATTTCTTCCCCGCTGCAGTTTGGCGATCAGCGGTACCGCATAGACCAGCGCCATCACCGTTGCAGAGTAGGCAAAGCCCGGTAATCCTACGATGAACTTATCGCCTTTACGTGCCACCATGATGTGCTGCCCGGGTTTGACACGTACTCCCTTGAATACCACATCACAGCCAAGCTCGCGAATGACATCTTTGACAAAGTCGAAATCTCCCACACTCACGCCACCGGTTGTGACCACAATGTCGCTCTTGGCAAGTGCATCTGAAATAGCCGTGGTGATGCTCTCCTTGTCATCCTTGATGCACCCAAGCTGCATGGGGTGACCATAATACTTTTTGACAATCGCTTCGACCACATAGTTGTTCGAAGAGCGTATCTGCGCATCGTTTGTCTGTATCTCTCCAAGGTCAAGCAGCTCTGATCCGGTAGAGAGAATGGAGACAACAGGCTTCTCATAAACCGTTACATGCACGATATTCAGGCTTGCCAACACACCGATATGCGAAAAGTCTATCTTCGTGCCCGCTTCGATAAGCTTCTGCCCCTTGGCGTAGTTCTCTCCCACTTCACGCACGGAGAAGCCCTGCGGCACCTCCTCTTTGATAACAATCTCGTCACCGTCCACTTCCACGTTTTCAATAGGAATGAGCGTATCGGCACCCTCTGGCATCAAAGAGCCCGTAAAGGTTTTGATACATGTACCGCCGATCACTTTGTCACGCAACGCCGAACCTGCAGGATTGATACTGGCAATCTTAAGCCGCCCCATCGCCTGGTCTTCATGCACGATCGCATACCCGTCCATCGCAGAGGTGGGAAACTCAGGAGAGTTATGGTCTGCGACAATATCTTCTGCCAGCACATGTCCCACCGCCTCCATAATATAGAGTCTCTTCGTTTTGTATCTTTCTATTTCCAGGCCCTCAATCAGCGCCATCGACTCTTCAAAATGCATCATAGTAAACGTTCCTTTTTAAAATTGGGAACCAGGATTACAGAACAAGGAATACCCATCCATTCCTCATTCCTCATTCCTCATTCCTCATTTGCTTGCATCATGCAAGCAGCCCGCTGCCATCCATCGGCGTACTTCTGTCTTCCGCATAGATGCGTTCACCGTTTTTCACATCATACTTCCAGATAGGCGCATTGGCCTTGAAGTCTTCGACAAACTCCTCGATCAGTTCAAGCGCTACCCGCCGCTTTGGGGAGAATACCGCGGAGACATACGAAGAGGTGTGTACCGGTACATCCCCGATGGAGTGTGCCATCTTCACCACAGCACCGCGCTCCTTGGCTCTCTGCTGCCACGCATCGAACCAGTTTCGAAGCACCGGTTCGTAAATGTCAAAACTCAGTGCCTCTATGCCGTCTTCGGCACGGATCGTTCCCACAAAGGGAATGTACGCCCCGTAGTTCGACTCCGCCTCTTCATCCAGCCACCTGCCAAAGATCTCCTTGACATCCAACGGCCCGTTATATAGTTCCACTGATCATATCCTCTATTTCAATAAAAAGCATTGCAACGTAATGCATACCAACACTCTTCGCTATTCTCTCTTCACTCTTCACTGTGGATAAAGCGTCGCTTTATCCGCCGCAAACGGGCGGCAGTACAGAGATTCTGTCCCCATCTTTCAACGGCGTGTTCAGGTCGCTTACCATTGTATCGTTGAGTGCCACCGCACACTTGGGAAGCCACTCTTTGACTGTACCATCCTCTTTGAGTTTGTCAGCAACATCAGCGAGTGTTTTCGCTTCCATCTCCACAGGCGCCTTGCCGATTGGTCCTAAAAATTCCACTTTTACCATACGTGCTATCCTTCCAATGCAGACAGAGCCTGCACGCTAAATTGCGTTGATTATAATTCTTGTTTGGTATAATTGCGCTTAAAGCTAACAGGAGGTCAACCATGGGCGTGCTCTTCGGATCGATCTCCTATCTCAACCTGCTACCCTTTCAGGTCTATCTCAAGAGGCATCTGAAGAGCTCTTCAGCGAAAATGGGCTTCCGCTACAAGCGTGCCGTCCCCTCCCAGATCAACAAAGCCCTTAAACAAAGAGCTGTGCATGCCGCCTTCATCTCTTCGGTCGAGTCACGCAAGGCACACTGTACCGATCTTGGCATCATCGCAAAACGCAACGTCTACAGTGTACTGCTCATTCCCGGCAAAGCACAGAAAGATCCCGCATCGGCCACCTCCAACCAGCTTGCAAAGGTACTGGGGCTGGAGGGACAGGTACTGATCGGCGATGCCGCACTGAAGCACTACCTTCAGGGCAATCCGGGCATCGACATGGCCGCGGCCTGGCATGAACGTACCGGTCTTCCGTTTGTCTTTGCCAGACTCTGCTACAACCGGCATGGCAAAACCATTCAAAAAATGGCAAAACGGTTTGCACACACCCGTACCAGAATCCCGCAGTATATCCTGAAAAAAGAAGCGAAAAAAAGAGGTATAACGCCCAAACAGCTTGACTGGTATCTGGAGCATATTCACTATACCATGGACTGGAGAGCGAAACGGGGGTTGAAGAAGTTTTTGCAGGTAGCAGGTAGCAGGTAGCAGGTAGCAGGTAGCAGGTAGCAGGTAGCAAATCTTGCATAGGCTCTCTTGCGCCAACCTTAGCCACTCCCTATTTCATTGCTCCTTACTCCCTACTCTCTGCTCCCTATTACCTGCTCCTTCAAACCTCTATCGTCGCAACCGCTTTCTCGATCCGTTCGATCGTCTCGTCTACACCGATGATCGCCATCATCTCGTCGACACCGGGGCCGGTGAGTGCACCAACCAGTGCTACACGCAGCGGCATACCGATCTTTCCGAAACCAATCTCCTTTTCTGCCACAAGGGCTTCAAGTACCGCATGGTAGTCGCTTGGCAAATGCAAGGGCTTCTCCCATGTCTGCAGCATCGCGATGAAGTCGACAAGGATCTCTTTGGCTTCTCCTTTGAATGCCTTCTTTACCGCTTTTGCATCGTACTGCGTCGGTGCATTCAGAATGAGATTGATCTGCTCTGCCAGTTCCACAAGCGTTTTGCCGCGCTCTTTGGTCGCATCGAGCAGCATCTCCAGACGGTCGTGGTCGGCAATATCGACACCAAACTCCTTGAGCAGTTCGGCCAGTTTCGCATTGGGGGTGTTTTTGATGTAGTGCGCATTGAGCCAGAGCAGTTTGTCGGGGCTGTAGCTTGAGGCCGACTTGTTGATATCTTTGGGGTCAAAGAGTGCGATCATCTCTTCAAGCGAAAAGATCTCCTGATCGCCGTGGCTCCACCCCAGGCGCACCAGGAAATTGAGCAGCGCTTCGGGCAGGTAGCCCATCGCCTTGTACTCCATCACATCCGTCGCACCGTCACGCTTGCTGAGCTTTTTGCCCTGCTCGTTGTTGATCATCGCCACATGGTAGAACTTCGGCAGTTTGAAGCCAAGCGCATTGTAGACCACAATCTGCTTGGGCGTATTGTAGAGGTGGTCGTCACCCCGGATCACATCTGTCAGTCCCATTAGGGCATCATCGATGGACACAACGAAGTTGTATGTCGGAGTACCGTCGCTTCTTGCAATAATGAAATCATCCACCTCATCGGCTGCGATATTGATCTCACCCTTGATACCGTCAACAAAAGTGATGGTCCCCTCTCTTGGCGCCTTGATACGGATAACAGGTTCTACTCCCTCAGGCGGTGTACCCTCGAAGTCACGGTAGCGGCCGTCATAGCGCGGACGTTCTCCTCTTGCCATCTGCTCTTCACGCAGTGCATCGAGCTCCTCTTTGCTCATGTAGCACCTGTACGCCTTACCCTCTTCCAGCAGCTGATCGATATACTTTTTATACAGATCGAAACGCTTGGACTGATAGACGACATCACCGTCATAGTTCATTCCTACCCAGTCAAAGGCTTTGATGATCGCTTCAAGTGCCTCTTCGGAATTTCGCGCCCTGTCGGTATCTTCAATACGCAACAGAAACTTGCCGTCATTGTGTCTGGCCCAAAGCCAGGAAAAAAGTGCGGTTCTCAGCCCGCCAATATGCAGATAGCCCGTCGGAGAAGGGGCGAAACGTGTTACTACAGCCATTGTATTGCCTTGGTGTTAAAGTATGGAATTGTAGCGAAATTGTCGTTAAGCGGATGTAAAACGCCCCGCAGGGGCGCAGGTTGGAAGCGTGCTATTTTTTTGACTTCTTTTGGGAGGATTTCTCTTTTGTCTTCTTTGTTTCTTTTTTCGGTTTGGAGACAGACTTTTTGGTTGTCTTTTTCTTTTTATTTTCACCTTTTTCGGGTGCTTTCACCTTGACATTGTTCTTTACATTTTTAGTGATCGCTTCACCGATGCCCTCCACTCGCTGCAGATCGTCATAGGACTTGAACTTCCCCTTGCGGCGCTCTTTGATAATCGCTTCAGCCTTCTTCTCGCCGATGCCTTTAATCTGCATCAACTCCTCTTTGGAAGCCGTATTAAGCTTGTTGATGCTCATGCCAAAACAGATACTGATTGTCAGTACTGCAGATACCAATACTTTTCCGAACATAACCTTTAGACTCCTTAAAGAATAGTTTTATCTTATAAAATAAGATAAAGAATATTAGCAGATTTTTTCTGAAGTTTTAAACTCCGGAGTTATCAATGATTATCTTAGTATAATAACGCTAAAAAACATGGACCGTTCATATATGCTGACACTTTTTACAGGTGCGTTTTCTCTCAGTTTTATTGCTTCACTGGGCATCATCTATCTTGCGCACAGGTACCATCTCTTTATTGATCCAATCGATCCGGGAAAGCCCCAAAATTTTCATACCACAAGCACTCCGAGGGCGGGGGGAATCGCCGTACTTTTGGGGCTTTTGCTATTTGCTTCACTCCCTCTGGGGAAGACGCTTCTAATTCCTACACTACTGGCATTCGGAAGCGGTATTTTTGAAGATTTCCACCGCTCACTCTCTCCACGTTTCAGACTTTTCCTCCAGGTAGCTGCATCTATTTCGGCCATATTGCTGCTCAACAGTGTTGTCACCTATCTCGGTCTTGGTATTACCTTGCCTTACTGGCTGGGTGTACTTTTCACCGTTTTCGCCATTACCGGACTAATGAATGCCGTCAACATTATCGATGGTTTCAATGGCCTTGCTTCCGGTGTTGTACTGCTGATACTTGTCTCATTCGGCATTGTCTCCTGGCAGCAGTACAATCGGGAACTGTTTGAAGTCATTCTGATTACTTCAGGGGCACTTCTCGGTTTTTTTGTTGTCAACTTTCCTAGCGGTAAACTTTTTTTAGGGGATGGTGGTGCATACATGCTGGGGTTCCTTGCCGGTATACTGGGGATTTTTCTTGCTGCAAAGTATGAAACCGTCAGCCCGTGGTACGTCCTGGCTGTTTTCATTTATCCAGTTTGGGAAGTACTCTTTTCCATTATTCGAAAAGTGTGTCTGGGACGTTCACCTTTTGAACCCGACAGCTACCATCTGCATATGCTGGTTTACCGGCACATCACAAAAAGCAATCCGCGTACATCTGTTTTTATCGTATCACTGCTCATCCCGTTTTTGACACTCTCAACCCTCTTTCCGAACAAGTCAAATACCAATATGGCTGTTGCAGTTACCTTTATTATACTTTACATATTTCTTTACAGATACCTGTACCAGAAAGAGCAGCACCCCGGGTAGTCTCCTATTTTTTCACACGATAGATTCTGCTGTAAGGGGAAGAGACAACAAGCTCAAACAGGTTTTTATCATAGTTACCAAGCAAGAACATTTGTACATACATGGAGTGATAGGTTTGCTCGTCCATCACTACGAACTGCCTATAACTCTTTAGGTAGAGTACTATCCAGCCATGAAGGTTACCATAAGCTTGCTGCTGAGACTCGTTTCCACCCTCTTTGATCAACTGTGTTACAACAAATGCCTTGACGGGAACCTTCTCTTTTCCAAGGTGCAGCGTTCCCTTTTGGATATCAAAGACAATACCGTTTGAAAACTCCACCATCTTATCGTTATTCCGCACAGCCCTTGTAGGATAAAAGGCGGTTTTCCGCTTCGCCTGCCCAGTTGTCAGATCCAGGTTCCCAAACACCATTACCGTTGGGAAAATATTGAGCATACGATACGGCATATAGAGATAGACATCCCTCGTTTTGGCAGGTGCCTGAAATGTATCGCTCTCCATTTTGCTTAGCAGCATGTTCGGATCCAACTGATTCTTTTGTCCGTTATGGAAGAGTGTGTCCGCAATCGTGGCATAGTGGGAACCGACATAGGTTTCCACTGCGACACGGCTCAGGTTGGCAGCCAGGATCGGGGAAGTTGTCTGCATAATTGTGGACACGATAAAGTTGTCGTTATCATGCTTACCGCCGTCAATAATCGTATTGGTGTCGGAGTAGAACCATATGGGGTACCCGTAATCCCACCATGTAATGGTATAGTCTTTGGTATCAGCGATCTTGTTCAGCTTGTCCAGATCGGACACTTCCGATGCACTCATCACCGTAGGGACCTTATACCCTATGATATGCGTGATATTAGGATAGAGCATACTCGCTGTCATCACAGTCATTGTCAGGGCATAGATACTCTTTTTGTCAGATATCAGTGTGACGACAGTATGGAAGAGATAGACGGCTGACATTGCCGCAACGGGTACGGCATACACTGTAAAGCGCAACCCCCCCCACAACGCAAACATGCCTATCCCAACCAAAGGAAGTGCCAATATGAATGGTCTGTACTTCCACACCAGTACCGCATAGCCGGCAAGCGCAAGTATCAATCCTATAGAGGAGCCTGAAATACGGTTTGCAAAAGTGGCAAACGGTATTTTGCCCGCTTCACGAATCGTCTGTGTAACAGAGTAAAAGTGCAACCCTGTATGGGAAGTACCCGTAGAAGTATAATAGGCTATTTTGGAAAAAATAAGGCCAAAGACATTCCCAAAGTACATAAAAAGCAGGAAGAGCACACCGATCACAACAAAAGACTGAATCCTGGGAATCGTCACCTTCTCCAATACTTTATATGCCGCTACAAGTACCACTATTTTCATCAGGTAACTGTACGGGTCTGATAACGGAAACGGTACAAGTGCCAGAAAAACAAGCATGATGGAGTAGTATGCTGTCTGTTCGTTTCTATGGTAAAAAAGCAGATAGAGCGCATACAAAATGCCCATCGCATTGACTATCGAGGCACCCCCGTCATACAGAAACGGATAGATTGCGATAGCCAGAGCGGCATAGAGGGCGGAGCGCAGATTGAAATCGATGATACTCTTCATCAAAAAGTAAAGAATAAACATCGGTGCCATGGCTGAGAACATGTCTGTGTCGTAATATCCAACCATTGTCCTGTTGTAATAGCTCCATGTTACTGCTCCCAACAGCGCCGCGAAAAAGCCCCAGACGGCACCATTGAAAAGGCGTGCAATCAAAATAATCGGAATCACGACCAGACTCGAGATGATTGCCGGCATATAGAGAATGATTGTCTCCAGACTAAAAGGTGTAATCTTGGCAAGCAGTACTGTCAGCGCCACCGTACCAAACGACCACATATCCGGTATACGGGGATTGTCAAGATGCATACCGAAAAGCTCACGCTGTGCCCCTGACGCAAAAAAATAACCGTCGTTTGTATTAATCATCAACTGACCATTCCAGTAAAAGTTCGGGTTGTCGTGAAACTGATATACCCATATCATACGCACTACGAAGCTGAACACATAGGCTATCAGTATCAACAATACCAACTCTCTATTTCCAATACCCTTCTTTTCCATCATAATCCCTGACCTTTACAATTTTCTAAGCACATTATACAGTTTTTCTGTTACGACTAGCGGTAGCAGCCGGGGCAGTATTCGCGTAAAGAGGTTTCTTCCAATATCCAACGGGCTCCAAAATCCAAGCCTGTATGCCGCCATCTCCAGATGCCACTCGCTTTTTGCATACTGCCATCCTCGTCTGCGCCGGATCATTTCACGTCCTGCCCGGACCTTCACTATAACCTCGGGAAGATTGGCAAAACGTTTTCCCTTTTGCAGCATCCGCATCCACAGATAGTAGTCTTCAAATCCGTTCATCGGCTTGTAGCCACCGGCATCCAAAACAGCTTCTTTGCGAAAAACAACTGTCATATGGTTCAGCGGATTACGGTGCTTTGCAAAACGTACAATTTTCTCATGTGAAGAGGGTACACGCCTCTCTCTCTCACATCGGTTTTCATCGCTGTCAAACTCACAGATCCATCCACCCACAATATCGGTACCTGGATGCTTTTCAAGATATGCAAACTGCTTCTCGAAACGGTCAGAAAGTGCAATATCATCCGTGTCCATACGTGCGACCCACTCGTGGGTACAGTGCGTCAATCCGATCGACAGTGCTTCACCAAGACCGACATTTTTATCCAGAGCTACGATTTCATAAGGTATCATAGCATTTTGGAAATGCTGGCTAATGACATTTTCAAGATCAGGCGTTAAAGGGCCATCCTTGACCAATACGATCTCATCAGGCATCAGAGTCTGGTTTTCAATGCTGTGGAGTGCTTCGTGCAAATATGCCGCTTTCTCTTTGGCATACACAGAGAGAAGTATGGAAAAAGTCATTATATCTCTCCCATCAATCCATACAGTGTTTCCACTTTTTTTGCGATCTCTTGCCAACTAAATTTTTGTGCGAATAAAATATTGTTTTGGGAACAGTGCTTATATGAAACTTTATCCTTTTTTAATATCTTTCCCAACTTATTCTGAAAGTCTCTGCTGTCATCATATCGGAATACCTGATTACATTCACCTCCATCCACAATATAGGATTTAATCTGCACACGGTCTGAAATAAGTATTGGCATACCGTACGACATCGCTTCAAGTGCAACAATACTGAATGCTTCATACTTGGATGGAACACTTAACAAAGTACACTTTTCATAAAGCGCTTGCAACTGAGAATCAGAAAGGTTTTTATAATAAACAAAAACCTCATCAAAATTTTTTTCTTTATCTGTGACAATATGGCATTTAATCCCTTTTTCCTTAAAGAATTCTCGTTGCATCTCAATAAAATCCAAACGTTTATTATGATCATCTCTTCCAATAAAAAGGAGACTGGGGGACGAAGGTTTTTCTTTCTCTGTCATATGATGATTCGAATCAATACCGTTGGGGACGATGTGAATTTTATGTTCTTCTACATACTGCGCAAAAAAATCCTTCTCAGCTTCTGTCAAGGCAATCAAAATATCAATATTTTTTAAACTTCTTTTTAAAAAAACGTGAAAAAAAGCAGCGGCAAGCAAGGGACGATTATGGTATTGAAACGGGTGATAGTGCGGTGTATAGACCAACTTCACATTTGGTACTGTTTTTTTCACTACCGACAAACACTGATAGACAAAAAAAGAGGAAAACCCATGCACATGAATGACATCAGGTGCTATAGAGATGATATTTTTCTTAATTTTTTTCATGGGCACCATCTGCTTATCTATAATTGTCCGTGATGCAAGTTCTTTGGCACTGAGATAGGCAACACTATACCCTTTTTTTTCTTCCAAAATTTTGCCTATATACGTAATATGGTTTTCTATACCTCCAATGTGTGTATGTGGGTTTTCGGATAAAAATAAGACCTTCATAAAATACTATTGGCCCTCATATATGATGTCTAACAACTGATTACCAGATTTTTCCCATGAGAATTTTGTTAAAACAGCATGGGTGTCTTTTACTGACTTTGTCGTCAGTATGTTATGCATTTGCTCTGCTATCTCTTCTATGTCTTCACCGTTGGCATACCATACGCTCTCTTCAAAAAGCTCATGAAAAACAGGAATGTCACTTAAAAGTACAGGTACGCCGATTTTCAGTGCTTCTAAAGGAGGAATTCCGAAACCTTCATAAATAGATAAAAAGATAAAAGCAGTGGCTGACTTTAGCAGAAAATATTTTTCTGTTTCACTTACATAACCAGTGAAAACAACATCATCCTCTAGTTGATGTTCAGTAATATATTGCAAGACATCATCATACAGCCATCCTTTGCCTCCAGCAAAAACAAATTTAATGTCGGTTCGATACTTTATTTTGAAAGTATGGAAAGCCTTGATCATGTTTAACGGGTTCTTTCTTGGTTCCAATGTTCCTAAAAAAAGAAAATAGTCATGATCTATACCATACTTCTTAAGTACTTCTTGAGAATTTCCAGTTTGAGGTATTTCAAGCTGTACATCATTATAAATGCAATATATAGGAATTGTTCCCAACCCAATAGTGTCTAAATAGCGTTGGATGTCTTTTTTTGAAGTTTCGGAGACGGTGACAATGATATCGGTCTTTTTCATACTTATGTTGAATTTCCAGCGCCAATGCTTTGTTATTTTTTTTGTTTGAATATTGTCAAATAGAATTAGGCCTATGTCGTGAACAACAGTTATGATCTTTGTGTTTTTCGGTTTCCATAAGGGAAGAAAAAAATAACTGTTTTCAATATAATAGTCATATCTGCCAAGTGATAGTTTAGCGGGAAGATATAGCACATAATAGAACAATGGGACAAAACGTAATAAACGATAAGGCCGTTTAGGAATTTTTTCCAAAAAACAACCTGAGGTTAGAAGTGTGATCCTTTTATCTCTTGATATTACGTCAAATATTCTTTTGGCAAATATTGGTATGCCTGAGGCATTTTTAACGCAAGTAGGTCTATTGTCATATAATACTTTCATTGATTACCTTTGGATGGAACTAACAGTTTTTTTAGTATGCGATAAGGGATAAGAATATACCTAAATGGAGAGTTGTTGATAGATTTAAATATTGATACTTTGACATAAGGCCACAAGGTATGAGAAAGAAAATTCAGTTCGGCACTGATTCTAGAACTACCAAGTGATATTTTGGCCCGCTTTACTTCCTTGGAGGCTCTAATCCAATGTTGTGCGGAAATTCCATCATTTCGCATGTTGCTTATGATCCTGTTGATATAATGGAAAGTTGTATTTTGCCGATATGCTCGTAATATAAGCTCATAATCCATGGCAAGTTGATAAGAAGTTTGAAATAGACCTATATGCTCGTAAACACTACGTTTTATAAAAACTGCAGGATGACTGATGCTCATCTCTTCTTCAATCTTGGAATGGTCAGGGGTAGAGGTAAAATCGATCTTAGCATCTGTCCAATAGTTTATCCTTCCATACAGTATGCCACCATTCTGGAGATTCATGACTATTGTGGATATGCAGTCAGATTCATACCAATCATCTGCATTTATAATACCAATACACTCACCGATAGTCAACTTGATCCCTTTATTGAAAGCATCACTTATGCCTTTGTCAGGTTCACTTATCCAATAATCAATAGCATTCTCATACTTTTTGACAATATCCAAAGTACCATCCGTAGAGCCACCGTCAACGATGATGTACTCTACATTGTCGTAATCCTGCTCCAAAACACTAAGAATAGTTTGCTCTAAATATTTCTCTCCATTGTAGACAACAGTCACCACACTAATAAGTGGTTTGCCCTCATATGATTGTTTGAAAAATCCTTTAGTGCGCAATCCACCCTCGCCTTTTCGCTCTATGTTTGGCGGTAAAAATAGCCTTGGGGTTAGTTTGTATTTTGGTTTTTGTTCGAATATTGGTTTATTCTGTACCAGCAATCGAGTTGTACTGCAGTTTTCATTTTTCATCTTACAATAATCTCTTTCTAAAAAGAAATATATTTTTTAGCCAACAATGTATCATAATTTAAATACTTTTAAGAACTTACTATAGATAGACTCAAGCTTGGCACTGAGTTTCATGTAGTTTACAGTATTAATATGTTGCATCAATCGCGAGAATAAATAATCAATTCTATCCCTCATACTGTTCGATTGTATAACATGTAGTTGCTCAATTTCGGTTAAAATCTCTTTTTTCGAATATCCTTGTGTCATTAATGTGTCCGCATCAATTGTTTCTATATATTTATAAATTAACTTTTTTCTAAAAGGTGTGTTAAATGTTGTTTTCCACTTATTAAGAGATGCAGTGCTTATATGGCTATACTCCCTAACTCCTGTTGGATCCCCCATACAGCCTTTAGTATTTTGGTCGTTAAAGTTTTTAAGCATACTATCATCATACTCTATCTCTAAATACTCACAAATATTTTTAATACTTTTTTGCGGATTGCTTACATACTTTTCATATTGTATAGCAATCGCTTTTTCTTTAAGAAGTTCATAGCCCTTGGATAAGGCTTTTGGTCCGCAACCTAAATCTTTTTCGTAGTTATAAAGATGGTTCAAGTGCCCATCTCCCCATGTTTGTATAATCGAGCTCATTACATGAACAGGGTTTCTAAATAAAAATATGAATTTGGCATCAGGAAATATCTTGGCGATTTCTGGAATGATAAAATAATATCGGGGCGTTTTATCTAAAAAATAGATTTCATTGTTATTACAGTTTTTCTCATATAGTGTATTCGCAAAGTTTTTTAATGCATCAAAGTAATCCTTTTCTTTACTTGGTAGGTTATCAATGAAGTCATTAAAGGCTTCAAAGGCTACATTATGTTGATAATCAGTAACTATTCCTTGCGATTTGATTGTATATACGAAAGGGAGCAATAACCAAGGTTCGGCAACACTTGAAATATCCTTGTGACTCATTAATATACGCTGAAGCAACGTTGATCCCGATCGAGGGAGCGAGAATATAAATATTGGAGATTTCATCTTAAACAAAACTTTAATCGTATTTTAAAGGACTGAATTATCATAATTGCTCCCATTTAAATATTGGTGCAATCAAACCACCTCTATTATGTGTCCAATATTCTGAATCACTTAATCCGCCTTTAATTGTAAAAAATAAATTAATATCTTCTTTCCCCGGTTCAATAATCCATACTCGTTTATAGAGCGATGCTACTAATTCTATACGATACGTTCCTTCATTTAAAAACCTTGGAGGGATCAATGACTTAAAAATATTAATCCCTTTCTTTATGTTCGGCCAAAGTTCTTTTGATACATCGGTTGCATGTGACACATAAATAAGTTCATTACTTGAAGAATAAACACGATAGCCAAAGATCATTTCCGGAATATTTTTCTCCACTATAAACTCTACATTAACATAGACCCCACGATCATTTGAAATTGGTGCACCTAAGACTTGTCCAGTTTTTGCATCAGTTAAAAAGAATCGCTGAGGCGTAAAAAAAATATTATGATATTTATTATTTTTATTTTCCCACATCATAGTTGTCATATTGCCATTATCCTTAAAATAACTATCGATCAAATCCCTTATATTGTTACTCTGATACTCTACCTCCCCATGATTTAATAAAATTCCACGATTACATAATGCTCCAATAGCGCCCATATTGTGGCTGACAAATATAACAGTTCGCCCATCTTCACTTACTTCTCCCATCTTCCCCAAACACTTCTTCTGAAACTCGACATCCCCAACTGCCAATACCTCATCGACCACCAGTATCTCCGGTTCTAGATGCGCGGCCACTGAAAAAGCCAAACGCACATACATACCACTTGAGTAACGTTTGACCGGAGTATCCAGGAACTTTTCCACCTCTGCAAAGGCTACTATCTCATCGAACTTCGCTTTTATCTCGGCACGGCTCATCCCCAAAATGGCTCCGTTGAGAAAAATGTTCTCTCTGCCTGTCAGCTCTGGGTGAAAGCCTGTACCCACTTCCAACAGGCTGGCGATACGGCCGTTTATGTGGATCTTGCCTGTCGTCGGTTCGGTAATACGGGACAAGACTTTAAGCAGAGTGGACTTCCCGGCACCGTTTCTGCCGATGATGCCTACTTTGTCACCTTTATTGATCTCAAAGTTCACATCCTTTAGTGCCCAGAATTCTTCAGTCGTTTCATCTTCGATCGTTTTTTCTGTAAAAGGGTTAAGCGAAGTGATAATTTTTTTTCCACTATTTAACAGCACATCCTGAAACGTCTTGTAAGGCTCCCGCTTTTCATGTTTGATGGTGTACTTTTTTCCAAGCCCTTCTACTTTTATGGCGATATTATTCACTATTTTATATCTCCATAGTCAATGTTCAGCTTCTCTAAAACATTATTAAAAAACTGATTTGCAAATACTAAAACTTCTTTAATCTCTTCTCGTTCAGGCAGACTCCTGTCAAACTGCGGGTAGGATTCCCTGATATGATATTCTGTCGCAATAATTAACAACTCTATTTCATCCTCATCAAACTTCAGATAGTTTTGATTGATTTTATATAACTCGATCAAATCATGGATTTTGGGTATTTTTTTGTTTTCGTATGCCAAAAACGCCTTGAAAGATTTTTCAATAGCATAATGTATTTCAACGGCTACAATGTCTGTATAGTGCTCGGCATCATAGAGTAGTTGCGCACTGGAAAGATTATGCCATGCTTTTTTCAGCCACTTCTTAGCTGAACTCTCGTTCATACCACACCTTTCCTTTCTTCAGCAGTTCAACTTTATAGAAATAATCATCGCTTTTTTCAACAAACGCAGTAGGGGCGGATAAGATATCTATACCATTCGTTTTATATTTAAACATCAAATCAATCAAACTTTTTTTTGCTTTTCGCTCATATTCCCTTGTCTCTTCTGCTTTTAGGTCTTCTTTCAATAAAAAAAGATCGATATCGCTCTCTTCTGTAGGTTTGCCATATGCATAGCTGCCAAACAAAATAATTTTGTCAGGACCCAGCCCTTTTAATCTTTCAACGATCTCACCTTTGATTTCGTCAATATCAACCACCTATACTCCTTTTGCCAATCGTTACAGTTTCCATTAACCTATTATACCAAACTTCATCAAATCACATCCGCAAAGGTTTTTTCTGTTTTTCTAAAATGGTAAATTCCCAAAATACAGAGAAACGTTATCATCACAACAGAAATGATTAATTCGGTTATGTCAAATGCTGTCCGTCCGCCGCTGATCGCCCACCTGAAACCGTCGATTACCCCTACCATCGGGTTAAGGTAATAAAATATCCTATACTGTTCAGGTACAATTGTCGTACTAAATCCTACCGGCGAAATATAGAGTCCAAGCTGCACGATGAAAGGGACGACAAATCGAAAATCACGATACTTTACATTTAATGCTGCCACATACAACCCCGCCCCAAGTGCTGCAAAAAATGCCATTAGCAGGAAAAAGGGAAGGGTTAAAATATGCCAGTCCGGCATATAGTGATACCATGCCATCAAACCAAGCAGTATGACAAAAGAGATCAAAAAATCCACCCCTGCAACAATCACTGATGCCGCAGGTATGATCAGACGCGGAAAATAGACCTTTGAGATAAGGTTACTGTTGCCTATAAGGCTATTACTTGCATCTGAAAATGCTGTTGCGAAAAATGTCCAGGGCAGCATGGCAGCAAAAACGAAAATAGGATATGGCACACCTTCACTGGGAAGCTTGGCGATCTTTCCAAAAACAACCACAAAAATGATCATCGTTAAAAGTGGACGCAGCACTGCCCATGCCACACCAATAATCGTTTGCTTGTATCTTACAGCGATATCTCTCCAAGCAAGAATATAAAAAAGTTCACGGTAACGCCACAGATCCATCCAGTAGTGGCGTTCAGACTTCCCCGCTTCTATGGTAAATTCAAAACTTCTATCTTCGTTCATGGTCATCGTTTTCCCTGGCTTCTTCTCATCATCCAATACAAAAACAGACCGACAATCAACAACCCACCCAACACCTGCACCCACGCCGTCATCAAAATACTTTTGTTGACCAGTTTGTGGTGCATATCGTTATCGACCTTTACGCCGGCATATTTTGCCGTATGTACCAGCAGGGAAACGGCAAGGTCTTCGCTGGGCATCTCTTTGTGGCAGGCAAGGCAGGTGCCGCGGCGGTCGAGTTTGCTGCGTACCTCATCGGGCAGTGCCTGTGAAAGCTTCCAGTGGTTACCTACGGTCTGCAGCTGTGTGCCGTTGGCATCGAGCATTACCGAATAGTCATGGTTGAGGTTCGGTATGGCAGGGATCTGCTCGTCTACCTTTTTGGGCAGCACCCTTTTTGAAGCCGTCATCAGGTCCACAATGGTTGTCTTGCGCTGATCTGAGAAGTATTTGCCGCTGCCTATGCCGTAGCCCATCGCTTTGGGGTCGTTATGGCAGCTCTCGCAGGTGCGTGAACGCTTGCTGACGGTATGGGGATGAACCGGGCTCATGACAATCGAGTTGACACCCTCTTTGGGCGTCTTGACACCCTTGCCCTGCTCGACCCCCTTGAGTTTCCAAATGTGGTTTTGCAGCAGCGCCTTTCCGTCTTTGCCAATGACAGTAAGCGTTACCTGACATCCCGGAATAGTCGGTGAGATACGCCCCTCACCGTTCTGGCTCAATGCGGGGTTCTCCCAGCGCAGGTAGCTGCGTGTCTCTGTTACCTTTCCGTCAATCAGATACTCTTTGAGGCTGTCAACATCGCCTGTCTTGCCGTTGACATGATGTGCGGAGGCGGCCAGGAAATCGGGGTTCTGCTTGCCACCGCTGTAGTCGACTTTGACATGGCAGCCGTAGCACTGCGGCGCCCATGTCGCATGGCAGGTGTAGCACTCCATCCGGTCTGTGTGTGCGCTTATCTGGTCCATCGCTATCAGCCCGGTCTCGGAAATTTTCTTCTCCTCTTTGAGGAGTTTCAGCGGCTTGAGCTCAAGCGTTTTGCCCGAAGCCAGATGCATCACCACCTTATTGCCCTTGCGTACCGCTTTGGTCAGTGGATTGCCGCGTGCAGAGAGCAGGAAGCCGTCACCTTTGTCTTTGGGGATGCTCCCCTGCTTCAGGTACGCCGCCAGCGTTTTGGTCGTCCCTCTTGGCTTGCCCTGCTTGGGTTTGGTATCGAACTCGTCAGAGTAGCCAAGCGGCAGCTCCCACGGGTACTTCTTGGTCGTACCGTGACAGTCCTGACACTCGATCTCCACGGCACCAAGGTTGGCACCACGGAAGAAGCCGTCACCGTGCATATCGTTGGAGGTATGGCAGTCCTGGCAGAGCATCCCTTTGCTGTAGTGGATGTCTTCTGTCAAATGCAGATAGCGTTTGGTATGCAGTTTGGGCTGTGGGTTGCCGTGGTCATCGAAAGTCGCCTTGTATTCGGTCTCCATCAACCCCTGATAGCTGACACCAATACGCTTCCCGCGGTTATGGCAGGTGGTACAAGTCTCAACAGGAATACCGGTATAGTTGACATCATGTACCTGCACCTGTACCTTGCTCGAAGACTGGATGCTGTGTACAAGCATATGCCCCGGTTTGTCCTTGGGGATGGAGGTGTCGTTACCCTCGTAGAAGCCCTCGTTGGAGTAGGGAACGTGGCACGAAGCGCACCCTATGCCGCGATAGTCTCCCCGTCGGTAGCGCCCCTTGCCGCCGGTATGGCAGCGCAGACACTCCTGACGCAGGTAGGTGTAGACCGAAAGTGAGGGGTCCTTTTCAACCTCTTCGGCCGTGGGTGCGGGAGGCAGCGGCTTCGTCTGCGCCGGAAAGCCCTGCGGCTCCAGTTTTGCAAGCTTCTCCATATACTTTCGGTAAGTCTTGCTACCCAGCCTCTCGTGCAGGGCGGGACTCTTGCCGCCAAAATTGGTAAAGGTATGTTTATAGCCCTCTTTCGCGCCAAATCCCCAGAGTGCACCGTGAATCTTCCCCTGTTCGGTCGCCATCAGGTTGTTCTCCTGCGCAGCTACCTGTTTTTCATGGCACATCCCGCAGGTGTGCTCATTGATCCAGGGACTTCCGGGGTATGGATAGAACGCTTTTGGACCTTTATGTGTTTTGAAATAGGGCAGCGTTCCCTTATGTGCCTCCTCTTTTTCAGACGCTTCCGGATTCCCGCCGTGACAGACGATACAGTCATTGCCTTCGGCTCCCGCCTTCTTGGCAACCTCAAAAATTCTCTGCATCATCTTCGACTGGTGGTCGCGGATAGGCTCAATGCCTTTGTGACACTCCAGACAGCTGTTGGCAGAGGCGCTTTCTGACAACAGACTCAGCAGTACTCCCAGCCAGAGGAACATTTTCATAAACACGGCTTATCCTAAGTAAAAATAGATCGATATCGTTATAATTATATCTAAAACCTTACTCTATCCATCCTTATGCTATAATTTTTCAAAATTTACTCAAACGGAACGCTTTTATGAACAAACTTCTAGCCCTGCTGCTTTTGCTTTTATGGACATCCCTTCCTGCCCAAATAGTCGATGCTATTGCCCTTATTGTCAATGGACAGCCCATTACAACAACAGAGATCAAAACCCTCCAACGCAAAGCACATATCCCCAAACAGAAAGCTATCGATCTTCTGATCCAGGACCGTCTGCAAAAGGCCGCAATGAAAGACATCACCGTTCCTGAATCGGATGTTGATGCAGAGATCGAACGCATCGCCAAAATGAACAATATCTCCGTACCGAAAATGCAGAAGATCCTCAAACAGCAGGGAACCTCCTGGACAAAGTACCGCAAAACCATCAAAGATGGTCTCAGGCAGCGTGAATTTTTCAGACAAACCGTCTCCAAGAACATCCCTACCCCCACCGAAGATGAGCTGAAGATCTTCTACAGCAAACATAAAAAAGAGTTCAATATCCCCTCTGCCATCAGTGTCGTTGAATATGCTGCACCAACAGAAGCGAAGATCAAACAGTTTCTCAAAACAAAAAGCACCAAGGGAATCAAAAGCAAGTCGCTGGTCAAAAAGACAAAAGGGATGAATCCTGCGATGCTGAGCACCCTGCTGCAGACACCTAACGGCAGCTATACTGCCCCCATCAATGCAGGCGACCGATGGGTTGTTTACAAAGTGAAAAACAAAAGCGGACGCACCCAAATGCCTTTTGAAACGGCGAAGGGCGCCGTCGCCTCGCGCTGGAGACAGCAGCAGCAGAGCAAGGCGCTCAAGGACTACTTCAAAAAAATGCGCACCGAAGCCAACATTCAATATCTTAGAAACTAAAAAGAGAGCATACAATGGGACTCAAATCAGACAAATGGATACGCGAAAAATCACTCAATGAAGCGATGATCACCCCCTTTTGTGAAGGGCTGGTAGGAGAAGGGGTCGTCAGCTACGGGCTCAGCTCCTACGGCTATGACATCCGTGTCAGTGACGAATTCAAAATCTTCACCAACATCAACGCCGAAGTGGTAGACCCCAAAGACTTCAATGAAAACAATGTTGTCGATTACAAGGGGGATATCTGCATCGTACCGCCAAACTCCTTTGCGCTTGCGCGCACCATCGAGTATTTCAAAATGCCAAAGGACACACTGGCGATCTGCCTTGGAAAGAGTACCTACGCCCGCTGCGGCATCATCGTCAACGTCACCCCGTTTGAACCCGGTTTCGAAGGCCATATCACCATTGAAATCTCCAATACCACCCCGCTTCCCGCAAAGATATATGCCAATGAAGGAATTGCGCAGGTACTCTTCCTGCAAGGGGATGAACAGTGTGAGACAACCTACTCGGACAGAAAAGGAAAGTACCAGTCACAGACAGGCATCACACTGCCGCGTATCCTCAAAAAGAGCTGACTTTCTACCAAAAGAGTGTGCCGTTTGGGCACACTCATCCGCTTTTCACACACCCATTTCAAACCCCACTTATGCCCTTTTACCCACTTTTGTGCTACAATGCCAAAAATTTCTTATATAAAGTAAGCAACGAATGAAAAATCTCATTATTGTCGAATCACCGGCCAAAGCACGTACCATTACCAATTTCCTGGGCAAGGACTACAAGGTCATTGCCTCAAAGGGACATATCCGCGACCTGCCCAAAAGCACGTTCGGCATTACTGTCGATGATGAAACAGGCGACCTGGTGCCCAAGTACTCCATCCCAAGAGATGCAAGTGCCACGGTCAAGGAGCTCAAAAAGCTCTCAAAAGAGGCCGAAACCGTCTATATCGCAACCGATGAGGACCGTGAAGGAGAGGCTATCGGATACCACATCGCAAAGGCTATTGGCAAAGATCCCGAAACACTACCGAGAATCGTCTTTCACGAAATCACCAAAAGTGCTATACAGCATGCCCTGGAGAACCCGCGCAAGGTCGATATGCACTCAGTCGACGCACAGCAGACAAGAAGACTGCTGGACCGCATTGTGGGGTACAAACTCTCACCCCTGCTTGCAAGCAAAATCCAAAAGGGGCTGAGTGCAGGACGTGTTCAGAGCGCCACACTCAAACTCGTTGTCGACAGAGAACGCGAGATCAAAGCCTTCAAACCCGAAGAGTACTGGACGATCGATGCGCTGTTTGAGAAGAGCATCGATGCTTCCATCTACGACTACAACGGTTTGAAGATCGAAAAGATGACTGTCAAGACCGAAGCCGATGCTGAAGAGATCGTTACTGCTGCCAAAAATGAATCGTTCGTCGTCTCCTCCATCGAAAAGACCAAGCGCAAGACCAAAACACCGCCGCCCTTTATGACCTCCACCCTGCAGCAGGCAGCCTCCACCCAGCTTGGCTTCTCGCCGAAGAAGACGATGATGGTCGCCCAGAAGCTCTATGAGGGTGTCAAGACCGACAAGGGTGTGATGGGGATCATCACCTATATGAGAACTGACTCGCTCAACCTTGCCAAAGAGGCTGTCGATGCCGCACGTACGTATATCAAAGAGGCGTTTGGCGACAAGTATCTGCCGGCAAAGCCCAAGAACTACGCCACCAAATCCAAAGGGGCACAGGAGGCTCACGAAGCGATCCGCCCTACCCGTGTCGACTTCGACGGCGAAACGGCCGCGAAGTACCTCGGTGCGGACGAGCTGAAGCTCTACCGCCTCATCTACAACCGCTTCCTCGCCTGCCAGATGACCGAAGCGGTCTTCGAATCACAGACCATCCTCTTCAAAGGCGACAAGTGCACCTTTAAAGCAAGCGGCAGAAAACTGCTCTTTGACGGTTTCTACCGCGTTACCGGTTACAACGAAAAGGACAAACTGCTGCCCGATCTTAAAGAGGGGACACCGGCATCACTCGATGAGATCAAAAAGGAGCAGCACTTCACCGAGCCGCCGCCGCGCTACAACGAAGCAAGCCTCATCAAGAAGCTTGAGAGTCTTGGCATCGGGCGCCCGAGTACCTATGCACCGACCATCACCATTTTGCAGACACGAAAGTACATCGAGATCGAAAAGAAGCGTATCCACCCTACCGAGATCGCCTTTACCGTCATAGAGATGCTTGAGAAGCATTTCCCCGAAATCGTCGACAGCAACTTTACCGCACAGATGGAGGAGACCCTTGACAAGGTAGCCAGCGGCGAAGAGAACTGGCAGAAGATCCTCAAAGAGTTCTATACCCCTTTTATGCAGAAGATCGAAGAGGGCAAGAAGAACATCAAAAGTCTCAAAGTCGCCACGCCTACAGGCGAAATGTGCCCCAAGTGCGGCTCTGAACTGCTGCTGAGAAAAGGACGATACGGTGAGTTCATCGCCTGTTCGAACTTCCCCAAGTGCAAATACACCAAAAACACCGATGGTACCGAACCAGAACAGCCTGAAGAGACAGATGAAAAGTGTGAGAAGTGCGGCTCCCCAATGGTCATCAAGAACTCAAGACGCGGCAAGTTTCTGGCCTGTTCGGCCTACCCAAAATGCAAGAATGCCAAATCCCTCACGCCGCCAAAAGAACTTGAGGTTCCCTGTCCCGAATGCGGCGGAAAGCTTCAGGAGCGTGATGGAAGACGCGGCAAGTTCTACGGCTGTACCAACTACCCCAAGTGCAAGTTCATCGCCAACTTCGAGCCTGTGGACAAGAAGTGTCCCGAGTGCGGCTACCTGATGGGCAGGAAAACACTCAGAGGCAAAGAGCTCTACGAGTGCTTCAAGTGCAAACACAAAGAAGAAGTCAAATAGATGAAACCGATATTTCTCTGTGCTATCAACAATATCCTCAGCGGCACCTGCAGGGAGGATTGCAAGTTCTGTACGCAGAGTGTACGCTACCATGCAGACATCGAGCGCTACAGCTACAAAGCGATCGACCAGATCGTCGAAGAGGCCAAACAGGCCAAATCACACGGTGCACTTGGATACTGTCTGGTCACTGCCGGTAAGGGGCTTGATGAAAAGAAGACCGATTTCGTCGCCCGTGCGGCACAGGCGATCAAAGCTGAAGTGGAGGGGCTCAACCTCATCGCCTGCAACGGTACGGCAACCAAAGAGCAGCTTGCCTACCTTAAAGCCCACGGCATCGACAGCTACAACCACAACCTCGAAACGAGCGAACGCTACTATCCTGATATCTGCCAGACACACAGCTGGCAGGAGCGCTATGAAACCTGTCAGAATGTAAAGTCGGTCGGCCTTATGCTCTGCAGCGGCGGTATCTTCGGCATGGGGGAGAGTGCACAGGACCGCGATGACCTGCTTGACGCCATCGCTTCACTCGAGCCCGAGTCCACCCCGCTCAACTTCTACCATCCCAACCCGGCACTCCCCATTAAAACGCGTAATATTGAGCGTCCAGAAGCAGTAGAGATCATCAAAAAAGCGCGCAGCCTCCTGGGTAAGGAGCGTCTGCTGATGGTTGCCGGAGGACGGGAGCTGCTCTTTGGCGGACATGAAGCCGAAATGTTCGAAGCAGGTGCCAATGCCATTGTCATCGGAAACTATCTTACGACACCGGGACAGGCACCCACCAAAGACCGAGAGATTCTCCAGGCACTGGGCTACGAGGTTGCAACAAGCTGCGATGCACACTGACATCACCCTCATACTCACCCTCTCTCTGCTTATCTGGAGCAGCCCTTTTGTCTCCAAAATGCTGCGACTTCCCATTCCTGCAACGGAAATCATTCTTGGCTCGCTTTTTGCCTACTTCGGACTGATAGGAGAAAATACCTACTTCAAACTGATAGCGGAGATGGGTTTTTTGTACCTAATGTTCCTGGCAGGTATGGAGGTCGATCTTAAACAGCTTACCGGCAGTTCAAAAGAGGTGCTTCACCGAAGTATTCTCTTCCTCGGAATCATGGCTTTCTTCTCCATTGGCTCTGGATATCTCTTTGGTCTCAACCCTATCATCATCATCTCCATGCCGCTGATCTCCATCGGCCTGCTCGCATCGCTTTCGAAGACCTATGGGAAAGAGCAGCCATGGATCAAACTGGCCTTTATTGCAGGTATCCTGGGAGAGATCCTCTCCATTGCCGTACTTACCATCTTCGATGCGGCAAGCACCACAGGCATGAACCTGCAGCTACTTGTCAAAATCGGCTACCTCAGTGCATTTTTGATGGCTGTTGTACTGCTCTACAAGGCGCTCCATCTGCTTTTCTGGTGGTACCCCGAACTCAAGCGTACGCTTGTACCAAAGTTCGACACTTCCGACCAGGATATCCGGCTGGCGATGGCACTCTTTTTCATTCTGGTCTCCGTGATGCTCGCGCTCGATCTGGAGCTGGCGCTGGGCGCGTTCATCGCTGGAGTGGCTATTTCAGCCTTTTTCCGGCACGAAAAGTCGCTTGAGCACAAAATGTCGAGTCTGGGGTTCGGGTTTCTGGTGCCGCTTTTCTTCATCCATGTAGGGGCATCCTTTGACATACGGTCTGTAGTGGTAGAGGGGGTACTCAGCGGTGCACTGCTCATTACAGTGCTGATGATTCTTTCACGTATTCTTGCCGCCGTTGCACTCAAACAGATTGCCGGCTCCAGAAATGCCCTGTTGGCAGGGCTTTCGCTCTCTATGCCGCTGACACTGCTTGTTGCCGTTGCAACCATCGGATATGAAACGAAGTTGATGGATCTGCTGAGCTACTATCAGCTTATTCTTGCAAGTATTTTTGAGATTCTCGTGGTGATGGTCACCATCAAGATACTGCAGAGGGGCGAGGAGAAGGGAGAGGATCACTCCTGATCGACCTCTTCGATCGCCTTTCTCAGCTCCTCTTCGGCCCTTTTCGCCGCTTCTGCTTTCTCTTTTTCAATATCGATATCGACACCGCCGGATGATGGTGCCTTGGCTGCTTCAGCCTCAGGTTTGGCTTGCGGCTTTGTCGCAGCCGCTTCGGCTTCACGCGCCTTGGCCGCTTTCTCTCTGGCAAGCTCTGCCTCTTTGGCACGCTTCTCCGCCGCTGCGCGTTCCGCTTTCAGTTTCTCAAGGGCAGCTCTCTCGGCCTTGGCTTTCTCCTCGGCTGCCTTTTTGCGTTCCGCTTCCTTTTTTGCCGCTTCTGCTTTGGCCTTCTCTTCTGCTGCTTTTTTACGGGCAGCTTCCTCCTGGGCACGCTTCTTTGCCGCCGCTTCGGCTTCCGCTTTACGCTGTGCGTCAATCTTCGCCTGCTCTACTTTGAGCTTTTCAAGCGGCACTCGCTCTACCGGCTCCTCCGCTTTCTCTTCCGCTTCAGGTGCTGCAGCAGGTGCTTCCTCTGTTTCCTGCACCGCTCTCTCTCCCTCCTGCGTCACTTCCTGTGCAGGTTCGGCAGCCTCATCCGCGGCTTCATCATCCTCACCCAACTCAGCATCCAGCTCCGCATCCTCTTTTGCCTCTTCAAGTGCTGCCTGCTTCTCGGCTATAACCTTCAGCTCTCCAAGCAATGCACTCTGGCTCTGCTCGATCTGTTGAAAATTTTCCTTCAGCTCAAAAGGGTTCTCCTCGGACGCACTTGCGCCAACCGCTACTGCCAGTGCTGCCATCCATACAACTCGTTTCATTCTTCTACTCCTTTGGTTCCAACTGTTTCAACTCGAAAAACTCCTTCTGGAGTCTCTGGTTGTCCGCTTTGAGAATCTTCGATTCTTTTTTCAGTGCAGCCTTCTTCGCTTCAAGATGCTGAAGCACCGTGACTGAATTTTCTCCGTATATCAGTATACCGACATAGATGCCAAAAAGCAGAATGCCAATCAGTGTCAGCAGGAACGTTTTGATGGAGAGTCCTGCTATAGTCCTGATGGTCTCTCTTTCAGACATTGTTTGCTCTTCTACCCAAAGAGTGTCGTGCCGAGATACTCAAACTGTCCCAGTTCCGTTTCGATCTCCAGCAGCCTGTTGTACTTGGCAATTCTGTCGCTTCGTGCCGTGGAACCTGTTTTGATCTCACCTGTGTTGAGTGCAACTGCGAAATCTGCAATAAAGGCATCTTCACTCTCTCCGGAGCGGTGGCTCATGACACATTTGTAGCCTGAGCGCTGCGCAAGACGTACCGTCTGCATTGTTTCGCTGACGGTACCTATCTGGTTCGGTTTGATGAGAATAGCATTGGCTATTCCTTTCTCGATCCCTTCAGCAAGGATCTCTACGTTGGTGACAAAAAGGTCGTCTCCTACAAGCTGGATTCTGTCGGCAAGCTTCTCTGTCAACACTTTCCAGCCGTCCCAGTCATCCTCGCTCAACCCGTCTTCGATGGAGACAATGGGATACTTGTCACAAAGATTCACATAGTAGTCAACCATCTCTTCGCTTGTCAGCTCCCTGTTCTCCGACTTGAGCACATATTTGCCCGCATCGTTGACCAGTTCGCTAGCAGCAACATCAAGTGCAATGGCGATCTGCTCACCGGGTTTGTATCCGGCCGCCTCGATTGCCTGCATGATCACCTGAATGGGCTCTTCGTTGCTCTTGAGGTTCGGCGCGAAACCGCCCTCGTCACCCACTGCCGTACTCTCACCCATGCCGTCAATGATCTTTTTGAGGTTGTGGTAGACCTCCGAAGCAGCTCTGAGTCCTTCAGAGAAGCGTGCAAAGCCAAGCGGCATGATCATATACTCCTGAAAATCCACAGAGTTGTTCGCATGTTCACCTCCGTTGATGATATTGAGCATCGGTACAGGCATCACCACCGCATTGGCACCGCCAAGGTAGCGGTAGAGCGGCATCTTCAGAGATGCTGCTGCAGCACGCGCCACAGCCATCGAAACACCCAGTACCGCATTGGCTCCCAGGTTGCCATAGTTGTTCGTACCGTCAACCTCTTTCATCGTCAAGTCGATCTCCGCCTGGTTGAAAGGACTCAGCCCCACCAGTGCATCATTGATGGCACCGTTGACGTTTTCACACGCCTGAAGCACCCCTTTGCCCATATAGCGTTCACCACCGTCACGCAGCTCCAGTGCCTCACGCTTTCCGGTACTCGCACCGCTTGGCACGATCGCACTCGCCACCGTGCCGTCACTCAGGCTCACTGTTGCACGCACTGTCGGGTTTCCCCGGCTGTCCATCACCTCATCTGCTCTTACATCATCGATAAATACCATATAGTTCCTTTCCCGTAAAATCAATTTTACTTATTTTATCCAAACTCTTCTGATAAAACCCAAAAGAGCCTGCAACATCACTAGAGTTCAGATGACCTTTCTTCTTCTCTTTATTTGGCAGTATCGGTACGTAATATCCGGTCAACAGCAAAGGCACCCCTCCATTCCACAAAAAGTAGCCAACGGGCTATAACCTATCGTTCGCCTGCTCAATAGTCAAACACATGCTCCAGTTTCATCGCCTTGTCCGGAGGCAGAAAAGCATCATACAGCCGGTAGTCTCCGTTGCGAAGCGTTTGTGCCAGTTCGCCGATACTGCTCTCAAACAGACAGCGGTAGTAGCCCGGCTGGCTTAAAATCCTACTTTCAAGCAGACAGTGCTCTGCCTTAATTTGCTTTACATCATTGCTGATCACACTCAAAAGAATCGGTGTATCGACACCATTGCCTGCAATCTCATCGATATCGTACCCCGATTTTGCTACAGCAAGGATATGATCCTTGAACGGATCATATCTGGGTAGGAAACGTATCTCTTTTTGTGTACCTTTGTGCATCACGACACGGGTTTGCATGGAGGGTGCTTCATAGCCGATAGCGGTAAAGAATCCAATGATCTTTGCATAGAGATATTTGATGCCATACTCAATACTCAACGCAAACTTCCGTTCGCACTTGCGAATAAAGTCCGGGCCGAAAAAATCATTTTGGGTGTAGATACCGATCAACTTTTCGCCAAAATCAAATTGATACCACGGTTTTTTCTTGATAAAATCCACATACTCCTGTGCGACTTTGGCACCATACTCCTGTTCACTGGTACGCCCATGGGTCTGTGTCAATGCGGCAAGACGCCCGATACTGTTGCCGTAGAGTGACTTTATCGTGTACTCCACAGTGGTACTCGTCCCGATGACCATTACCATAATATGATAACCTGTATTGAACGGGTAGTGATGTTTGACAGTCTGATCATACATGGCCTTGTAACCCTGCCAAAACTGTGCGATATGCCCAAAATATGGAAAGTCGTACGACGGGTGTGTTTTAAGAAACGCTGCATACTCTTCAGGACTGAAGACCAGAAACCACTCTGGATAGGTCAGATAGGTCTGATCGGCCGGACGCTTGTACTCCTCTGCCATATTTGCACCCACTGCAATGGAGAAGAGCAGCAAGGTTATAACAATCCACCGTTTCATCTATGCTCCTTTTTCACAAACCCAAGCAGGATATTCTCACTTGGATCACCTTGCTGTCTCAGACGGTATCCCATGTCTTCAAATCCTTTTGATTCAATGTCCCGCACGATCTGCTCAAGGGGTTCAAACTCCCGTACCTCATGTTTCTCTGTCTCCCAGGTTTCATTGGTCACAGCATTAAATACCGAATGGATCAGGGAGACAAAATCAAACATCGAGCTATCTTTGACATCATGTTCTCTAATGATAAAAATCCCTCCCGGCTTCAAAATGCGCCGGATCGCTTCATGTGCATGTCCCCGCTCCTGCTTTGGCAGGTGGTGCAGTCCGCCATACACAGTGACCACATCCATCTGCGCATCGCCTATCTTTTCAAGCATCGTAAGCAGTGATCCGTCACCGATGCGATACTCCGCATGCGCCTTTTTTGTTCCCACAACTCTAAAGATGGAGGAAAGTGCAATACCGGAACTTTCCCGATAGTGCCTGCTTGGCTTAACAGTATCGGTCGGTTCAAGCACCAGCATATCGTGTACGTTCCTGCCCTGAAGTATCTCTGTACTCTGTTCCAGCAGTACACGGTTTTGTGTTCGCAGTTGCCGATACACGTTCCATAGAGTACGGGGGGAGCGCAGACTCTTGACACCAAGCACACAAGTATTTTGTATCTGAGTGTATATCTCCTGCTCGCTCTGACACGACGCTCTGGCTTGACATACTTGTGCAAAAACCTTTTTCTCATCGGTACGGAACACAAACCGCAAAAAGTCATACAGCCTGTCACGGTACCGTGCATCAGCCAATACATCATAGTGGTGACGTGCCGGCGGCAATGCCTCTGGATAGATATACTTTTCAAAGAGTGCATTTTTGAATTTATAGTGCGGATCAAGCTCTTTTTTGAGTGCTTCAAAACGCGTGAAATTCGGATATGCCGCACACAGCTGCGCTTTGGTGGCATGGGGCTGATAGGGCAGATAGTACGCACCTTGGCAGGCAATGGCAGCATCGATCGCTTTACGTGTCCAGACTGCAACCGCCTGGCGCTCTTCATAGGAGGTGCCCTGATGGTAGTAGACCACAAACGCGAGCACCTCATCCCTGCTCCAGGAGAGCAGTGCTGTCTCATCGGCAATGGAGTGGCGGATGGAGATATTGATAATATTGGCACCATAGGTTCTAAACACCTCTCCCGCCATCTGCACAAAACGCTCTGCATTGGCTACAGGGATGAAATACTCCTGCAACACATAGGTCGACCGCTTTCGGCTCAACGGCTCAAGCTCCGCTACATCGTAGCTTGCTTCATAGTTGCGTGTATGTACCCGTTTCTTCGAGAAAATCAGCGGATCGTAGAGGTACTCCCTGCGCCATTTGCCAAAAGGTGTTTTGGCAATCGCCCACAACGCATACTTCTCAAGTGCGTAAAAATGTTTTACCTTTTGCAGAGGCTCGGTGTGTGTAGGGGGCTCATCTGTCTCTATCCAAGTGACCGCATTGACCCTGCTATAGTGCGGCGGATAGATATCGGCATTGTGAAACACCGCCTTTGGATTGCCGGTGATCTCTTTGAGCCTGCCTATATACTCAGAAAGCGGCATCTTCTCACTGTGCTGCATCACATTGGTATTATCTGTCAGCTTCAGCGTAGCTTCGGTGATGATACCTATGGCTCCATACCCTCCCACAAGCATGGAAAATGCCTCTGCATTCTCTTCCGGACTTGCATACTTTACATTGCCAAACGCATCGACATACTGCAAACCAAGCAGCGAAATCGCCAAGGGACCTGCTCCTACATATCTGCCGTGCACATTGACGCTGATGCTGCCGCCTACGGTAAAGTTGGCATAGGTTTGCATGACCATTACCGCTAGATCGTATGGGTCGATGTAGCTTTGCAGCGCTTTCCATGTCATGCCTGCCTGTACGGTGATTGTCTTCTCTGCCGGGTCAAACCGTACTACTTCGTTCATATTCCGCAGGTCAATATGGATCGTCTCTTCATGTGCAGTCTGCTTCCCCATACTGTAATGCCCTCCACCAATGGAGATAGCATTACAGTGCTTTACAGCCTCGCATATTTCTGTTGTACTTTTTGGGTAGAGTATGCCGTTGACCTCTACGGGGTTGAGTCCTGTGACATCATTGATGATATTGTGCATCTGCATGATAGATCCTTTCTGTATGGATAGTGCTATCATAACAGAACAAAACTTAAAGTATAAAGTGACACTTTACACTTTTCATATATCATTCTCAAGCTCTACTGCCAACTGTTTCGCACCTTTAAAATCCGCTTTCCCCGTACCCAGCACAGGAATGGCCTCGACCTTGTAGGCTTTGGAGGGTACAAAGAGCGGGTTGAGGTTCAGGGTACCAACCTGTGAAAGTACCTCATCGATCTCGCGCTCCCCCTCAAAGAGCAGCACGACCGCCTCACCCTTTTTGGCATCCGGAATCGCCGTAACGGCGATCTTCTCATCCGGCTTAAGCAGCTTTCCGATCTCCTGCTCGACCATACCGAGACTCACCATCTCACCGCCAATCTTGGCAAAACGGCTGTAGCGGTCGACAATGGTCAAAAAGCCGTCGCTGTCAAGCCGCCCCTTGTCACCAGTAACATACCAGCGGATGCCGTCGATCTCTTTGATGACCGAAGTGGTCTTATCAGGCTCCTTGAGATACCCTTTCATAATCTGCGTACCGCCGATGAGAATCATCCCCTCTTCTCCTACAGGCAGTTCCTCAAAACTTTCCGGATCGACAATTTTGAAACTGCTTCCCGGGACAGGAAGTCCCACAGTGCCCGGTTTGTTGCCAATCTGCGGTTTCCAGGTATCGGGCAGCAGCACGTCAGGGATGTTCACCGAAGCCACCGGCGTTGTCTCCGTTGCGCCGTACCCCTCGTAGATTTCGTGTCCGAACTTCTCCTTGAAGGCTTTGCGTATCTCTTCGGGCAGCTTCTCCGCACCGGCGACGATCATCCTCAGATCCTTGAACATTAGCGGATGGAGTTTGCGGTTTCGTGTATAGAGCCGCAGGAAGGTCGCTGTCGCAAAGAGCATCGTCGCTTCATACTTTGCCGCAAGCTTGCCGATACCAAAACCGTCGGTCGGGTCCGGGTGGCAGGCGACAGGGATCCCCTCGATCAGCGGCAGCAGTGTCGTGACCGTAAGCCCGAATGAGTGGAATATCGGCAGGGTACCCAGCATCACATCTTCATCTGCCGGATTGAGCAGCGTCGTGATCTGCTTGATGTTCCCCATAATGTTTTTGTGTGTCAGTTCAATCCCCTTGGGTACCCCCTCGCTACCGCTTGAAAAGAGAATCGATGCCGTATCGTCCGGATGTCTGCCCTGAATATAGAGCAGCTTCAGCATCCACAGCGGCAGCAGTTTCAGCGCAAGCAGCTTTCGCAGGCTCTCCACTTTGCCGATACGCTCTTTGATCTCCTCAAGATAGACCACATTCAGCCCCTCAAGCACTTCGGTAAGGTCGAAGCCTTTGGCCTTGAGCCGTGTGGCAAACTGCCTGGAGGTCACCACCGTTTCGATGTCGGCAAGCTTGAGCGCGTGCCGCAGGCTCTCGGTGCCGGAAGTGTAGTTGAGGTTGACAATCGTCCTGCCAAGGCTCAGCAGCGCCATATTTCCCATCGACCCCCCGACAGATGTGGGGAGAATGACACCGACATTGGGCTGTCTTCCTATTTTCCCTCTAAGATGTTTTGCAAGCAGCAGTGTTCCGGCGGCAAAGCGGTAGCTGCTAAGCTCCGTACCTGTCGAATCGGCCGCACAGAGCGCGTTACCGCTCTGCTTGACACTCTCAAGCCACGCCTCCTGCAGAGACGGCAGCGTATCGGCATAGGCCTGCCAGCTCTGAATGGAGAGGGTAAATACCTCCCGCTTGACCTCGTCTGCCGTACTTTTGATCGGCATCATTTCGCCAAATGTCACACTGATATCACGGCTTCGCTTTCGCTTGAGTTTCTGTGAAGCGTGGGAGAAATCCCCCTCCCAGAGCCCGCGCAGGTAGAACGGCACGATCACTGTCTCTTCATCCGCTTCGCGGCAGGCAAGTTCGAATCCCTTTTGAAACGTGCTGAGGTGCCCGTTTCTTGAGAGGTGCCCCTCCGGGAAAATGGCAACAGTATCGCCATTGTTAAGCGCTTCGGTGACAAGTGCCAAAGCCTGCTTGCCGCCCCTGCTTGAGATGGGAATAGCGTTAAAAAAGGCGAAAAACGGTTTGAGGTACCATATTTCGTAGTAGCTGCGCTCCATCACGAAGCGGATCTGCTTTGGGTAGGCAATCTGCAAAATGGCCCAGTCAAGGAATGAGACGTGGTTGCCAAGCAGCAGCACTCCCTTTTTTGCATCGATATTGTTGAGCCCCTCCACCTGAATGCGGTAGCGGACACTTACGATGACACGGACGATATAGCGTATCATCGACTGGGGCAGCTTCAGCAGCGTCGCAAATGTGCCTATGAAGGCAACGGCAGCGATGAGGTAGAAGAGCCCGGATGAAGAGAGATGAAAATAGCCAAAGAGTGCGGTAAGGATCAATGCACCGAACATTACCACATTCTGTACGAAGTTGTTCCCCGCAAGCACCATCCCCAGAATCGGTGTTGGCGTTGCGAACTGAATAAGCGCATTGAGTGGTACGACAGTGAGCCCGGAGAAGAGCCCGAACGCAAAGAGCGCCACCCCCAAAGAGGCAACACTCTCCAGAGAGGGAATCGTATAGAGCGCCAGCGTCACGCCAAGCGCACCGATAGGGATGATACCCGTTTCGATGAAGCGTCGGCTCACCCGTCCGGCGATCAGCGAACCGGTAACCAATCCCACGCCAGTAAGCGCCAGCAATCCCTGTGCCGTGACCGTATCGGTAATGCCCAGTTTGCCCTTGAGGTACTCCCCGAAAATCGCCACCAGTATCTGCGATATCCCCCACAGAATACTCAAGCCCACGATACTCGCCCATACCACTTTCTCTTTTTTCAGTACGGCAAGGTTTTTTCGAAGATAGCTGAGAGTCCGGTACTCCTCCAGTTCGAAGTGCTTCTCCTCATCGATGATCACCTTTTTGAAGCGTTTGGCAAGGCGCTTTGCCAGCAGGAACTCGGTAATGCTCGCCCCGATAAGCAGAAATCCCACCGGAGCGATGTACTGCAGTATCTCTGAGGGGTGCGTACTTCTGTCCTGCAAAAGATACTCAAAAAAGATGGAGTAGACCACCGCACCAAGCAGAATGGAGACGATCGTCACCGACTGTACCACCGCATTGGCTTCGGCCAGCAGGTCGTTGCCGGTCATCTCTTTGATGAGCCCGTACTTTGCCGGAGAGTAGATGGCACTTTGCGCTGCAAGGATGAATGTCAGAATAAACGCTGCCCAGAACCACCCCATCATATAGGAGAAAAGTATCAGCGTCGTAATGCCGATCGCCGCAGCGGCTGCATACTCGACCACCTTGACCTTGGGGTACTTGTCGGAGATAAACCCTGCTGGAGAGAAGAGAAAGATGAAAGGAAGCAGGATCAACGCATTGACCAACGCTGTCAGCACGATAAGCTCTGCTCCTTCATAGGCTTTGAAGATCGTGTTTTGCAAAATAATCTTGTGGCCAAGGTCGGTCATGGCATTGAGAAAGACAATCAGAATGTAGGAACCAAATCCCGCAATGGAAAAGAGCGCTCTCATGACTGCTCCTTTTCATGTTGGTACTGTCGCTGATACTCTTTGACCGTATGCATGTTGCACAGGTAGGGTTTGAGTGTCAGGATAAGGTCGAAGAAGAGCTCGTAGTGCTCCGTACGTTTGTCCGGATCGTTTTTCATCAGTTTGGCACCTGCTTCAAACTCCTTCTCTGCCAACTTTTTGGCTGCACCGATATAAGAGTCAAGCAGACTATTGTCAAGTCCCATCTCTTCGGCACGCTTGAGAATGGAGACGATCTCCACCTCCTTGGCACTGAAACCGCCGGAGCGTTCAAAGAGCAACTCCGCTTCGATGAATGCATCCAGCTGTGCCTCGTCTATCTGCGTCATCTCCAGCATATCTTCCCTGCTGTAGCGCCGCTCTTCCCTGCCGCCTGAGAGCATCTGCAGTGCGGCAACCATCATTTCAAAGTTCTTCGCCTTGCCAAAATCATTCTGGGCAAAGATTGTCTTTATCTCTGCAATGGAGTAGTTGAAGTTGTGCTGAAGGTACTTGATAAGCCGTAGAATATCGACTGCCTGCTCATCATAGAGGTGTACGTTGGGTTTGGGTTTCTGGGGCTGAGGCAGCAGCCCCTCCTTAACATAGTAGAGTATCGTTGACTTGCTCTCGCCGCTTCGGCGCATCAACTCTTTCATTTTCAGTGCCATCGGTTCTCCTTTGGTTGAACTGATGACAGTATAGAACAGTTTAACTTAAAGTGTAGAGTGACACCTTACACTTTTTTAGTTGTGTGTGCTGTTTGGTGCGACCGGCTTCATCGTTCGCAGATAGGCTTTGATATGTGCAGGGGTCTGGGAATTCTCTTTGTATCCGCTCTTTTTCAAATCATAGTAGACAAACGGAAGATAGTGTTCACGTGTTACAACCACTTTTGTTTTCCCTTTCTGTGCCCATTTGAACATTGTCGCCGCACCCTTTTCACCTACATGAATGCAGCCATGCGACATTGCTTCACTGTTTCCCATATGAATCGCATGCCCCTGCTGCGTAAACCAGAGAGAAAAATCCATATTATTTATCCCACTGGCTTCCGGATGCGCTTTGGACATATAGAAGCGCTCTTTTCTCCAGATTGTAAAAATACCCGATGGCGTTTCGTGCCCTTTCGCTCCCGAAGAAATGACTGCAGCCCACCAAACTACACCATCTCTGTCAATTGCATATGCCACTCCGTCCGCACCACGCTCACGCAGGGATACGACAATAAAATCCTGACCGGATAGGTCAACAATTTTCTCGTGACCATTTTTATCCAGCACAGCAAACTTTGTTTTGCTCAACGGGAATACTCTGCTTGTAGGGTCGCCTGCCTGGAGTGAACTCAGTCCAAGCAGCACTATAAATATCATCATCATATATCTCATTGTCTCTCCTGGAAAATTATTTCTTATTATTATAAGAAGTATCTCTACAATTTGTCATTAAACTCCATGAAGTTTTGCTATACTCTTTGAGAAAAAACAATGGAGAACAACAGATGAAAAAAACAACATTGATACTGGTATCTGTCTTGGGAGGATTGATATTTGCAGGCTGCGGCAACAACGATGCGGTGCGTGCACCTATCTCAAAAAGTCCGAGCTTCCTGCAAGGGGAGCATGACGGATGTGAAACGGCAAAAGGCGAATATGCCAAAAACAGCGACCTTTTCCGAAGTGATGCTGACTACCATGACGGTTGGTTCTACGGCCGTCAGCAGTGCAACCCCTCTTTCCACCGAAAATAGCCAGCCTGAAAATTACAGCATATTCCATAAGATATACTTAAATATCTACACCAATTTTCGCACACTTCATAATCAAAAAGTAAAATTCGGATATGGCGGCTAAAGCCGCCGTAGACTAAGTAGACGTACTCTTTTAGCTCTCTGTCATGTCCTTTTCATCCACCGTCAACCCTTCGCCAAAGCCGAGCGCCTCTTTGATCTTCGCTTCAATCTCCGCCTTGAGCTCAGGGTTTTCTTTGATAGTCTGCTTGGCATTTTCCTTACCCTGTCCAAGTTTCTCCGATCCGTAACTGAACCAGGCACCGGACTTATCGATAATATCCATTTTTACACCATAATCGATCAGTTCACCCTCAAAACTGATACCTTCTCCGAACATAATGTCAAATTCTGCCTGTCTGAACGGCGGTGCGACTTTGTTTTTAACAACTTTTGCTTTCACACGGTTACCGATCTGACTCTCTCCCTGCTTGAGTGTCGCAATACGACGCACATCGATACGTACAGAACAGTAAAACTTCAGTGCGTTCCCTCCCGTAGTTGTTTCAGGAGAACCATACCCCATCGTACCGATCTTCATACGGATCTGGTTGATGAAGATCACAGTAGTATTGGTCTTGTGCAGCAGCCCGGTCAGCTTACGCAGTGCCTGTGACATCAAACGCGCCTGAAGTCCCACATGCTGGTCACCCATATCGCCTTCTATCTCCGTTTTGGGGGTTAAGGCCGCAACAGAGTCGACAACGATGAGATCAACCGCTCCGGAGCGTGCAAGGGTTTCGAGCACATCGAGCGCCTGCTCTCCGAAATCGGGCTGTGAAACCAGCAGATTGTCCGTATCGACACCCAGGTTCTTGGCATACACGACATCAAGCGCATGCTCGGCATCGATGAAAGCACAGACCATATCTTTCGCCTGTGCCGAAGCAATCGTCTGCAGCGCCAGCGTTGTCTTCCCCGAAGACTCGGGTCCGTAAATTTCTACAATACGGCCCTGCGGAATACCGCCGATTCCCAATGCCATATCAAGCCCCAGTGAACCCGTAGAGATCGCTTCGATCGGTTCGAACTCCTTGTCACCAAGGCGCATCAGTGTCCCTTTGCCAAACGTCTTGTCGATCTGCTTGATCGCCATATCCAGTGCTTTCTGTTTCTGTGGATCCATCGCCATCGTCATATCCTTATCCTTTTTTCTTGTAGAGATTTTATCTAAATAAAGATAATTTATTTAGTCATACCGGCAGTATAGGGCATCTTTGCAGGCAATGCTAAAAAAATGTCATATTGTCATATATTTACTTTTACATCGACATTGCCAAATACACGGTAAAATCATTAGGATTACTTTATCTTTTTTATTTTATACTAATTTTTTGATTTAATAAAATCAAATACAAACAAAAGGAAGTCTAATGAAATATCTCTTTAAGGGGATTATAGCACTCGCTGCTATGATTGGGTTAAGTGGTTGCGCCAACAAGGTACATAATTATGCGGTTTCAACAGAAAATTTACTTGCACTGCAAAAGCTCTCCAGCAAATCACATAAAGTCAATGTTGGTCAGTTTACAGATTCTGGCAAAAACGAAAGCGAAGTGATGTGTCGTCTCTCTTCACCAATTGGCACACCAAAGGGACAAACTTTTGCTTCCTATATTCAAAATGCATTCAAGAAAGAGTTGGTGATTGCCAATATGTATGACCCCAAGGCAAAAAATACCATCACTGCAAACCTTAATGATATCTACGGTAGTACCGTATTAGGCGATGCTTACTGGTCATTCGACGTTACTGTCAAATCCACAAATGGGAAAAGCTACAACGTCAAGTCTAAATATGAATATGAATCAAGCTTCACTGCCGTGTCTGCCTGTAGCGAAATGCAAAGATCATTCCCTCTTGCAGTTCAAAAACTCATAGGTGACATTATTCACCATCCTAAATTTACCGAGCTTTTAAAATAATACCAAATTCGGTAGACAGCCAAAGGCTGTCTACATTACAATATATCTCCACTAAACTCCAAAGCATCTGCTATGTCAGTTCACACTTATTATCTTCTATGTCCCCTTATGCTAAAATAGCATTACTATAAAAGTAAGGTAGCACCATGCCAAACCCTATCCAGCTAGCCCACTCCCCCGATGCAGACGATATCTTTATGTACTACGCCATCAAATTCGGCTGGGTCGATACAAAAGGCTTGACCTTTGACAATATCGGACTTGATATCGAAACGCTGAACGTCGAAGCGCTCAAAGGTACCTACGATGTAAGCGCCATCAGCTTCGGCATGTATCCGCTTATCAAGGAAGAGTATGCTCTGCTGCGTACGGCAGTCAGTTTCGGAGAAGGATACGGTCCCAAACTGATCAAACGCAAGGGTGAGCGTCTCAAGCGCCGTTTCAAGGTGGCACTCTCCGGAAAATACACCACCAATGCTATGCTCTTTCGTATCTACTATCCCGATGCAAGGCCTGTCTATATGGATTTTCTGGAGATCGAACAGGCTGTCATCGACGGCACGGTCGATGCAGGCGTACTGATACATGAATCGATCCTCGACTTTGACGAAAGCCTCGAAGTAGAAAAGGAGATATGGGACATCTGGGTAGAACTGGCTGGAGAGGGACTTCCCCTGCCTCTTGGCGGTATGGCTCTGCGCCGCAGCCTGCCGCTCAACCGCGCTATCGATATAGAGAATATCCTCATAGAGGGTGTCAAGGTCGCCAATGATCGCAAAGAGGAGCTCTGCGCCAAACTCGAAGAGGAAAACCTCGTACGTATCTCTGACGCGATGCTCAAAAAGTATCTCGATATGTACGCTTCGGATGAATCGGTAAAACTAAGTCCCCTCCAACTCAAAGCACTCGACAAGCTCTACGACATCGGCTTCAAACACGGCCTTTGGGAGTGCCCGGTCAAAACGGAGGAGTACCTTATTCCAAGAGAATACGTTGCACTGCGTGCAAGGTAGAAGGTAGAAGGTAGAAGGTAGAAGGTAGAAGGTAGAATGATAATAGTATATGAGCTTGTGTCAACCTTAGCAAAGTATACTTGTACCCTTTTAGATAAAAGCATTGCACAGCAATGCATACCACAACTCCTACCTCCTACCTCCTACCTCCTACCTAAGCAAGGTGGCTGCCTTGTTTTTTAAAACCATCGATTTCTCCAAATTCTCCAGCATCAAAGTGGGCCAACCCGAAGAGGTGCTCATCATCGAGAGAGGTGATACCATTCCCGACGACCGATACCTCATCGGGTCAGCAAACAATCTGCTTGTCTCCCCCACACCTCCTCCGCTGATGATGCTCGGGAAAGATTTTGCCTATATTAAACCGCTTGACGACACAATGCTTGAGATCGGTGCGGCCATGCTTACCGGCCGTATTGTCTCCTATGCAAAGAAACATGATATAGGCGGTTTCGAATTCTGCGCGAAGCTTCCTGGAACGCTCGGGGGAATGCTTGCAATGAATGCTGGTGTCAAAAGTTATGAAATCTTCAACATTCTGCACAGTATCGAAATCGATGGCGAGTGGATTCCAAAAGAGCATATAGTCTACGGATATCGTTACGCCAAACTTCCGGGGATCGCTACTGCTGCACGTTTTCAAATCTCAAAACCCTACAATACAACACTTCATCAGGAACTGCTTGCAATGCGAAACAATCAGCCGCCACACCCAAGTGCGGGATCGGCATTCAAAAATCCTGAAGGGGATTATGCAGGACGGCTTATCGAAGCAGTGGAGCTGAAAGGATATCGTCGGGGGGGGATGGCCTGGAGCGATATCCATGCTAATTTTCTGGTCAATCTCGGGAATGGCACATTTGAAGAGGCAAGTTTTTTACTTACCCTGGCAAAAGAGAGAGTCAAGGAGCGCTTCGGTATTGCGCTCAAAGAGGAGATCAGACTCCTCTAAGCCCTATTTTGCAGTACAGCGTACACAGCGAATATAGTTTGACTGGCGGGGGCTTCTCTTGTATTTGTAGGCATCAGCAGGGTAGACAACGTAGTACTTCCCTTCCGTTGTCGGCGTAGATGTCCAGAAATCTTTGTCTCTGAAATTGATAAAGTGCTGTCCATCATGCTGGTGTATCTCCTGAAGTTCATCCGCTGTCGGCAGCCTCCAGTCTGTGTAACCGGCATAGTCAAGACGACGGCAGTACTCAACAGCATGACGCCAGTTTCCTGCTTTACCGATTGAGTGTCCGCGTGCATAGGCACCATCTTCAGCATCGGTATAGGGAGCATCCTGCCACATCAGATCGCTATGGGAGTCCACATAAACCGTATGAGTCTTACATGGACTTCCAATTTCTGCGACAGGAGGCATTGCCGAATTCACGTTACCCCCTGCTATCAGCAGGGATGCTGCCAGCAAAGCACCAAAACTTACCATCTTTTTCATCGAATTCTCCTCGTTTGTCCAATATTATTCAATATCATAATATACTTTTTCTCAAATATAGCTAAATTTATTATAGAACTATAATAATTATGGATGGATTGTGATCGGCGTACCGTTTCTCACCCCTTTCCATAGCTGGAGCATCTTCTTGTTTGGCACTGCCATACACCCTTCGGTCCAATCGTGTGCAAGTGTATAGGCATCACCTCGGCCGTCAGCATTCCACTTCGGCTGTCCATGAATGGTAATATACCCGCCGGGACAGAAACCTTTTGCTTTACAGCGGGCCAGATCCTCTTTGTTCGGGTATGAGATCATCAGAGAGCGGTAGAGTCTTGGATCACACTTTTTACGTACGATCGTGTAGTGCCCCTCCGGTGTACGGTAGTCTCCGGCCTTGAGTTTCGTACCCTTGTCACCGTTCTTTCCAAGCGACATACGGGATTCAAAAACCTTCTTGCCGTTTCGGTATCCATAGAGCATACGTTTGGACTTGAACGCCTCGAGTCTGTCAATAATCATGTTCGGATCGATCTCCGCCCCTCTGGCCAACTCCCGGTTACACTGTCGTGTTTCATAAGGCGTCTTGTCCACTTTGCCGCTATAGGTCGGCTTTCCACAGCCTCCCAGAAAAAACAGCATACCCGTGACCATTGCCGCCAATACTATTTTCAGTTTCATACTTGCTCCTTTTTCTTAGGGGTCATCCCCAGTCTTCATTCTGCTCTTTAGCTTTATGCTTCTCTTTTTTGTAGCTGCTTGCATTCTTCAGCTTCTGAAGCCGGTTAAGGTTGCTCATCTCCGCCTCACGCATCTCATGCAGCCGTTCATTGTCAAAGGTACTGTTCCTGCAGGTCTCTTCATACAGCCGTTCAATATAGAGCTTCATCTGCCGATGATACTCCGAATCGAGCTGTACCGCCTCTCGTTCGTCAAACTTCTGTTTGAGCTGTTCAAATTTTACCGTAAAATCTTGAGAAGAGACCTTCTCGTCACGAAACATCCGAAAAAGATTCTTTCCAATCTTCTCCAATTCACCGATATACTTCTGCCGATTAAACTTTTCGATCTGCTTTTGTGTATAACGCCCGATGCGGTACTCCTTTGCTATTTGATGGTTACCGGCACACCTTCGCGTACCGCATACCAGAGCTGCTTCATTGCACTGTTCGTCACTGCCACACACCCCTGTGTCCAGTTATGTGCCAATGTATACTGGTCACCATGCCCGTCAGCATTCCAGGTAGGCTGTGCATGGATCGTGATGCTCCCGCCAGGATCTACGCCGCGGCGTCTTGCTGACTCGATATCCTCCGGCCGGGGGTAGGAAATGCAGAGTGAACGGTAATATTTTGGAGAACAGAGCTTTCTATGGATCCAGAATGTCCCCTCCGGTGTACGGTAGTCTCCCTTCTGCTGTTTATGCCCCACAGGGTTCTTCCCAAGAGAGACAGGAAAGGTTGCCTGCACTTTGCCGTCACGATACAAATACATCTTGCGCTCTTTTTTGACAACGACAATATGGTCTATCTTGGCGCTTTCATCAAAATCTTCCGCTTCAAGCAGCTCTTTTTTGCATTCATCAAGCGTATAACGGTTGTTTTTGACTTCAGGCTGACAGGCAGTGAAAAAAAACGGTACTGTCAGTAAAAAAACTGGTATGAGACGTGATATATACATGGAATGATTGTAACAAAATTACAATTAGGGAGGCTTAAGAAAAAGGGAAATAGAAAAAACGTTTCAGACCCGAAGGTCTGAGGGGGGGGTATTACGCGTTGGCAGCAGCTTTTGCAGCTTCAATTGCCTCTTCGTAGTTTGGCTCTTCAGTGATTTCAGGAACAACCTGCTTGTAAGTCACTTTACCATCTTTTCCGATAACAAAGATCACACGTGCAAGAACACCTGCGAGTGGTCCGTCAGCGAGAAGTACACCGTATGCGTTACCGAAATCTTTGTTTCTGAAGTCAGAACATACTTTGATGTTTTCAATGCCTGCTGCACCACACCATCTTGCCGCTGCAAACGGAAGGTCCATAGAGACAGTGATCACCTCTACACCTTCAAGATCAGCCGCTTCCTGGTTAAATCTTCTTGTCTCAGCGTCACATACACCTGTGTCAAGTGAAGGAACTGCGATAACCAGCTGAACTTTACCTTCTCCGCCTACCTGCTCGTCCTGGAGCATTGGGTTGGAGTTTACCACTGTTACTACCGGAGCTGTATCTCCAACGTTTACTTCATTACCTGCGAGGTTACATACTGTGTCGTTTTTAAATGTTACTGTTGCCATTTAATATCCTTTTGTTTAAGTTTTGATAGTCGTAGTATGACTTAATTAGGATAAAATTACTCTTAATTGTAAAGTTGTGGCTGTTTTTTTCTCATTCAAGCAAAAATGTCCCTTCCGACGGTACGAGGAAACATCGGCCAGAGCGCGACTTTAGGTCAATATGTAACTTTAAGTAACACTCCGTACTTTAAACCAATCCTTTTACCCAACTCTCCATTGCACTGTTGGCTTCAGGGTTGGGTGCCTCCATAAAACTGATGACAAAACGCTCCTCATACTCCGCAACCCCTATCGATCTTGGACGCACTGCAAGCACTTCAGGCTTGGGCAGCACCTTTCCAAAACAGCAAATCAGGTTTTTGGCCGCGAGAATACCTTCTGCAATTTTGCCTTCACTCAGAGACGTGGTATGCGCATAGTGGTCGAACTCTCCAATATACGTTGCTACCGGATGTGCTTCGATCTTCTCTTTCAGGTAGGCAAAAATCGCATCGATTGTTTCGTAGGTGGTTTCATCCTTTTTGATTTCGAGGGTAAAGACGGGGTATTTTTCCATTACTGTAATCTGTCGCATATAATATCAACTCCTTCTGCAGGTAAAATTGTGTGTGGGATTGTAGCACTTTTTGTTAAAAGAAAAGGTAATGATTATTATAAGGCAGAAGAAAAGATGTGGTCTGGTCTCGAACCTATAAACGACACGCAGGTGTCGATTTCTTAACTCGTTCCCGGCCTCCGCGGCTTCACTTCGTTACGACCGCTTCGGTTTCGACGCTAAAATCGACACGCAGGTGTCGATTTCTTAACTCGTCTCACATCCCAGGTATTCGGGGGATTTTGCCTAGTTTGGAGTTGCGGCAGTACCAGCCCCACCCTTTTTTCATCCAGTGACCGACAACCGGCATGGGGATCATTTTGGCACGCTTGTTGTCCCGGTAGACAAAAGCTGCGCCGTCTCCCGTATCCATCACACACAGAATGTTCAGGTGGTCAAGATAGCTCTTCTTCGAATCGATACGCTGTGCATGCTGGAAAATATTATAAGCCGTATTGCGCGCCATCACTTCGGCGACATGCCCCTGCTTGGCACGCCACTTGGGACCCAAAAGAGAAGCGGAGTCTCCGACGGCATAAACCCCGTCAAACCCCTCCACTTCATTGTACTCGTTGGTGACGACAAAGCCCGCATCGCTCAGCGGTAGACCGGAGGCTTTCAATACACTGTGGCCGGTACCTGCAGAGATGAACATCGTCAGATCGGACTCCAGTTTCGTACCGTCTTCAAAGAGAATACCGTCTTCGACGAATTCGGTGATCTTGGAACCGATCTTCTTCTTGATGTCATCCATCGTAAACATCTTCTCCATCATCACCAGCGCTTTTTCGCCCATCTTCTGGCCGGGTTTCTCCATCGGTGCGAAGAAGGTCAGCTCGAACTTGTCGCGCAGCCCCTTTCGCTTCAGGAAGTTGTGCACATTGAAAAGGACTTCGAAAGCCGGACCGCCACGTACTGCCGACGTATCTTTCGGGTTGCCCCCAAATCCGAAGGCAAGCTTCCCCTCTCCTTTGCGCACCAATGCATCAAGACGCTTGAAAAGTTCTGTCGCCTCTTCAGGTTTGCCACAGATGGAGAGCGTATGCTCCATCCCCTTGTGCTGAATCTTGTCCTGCCCAAGAGCGACTACAAGGTAGTCGTACCCCTCCAGCACTCTCCCGCTGGCAAGGGTTGCACGTTTACCCACAGGGTCCACTGAGCTTACGGGATCCACAATGAGTTCAAATCCGTGCGCGAACGCCAGTTGGTCCAGCGGCAGGCTCACCTCATCGTGCGTCGCCTCACCTGTCGGAATCCAGATGGAGGTGGGGTAGATATAGAAGTAGTCCCTGTCACTCACCAATGTAACGTCTACATCCTGTTTGCGCAGATATATAGCCGTCTCCACTCCGGCAAAGCCGCCTCCCAGTACCAGTACCTTTGCCATCTTCTCTCCTCTTGCTTTCATGGATTTCTGTTGTCTGAAGTATACCATACTTCAGACGAAGAAACTACTGCTTTTTCTTCAGCAGGTCTGCTCTCGGGTAGACAAATACCGTATGTCTGATGACTGAGATGTTCTCTTTGTCATCCACCGCGAACGCTCTGATAGTTACAGGGATCGGCACATCCTTTCTTGTGTTGTCCGCCAGCTTGTCCTTGGTTCTAAGTACGACAACCTTCTTGCGCTTCTTGCCCGGAGCGATACCGAACGGCTCTTTGGGTCTGATTATGTCAAGCTTGCTTTTAAGCTCACCCACCACTTCGAAGTAGTATGTGTGACGCTTGCTGTCGGTATTTGCAAAGAGGAAGACATAGTCGTTCTCCACATTTCCATCAGGCAGAATCTTGTACAGACGTGTCGTCTTGTTGATGTTGAGCAGCATATTCTCTTTTTCGCTTCCCATCGTAAAGAGCGCTATCAGTACGATCGCCAGTACAGTGAAGTATGCAATGACTTTCGGTCTGAATATCTTCGTTTTACGCTCATGTTTTTCGGTCTCAACCACACTCGACCACTGTACGAGACTTGGTTTGCCAAGCGCACCCATCACCTGCGTACAGGCATCGACACACTCAAGACAGTTGATACACTCAAGCTGCAACCCTTTACGGATATCGATATGTGTCGGACAGACCGTCACACAGCTCTCACAGGTGGTACACTCCGCTTCGGGGTTGACCGATTTGAGCTCTTTTTGCTTGTTGAAAACCTTGTGGCGGTCGTTTCCGTGCCCCTCATAGATTTCACCACCACGTATTGGGTCATACACCGCCATAAGCGTATCGTCATCATACAGCACCGACTGCACACGGCTGTAGGGGCAGATATAGATACAGAAATCCTCTTTGATGAAGACCACATCGGCAATGAGAAAAAGTGCTACACCGACTACAAAACCGATCATAATCATGTGATCTGCCGGATTCTGAAGATACTTGAAAAACTCTTCAGGCGGTACGAAATACCACATAAAATCCGCTGCAGCGATCAGTGCCAGTACCGACCAGAGCAGAATGGCAATGAGCTTTTTGACTTTATTCTCAGGTTTGCTCATATCGGGTTCCTGCTGCTTGTTTTTGATACGCTTGCGCAGCCCCAACAGTTTGGTCTCTATGAGGTCACGGTAGATGACACGGAAGATCGTCTGGGGACACGCCCATCCGCACCATGCTCTACCCCCAACTGCAGTCACCGCGAAGATCCCCAAAAAGAGGAGCATCAGCAAAAACGGCATCAGGTAGAGCTCCTGCATGTCAAACGCCACACCCATCAGCTCCAGCTTCTTGTGGTCGAAACTGAGCAGGAAAATATGGTTGCCGTTAATTGTAATCCACGGCAATACCAGTGCGATCACCGTTGCCGCCGCATACATCCAGTAACGCTTGATACGGTACGGGACCCACCCCTTGAGGTACTCTTTTGCCCTGTTCTTCTTCGGTTTTTTCTCTTCAGTTGCTACTGTCGCTTCCATTTACGATATCCTTTCTGTCTGGTTTTCTTCATTCTCTTCGGTGTTTGCCTGCTCAAAGGGGCAGATAAGCACCGTATTGTCGATCCCCGGCACCTGCTGGGGTGTCACTATCTCCATCCAGGAGCCCTTGACAAGCTCCTTGATTCCTCTTGATTCTATGTAGTCCTTGAGCGAACTCCGGCTGACGTTCAGCTCTCTTGCAATCGCACTGACACTCCTGCCCTCTTTGAGCAAAGCGATGATCTGCGCCTGATAGACATCGAACTTCGAAGAGGAGCGGCTGCCCTTTGGCCGGCCGATCTGACCGGTTTTGGCCTGCTGCGCCTCCCTTAGGTCGTTCAGGAGCGGAAAGACCTCTACCAGCGGCGTCGTTTTGGTGATCTTTACACCCGACTTCGCCAGATAGAGCACGATCCCGCGGCTGAGCATACAGTTGATCACCTTGACAATCTCCTCGACCACGTCGCTGAGGATTGAAAGATGTTCGACAATGATAACATCTTCATTCTCGTTCAGAGATTTCAGAAATTTGTCGAACTCTTCACGCTCCTCGATCGGACGGCTCTTGGTACTATATTCGATGACCTCTTTGTCTATCTGCAGCCCCTGTGTCAATGCGAAAGAGAGAATGGTCCGCTGCTGGTCGGACAGGTTGCTGTGGTTTGGCATCTGTCTGAGATATGCGTATGTCATGATACTCCTTTCGCATTTGTGCCATTGTACACCTTTTGATGTTAAAAGTCAACGATATTTTTATTATTTTCGTCATTTTTTATCTTTTTACGTCATTTTGAATTTATTTTCGTCAAATTTTATGATAGAATGCAGAAAAAATTTTGAGGATACCCCGTGAATCTGACACATCTTGACGAACAGAACAAACCCAAAATGGTCGATGTCTCCGACAAGGATAACACTACCCGCATCGCAACAGCAAGCGGCATCATCGAAGTGGGGCAGGAAGCCTTCGATGCCGTCATCGCCAACACCGCAAAGAAAGGACCGGTACTCCAGACAGCCGTCATCGCCGCCATTCAGGGTACCAAGCAGACCAGCACGCTTATCCCCATGTGCCATCCGCTGATGCTCACGTCGGTCAAGACCGACATCGAAGAGCTCCCTGAGCTTCCGGGCTTCAAACTGACCGTCACCGCCAAGCTGACAGGAAAGACCGGTGTGGAGATGGAAGCACTCACCGGTGTAAGCGTGGGACTGCTGACCATCTACGACATGCTTAAAGCCATCGACAAGGGTATGGTCATCAAAAATGTACAGCTTGAACACAAATGCGGCGGAAAGTCAGGAGACTTCAACCGTAAAGGCAACTAAAGTCGCATACAAATGCGCATTTTTGCTATATAATAGATAAAAAAGAAGGAGAGCGCATGATTCTCGACAACAACACTACAGAAAAACCGCAAATCGAATACCCTACCAACTGGGGCTTCAAGATCATCGGTCGCGACAAGGATAAACTCAAAGCCTGTATCAAAGAGGTAATGGGGGACAAAGAGCATCTCTGCTCCCTTGGCAACACTTCACGTACCGGAAAATTCACTACCTATAACGCATCCTGTGTCGTAGAGAACCAGGAAGAGAGAGACAGACTCTTCAAATGCTTCCAGGACCATGACGATGTGGAGATGGTAATCTAAACACCTTTGAGCCGGTGCAGCATTTTGTCTGCTGCAAGGCTCACCAGCATCGAAACGATCACATAGGCAAGAAAGAAGTAGAGGCCAACTTCTACTTCTGCCCGACTGACATCCCCTTTGTTGACGGTCAGATAGACAAGAAAGGTCGCTACGACAAAGACGTCCACCATAGACCACTTTCCGATCATCTTGAAAAATGCCACCACACCGTGTGCAAAACGGTTTTCCATAAAGAGGGCAACAAAGAGCATTGAGAATGTCTTCACGGCAGGGATGAGGACGGAAAAGAGCAGAATCGTCAGGGCAACGATACTGTCACCGTTTTCAAAAAGCTTGATGATGGAGCCCACCACGCTTTTGGACTCGAAAGAGAGCACCACATCTCCCAAATACTCCACCTCTTTGTGAATGGTTACCATCAAAATGGGTGCGGTTAACCCGAAATAGAGCATCTCCACTGCCGCAAGCGCACCAAAAAAGGTAAATGCACGCAAAGAAAGCACAATATATGTAAGCAACACTACCAACAGCAATCCCATTGCATACAGTGTATAGCGCTTTCCCTCTTTCAGATGCGCTTTTTGCTTCTGACGCTGCAGCGCCAACTCCTTTCGCTTGCTGTTTTCATAAAGTCCAAAAGAGAGCTTCTCCGCCCACTC
>JALTVI010000072.1 GCA_027049035.1 Sulfurovum sp. | reverse complement strand
CTATACGATTTACCGGTAGGGAACCACCACCAACTTAATATTATAATAATTATATGGTTACTCCCGGCCCACCCCGGGGGCCCTATAAAAGGCACCCATACCAGGCGGTGAACCAGGGGTGGCGTGCACCCGTGAGGCTAACCTGCGGCTGCTCTTGAAGCTGGAGAGGGATCTCAGGCGTAGGCTAGCAAGGTGGCCCGAGGCCCAATCGGAAGCGTTGGAAGCGGTAGAGATCTACAAGGCGGAGCTATTCGAGCTGCTAGCAGAAGAACCAACATACGGAAAATAAGGGTGAATACGAATGGATTGCAGTAGAGAATGGATGGTTGAGGTTGAGAAGAAGATGATAATGGGGACTGCGATCCCAGAGGAGATAATGAAATATACATTGTGCTCGGCTATGAGAACTTCTAAATTGCTGGCATGCTCAACAAAATGGCATCATAGGAAATGCCGTATATGCTTCTGCTTCTAATCCTATCATCTTCGCAAACTTACATGGTAGAAGCGTGTTGACAGCAAATCCTTTCTTGCTCATCTGTTCTATCGCTTTGCTAGGGTTAACTACATAATTGTTAATATATTCCTGGAGTTCCTCTATATTGCATTTTGACTCAAATAAAGCTAGACTAATAACATTTAAACATGCTAGTGCTGGTTGTTTTTTGACTCGACGTAGACTAGCTCTAGGTCGTGCAGGATCATCGTCAGAAATACATTGCCATAATCTTCGATAGCAGCTCCAGAACCCTTCCAACGCTACTGACATTGCCCTTACTAAGGTATCTCTAGTCTCGGGATCATCTGGTATTACCGGGTCTTTCTGTTTTACACCAAACCACTTTCTTTTTTCTTTTATGTCTATTTTTAATTTCCTCAGTGGAACGCATAAATGAACAACCATAGTTGACACGAAATAAGACCAGAATGCCCCATTAGTGATGTAATCAAAAACCGACACATCTTGCCAAAACTCGTAGTCCTCTAGTTTCTTGTTGAATGTGATCTTCATAATACTACCCGTTTACTTGTATATTTGTTTACATTGTTAAGGGTAACGCTTAAAAGACTAGTATACCTATATACAAGGATACTGGTGTATAGGTATTGAGGGAGAGAGCCATAACTAGCCCCCGCACTGCATTGATATTACTACTACTATACACTAATGGAGCTCTGAGCGCACCGCAACTAGCTGAATACTTGGATATGCCGCCACGCCAGATACACGGTTACCTAGCATTCTTGAGACGTCGGGGTCTTGTCGAGAACAATTCTTACACGTTTTCTCTTACATTGGCTGGCCAACGATATATAGATAAATATTATAATCATCTACAGTATGTCGTTCATTCTTATTCCAAGCTAAACTTAGCTAAACGTATAGTTGATTACATAGAGACTAGCTATGATGTTGAGGGTTGTATTAGTATTGTTAGGTTCCTCGTTGAGTTCAGACTCAGGAGCCAGCGTAAGTACTGGTGGCCTGGAGAGGGCTCGCATATAGATGAGCTAGCGGAGAGGCTGGGTCTTAGTAGTAGTACAATTAGCTCGTGTTTGAGACGGTTAGAAGCGCAGGGGGTTATCTACCTCACGTTAGATAAGAGGCGGGGTGTTGTAAAGGTTAGGCTGGGCAGGCAACTAGACTCTCTCTTTGAGGCAGCTAATGACACAACGGCCCTTGTCTGACAATACTATCTGCGTTTGCCTAGGCGGTCCTGGATCTAATTTTTTATCAACTAAACCCCTCTTAGCTAGGGCTTCAACGTATCTCGATATCTTATTCTTGTTGCTTCCCGTTAGCTCCGCTAGCCGGGTCTGGTTCATCGGGCCTTCACGCTCCAGTGTTCTTAGTACTAGCAGTATGAAGTCCCATTCCTCACCCACACGCACTTGCCACACCAGCCTTATACGTGTATACTTGGTGATTATTAGGAGTATCGCCTTGTATGGCTATAGACAAACGTAAAGCTTTTTAGGTAGAACAGTATACTAGTATACTTGAATACAGGGAAACTAGGGGTGGAATATGTGGCAGAGGTCGTGATTAGCTTCAGGGTCCCCGAGGCCCTGAAGCGGGAACTCTATAGGGCTATAGGGAAAGCCCAAGCCAGATCTGGAAAGAAGATCGAACTAAAGCATGTAGGAAGCATAGCAGTGGCTCTAGCCATTGCATACCTCAGAGAAGAGCTACCAGATGAATGCACCAAACCAGCGAAGGAGCTTCTGGCAGTAGAAACTAAGGGGTGAAGATGATGACTGGTAAATGTGTTGACATGTACCCGGTACGCATAGCTGTATCACGGCATCCTAAAGGCGAGTTCAGCTGCATCGAGATAATCGTGTCTGACATGATTGGTGAGTACAAAGGCATAGTCCACCTGCCAGTTGGCAGCTGGTTCTATCGGAAACTGGCCGATGTGATGGTTGAGGTCAAAGAGGAAGCCAAGCAGGGGTGACCTGTGATGGCCGAGCTGGAGAGCGTCAAGATAGACATTATAGTCAATGAGCTTGCACAGGAAATCCAACAGGCTAGGGCTAGGAAGAGGCAGGTCCTGAGGACCCTAGACAGGATTGCGGGCATGATGAAAGCCCTAGGCCTGGACTCAGTATGCCTGGGTAATGCTATAGTGCGGAAGGGCAAGGATGAGGATGGCAACGACGAGCTATACTACACCGCCAGCTCCGAGGAGATACAGGAGATACATGATAGGCTGGCTGCTGCCAGGTACTACAGCGAGCTCCTGGCAGACCTGGACGAGCTACAGCCGTACCTCAGCGAGCAAGCCAAAGCCAAGGCGGAGCTAGTCAAGCAGCACCTAGACGAACTCATAGAGAGCCTCAAGTGCAGAGAGGGGTGACGGTCATGCCGAGGAAGCTCAGCGAGAGGATGCTGAAGAGGCGGGTAGCCAGGTGGGGCCCAATCTACAAGAACCACATAGTTGTAGTATTCGAGGATGGCAAGATAGCTATAGTAGACCCCACGACAGAGACGTACTCCTCGGTCCGTGCCTGGAACCCATGGATCAGGGACTCCTACGCCAGGCAGGCACGACACCACGCCGATGGCGCCACCCTAGCCGAAGTACTACAGCTAGCAAAGGCCAGGGTGATGCAGCCATGAGGGAGAGGAGAGGGATTAGCCCGGTAATCGCCACCGTCATAATCGTAGCAGTAGCCATAGCCATAAGCATAGCCGTGGCCAGCTGGCTCCTAGGCCTGTGGAGCGGCTTCGGCAGCTACGAGAGCCTCAAGATACTCCCCACCAGCCACCTCAACGAGACACACGTCATACTAGACGTCTACAACCCCGGGTCTAAGGTGGCGCGTGTCACAATGATAGAGGTCAACGGTTCTAGGATACCCGTGAGCCAGGCCATACAACCCGGGGAGACGAAGACCATCATTAAGCCCCTACCCTTCACACCCAAACCCGGCATAGCCTACACCATCAAGCTGCACATCGCCGAGGGCGGCGTATACCAGACAATAGTCTACACAAGGGGGTGACTAGGATATGGCGCTGGATCCTGGGCTGGCGGTTGTTGCTGGGGTTGTCTCTGGTATCTTAGCCACAGTCATACTATTTGCGGCGATGAGAAACCTGAAGTGGGATTGCCCTATAAGGCCCCTGTTCGGGATGGATATCGACAGGTTCAAGAGTTTATTGTTGTCAATGGCGTTTGGCGCTATTGTATTCGCCTTCACAGCAACGGGGCTAGGCCCGAGGCCCAGCGGCGATTGCGGATATGACAGGCTTTGGGGCGTCTGGTCTGACGTGTTCGACGCGATCTACACCGCATGGCTGCTAGTGCCCGCCCTATTGCTTCTCATATCCTTGAGGGGGTGACCCGGGGTGGTGCTCGACGCCAGGAGCCTAAAACACAGGTACCAGCCCAAGTGGAGTAAATCAAATGCTAGGGAGCTTATGATACTGGGCATGCTGAACACTGTGCTGCCCCCGCGCTTCGAGGCCGTGCTTAC
>JALTVI010000071.1 GCA_027049035.1 Sulfurovum sp. | reverse complement strand
AAGGGTTGAAAGCTTTTTTAGTGTCTGAAACACAACCTCAATACTCATAGACTGTTAAAACCAGACTAAGAAGGGTTGAAAGAAACGGCGGGTCTCGGTGTCGTGGATTTCAAGCGCTTCTTCATCACGAGAAACACGAGTGAGTTCGTGAAGAGTGAGAATACAAATCCATCACCACCAACATGAGTGAGATATAAGTAATACATCACGGTGAGTGATATGATACCCAATACCCGTAGTTGATTCTCAGTGGTCTGCGTGAAGATGCGTAAAAACGGTAGACGTATAGAGATTCTCACTGCAATTTCACCCCCAATGTCTGTGCAATCTTCAGGAGTAATTCATAGATTTCTTCAAGCGACACACGTTTCTCAACCGCAGTAACCTTTCCCCTTCTAGGCTTCTTCATACCAGACCACCACCCATAAATAGCGTCTGATTTTTGTGCTTCCGCCCTGCACCGCAGTGTATAGGACAAGGTCAGAGTCAAGGTAGGGTATGTGGTCAAGACGGTGAATGTGGTAATGTTCAACGTCAGTATTTGGTGCCCCAGTGGTCTGTATGGTGGGATACGTGATATACGAGTCATAGACGTAACTCTCAAAGAGTGTCTGGGTTCCGCCAACTGCGTGAGTAATGGCGAAAACCTGCACAAAACGGACTACAACACCAGCAGGAATGGGCAATGTAATGGGTTCAACAATCTGGGTAGACTGAGAGACTTCGGTAGCATCTTCATAGACATACTTCTTGAGGTTTTTCGTTTGGAAAAACTCAAACTCGATAGTCATACCCTGACACCCGCCACGTAGACATCAAGACCCGTGTCCCAGTCGATTCTGGTAAACATGTTGTTGGTAATGCTAAATGACGACTGGGGCGCAACAACAAGCCTAATACCATCAACCCAAAGCCGCAATGGAGACGTAGTAGAATTCACGGCAAACACATCAACAATAATAAAACGCTCTGTAGACAGGCTTTTCAACGAGTCAAACGTGCCCGAGTAATTCTGCGAGATATATAGAAACACGTCTCTGATAGGATTCTTTGAGAGCTTCGAATACGCCTTCTGTCTGTAGAAATCGGCTTCAAGCATTCACACCACCTGACCAGTAGGGCGGTCTAATCGGCAATGGTCTCGGGCGTATTCTCTGGCGTGGCGGGATAGCCCTCCTAAACGTTTTCCACCCCTTCGCAGAAGCATATGTCATGGTCATGCCCTGCACGGTCTGTGAGATAGGTTCGCCAATGCCCGCCCAAGGTAGACGGATATCGAGTCCAATTGTGGGAAGGAATGTCGGCGTAATCTGGGGACTAAACACACTCGATATGAATTTCTGTATGCCCTGTCCAAACGTGGCGAGTCCAGTCCCAATATCGCCAAGCTCCTCCCCCCAACCTGTGAAACGTTCAAGTAAAGCCAGACCGACAAGCAAGCCGATTGGGAGGAGGATTCCCCAAATCATGACTACGACCCCCAGACCACTAGCTGCGAAGCCTCAGGTTTCCTAGAAACGCCTATCATGGGCGCTATATATTCGTATACGAAATACCCGAGTCCCAGTCCAGCGAGTATTTTTCCAAGTGTGCGTGAAAACCCCGAGAAATACGATATTCCACCGACTGCGAGTAATGTCTCCCCAACACCCAGCCGCAACCCAACGAATCTATCCAGAAGCGCTTGTATAGTTGGCACGGCGAGTGCACCAATAAACGCCTTGTCGTTGAATATGCTCTTCGCACGTCTATACACGGTCTTGTAAACTGTCCTTGTTCTTGTTCCACTCCTCTTCTTTTTTCTCCTTCTAGCCATACGTTATCACCCCACCTTCTTGTAAATCACAGTAAGCATAGTCTCCTCCGCAGCCGCACCTGATTTCTGTGCACCCCTGACCTGTAGACGAGACCCAGCAGGAATGATAATGCCGAGTGGTGCTATAGCAAAACGAGTATCATTCGCTGGGTCTAGCTGCGCAGCATACAGATTACTACTGACCTTCTTGCCATTAACCCAGAATGAAAACTGGTGGTCTTGTGCTGGGGACTTCGTGAGCACAACGTCTATCAACTGAATCGGGTATGGTAGCGTGAGACCCTGCTCCCCTGTCTCTACGACCGTGCATATCTCTGCATCATCATCTTGTGGCGTGCTGGCACTACCCACCTTTTTGAAAGTTATCCAACCACTCATAGTATCACCTCCAATAAATACCCTGGGTGTCGCCCTGCTTTATAAACTTTTCGATTTGCGGGGCAAAGCGCTCCAAAATACTCAAAAGTGCTGGCACCACTTCAGGGTTTTTCTGCAGATACTCGTAGACCGAAGGAAACACCGTTTTCAGTATGACCCCTATCTCGCTATTCATCATGTCTTCCACAGCCAGTGCCATCACCTTCTGCATTTTTCTCTGAGTCGCCCCAGCCCTAGCGTAATATCCCATCACCTGACTGTATAGTCGCCTGAATCTGTGCACCACGACCAAAAAGAGTGTCGATACCACAGATGAGTATAACGCCAACGACCAAAGAAGCAACTCTTCAAATGACACCTATCCTCACCACCTCTCTCTCGCCACGACTGTTTTTAAACTCAAACAAGATGTTCCGACCGCCCAACACTTCAGTATAGAAAAGCCGTCTAGGGTCATCTTGTGCGATACGCCTCACCTTGTTCCACCATGATTTATCGTAAAAGTCCGCCGATAGATACGCCACCACATGATAGCCCCGACCAGTCCGATAGAGCACGAGAAATCCCCGTAGCCCAGCCCAACGCAGAAACGCCCGCACAATTTCAAAACGTAGAAGCGCCACATCTCGCTTTACTTTGTCCCAGTCCGCTATGTTCCTCTTTTTTAGTGTCTGAAACACAACCTCAATACTCATAGACTGCACCTCCCTTCTTCACCACCACCTTGTCCTCCTCTATCTCTGACTCATCTATATACTCCCAGCCCACGTAGAAGTCTTCTAGCATGTATAGTCCGACTGGAAAGCCCTTCTCTGCCAGCACTCTTTCCGCCTCCTGTATCGCCAGCTGCTCTATATCTGTCTCGTCTATGTCCACTTCACGATACATGTCGATATACACCTCTCCCTTCGTTGATTTGTAGTCTGTCGTTTGACCGTATATAGAGAGTCTGACCCATGCCGTTTTCGGCGGCTTCACCTCTTCCACATACTTCGCCACTTCTACCTCCTCTTCACGTATCTTTTCCCACGTTACGATTCTGCCCTTCATGTCCCTCACCACTCGCACATGTCCATACCGCCTCCAGTGTTCCAGACTTTCCCGTATCCTGACCCGTTCCACGCTTCTAAATTTTCCGCCACTTCTTGTAACAAGTCTCCATATACCGTCTCGCCAGAGTTCAAATCGTCTCTGAAGTCTCTGAAGCGCCACATTCTACCACCTCCTCACCTCGTAGCCTGTCTGAATTTCTTCATAGCCTGGCAGCCCACGTGATTCTCTGCCTCTTGAAAATCAGGCGTGATATAGTATCCCTTCTGTGTTACGTGCAATATCCACCTGTTTACAGCCTTGTAGCAGTCGTTAGCTATCCATTTTGTTATGCCGAATATCTTGTTCCTGTTGATTACTAGCACCTTTGCCTGTGGCTTTTTCTCATAGTCCTCCTGTCCCCACCAGAATACGTCTATCTGAAAGACCTTGCCACGACTCGTTACCTTTCCCTTGATGTTCAGTGCGAAGCGATACTGTCCCAAGTCTAGCTCCCACGCCCTGATGAAGGTGCTGTCCGCCGTCTCCAAGTAGTCCCATATGGTCTTTTTGCGGGATTTAGCACCCGCCATGCAGCATCACCACTCATCATGACCCCTTTTCCCGCTTATATACCCGTGTATATACCATGCTTTTGGAAAGCTTTATAAATGGGATAGATGTGTTTCTTTTATGCTTAGAGGGTGGTTCCCATGTGGTTCCAGAGTGGTTCCCGTGTGGTTCCCTGCTGGTAGGGGTGCCCGTGGGGGTCTTGTTT
>JALTVI010000070.1:636-59385 GCA_027049035.1 Sulfurovum sp. | reverse complement strand
GTGGTTGGATAGTAAGTATGATTTTGGAGATAAAAAGATTGGGAAAATAAGTAGAATTTTGGATATTAAATATAATTGGGTATATAATGTTTTGAAGGGTAATGGAAAGAAAGGAAGGGGGATTTTATTTTAGGGAGAGTATATTAGAATAGGATAATATTAGAATATTAGAATATTAGAATATTAGAATATTAGAATATTGTGGTCTTAACCGGAATGCGCTAAAGCGCATGCTGGGATTTACACTAGTGCTGGTAGTCCTAAGGGCGATTGGTAGCAAGCTACTGGCTTATGGGGATACTATTAAGGAAAAATTTTACCAAACGGATTTTTTCTACGAGCGGCGGTGGTTTTCTTAGAGGCTCAAAAAATATTCAATTTCAAGTCCAAACCTTTTGTACCGGAAAATACTCAATTTCAATTCCCCAAAAGGAACCCCAAAATTTTTTATAAAATCCCTCTTGATTTCTCCCAGGAACATATATTATAATCTCATTAAGATCCGAAATCAGAGATCTGACAATGCCCAACCAAACGCTCGCCAGAGCAGACCACAACAACGGCAGCAACATGCCCACCAAAGGGCAGGCCCATATCTGCTCCTCAAGCGGCTCCCCAAGCGGCTCTCTGAACCTACTGGAAATCTTTCTTCCCATCTGGGCATTGCTGGCGATCTTTGGTATTCGGTTCTCGCACTTCTTCCGGGAAGTGCAGAAGACTGTCCCCAGAGATCCTCACACTGATCTCCCGAAGTACTGCCTCCGTCCTCATCGGCTGCCCGCCATCCGTATCCAGATCCCTGCTACCAACACCGCAACCAACACCGTAACCAACCCAGTTAACGGGGCCTCTCGAGAGACTTGGGCTTGCACCTCCTCTCTTCCGCACGGCGCTACTGCTTCGATCCCTCAGGTGCCTTCCCCTGCGGGCACCGACAATGCTCCTGCGGTCCTCCCTCCCCAAGGAGAAGCAGTAGATCAACCCTTGAGAGGCCCCATCTCTTCCGACACCGACACCGACACAAACACGGCCGCCGCAACCGCCGCAGCAGCAGATGCAGCCACCGCCACAGTCGTAGACGTAGCCGCAGACAACGAGATCTCCGGCGCGCAAAGAGCGGCGGAGGAAGCACACGCCGTAGGCCAAATACAGACACAAACTGCGGATCCGCCTACCATATCGGAGCCGCTACTCGGCGAGTTGCTCAGTGTCCAGGACAAGCAGTTGCCCGCGGAGCTCCACAGGGATGGAGCTCTTGGTCTATTCCGCGAACTATGGGCCGCTGCTCATCAACACCTCAAGCTCGTCCCTGCTGCAACCAACAGTACCAACAGTACCAACAGTACCAACAGTACCAACAGTACCAACAGTACCAACGAGAACACTGCCGCTAAAGATGGCTCTTCGTCAGGCGCGCAAAGAGCAGCCGTGGAAGCGGTGGAAGCAAGCCTCAAGTTCGTCAACATGGTGCGAGCTGCCTGGGGACAAGAGCCCTTGGATCCCGATCGCTACTTCGGCGAAAAAATATGCGCGAACACCGAGCCACCTCTTTCTTTCCCTCCCCCACTAAAGGCGCGCACCGCAACGTACGCGAGGAACAACATTGCCAAAACCGCTGGGAGCGAGATCCTCAGAGCTCCTGCACACCAAAAAGCTACCATCCTTCGTGAGATTATCGGCGGCTTGGATTGGGGTGATTATGTAGATGAATGCATCGAAGCTTGTGGGACCGAGCTCGTTCGGCACCAAGGATATGTGGTTTTTGCAAACACAAACGCGCCTTGGTGGCATAAGCTCCCGTATGAACCCGAAGATGCCTACGATGCGTTCCTGAAGCACATTGAAGCCCCTGAGACGATCCACGTAGAAACCGCGCAAACTCTCGGTATCCCAGCGGACAAAATCGTGGATTGGTCCACGAATTACTACTGGGATGAGCGCATCCGCTCGTACGAAATGTACAGGGAAGCGGCATTCCGCTATGAAATGAGCCGCAGATCCCGCAATGTACAGGACTCCCAGTACAATTGGGCAAACAAAATGTTCCAAAAACTGGCGGATCGGCTGCAGAACAACGATATCATGGAGATCATGTCGCCCAAAGAGATGGCGGAATTGCTCCGTTTGGTCGCCAAGATGCAGCGTATTAACGCTGGTTTGCCTGCTGAAGGACCTGCAAAAAGCGATGATGACCAGCCGTTTACGCTAGAAATGGCCATCAGACAGGCTTCTACTTCCATGAAAAGTGCGCAAAATGACGACCAAACCGATGAGGTCGACGTGGATATCTCGTTGGATGACCCGGAATCCTTGTATATGGCGCAGGAATTGGTCATCAAAATGCGCACTAAGGGAGGGCAGGAATGAGTCGTAACCTGGCAAAACGCCTGGCTCAGAACTGGAGACTCACTCCTGCTACGCTCGCCTACTATCTTTCTGGAGGCACGTGGATCCCTGCACGTCACCTCGTGTTCATATCCGCGGTTATTGCCTCCGCCCTACGCAAAGGGAACGCGCGTATCATCATCGAGGCGCCGCCCCGTCACGGCAAAACGGAGTTTTTGAGCTCCTGGTTGCCTGTTTGGATCCTGGAAAACTTCCCCAATTGGCGCGTTCTCCTCGCAACCTACGGTGCTGACCTCGCTACGGAGCAGTCTCGTAAGGTACGTGACCGCATTCAGGAGCACAGTGATAAGCTCCGTACCAAAGTTCGCTCTGATGTGAAGCGAGCTGACCAGTTTCTCGTCGAAGGCGGTGGCGGTATGTACGGTGTTGGTGTTGGTGGCGCCATTACTGGTCGCGGTGCAAACGTCCTTCTCATCGACGACTACGTGAAAAACGACGAGGAAGCTGCGTCTGAAACCCGTCTCGAACAAATCTGGGACTGGTTCCGAGCCACCGCATTCACACGTTTGGAGCCTGGAGGATCCGCGATCATCCTTGCTACGCGCTGGGACGAACGAGATCTCATCGGACGTCTCAAGAAAAAGTACGCTTTTGAGTACATTACCGACGTTCGGCAGCCGATCGAGCCGCGTAAATGGTATGTGATCAGTCTCGAGGCTATCGCTGAAAAGCTTGAAAAAGACCCGTTGCGCCGTGATCGAGGAGAAGCGCTCTGGCCAGAAAGATATGATGTGGAAAGTCTCCTGGAGATCAGGGACACAATCGGGTCTATCTTCTTTCAGGCGTTGTATCAGCAGGATCCTCATCCGATGTCTGCTGATACGAGCCGCATTGAACATGTCCACATTGTAGACGGCATCAATACACGTGGGATGCGTCTCGTTCGGGCATGGGATTTTGCATCTTCCAAGGACAGTGGTGACTACACAGTGGGCGCCTTATGTGGAGCTGTCCCTGGAGTGAAGGATCTCTACCTCCTGGACATCATCAGAGCACAAGTATCTCCTGGTGAAGTACGCAGTCTGGTACGCCAAGTAGCTGAGGCAGATGGTATCCAAGTGCAGATCTCCATCCCCAAGGATCCTGGAGCTGCAGGTGCTTCGGTACTAGACTACTACAAGTACACCATTTTGCCAGAGTACCATGTGGTTGCGTCTCCTACGAACAAAAATAAAGTGATCCGTGCGAACCCACTGATTGCGACGGCAGAATCTGGCCACCTCTTTCTACAGCGGGCTGGCTGGAACGATTCCTTCCTACGGGAGTTAAGCGCGTTCCCTGATGGAGATTATGACGATCAGGTGGATGCCGTCAGTGATGCACATAGGATCCTCATCGGATCGTTGCAGGGCGGTGCTATTTGGGGTCGAGAACCCGATAGTAAATCGCCCAGCGTGTATGTCGGCAGTGCAGTTTGGGGGCGATAAGCAATGGCTTTACCAGGGTTAAGAGCTCTAAGCGTCTTGGTAGATCGCCTCCGATTGGCTGGCTTTCTAGGGAAGCAGTTCGGCGGCAAGCGTAACCTCTATGAGGTTTACGGGTATCCTATTCTCATTTCCAGTGAGGATATGCAGGCTAAGTATATCCGCCAGGATATCGCCGCTAGGATCGTGTCGCTCCCTGCCGAAGCCACCTGGTTTCCGCCGCCAGAAGTACAGGGCAGCAACGAGTTCAATACCAGATGGGAGGAAATCGTTAATGAATTTCCCGTTTGGAACACGATCTATCGTGCTGATAAGCTCTGTGCTCTTGGCAGCTTCTCTGGGATCGTCATTGGCACTGATGGAAACGGCAGTTTGGCGTATCTAAGAGCATTCAGTTCCCGATCCCTGAATATCTCCCAATGGGATAGAAACCCGCGTAGTCCGCGCTTTGGACTGCCGCAAACATACACTGTCATGTCAGTGGACCCGCAGGGAACTGGAACTGCGATCCCGGGATCTGCAAATGCACAACGAGGGCTCCGAGCCGAACTATCCTGGGAACAGGTTGTGCATATCGTGGAGGATAAGCTGGAAAACGATGTGTATGGAGTGCCTAGGCTCCAGTTAGTATACAACCTGCTAGAGGACCTCATGAAGGTCGTTGGCGGCTCGGCCGAAACGTTCTGGCTCCTTGCCAACCGAGGCATGCAGGCTGATGTAGACAAAGATACTGTGCTCTCGGAAGAGGATGCCAAGGCCCTCAATGACGAGCTGGAAGAGTACATGCATCAGCTCCGTCGTGTGATCCGTACTCGTGGAGTGAACATCAAAGCCCTCGGTTCTGATGTACCCAATCCGAAAGGGGTGTTTGATGTGATTATGACGCTCATTTCGGGCGCTACTGGCATCCCCAAGCGGATCCTGCTAGGTAGCGAAGCCGGACAGCTGGCATCTACCGAGGACAGAGTGCAGTGGGCCGCTCGCATCAAAGAGCGCCGCCAGAAGTTTGCAGGGCCTGAGGTCCTGATTCCGTTTGTTAAGCGGCTCCAGATGTTGGGCATCTTGCCAGAAGGGGATTTCACGGTTCGCTGGAGTGATCCAACTGCGCTGACGCCTCTGGAAGCCGCACAAACGATGGCGCAGAAGGCTCGTGCAGCGATCAACCTGTCCAAGCAGCTGGACCTCGGGGAGGCTGCGCTCCTGACCAAAGATGAAGCTCGCAGTATATTGGGCTTCGAAGCGGAGGGCTCCTAAGATGATGGTAGGTTTCTCCAGTTGTCAGGCGCGCAAAGAGCAGCGGCGGTTATCGGAGGTGGAACAAAATTGTCGGAAAACACCTGGCCACAAAGTTCTTTCTTCCCTCCCCCACCTAAAGGCGCGAACCGCAACGTGCGTAGGGAACAACACGAAAAATTTTTTGCTTGATCGATAAAATTTTTGAATCCAAGATTCAAAATTTGAATTAAGGATAGGTAGGAGGTCGAAATGCCGATCCCCAAACCGAAGAAAGGCGAGAAAAAGCAGGATTTTCTGCAGCGCTGTATGTCTGACAGTACTATGGTAAATGAGTACGATCAGAAGCAGCGCTTCGCCATTTGCTCTTCGGCCTGGGATTCCAAGAGTAACGAGGGAGAGCCCAAGGTTTGTGAGAAGCACATCGACATCCGCCTTAATGGATCCGCTGAAGGCCATCGGCTGGAGACTTTGGAAGGTAAGGAATACGAAGTTTATCCCGCAACCATTTTGGTAGAGGGTGTCTTGCAAGCGTCTAATGCCGAGGTGCCCGAGCTGGCTCTCTATGACGAGTTTGCCTCTACCGAGCCTCTTTGGAATGGACGGCCTGTAACACTTGGACATCCTAAGATCAATGGCGTTCCAGTATCTGCTAACGCGCCGGAATTGTGGGAGAAATATCGTATCGGGTTTCTGTACAACACCAAGGCCGATGTAGAGAAGCGGGCTCTCACTTCTGAGGCGTGGATCGAGATTTCCAAGGTGGATAGTGTAGAAGGTGCCTCGGAAGTTATGGAGGTCCTTAGAGATGGCGGGGAGGTTGAGGTTTCTACGGGGCTTTTTGCACTGACAGAACAGGCAAAAGGGACCTTTAAGGGAGAGGAATACTATGGGATTTGGCGGGATATCAAGCCGGATCATCTAGCTGTTCTCCCCTTAGGGGTTAAGGGCGCATGCAGTCTGGAAGATGGCTGTGGAATTTCCAAAGCAATGGAGGATGGTATGGTTGATGGAGATGATGACGACAAGTTGAATAGCTGTGGAATGGGCAGCAAGAAAAAGAAGGATAAGAAGTCTAAAGCGATGGGAGACGAAGACGTTAAGGACAATCAGGACACTGGAGGCTATGATTGCAGCTGCAAGGATAACGGACGTCCTAAGTCTCTTAGTGCAGCTCTGTTGGAAGCTGGCGCCCTCAAAGGGCTGGAGAGCATTAAGAGCTCGCTCAATGCGGTAGATCAGGCTCTCAGGCAGCTTTACAACGGTGATTTCGGAGGTGTCCTGGATGTTCAGGACGGCTTTGTTGTGTACGATCTTTGGGTGGATAGCGTTGGTTGGCAGCTTTTCCGCTCAAGTTTCAGTACGCAAGATGATGGTACGGTAACCGTGAGCTCTGAGAAAGAGTCGGTCCGTGCTGTTACTAACTATGTTCCTTTGAAGATGGAGGTTAACCAAATGACGAAGGCTAATGGAGATCAGGAATCCAAGAAGTTGGATTCCATTGATGCGGTGTTCGAAGCGTGCGAGGAGCACGTCGCGGCGCAGTTGAAGGAAGGTCTGGAGTTTGCTCGGCAGCTCCGGGAAAATCTGATTGCCGAACTTAAGGACAACGAGTTCTGTCCGTTTGAGGAGGCCGAGCTTAAGGATCTGCCGACTACCAAGCTCCAGGCTCTGCAGGCTAAGTTCAACGAGGCGAAGCTCAAGGTTCAAGAGGCTCTAGAGTCCAAGAAGCCGACTGGGCCCAATGTGGCTCCTGTGCCCGAAGATCCTGCCCAAATTGTGGCTAACCAGCAAGGTGCGCAGGATGACGATCTGCCCCCGCCCCCGCCTCGGTTGTTTGAGGTCAAGAAGTAAGGCAAGGTTTGTTTATCGACACCAATCATTGTAGGAGGTAATGAAATATGGGAACTCAGCGCGCTGTAATGCTCCGTGGCGGCGGTATTCGAAAGGAAATGCCTGCCGGCGGCGCTATCACTCCGGGACACATCATCACTCACAACGCCAGCGGCCAGTACGTTGTTCACGGAACTGCCGGCGGCGATCTTCTGGTGACGGTGGCTCTGGAAAACGAAATCGTTGGGCGTGGCATTGACGATGCTTACGCTGCTGGTGAACAGGTCCTCGCGATTGTTCCGCAGCCGGGCTCTGAGGTGAATGCTCTGGTAGGTGCCGGTGCTGCGGCTATTGCTGCTGGAGATCCTCTGGAATCCGCTGGCGACGGCACTGTTCGTAAGGTCACTACTGGTGTTGTTATTGGCTATGCTATGGAGGCAGTCGATAACAGTGCCGGAACTTCTCCCGCTCGAATCATCATGGAGGTTAAGTAATGACTGATGTGAAGACTGATACGATCCACAACGGATCTGGTACTGGAAGTGTTGCTCAGCGTCTGTTGGCCAACGGGATGAATCCCATGGCTCTGCGTACCAATGCGGTGCTTCGTAAGGACGAATGGGTTAAGTACGACACTGCTGTTGTCACTGTTGCCCGTCAGCGTCTCAATGCGGTTATGCACCTCATGGAACGTGGCCTTACCTTCCCGGTTGAGAATGCCATGGGTATCACTCGGTTGGAATGGGAAAATATGTCCCATATGGAAGGGGCTGAAATCAGCATGTCGGGCGTGACCCGCGGCCGTAACGATCGTGTGGAATTCACCCCACAGGCGATCCCCCTGCCGATTATCCACAAGGATTTCTTCCTGAACATCCGGCATCTGACTGCATCGCGCAATACCGGCCAGCCTCTGGATACCACCCAGGCTGAGCAGGCTGCTCGATTGGTCTCCGAAGCTACCGAGAGCCTGGTGTTCAACGGGGCGACTATCACTTCCGACGGGTCCCGTATTTTCGGGTATCTGAATGCTCCCAATCGGAATGTTGGTACGCTCTCGGGTGACTGGTCCAATGCGGCTACTGTGACCGGTGAGCAGATCGTCCGGGATATCCTGGCTATGGTCCAGGCTCTGGAGGACGATCACTACTACGGTCCGTACGGTCTGTATGTGCCGACCAACTACTACAACCGCATGTTGGACGACTACAAGGCCAACAGTGATCGTACCATCCTGGAGCGTGTGTTGGCTCTGCCGCCGATCGATAATGTGTGGCCGTCGGAGTTCCTGCCTCCCAACAACGTTGTGATGGTTACCTTCCAGCGCGACGTAGTGGATCTGGTGGAAGGCTTTGGCCCGACCATGATTGACTGGGAGACTGAAGGTGGCATGCAAGTGAACTTCAAGATCATGTCCATTATGGTACCTCGCGTGAAGGCTGATGCCAAGGGTCAGTCCGGTATTGCCCACTTCTCCGTGTAATGCGTAAAGGAGGAATAACAAATGGCTGACAAACGGAAGTTCATTTGCAGAAAGCGGTTTTATACGGCTCGACGGATCTACGAGCCAGGCGAAGCCGTGGAACTCTCCGAAACTGCAGCTGCTGCCTTCAAAGATGTGGTGGAGGATGTTGAATTGGTCACTGCGCGGAAGGCAGCTGCTCAAAAGGCTGCGCAAGATAAACAGCAAGCAGCGAAGAACCAGCAGAAGGTACAGGCTCCCGGGAAGTAAGGAGCATTTGAGATGGCCAGGGTAGTTCCCCAACAAGTAGTACAGATCCTTGGATTCTCCGGCAATGATGCTGATGTTGATGTTCGTCCGTTCATTGACGTGGCTAATACTATTGTTACGGAGGAACTCCAAGGTAAGGAACTGTCTTCGCAACGCATGAAGCTGGTGGAACTATACCTGGCTGCTCATTTTGCTCAGTTATCTATCGTAGGAGGTGATCGTAGGCTGGTTAAAATCGGTGATGCAACTGAAATGTACGATTTTGGCGAGGTAAGCGGTGAAGGATTAAGTGCTACTAGGTTTGGAAGGCAGGCAATTGCACTAGACACTACAGGATCTTTGGGTACGATGGCAGCTCGTCCTGTCAAAGCAGTTTTTAGGGTAGTGTAAACAATGGCTTTTGCTAAAATGATGCCACACAAGATCACGTATTGGCGTACGGAATCTGACGGATACGGGGGATATAAGTTTTATGGACCGCACTATATCTCTGGCAGGTGGGAGACTAGGCCTGAGGAGGTTGCGTTAGGAAACGGCGAAACCATTGTAGCAAAAGACATTGTTTACACTACCGAGGAAGTCCCATTAGGGGCTTTTGCGTATAAAGGGTTGGTAACTGGCGTTGTGGATCCCACCATTCTAGGATCTGATCTCAAGCAGGTTAAGCAGGTACAGGGGGTCCCAAACATTCGTGGCGGGGAAACCTTATACAAGATCTACCTAAGGTAGTATAAAGCAGGCTGACAATGACGGGTAGTACAGCACATAGGATGTTCATCGAGCACCTACGTAGGCTCGCTGAACAGAACAACATTGAAGTAAGTGAGCAGTTCCTCCAGGAGCTCGCTCGTCTAGCCCGTGAACGTGCCTGGGACTACGCTAATCAATCTGAGGGGCTGAGAGAGTCCGGTATTGTGGAGTCTGGAAAGCTCACGTCGGTTAATGCATTAGTCCAGGCTACGCTCCTTATTGACGATATCTACTTTGGTCGTGCAAGTGCTGGTGTTGCCGGTCTGAAGTTAGAGGGCATTGAGGTTCTGGACCTGTTAAAAGGACTCATGCAAGCTGTTGAAGGTTCTATGCCGGATCTGATTTTTGATTGGATATTGGAGCCCATTTACGATCGTTCCCAAGAATATGTACCCGTAGATACTGGACGATTAAAAGCTTCCGGATATATCGAAACGGCGGAGGAAGACGGTATTATAGCAGGGGAGGTGGGGTATGCCCCTTATGGAGATCCGTACTATGCCACGGCTGTTCATGAGGTGGAAGAATGGAATCACGCTCCTCCCACACGTGCTAAATACCTAGAGGATGCGGTTAAAGAGGTTTTGGGCAACGGCCAAGCACTCCGCGATGTAATACGACAGCTGAAGGATATTTTGCAACGTAAGGGTATTACCGGAATTACAGGAAGAGCCATCAATCTTGGGAACAAGAAGGTTGAGGGAACGCCGTTTACACGCCAGGGATTACAGGAAGCTGTTGCTAAGGGTTCTATTTTCTGGCGCGGGGTCAATGAGTTGGAAGATTTCTGGAAATAAGACATGAAAGATCCGGCGAGTAGCATTGCAAACTATCTGGTATCTAAAGGGGTGGGTGCCTTTGCCGACGGATCCGACTGGTCTATTTATGTGGGTAAGATGCCTAATGAACCTCTACGGTGTATTCAAGTAGAAACAACCATTGGAGGTGTCCCCGAACCAGCTCTCGCATTGGATTATCCGGCATTTCGTGTAAGGGTACGGGGACGTAGTGGGGATTATAAAGCTGCGTATGACAAACTTTTGGAAGTGAAGAACATCTTACTGGGAATGGATCCCACGGATATTGACGGAGATACCTGGATGGGTATTCTCATGAACGCGGACATCCATTTCGTAATGTACGTCAATAACGAATATCCTTTGTGGCAAGCCGGGTTTTCTGCATTTGTAGAACCTGGTGATATCGGTAATCGTAGATCTCTTTGAGGTAACAGGAGGCGTTAAATGGCCAAAAAGATCCAGGTAAGCAACGACAACGGAGCTACGTGGTATACCCTTCCGGGTAATACCGGTGAATGGAGTGACTCCGGTAATCAGGTTTCGGATACCATTTACGGTCAGACTTTTCAGTCCAATGATGTAGGGACGATCTCTGCGACCCTCTCGGCGAATGCCGTCTACAAGGGGTTTGTGGGATATAAGGCTACTGTCCGTAAGATGGGTACTTCTACTGCATTTTCCAATCAGGCAACGACGCAGGTAGGCAGCCAGAGATATCGTATTAATAACTATGCAATGAGCCTCTGGGATCGAGATGTTGCTATTACCGTTAATGATACGAATGGCAATATCACTTCTAATGTAGTTGCTATCAACTTCTTGTGGGGTGAAGTGGTTTTTGCCTCCGGATTTACCCCTTCGGGATCGGTTACTGTAAGCGGTAACTACTTCCCGTTGGCGGATATTGGTAAGACCCGCGGGTTCACGCTCACACAGAATGCCGAGGCTATCGACACTTCTGACTATCCGACGCTCAAGACTACCGGCGGTGTGATGACTTATGATCCTGGTCTTCGCACTTTCTCGCTAGATATGAACGGTGTGTATGATGCAACGTCTGATTTCCAGAGCATCCTTACTTCGGGTCAGGAAGTGATTATCGAGGTTAATCCGGATGGTCAGGGGAAGTCAGTTGCCCGTGGTTACTTCCGGGCTACTAACCGGAGTCAGAGCGGTGATGTCGGTGCACTGGAAGAGGAATCCGTGACGTTCTCTGGTAATGTTCCGGATCAGAGCGCTACCAATAATCTTCCGCCAGAAACTCCGTTCTCGTGGCAACACACTTCTGACACTCCGCTCAATCAGGCTACCCGAATCATTTTGGATGCCTGGGAGCAGGAGCAGAAGATCATGGTTCAGTATCTGTATAACGGCGTCAACGGGTATAAGGCCAATGCTGTCGTGACTGACGTTTCTCTGGAATCTTCGACTGGAGGGATGAACTCCTTCACGGCGAATTTCCAGATTGACGGTCAGATCACTCAAGTGTAACACGTCCGGTAATTCATTATAACAGTCTTTTGAGGAGGTAGCATGAGCAACGAACAGATCATCGAGCAGCGCAATAAGATCCGAGAGGCGTTCCTCAATCAAACCGTTCGTAGTAAGGTTGTGGAGTTCAATGGGATGCAAGCTGAAATCCGGCAACCTAGCGTAGCAGAGATCCTGAACACTCAGGTTAGTGAGGAAGGCGCCAAACAGGATGTTATGCTGGACATCATCATCAATCGTTGCTACGTTCCTGGAACCGATGTGAAGATCTTTGAAGAAGGGGATAAGACCGCACTTAAGGAACTCCCCTTTAACTCCGCGTTTAGCACGTTGCTAGAGGCCATCAATGAACTGATTGATGCCGAGAAGGCGGAAGAGGAGGCTGTAAAAAAGTAACGGACTCAGCACTCCTTCGACAGGTTCTGGAATTGGCGCTGACACTGCATGTTACGGAGGATGTAATTTTAGACATGGAGTTTGACAGACTCATGGTATGGAGAGCCTACTTAGAGTACCGCAATAAGCAGATGGAAAAAGCCGGTAAAAGGTAACGACGCATGATCAACCTTGGCGACGTTAGATTCGGCATCGTAGTAGAGACCAAGTCTCTTACTAACGCCATTCAGCAGATCAACCGTTTTGATGAACGGTTGCAGAAACTGTACGCCAAGCAATCTAGCAATGCCGAATTGGCCATCAAGCGTCGCCGCAAGCTCCTCCGTGCAGTATCTCAGCAACAGAATCTGTCTGCTAGTGTGCGTCGAGCCGGAGGTCCCAAGTACCTCTCTACGCAGGCCGAGAAGGCCATGGCTCGGTTTGCCAAGGTACTAACCAACCAAAAGGCATCCTGGCTTCAGGTAGAGGAAGCTGCTCTCAAGTATGGACTCACGCTGGATGGCCTGAAGAGGCAGTTCAGGGACTGGCAAGCTGAGCAAGACAAGGCAGAGAGAGCTGCGCGGGAACGTGTAGCCCGTCGTAAAGACCTCCTTCGCGGCCAAACCAGGGTAGAGGAAATCCAACGCCTTGGGGAGCGGATGGGTGCTCCTAAACGTACGATCGATTCGGCGCAGAAGGCCTTTGAGAAGTTCAAGGAAACCACCAAAGGCCTGTCTCGGGATTCTGAACAGTATCAGAAGGCTCTGGTAGATCTTGATCGTAGACTGGCTCAGGTCAAAGGACGCATCAATGAGGTTGCCGAAGCACGTCGTAAAGCCCAAGAGCAGGAAAAGATCCAGATCCGTTCTAGGAAGGCGCGATTCAGCATCCAGGAGCAAATTAAAGATCTAACTGCGGCCATCGAGAGGTCCGAGGCTCCCGAGGTTCTCAAGCGCCGTTTGGAAAAGGCGTATGAGGAATTTACCAAGGCCGCACGCGGTAAGAAGCCTGGAACTCTCCCGTACGAGGAAGCGTATCAAAGGCTCCGGCGCCAGATTAAGCGAACCTCTCGAGAGCTTCAGGACTTTCAGGCACAGCAACGTAAGATCAGTAAAGTCTCCCGCGAAGAGCTCTTTCGCCAGAGGGATATTGCACGTCAAGAAACCGCTGTTCGGCGCCTGAGACAACAGCTCCTGGATCTGGAGGCTGCTTTCGATCGTGTGGGTGCTCCTAAGAAATGGATTGTAGATAGTGCCCGTCAATTTGGCGAATTTAGCAAGCAGGTCAAAGACGGCAAGCTCAGCATTGTAGAATTCGCCAGAGCACATGATAGTGTTGTTGCAGAAATTAGAGATGCCCGTAGGAAGCTCCAGCGGTTCAAGGCGGTCGGCTTTATTGATGAAGAGGCCGATAAACGGGCGGCGATGCGTCGCAAGCTCGTTAATACCATTCGGGATCTCCAGTCAGCTTCGGTCCTTGCGGTCGGTCCCTTAAGCGGTCTTGGTGCACGTATCCAAGCGCTAGGATCTCTGTCGGCAAGATCCACCCTCAAGGTTGCCGCACTTGTATCTGGTGTTACAGCTCTTGGTCTTGCCACGTATACCTTAGCCCAGTCCATGACCCAGGCATCTTCCGATATGGAGCGGTACTTGATGGTTATGGATGCTGCTACGGGCAGTACGCTGGATTCTATGGCCGTTATTGGTAAGACTATTCGTTTTGCCGACGAATATGGCGTAGCACTAGATCAGATCGTCACACAATATTCCAAACTAATGATTGCCGCTAGAAAGTCCGGCATATCCTTCAAACAAACCGATCAGATATTTGAATCACTGGTCAAAACGATTGCTGCACTGCGCTTAGCGCCTGATCAGGCCGCAGGCGTGTTCCGTGCTATCGTACAGATGATCTCCAAAGGTGTTGTGTCGGCCGAAGAGCTCCGCCAGCAATTAGGTGAGTTTGTACCGGGAGCATTCAGTATTACTGCGCAGGCCATAGGCAAAACCTCGGAGGAGCTGAACGTCTTACTTAAACGCGGTGAGCTAATGGCCAACGATGTGGTACCCAAGCTCGCCAAAGAGCTGGAGAAAACGTTTGGTAAGAACGCGTATCGTAATATCTCTACTCTCCAGGGGGCCCAAAACCGTCTGAATACTGCCTGGTTCGTATTCTCCGCACGCTTGGATATGGCAGTTCGCTGGTCCAAGCTACAGATCGAAGCGCTTAACGGTATTGCGGATGCTATTTTGTGGGTGAGTAGGAACCTGGAAACTTTGGTTCCTCTCGTAGCGGCATTGGGTGCAGCAGGTGCTGCATTAATTGCAATCAAGGTAGCCCCGTATCTTTGGGCGTTGGGAGCCTCTGCACTAAACGCGGCTAAAGGCGTTAAAGCTTTAGCCGCCGCAATGTTTCTAGCTAATCGTGCCAGCAAGCTCAATTACAAGATGCTCCTTGGGACCATCGCGATCATTGCCATTGCAGTCGGAGTATACAACAAGCTGCGGGGAATCATTGAGCAGAATCTCGACGCTTGGGATGCCTTCGAGCAGAAGGTACGTAATCTGTTTGATGCGCTGGTTAAGGGTAAAGACGTAACGCAGGAACTGGATGACATCATCAGTAAGCTTACAGAAGCCCGTAATGAAGCATCTCTTACGTATGAACGGCTGCAAGATCTGTTCGAAGGGCAAAATCTCAAACCGCGAGTTGCCATCAGAATTGAGCTCGAGCAATCCCTGAAGGATCTGGATTTGGAGGGCTTGAAGCAACTGGAGGAGCGCCTTGACAACTTTAATGACAGCATCAAATACACTCGCATTTACAGCGGTGAGTATGGAAGGCAGCTCAAGAAGGTGACTGATCGCCTGGTGGAACTGTACATTAGGTATCAGAACATTAAGAAGCTCGGCGATATCTTTGAGCAATATGCTGATGGTGTTTATAAGTATAAGCAGAACTTGGCTGAGCTCCGGGATATGCTGCCTTATGTTAAGGAGTTGGCCGAGACCGAACAACAGCGTGTGGAGATCTATCGGGCGCTAAACCGTGCTGCAGACCAAGCTTATAGATCTTATCTACGGAGCAACCAGGCAGCTTGGCGGGTCGCAGACCTTATAGCCACGCAGCTCGGCGAGGCTGCTACTGCTGCGAAAGACTTAGATCAGGCGCTGCAGGACATGTTTGATAATATTGCACAAGGCTTGAAGAAAATAGCTGTTGAGATGCTCTTGGAGGAGCCTTTTAGGAGGATGCTGGCCCAAGCGCTATCTTTCTTCCCTACACCTAATTATAGCGGCGCCCAAGTAGTTCCTACGACGGCTCCTGCAGCTCCAGCATCTCCTGCAACACTTGAAGATGGTCCGATCATGATAGGTGTCGCACCAGATAACTCCGGCGCGAGAAGAGCAGCGCAGAAATTCGGAGGGCAGGAACCTGAGGTTCTTGTGCAGGTAATAGATCAGAGAGGTGCAGGAGGCTCACTACCTAGTGTGACGACCGGAACTTCTGATGATGGGAGACGTTTTATACGTATCGTGGTGAGAGATGAGCTTAGCAGAGTACTGGCGGCCGGTGAACTGGATAGGGAAATGAATCAAGTGTATGGGTTGCGTAGACGTCCGAGGAGGTGACAAAAACATGCGCGAACACCTGCAAACAAAGTTCTTTCTTCCCTCCCCCACTAAAGGCGCGGGTTTTGTGCCTTGCCTAGTCGGCTTAGGCATACTGACTACGGTTATGGGTGGATGCTCAGTAGGAGACAATGAGATCCAGTTGGTGGCTTGTGTGGAAGGACGTGAGATAGCTGATCTGCGGGAATATTGTATGGCCCCTTCGGGCGAATGGGATTATGATAAATGCTCAGAGGTTGTTGTAAACTTGAGGTGCGACGATGCTGTTCCAAATGCTGTAATCTACATGAGGGATTTTTCGGAGGATAATGGCAATGTTTAAGAAACTCGTTGACTTTCTTTGGAATAACGATGCGGCTCGTAAGGCTGTTAAGAGGTTGGTTATGACCCTCTTAGAAGGAGCGGCAAAATCGAGCAAAACAAAGGTAGACGATCAGGTTGTTGACGCTGTTAAGGAGCTCCTGGATGAGGAGGATTGAAGATATATTCATCCGGAAAGCTACGTTCGGCAATCTAGGGTGTAAACTGGAAGTGACATACACTATAGATGGCCGGCTGGAAAGTGCTGTGGTTGTTGGACCTGGCTATGCTTCTGAATGGTCATATGTTCAATTGATCTCTTTTGTCCAGGAGATCCTTATAAAGCGACATATGAATAACGCGCCTAAGCAGAGAAAAATGGGAGGCTAATATGCCCCTTGCACAGGATCTTATTGGAACAGTAACTGTGGTAGATCGCAAGGCAATTGTTGGAGGTGCTATAATTGTGGCTGATGTGGAAGATCTGGCTACAGGAAAGACGGAACGTTGGGCTTTCAATGCACCCGCCTCTGCGAACAGTTGGAGTAATGCGCAGTTAATTAGCTGGGTTCGGGACGCTGCGATCTCTCGTATGATACAGATCCAAGATACTGAAATTGCCGCTACCTTAGCTGCTTTGCGTGAGGGCAAGAACCCTTTGCGTAATTCTGATGGGACCACAAAAGGTACTGTACATTTATCGTACCTCGAGGTGGCTTCTGCAATTTACCGACAGCTTATTGATTCCCAAGATCCTAAAGATAAGGTCATAGGTGCTCAAATTACACAGTCACTTACTGATGATGAGATCGCAGCTATTACTGGTTTAGATCTTGCTGGAATACAAGGCTTGAGGGATAAAGCAACAGCAGCAATCCAAGCTGCGACACTTATGCAGTTGGCCGGAGGAAGTTTCTAATGGCTACCTATTATCTCTCTAGTGTTAATGGTAATGATGCTACTGCCGACGGTACTAAGAGCCTGCCATACGCTACATTTGGTGCCATTCCTTTTACTAACGGAGATCTCATCCTCATCGATTCTAATCACAATACCCCGGAGAATTTAATCGGCCCTGCAATAACCGCTGGTGCGCCCATACAATTAGTGTCCATTGATTGGAACTCAGGTACTGGAAATGCTGATGAAAACTATTTATCCGGTGCATGGTTTAATAAGAGCGGCGGTTTTGTATGTAGAGGAGGAATCTATACATACGGTGTTCGTATAAAACAAACATCGGGATCTTACTGGTGCGAGTTCGGCAAAGATGTAGATTCCGATATCAGAATAATTGGAGGTGATATATCTCCCGGAGCTTCGACTAATCTGCGCATAGTAGGTCCTTCAGGAACTACGTTTTATACCAATCGGATCATATTTGAAGGAACTAGTATTAACCTCAGTACAGGAACCGCCATTGAGATTGAATGGGGAGCTCATTGTCATATGATCGGTTGCTCTTTGAGTTCTGATCCAGGTACTGATGGCTTGTTGCGTATATACGAGGGGACGTTGTATGTAGATGGAATGAACTTATCTAATATGACCAGCGGTGCGTTATTAGATTTGTCGAAGAATGCTAAACTCCAAGTACGGAATACTCCAATACCTACAGGTGTATCCTTGATTGCTACGGGAGGAATATCAGCGAGTTATTTGGTCGGCGGCGAATTGTTATATATAAGCCCTGAAGGGTCTCTAGATTATGTCTCGGCTGAAGGACAGGTAGGAACTTCTAAAACGGTCTACAGGAATGGAGGGGCTACTCTATCTAATGGCTCTAACATATCTTTCATGTTCGTTACAGAGGCACGTACTGTAACAGGTGTAAAATCGCTTTATGTTTCCGTGGATAAAAGGATATTAGATATATCCACGTCCAAGACTCTTAGGGTATATTTTGCTCAGGAAGGGGGTACCCCTCTTACTGACCAAGAACTATGGGTAGATGTTCGCTATAGAAAACCGTCAAATGGGTTAGGTACCCAACTGGTGACGAGACCTGCAGCACCTCATCTGCCAGCTACCACTTACCCTGTCGATAATGTTAGTACTTGGACAGGATTAACTAATTCTACGCAGCAGTATGTGGATATTACGATACCTGCTGATGTTGCGGGGGAAGCACATACAGAAATAGTCGTTCACGTAGCCAAACCCTCTACTACGGTATATGTAGATCCGTCTGTGGAGATTGTATAATGACGTGGAAAGTAGATTCTTGGGGTACCTGGACTGACGAACAGTCAGGCAAATGGAGATTACGAGCCTTCATAGGTCCTGTAGTAGAGGATGCTGCTACAGGTGGGGGAGCTCTTGTACAGGTCCAAGGATCTACTATTCTAGAAAGTGAACAGACAATAAGTGCTATTACCCTAATCCGCTTACAGACTGATGGGGAATCTGTTACAGAAATTAGTATCCCAGTTAGGTATCTTACGCGGTATATTAACGAAGTATTCACGCTTGTAGAGAGTCTTACGCGGGTAATTAGTACTCTCATTGTCCGAGAGCAGAATGAGTCAGTAAGTGCAGACGAGACACTTTCTGATGCCAGACAATTAGTATGGCTGTTAAATCTTTTGGTTGCTGTAGGAGAAGGATCTGTCATAGTAAGATCCTTGCTCCGCCTTGTAAACGAGACAGAGGACCTGTCTAGCATTCAGCTAGATGTGCTAAGACTCCTTCGGCAGCTGGATAGTACTGTAACAGTTAGCGAGGCGAATCAATTTATTCGCTTGATTGTCCGGTTGCGCAATGAGATTGAACAGATCCTAGAACAACAGATTCCTGTTCAGGCCCTCTTAGCACTGCTAGGAGAGCAGCTAGGCATTCCGGAAAGCATTGTTCATTCCATTAGCGCACTCATTATATCCACGGTCGGAGAACAGACGAACGTAGGAGAAGGTACGTCCGCAGTTCTAAGTGCACTCTTGGTTCTCTTTGCTGACGAGAACGTTTCTCTGCTAGAAGGGTTACTTCGTCAGGGCAACTTCGTTCGGTCAGCTACAGAACAAGTATCCATCGACGAAGCGCTACGCCAAGTACTCAACCTAATTCGCTGGTTTGGCGAGCAGATTGGAATCTCTGAGGGATGGATCAACAAGCTCGGTGCTGCTGTTAGGGTAATTACCGAGACATTGCAACTATCGGACGGCAAAAGCTGGAATCTCGGCAGGATCTTGCAGATCGATGAACGCCTGGATCTTGGAGAGGTTCTGCGTATGACTGCGGCAGTGATCTCCTTCTTGGTAGCTACGTTGGTTATCAAGGCTCTCCTTTCCGGGCGAATTGAGGTTAACGCCGATGAGCAGTAGTAGAAGTTCGGACTGAGATGGGGAACAAACATGTTGGAAACTATTTACATCGGCAATGACATTCTGGTGGTATTGGAAGATCTAAGGGATCAATCTACCGGAGATGAGGTTACTGGAGCTGCAGTATCTATCGTTCGGATGGAAGATCTCGAGGGTAATGCAGTAACGGGCTTTACGCCCATTCAGATGACTCTAAAGGCCGGTACTACCAATACCTATCAAGCTGCTATTCCGCAGTCAGTGGTTAATGGACTGACGGAAGGTGATGTTTATCGGATCGTGGTTGAAGTATCACAACCCAGTAAGGCTGAATGGGAAGTACCAGTAATTGTACGAAGGAGAGAACGGTATGCCGACAATTAAGATCAATCTGGAACTTGATGTATCTCCCGAAGAGGTAGTTAAGTTCCTGCAAATGATTGCCAATGTGAGTGAAGGCAAAGGCGGAGTTCCCAATACGGGAGAGAACTCCAAAATGAAAACGTCAGAGACCGTAAACTACAAGGTCTCTCAGTGACACAACCAAACCATCGGTATAGGAGGTAGAACATGAGCATTCTGTTCCGCAATCGAGTTCATCGTTTCGCTAACAAGGTGTATGAGACGGCTCACAGCATTATCGTTGAGGGCCTGTTTGTTCCTAAGCGTCGTAACATCCTGATCGTGCTGGAAAACGAGGAAGGTAAGTTCCTTCAGGCAGCTCATAACCTGGTTACTGATGCTGGGGATCAGTTCTATGCCGAGAAGGCTGCTGGACAGACTCCCACCAATAACTTTGCGAACCTGTATTTGAGCACGGTTCCTTGGGATACTGGCCATCCGGCCAAGAATAGTACTACTGACAATCTGGCATCCGTCATTACTGGGTCGGAAAAAGCTCCGACTACTGGGTATCCTACGACTAACGATACCGATGCTGATAATACCGGCGCTGGTGTAGACGTGGTTACCTGGGCCTATAGTTACGCCAAGGCTGACTTCAGTGATCCTGATGTAGAAGCCGGAGCTATTGCAGTTGCCAATGTTACCAGTTGGGGAACGGCTACTGGTACTGATCCTGTAATGACCGCGTTCAACATCTCTCCGGCCTTTGGCAAGACCACCAACGATACGTTGAAGTTCTTTGTGAACCACACGTTCAACGGTGCGTAATGATATACAAAAAGGGATAAAATAACCAATGGCAATAGTAAGCTGGCCCTCCGATGTTCCAGGTTTTCTAGCAACTACGATTCAAGAAGCCCTGTTAGTGCCTTCGAGAAGGTACAATGCAGCTCTGGGAACCCGACAGAGCTTTCCGCGTCCGGCAATAAGTTTGTGGATGACCATCTTTGGAGAATCTAACATGTCGGAGGGCCAGTTTACATCCTTTTATAGCTTCTATCGGAATACTTTGCGTAATGGAACCTATAGTATCCGTTACGTACATCCTATTTGGACGGGAGATATAATTGGACAAATCATCAGGTTCAACAATTACAGGAAGATCTCTGCGAAACACTGGCGAGTGTCTTACTCAGTCAGGTATAGGATTCCTCCTTATGATGCGGCATATACAGAAGGGTCTAATTGGCCTACCAACTTCCCCAGTCACTGGCTGATTAGCGGTACCAGTAATCAAGAACCTGTTCAATACGTAGAAAGCTCCCCGGAGCTCCAGCAATATCAGGAGCGACGCCCCAGAAGTTATAACGCTCCTGTGTCTGTGAGACGTTCTACAATTCTAAACGATTCGCAGTATCAAGATTTCTGGCGCTGGTATCAATACGGACTTGCTAATGGTGCACTACAATTTGCACATCCTGATGGTAACGTTTACAGGATGCTAGGCAACATATCCGTTAGGTGCCTGGGATTAAATAAATGGTATTTTAATATGGCCATGGAGCAGTTGAGGTAAGACATGCGTACGTTATCTCCGGACGCTGTAGCAGCTATTTTCGCACAGGAATCTAAATGGATATTTACCCCTCTTCTACGTATCGACCATGAAAGCCTTTCGCGACCAATCCGTATATACAGCGGTGAATACGAACCTTATGTAGAGGTGTACATTCCTGGAGACAGTGAACCATATAAAGCTTTCCCTTTCCAAGTTAATATTCCGGAAGATTTGGCAGAGAACATCCCACAAGCACAGTTGACTATCAGCAATGTTTCGTATGAGCTTATTCAAATATTACGGAGCGTAACTGAGCCTCCGAAAATAAGTTTGTACGTGGTTAGGTGGGATGCTACATACAATCCTAATGATTCAAGTCTTCCTCCTATGGAACTCGGGATTATCAATGCAGTAGTAGAGATCGGTCCTTTAGAGCTGTTTGTCAGGGAGTTTTCTTATACGGACGAAACACTCACACTATCACTAGGCCAAGATGATGACTATCTGAACAGTCCTGCTGTGAAGGACACTTTCAACGTTCAAGTAGCACCTGGATTGTTTAAGAGGATTTAATATGAATGCGCCAACATCATCTATCTTAATGGCCGCTGCTATAGACCTGTCGAGGTTTGTGGGAATTAAATACGTTCCTTATGGGCGTTCCTTCGATGGATGCGATTGTTATGGCCTAATTTACCTGTTTTATCGGGAAGCGTATAGCATCGAGCTGCCCACATATGACGGTTGTTATGATCTGGGAGATGCAGATAAAATCAGAGAGTTGGTAAACAGGGAAAAGCAGCAACAAACATCATCTACTTCCCAAACAGGTATTATTTGGCAGCGCATCAATGTATTGCAGGCATCCTTCGGAGATGTCTTACTGTTTCACTCAGTTAATGTAGGGTACCATGTAGGCATTGCTTTAAACGATCGTAGAATGTTGCACACTACACAGAGATTGGGTTGGTCGGTCATAGAGACATTTCAGTCTCCCAAATGGATTCCGAAGTTGGAGGGCACATACCGTGTTGCCGGTTGTTTATAAGCCTACTACTTTTGTGTATGTAAGAACTAACCCTTTCAGCCTTAACAAGGAGGACATTATTAGGGTCGAGTTCTCCAGAAACACGACCTTGCTGGAGGTCGTTGCTTCTTTTAAGGGAGTACCTTCCGAATACATCATTTTGCGTAACGGCAACATATGTAATGTTCAAGACTTCGCCAAGCCTTTAGGGGACGATTGTGTTATCTTAACTAACGTGCCTAAAGACGACGATCCGGGCAGGATAATGGCAGTTATTGCTGTTACTGCATTAGCTATTTATACTGGTAATTGGCTCGTCTCACAGTTCAATCTCACAGGCTTTTGGGCTAGTTTGGCATGGTCTATAGTAGGCACTGCAGCAACCTGGGCTCTCAACAAGATAGTACCCCCTGAAATACCGGAACTAGATAATACCAAACTTACACGTCGCCGCTCAGTTACTGGTGTTGCCAACCGTGCTAACCAGTTAGGACCTATTCCTAAGGTTTACGGCACTTTTAGGTATTATCCGCCAATAGCTGGCTTTCCTTACTTAGAAGCTACTTCTGCACCGAACGATCAATACATGACGGCACTCTTTTGCCTTGGCTACGGACCTCTAGCTATTGCCGGCCGCATGTTCTTCGTGGAGGACTACGATGTTGCCAACGAACCTCTCGGACACGACTATTACGCTGCTGGGGATACTGATAACTGGGCTCTGGTAAATGCTACTGCTGCTGGTCAGATAACCGTTGTTCAAGATAGTGAGTCGCCCTACGGAAAGGCCATAAGGTTTGTCTCCGCCTTTCTTCGCTGGGCTATAGAGGGAAAGGACTATACCTATGTAGGAGAGGGTCAGCCTATTACTGCACGTGCACGTTTTCGAGGGGAAGCAGGAAGCGGGGGAAAAGCTTATATTGTGATACGTGTTATACAGCCTAGCGGACAGATATGGGAAGGTGAGATAGGGCCATTTGCACCTACTACGCAATGGGAAACGTACGAAGGATCTTTGACAATTCCCATCGGCGTCGAGGGATACGCTACTGTAGCCATTGCTAATGGACCAAGTAGTAACGATTATTTGTACTTTGATTACGCCGAACTCAACGGATCAGCTCTTAGGCTCCGTGCTTTAGATGTGGATGACCAAGATTTCACCGAATACAATTTGCCTGATCGTACTATCCTTGTAGGCGAAACGGACATTAAAGATCTCCCAGGCTTTCGTTTAGAAATCTGCCGCGGCGAAGATCTCACACTCTACGGCAAGGTAGTGACCTCCCAAGAAATAGGTCTCGAGTTTCCCTTTGATGTGGACAAAGAAAAGAACGGTCCGGGCAACTTCGTAGAGCAGGTTTGGGATATTTCAGGATCGCATGACCGAATCTCGGGATATCTGGTATTTCCTCAGGGCTCCTGGTACTCTTATAAAGGAAAATCTGAAGATTTCGCTCAGGCATTTGAGCTCCAATTAAGTACCGACGGAGGAACCACGTGGTATAAAGGCATTTATAGTGACGACTATCCAAATGAATTTTACCGGAATAAAACTTATCCGTTTGCGGTTTACGGAGGTAAGGAAACTCTATATTTGCCTTTTGAATATACGGATGACAGCCTCAAGCAAGGTCTGGTAAACAAAATTAAGATTCGTAGGTCTTTTTACCTCATCGGTGCGGAGATTATTGTTAACGGATACGAAGATTTTCGGATATTTGCAGGTGCTGTCTGGGCCATACTCAATTTACACCAGGATAAGCGCGCTTGGAATCTGAATAAGGCCGTTGTAATGGCCCTGAGAGTTAAGGCGTCTGACAGGGTTTACGGACGTTTGGATAACATTTCGATACAAGCTACCGGAGCATCTATTGGGTACGAGCCTCTAAATATGGGTTCCTCCGAGTCTATCACTACTATGCGCGCCTATGTTAACGCTTTGGATTATTCAGAATATGGGGCACCTGTGGAAGATGATTTCTATCAACTCCCTGTTAAGAAGCCTGATAACACTTCATACAATTATTGGGCTACGGAAGATTATGTACCTGCTCTCCAAGGCGGTGATACATTTGCAATGGAGGTATTAGTCCGATCCGATGGTGAAATCTCCGGGTTTACTATGTACTTTAGTAATCAGCCGTGTTCCATTAACAGAATCGAATATATCGATGGGCGCACGTGGCGTCTCTATGCAGAGTACACTACATCTTCCAACTCTATATACAATCCAAAAGTAACGGACGTAAGAGACATTACTTGGACTCCTGGAAAAGAAGGAACGTATCTCCAGTTCAAAGTACCTAGGATCTACAACAAGACGACCTTGCGGGGTGTACGTCTTCCTACGTCTTCCCCTGCATGGGCATATCGAGATGCTTTAGTAGGTGATCATTTGGCTAATCCGGTTCCCGAGGATCGTATAGACGATAACGCACTCAAAAACTGGCATGATTGGTGCTTGGCAGGCGACTATCAATGCAACGCCATCTTCGACGGTGATGATACTATAATCCAAAGAGCACAACTTATAGCAGCCTCCGGGTTTGGCACTTTCGCTATGCAAGATAACGTATATACTATCATTACGGATATTAAACCCGAATACCCTACGCAGGTTATTTCCATCGGCAACGCAAGTAACTTCCAGGGTCAAAAGAATTTTGTAGATGTTCCGCACGCTGTCAAAGTACAGTATGTTGACGCTAATACTGGTACTGATGACGAAGTTACTGTTTATGACACTGATCGCGGTTACCATGCAGGAAATGCCCGGAAATTTTTAACAGTGTCTGGACCTACCATTACCAGCTACAAGCAAGCTTGGCGTACTGCTATGTACCACCTACGTTCCTTTAAGCTCCGTCCCGAACGTTGGACGCTTACTATGGGGATCGAACAGTTAGTGAGTCACCGCGGCGATGTGGTAGAACTTGCTTACGATACCATCCTTGTAGGTCTAGGCTCTGCGCGAATTGAGGGCATATCTCCCGACGGCCTGACGCTAACAATGTCGGAGCCATTAGAGTTCTCCCAACCAGTCGGTACTACCTATGGGCTGAAGATCCGAACGCAAACAGGTCAGATCCAAACAGTACAGCTTAGTACTGATAACGGTTTTACCGATACTGTGCAAACAACTGTAGATGTTACTACGCTCGGCGTCCAGTCAGGCGATCTTTGTGTGTTTGGCGTGTATACACAGGAGACCATTCCTGCCAAAATTACGGAGATCCGTCCAAACGCGGATTTTACTGCAAATATCACCTTGGTAGACGCTGCGTATGACATCTTCGACTTCGGATCTCCAGCTGCGTATGATCCTGGCATAACTATCCCCGGAGATTTCTCTCAGGTCAAGCCGGCTACTCCCAAGATTACTTACGTGCAAAGTGATGAGAGCGTTATGTTCAGGGACGCTGATGGCAATCTCCGTATTGCCATGATCGTAAACTTTACCGTCCCAGGATCCTATGTTGCCATAGATCGGGCTAACGTGTACTACACGGATGTTACTTCCAAGAAACAGAAGGTGGCTCGTGCTGATGCAGACGAAGGGTTCGTACGTATTACCGAAGGCATAGAACAACACCGCACGTATGAGATACGCATTATGGTGCGATCCATTTTTGGGCAATGGAGTAATCTGTCTGATTCGGTAACTCATGAAGTCGTTGGTGCTTCTACACCTCCAACTGATGTTACTGGATTCTCCTACGAGATTGTTCCTACTGGACAAATCAAGCTCAATTGGAATGCCAATCCCGAACCTGACATCTCTGGGTACGAGATTCGTCAAGATGGCACTGACTGGGATACCGCACAGCTAGTCGGCACTATTACAGGTACTAGCTTCATCGTTCCTATTGACCTTAAGGGGCAAACTTCTATTAGCAGTCTAACGTACCGCATCAAGGCGTTTGATGTGAACAATCCGCCCCTATATTCCTTGCGGGATACTTCAATTACTATTCCTATCGACGGACCTGGAGTCACCAAGGTTTCCAGCACCGTTATTGACAACTTTGTACTTCTCTCTTGGGAAGGCATCAAAGGAACCTTCGATATCGCCGGTTTTAAGGTAGTGCGAGGTAGCGATCCTGCTGCGCCAGATAAAGATTTCGGCATTATTGATGGTACGTTCATCTCGATCTTTGAATCCTTGGCAGGTAACTACACTTATTGGGTGACTCCTATCGATGCTGTGGGCCTAGAGGGTACTCCGGCGCAAGTTATTGCTACGGTAAACTCCCCTCCAGACTTCTCCCTCAAAGGGGATTTCCAGTCTGCATTTAGCGGCACTACGAATAATGCTTATGTAGAGGGTTCCCGTATCTTTATGCCGCTCAACGTGGCTGAACTCTACGGAGATCACTTTACTACCCGTAGCTGGACTACACCACAGGATCAGGTAAATGCAGGTTATCCCATTTACGCCCAGCCTACAACGTCTACGGGTTATTATGAAGAGGTATTTGATACCGGCGCTCAGATAGATTCTGCACGTATCGTTGTAGAATTTACTTACACTGACGCCGCAGCAACCCAAGCGACCGTAACGCCTAATATCCAAGTGTCCCAAGATAACGCGACCTGGACAGATCTCGGAAACGTTTGGGAAGTGCATACCAACAACTTCCGTTACATCAAGGTTCGTATAACCACGACATCTCCTGACAGTAAGGCGTTCATTATTGGTGAGTCCTTGTCGGTACGTCTGTTCCAGAAGCTCAAGACGGATGCTGGTAAAGCGTACTACAACGGATCCACGGCTACTACGGTAAACTTTAACATCCAGTTTGCCGATGTAACATCGATCGTAGTCACGCCGGAGTATAATGCTTCTTACCCGGTTGTGGGTGTCTATGAATTCAATGACGTTCCTAATCCAACTTCATTCAAGGTCTATCTTTACAGGTCAGACACTGGAGCTCCGGTGGCTGGCTGGTTTAGCTGGACTGCAAGGGGGTACTAACTATGGCTGATTGGTCTGATACTAATCCTGATATCACTACGCAGTATGATCAAGTACTGCAGCAACTTCGTGAGCGTGATAAAGACGCTCTTACACTGGGTAACTCCACGACGCAAACCAACTTGCCTACAAACGCTGTTCGCTGGAATGCCACCGCATCCAAGTTCGAAAAATGGGACGGCGCTGCTTGGCAGGATCTCGCTGCAAAATATGCCATCAACGTAGATAAGGTAGACGGTTACGACGTAGGGAACGCATCTGGCAATATCCCGCTGTCCAACGGTGCTCTGAACGCTAATCTAAACGCGGACAAGTTGGATGGCTACAATGCCAGTACCGGTACTACTGCTAATACGATCCCTGTTCGCGATTCCAGCGGTAAGCTCCCTGGTAGTATTACTGGTGATGCGGCTACTGTCGGCGGCCTTGCGGCTAGTACGTTCATGCGCGTGAATGCCGTTGCTGATCTAAACATGAATACCCGTAGGATCCAGTTTGCCAATGCTACGGGCGACAAGATCCGTTTGTACTCTACCACGTACGGCCTGGCAATCAACCCGAGCGAACTTACTCTCTACCATCCTTCTTCTGCCACACTGAGGGTTCGTTCCGGTCCTAGCGGCAGTATCTTAGGTACTGTTTGGCATAGCGGCAATGACGGTGCTGGTAGCGGTCTCGACGCCGACAAGCTACGCGGTCTCTCCATCAACGATCCCCCCGACAGCACTAACTATAGCACATCCACCAAAACCTGGATTCGTGTAACCGAGCGTTACTCGAAAATACTATCAGTGTCTTTCGGCGGAAGAGGCGATTATATCACTTCTGCTGGTTTAACTGCGAATTCAGATGCCATTCTGCAAATTCCTATTGCTACTAATCACCGTGCCTTAGAAATCTTATTTTATACTTACCTGGTAGATAGCACATCTAGATATAACAATTCCAATGTTGCTGCGTATCAACAGGATTCCGGAGGAAATGAACTTACTGAGCTTTTTAGGTACTATGTCGGAGGAAGCACTAGCTTTTCCTTTAACGATCGAGTAGTTCTTACACGTGCCGATCCTTCAGATAGTACGATATTCGTAAAAGTATCTGCCTACGCAACGCCAGCTAACTTCGGAGCGTATTGCATCGGGGTTTATAGATAACAAAGGAAATAGCATATGAATCAAACAACTAATACCGAGAATGATCTGTTGCAGGAGGTTCGACAGGATGTTAGGTCTATTAAGGAGGAGATGACTGAGATTCGCAAAGCTATTACGCTGCTTGCTAGGATAGACGAACGTGTGGCTATGCAGCATGAGGAGATCTCCGAGATATGGAAAGCCATTGGAGATCTCCGGGATCGTGTAGGCGAGTCAGATAAACGGCTGACCAAAATAGAGAGTGCACTTCACCATCTTGCAACGCAACATAACAACGAACAGCAACGCCCCTCGCCACAGCAAACGCCTTTAACTAACGGGCTACAGAACATACGGGTTGTAGAGCGGTTAATCTGGATCATCGCCACACTAACTGCTGTGATTGGCTGGATCGTTTCTAACGGTAAGATCCCACATTAGCAATCAACAATCAACAATCCATCTATTAGTACTTTAGTATATTAGAGATCTCTAATACTCGCGCCTTTAGTGGGGAGGGGAGAAAGAAATAGGCTCAGACGGTGTTCGCGCATGTTTTTCTCCCTTCCCCCAGCTCCTGTACACCGACTTTCTCGCGAAATCCTCGCGCCATTGCCGTTGCATATGCTCAGTACCCCAGTGACCATCCGTAGGATAAGATCAGTGTAGTATACGGCTGGATCTCGCCCCTCGGAGGAACGAGCATCCAGTAGGTACCTCCCCAGCGTACTTGAACGTGTGGTAGTAGCACACGTTCTCTACCATCATCCAAGCGCTTATAATCTACGCCTGCCAACCCTAACCGCAGCTCGCTGTCCTTGAACGTAACAGCAGAGATTCCAGCAGCGCCAAACACCATCGGGCGATTCACACTATTGCGGAAGGCTCCTACTTGAACATACCAGCCGTCGCTGCCGCCACTACCGGCAAAATCAAAGCCTAAGCCCGGATGCACGCTATTGAGCCCCCTTACAACGCTTCCTCGCCCATCGAAATGTGCCGAAATCGCGCCGACAGTGAAGCGGATCTCAGTGTCTGAGCGCCCAATCTGAGGCAACAAACAGAAAGCCGCCGCCGCTATCGCCATTGGGGCATGAGCTCTAGGGCGCTTTGCCGGCGCATAGCTGTTCGCGGGTGAAGGCGAATGGAGGCTGTACAGCGATGTGCGGTACCACAAACGTCGGAAAACACCTGGCAGCCGCTTTCTTTTTCCCTCCCCCACTAAAGAGCGGTTTTTCTCCCATTTGGTTTTGATGGGATTAGCTATTATGTTAGACATAAGGCCTCCTCGGGTTGAAAACCTCGATACTATCAGCCCACTTTTTCACCCATACGTAGCAAAATTCGATGTGAAGCCAGCTACGGGTGAACTCGGGATCTTCCACGCGTAGGATCCTACGGCGAAGTTCGTCAGTCGCGTTGGTCTGAATAATTTCCCAGATTTTAAGACCGCTCTCTGGATCATATTTACCGTCGGGAGTCTTGAGCTTCACATCTACAGCGTACCCCATTTTGTGCGCAGAATACTTAGCACCTGTTTTGGTACAAGGGTCCCCAATACGGAGACCCGAGCAGGTAAAGTGACCTCCCCACATCCAGTCGTTGATGTACAGGGGCTGTCCAACTAGTTCCCTCAAGATGTCTAGACCTTGCAGTAGTCCTGGATGTAGCGCGTTGGCTACTCGCAAGCCCAGTCTATCGTACGCCTTTTTAGGTACCAGTTCTCTTATGTCAAAATAGAGCGTTATTTTAGTACCTTGGTTAAGGTTGTTACGGTTGTTGCGGTTGTTACGGTTGTTGCGACTACGCCCCTTTTTCATACTCATCATCGTTACCCCAGCCGTGTTTGACAAAGTACTCCAACAGCTCCTTAGTACGGTTGTACAAAGGACGATATGGTGATAGTTGCCTAGTCATATACTTTAGGATACTGATGGTTTGTTCCGTGGTGGCTCCCACGTTTGGATCATAGTATCTATCACGTATGATCTGTGACATAGTCCAGTATGTGAGGGTCTTGTTTTCCAAAGACGCCTGTTGACAGCGTTTTATAATTCGATCGTAGGTATCGCGGACTCGATCTTCGAAATCCATGTTCCCTCCTCATCGTCCTGGAAGTTGGTTTTCACCGAATAGCCCCACTGCTTACCCACTTTGCAGTCGGATTCGAACAAAACAGAATCTCCCATATATTTGATGCCTACATTGATGTATTCCTCCTTAATGCGCCCGTAGATTTCAGGAGCCATTTCCAAGCTAGGGATCTCAACCAGCATTGCGTCGTGCACAAGGTTAATGATTTTGACCCCTTGGCTTTGGAAATAAGAACGGAGATTACATGCTGATTTTAGCACGATATCACTAGCAATCGACTGGTGAGGGAAGTTGCTCGCCTCGTTCTGGATCTGGTCCAAACGTTCATGAGTTACCGTTTGGAATCTCCGCTTTCTACCAAACGGCGTTGTGATAACTTTACCTTCAATCGGAGATCGGCGTAGAGACTTGATGAACTCACCCGCTTTGGGGAATCGTTCAAACCATGCATCGATCAAGGCTTGACCTTCAGATAACGGGATCTCAAACTCTTCCGCCAGTGTATGTGCTGTTCTGCCATATACGATACCGAAGTTCACCGCTTTGGCTCGGATACGTTGATCTCCAGTGTATCCTTCGCCGTACATGGCTAAGGCAACTTCATCGTGCAGCGACATGCCGTGCGTAGTGTAGATCCGAATGAGGTCCGGATCTTGTGATAGAATGGCTAAGACCCTCAGTTCTGCCTGATCTAGGTCAACTTCCAGGATCCAGTTATCTGGATGGCCTCCATACATCGCACGGATATCTTTGCGTCGGGGGATGTTTTGCACATTGGGATCTGCCGATGCAAGACGACCTGTTACAGTGCCGTGCAACTTGAACGACGGATGTACCCTCCCGTCTGGAGCTCTGATATCCAAGAGCTTCTTTACGTATGTGCTATAGAGCTTTGCTGCCTTGCGATATTTGAGGATCGCGCGGACAACAGGATAGTGAGTGAGCTTCGCCAGGGTCTCCTTGCGAGTATCCTGACGTTTGGTGCGGATCCCCATACGCTTGTACAACAAGTACTTAACCTGATCCGGCGAATTGGGATTAACTGGGTAACCTGCCAGTCTATGGATTTCTTGCTTAGCCTGTTCGATCTCTTGTTCCAGCACTGACTTCATAGCCAGATTGTGCTTCTCATATACAAAGAGACCGTTTTCCTCTACCCAGGCTAACATATTGGTAGATGGAATTAGATGCTCTCGATACAGACGAACAAGATCCTTATCCTGCCTAAGAGATTGCAGGAGCTTATCGTACAGGAGACGCGTGACGAAGGCATCTGCTGCCTGGTATTTGTACAAGATATGCTTGGGAATAACCTCGTAGGACGTTTTCTTGTTCGGTAAATAGCCGTCCAGGATCTCTTTGAAGTCCTCAGCTCCAACGTACAAGCTTCCAAGGTATCCCAAGTCATGATATCCTGGACGTTCATCTAATGCGTAGCTCATCAGCATGGTATCCTCATGCACTTCAGCTTCGGTAACACCGTGCTGATGAAGGAACTTGATATCGAATTGTCCATTATGCCAGATGAACCGGAAACGTCCTGAGATAAGCATTCCCTGCAGAATATCTCGGATCCTCGGATGCCAAGGAACTACCGTAGTCGTTTTACCATCCGAGAGGCCAATACACAGGATCTTTCCATCATAGTACTTAAGGGACGACGTTTCTATGTCCGCCGCAATGAGCTTCGGTTTGTTCGGATCGTTCGAATCTGGATCCAGAAGGCTCTGCGGCAGGCCCTCGCTCTCAATTTTTACCACAGAATAATCAGGGAACTCAAAGCAACTGCTTGAAAAATCTCGCTTGTTTTCAGAGGGGGTGGAACCATCCTCTTTAGCAAAAACCATCCCTTTAGCCTTCGCCATTAAAGCGTTAAACTGGGTAAGAGACCCAGAACCGCGAAGGATCGCTGCAGGATGGATAATGGGAAATACGGTGTATTCCTTGCCTGAATATGGGGATTTGACTTTGATCGTTTTGCCTTGGATCTTGGTGATCTTAACCTTTTCACGTGGCATATTGGCAATAAGTGCCATCGCTTCATTACCCAAGGCGATGATAAGCTTTCTCTCATGGCGTTCAATATCATCCCACATGCGTCGCTGGCAGTGGGCTCTTGCCATGTTAAGGAGCTTCTTGGATGCCTTTTTGCGATATCGGCAGTTATAGGCATTGATTACATACGGTTCGGCGCCTTCTCTTGGTCCGTACGCCTTCCACAGGATCTCTCCGGAAGGGCCTACAAATGGGATTCCGGCTTTTTGCTCCTCAATTCCTGGAGCCTCGCCCACAATAACCAAAGGGGACGCTGGGTCCCCTTGGCTTTCTGCTACGGCACCTCCAAATGGGCACCTGATCTTATCGGCCTTAAATTCAGGCATGAAACTTCACCTCCTTGTCGGCACCACCTTCGTTATTGCTATTGTTATTGCCGTTACTGTCGCCAGCCTCGGAATCAACAGTTGCTATTGCACACTCCGACAATAAACTATCCAACCGGAGAGAATCACTGTGGGGATAGGAGACAACCTCGATGTATTCCCTGAACATGCTATCTCCACCGGTTTCATACACCTGCTTGGCGATGTCGATTTCCGTGAGGAAAACGATGTTGAAGGCATCCAGAATGTCCAGGAAATCCTGCATCGGAATACCATCAATCATATTGGTAATTCTCCCGGCGGGTTTACCAAAAGGCTCCAGCAATGCCATATACGAATCCAAGATCCTTGAGTCGGTGATGAAGCTCTTGAGCATTTCCGACTTGTAGTTGATGATCTTGGCCGCCGGGGCCAACTTATCTTCCATCTTGGTACTCCCCGAAAGGAGACATAGGAGCATCTGCGTGTGATCCTGTGCTCCGATAGCTCCGATCTGCTCGCGCTTTCCCTGCGCCAATGCAGTCACCAATTGCAAGAGCTCCGTGATTTCCTCGTACACGGCGAAAAAATGCTTATACAGGTCGATCAGATAATCGATCTTGTCCAGGTCCGTACGGCTTTGAGATTTCTTACTGCCTGCTTGTTTAGACATGTTGCCTCCCAGTAGTTCCCTCTTGGTGGTGTGTCATAGTGCGATACTAGTTTAAGCGGGATCCTCAGGAGCCCGAGCCTAATAGGTACCGCACTGTCAATTCCCATAACATTGTTGTGATTGGTCATCTGCATATCATCAATCATGTTATGGGAAAATCCGAACATATGTTGAGGCCAATCGGCTCTCCTAATGTGTGCATAGTTACTAACAGGAAGCCGAGAACCAATCACCTTGGTAGCATGTCTCGGGATGCCCCAATACTTGGCTTCCGGATGATCGATCTCACTGAGCTGTTCGATAGCCCATTTGAAATGATCCCCATTATCTCCTTGGGGCAAGATCATGAAATTGCCTAGACCGTGATCGCTCCATTCGTGAACAGCTCGCTTAATGCTGCTGACTGTCATCGGAGCATTGCCAATGTAGTCAGGGAGAACACAAACCACGCGTCCTTTACCTCCCCAGTTGCCATCGGCATTCTCAATGATCTCCACGGCCTTTTTCATCATCTCTGGACTGCAAGGAGCTCCCAGCTCTACCGCACTGTTGTCCATGATGATGAAGAGATCTGGATCATTCCACATATCGTGGAATACTTCCTGATACCCCTCAGGATTTTCCACGACATCGTGCGCCAGCAACAGGTGATAGTTCCCGATTACATGCCGACCAAGGTCCTTTAAGGCCTTCAAGATCGGCGCAGGGGCTACCGGAGCAAATCTCGCATTAGTTCCCATACGTCACCTTACCCTTATTCGTGTTCGCTTACTGCTTGCTAATCTTTTAGCTTAATCAAATTATAATTGATTCAAAATCAAAAATCAAGGGCACATTATTATTTGGCTTTAATCAGGGAGAGAAATTCATTGCGGGCTTGCTCCACATCACGGAAGATCCCTCGAATGGTAGAAGTAGTAGTGAGAACTCCAGGAGCAGCAACACCACGAACAGTCATACAGGTGTGGTGAGCACGGATTACCACCATAACACCCCGAGCCTTGAGATGGTCCATCATGATATCGGCAATCATCTCGCCGAACTGCTCTTGAATGCCGGGCGCTGAAGTACCTACAGCCTCAACCAGACGGGTCATTTTGGAGAGGCCTACCACACGGTCTCCAGGGATGTATCCAAGATCTACGTGGCCGTACATCGGAAGGAGGTGATGCTGACAGATAGCCCGAAACGGAATATCTGTTTGAATCACCATGCTATGACTGGCATTGGTATGTTCGAAGCCATCTTTCAGGATTTCTGCAGGATCGGGGAGTCCTTGACAGAACTCTTCCAAATAGCCAATAAATCGGCGAGGGGTCTCTAGATAGCCTTCCTGCGTAGTATCCTGATCCAATCCTTCCAAAATGGCTTCGACATGTTGTTCCAAAGATTGCAAATACTGTTTATTGTCCATTTTGATCTTCACCGTTGCTTTACTCCTCACGCAATGCCTAAACACTTATGAACCTGAGGAAGGATCCTGTTAGCTGCTGCAATAATTACAGGCTCTTCCATCAACTGATTCACCAATTCCTTGTACTCGCCGGGATTAGGACATTCCCCGACGTTAGGAATGTTGTCCCCCAAAGAGATCACCAATTCCAGCCAGTTGCCGTGAGGATTTTTGATACCCTGCATCGCCTTAATCAGGCCTTTCAGGTAAGGAAGATCATGAGTTCCGGTGTATACGGGTTTGATAATCACTTCCTTATGCCTATGAACCTGGAGCACCCGATTAACAAACTGAACTACGTTCTCGGGTTTGTGAGGCCCGTAATGTTCGTCTTGCATTCCAGGGCCTTTGGGACTCACTACAATGCAATCTGCTTCTTCCGCAATCCAAGGAGTAAAGAACGTGCCCTGAGTCTCTACATGAATCCAGACATCCCTATCTGCAGGATAAAGCTTACGAAGTTCCTTACAGATCTCACCGGCATGTTCGTGCACTGCGGGATTACCACCGGTGATGACGAAGTGTTTAACAGCCCCACCGATAGTAAGGACCTCGGCACGTTTGGCAATCTCCTTGGCAGTGAGAAACTCCTTAGCATTGGATGCGTGAATAGATTCAGGGGTATCGCAGAGTGCACATCTGGAATCACAACCAGCCAAACGGATAAATACCGTGGGAAGACCTACGTATTCACCTTCTCCTTGAATAGTAGGCCCAAAGATCTCCATGATAGGAAACTTATGAACAGCCATTGGCTTTTTCTCCCTTCGGCGGAAACGTGATATTGGCTACGCTCGTTGGAGTCTCCCAAACAGTAATGTGGTTGATTTCAACTCCAGGAGGCATCCTATCAGAACACCGAAGTGCCCAGAATGCAGCGAGGTGTTCTGCCGTGGGAATGAACGATACGGCAACTACCTTGATGCCCGATTTCGCGGTCATCTCATAGTACCAGCTCTCTGCATACTCATTTTTGTATGCTTCATGCAAAGAAGCGCCCATTCTGTCTAATACGTTTTCACCTACAAGATCTTCCAGAACGCTATCCCAAGCAGCAAGCATTAGTCGATGATCAAATGGGTCGTGCACTTCATAATTGAGCACCTCCTTCAGAAAGGAAAAGTCCTTAATCATTCCGGCCTCAGAACCTTCCATCTGCACAGCTCCCCGGACACCTAGTTGTACTCGATACCGGTGGCCATGAATATGGAAGCATTTGCTCATATGCGTAGGAATCCGATGTCCCATGTCCAACTCGATGTCCTTGGTAATTACCAAGATCGACGGGTCTTTCCAAATGTTCTGCGTGTTCTGCGGCTTCATTGATTGTCTCCCTCCTTTTCCTTGGCAGAGAAACCGAGAATCCGGTTGCGAACATTCTCGGGGTCGGCGTATTCAGTAGGATCTTCTACACCGGCCAGCCAGAAAGCTTCGGCACGTGCGTAGCAGGTAGGACAATGACCGCAATGTTTCTCTCCACCAGCATAGCAGCTCCAGGTATCCTGCAGCGGAACTCCCAGCTCCTGAGCCTTCTTCACGATGTCAGCCTTGGAACTCTCAATGAACGGAGCGCGGAGACGAACTTGACCATAAGTCCCAATATGAATAGCTGCGCCCATACTGCCAACAAAATCAAGCCGGCAATCGGGATAAGCATCATTAGCAGCATCCTCTGCGTGAGTACCCACACAAACAGCATCAGCCCCAAGATGACATGCCAACACCGTCGCCACAGAAAGGAACGTACCATTGCGAAAATGCACGTACGTTGGCGAGACGCCTTCGATCTCTCCGTAGGTGACATCAGGAATCTCCTTGTCGCTGGTTAGCAGCAGCCCCTCGTGTGCCAGAAAAGGCAGCTCCATCACATAGTGTTCCAGCCCAAGACGTTCGGCGTGTTTGTGGGCATACTCGTATTCCTTCTTGTGACGCTGCTGATAGAAAATCGAGAGCGCCACAACCTCTTTGTACTCACGATGTGCCCAATATAACGTCGTGGTGCTATCAATTCCACCGCTGATCAATACGACTGCTTTGTTACCTTGCTTACCTACCATGGTGACCTCCGATTCAGCCTTCGAACCTTCGATTCAGCCTTCAAACCTTCGAGCCCGTTGTGATAAAAAGGAGGGGGCGCTAAGTCCCCCTCAATAACGCGCACTCACCCCAATGCCCTTGTAGGGCTCTTATCACATGTCCTGATCGGGGGAAAGATCAGAACATGGATTCGGCGTTGCTCGCAGGCAGGATGTCACGCACGTTGTTGCGATCTTCGCCCTCGTACTTGCGAACATCCACACGAGCACGAGCCTGTTTGCCCACCAGGGAACCAGTCACCTCGGGATCCGACGGATCAAAGGGTCCCTGGAAGAGCTCAGGCGCGATCGCAGACAGCACCTTCTTGGTACGAGCCAAGCCCTTACCGGCGAACACAGTGTGGAAGAAGAGCTTATGACCAGCGAACTCTCCGTCGTTCACTTCCAGAACCCACGTCCACATCGGGTTACCGGAAGAGCTCGTGCCAAACTCCACACTATCCACGGTCACATCATAGGTACCACGAGGCAGGACCTCAAAGCTGGAATCAGGGGCCTCGTTCAGATCCACCAGCATGGTACCATCTTCGGTCATCTTGATGCCAGGAGTATCATCAATCATTTCGTTTACCTCTCGTGATTACGTTGCAGTTACAGTCACAGTTGTAGTTGGTGCATGGCTCATCGCCGATGCTCGGTACTCTCGGTCTAGGAGCCTCAATTACCGGACGACATTATGACGTCACGACGTCACGACATCTTGGAAAGGCCAATAGCCAAGAGAATGTCCTTCATGGTCGGATTGTCGAAGAACGGCTTCTTGTACGAAGAGAACCGATTCTTTGCATCAAACTTGCCGGCCGGTTGTACCCACAGTCTCCGAGGAACGTTGCCCTTGTCATCCGGATTGCCAGCTTGCAAGTATCCCACCATATCCATGAATCCCTGCACCTTACCAGACAATTGACCAGTCAGGTGCGGAGAATAGTGAAAACGCTTGAGTTCATCCTGAGCGTACTGTTCAGGACACGTCATGATAACATGCATCGGAAGATCCCGAAAAGCACGAACGAATCGCAGGATGGTCGAATTGTTACGCTTGTAGTCCGCCCATTCGGCACTCTGAATGTCTTCGTCCAGGCGGGTGTTATTGCTCACACCGAGCAAGCTGTACATATTGTACGCTTCGATCTCGGCCAGCGAATCGATGATCACCGTGTGATACCGACGCAAAGGTACTTCATCCTCAGGCTGGCCAGTAACCCAAGCCTGGAGCTTCCGGAGCCCTTCCTCATCATTGGCATCACGAAGTGCGCAATGACGCTTCAGGAACTCATACACTCGGGCAGCCGTCTTAAAATCATACACGTCCACAACATCCACATTCTCTCCGACTTCGGGAGACGAAGAGAGCGTGAGATCCCCGCTTTCGGCGTTAATGAGCAGAACATCCCGCATTTCGGGAACCTGCCCAGAAGTACCTGCCAAAAACGTCTTACCAACACCGTAAGCTCCGTAGATCAAGAGCTTCAGGTACTTGCGACGTTCCTGCACGTGCCCAATTCGGAACGGCGCAACCCGTTGTGAATTGCTCTTAGCACCCATCATTCCTTTTGCTTGACTTACAGTCATTTGTCACCTCACTTGTCGTAGCCAATCAACTTACGCCATTCAGGCTCTCCACGATCACGTTGTTTGAATCCTGCTGCTAATTCATCCTTCCATTCATCACCGAGCTCAATCATTAAACAGGGATGTACAAACGGGCAGAATACTTGGCATTCCCTACTTGCCTTGTGAGTAATGAAAATCCCAGGCTGGAGCATCTCTTTAACTTCCTCCAGTACTCGCAACCCTTCCATTTGTACCTCATGACGGGATCGCGAAATAGTGTCCCTACGAATGAACTTATCACCGTATTCATCTTCCTGGGACATCAAAAACTGGAGGAACTTGCGATTAGGCTCGGGAGCATATTCCACTTTACCGTACATGTCTACTAACGCTTTGCGGTAGAGTGTATACGTAGTAGACTGTCTACGATCAGTGGAATATGTTCCCTTAGTGGTTAGGAATCGAGGCGGCGAAGGAACTTTCTTGATGTGTTGCTGGTAGATAACACCATCAATAGGCCTACCATACCACTGTTCAGCAGCCCAGTAGTACGCAGTTACTTGAGCGTCCAGATCCAGATGTCCCCAGCTGTACTGCTTGGCTGTTTTGTACTCTACCACATACAAACAACCATACTCGTCCATGGCAATACGGTCGAAGGTTCCTTTATAGTATACCTTCTCACCATTGGGACCTTCAATAGGAAGCTCAATACGGAAATCTACTTCTACTTGGGGAACGCCGTCTACTACGTAAGTATCCAGCGGACTCCTAGTCAAGAGCCAGTAATCGGAATAATAGTCGAGCATTTGCATAGCGAGCCCGGCTGCTTCGTCTGCATCATCGGGGATTCGTCCTAGTGACTTGGTAGCTTTGTAATAGTCACGAAATGCTTCGGACGGCTTGCTGTACTTTTTGTACCCGTGAAAATCTTCCAGGGCAAAGTGAAATCCAGTACCCATCCACAGAGGTGTTGCGATCTCTGCAGACTCCAGATTCATATGAAGGTGGGAGGAAAAGAAAAAGCGACGACGACAAGAACGGAAATTTACACGATCTGAAGTGCGTACTTCCAAAGCACCGCTGTCAGAAACCTTAGGGCTGCCAAGCCATAACGCACTACGAACGTGCTCATTGAGGCCTTCAACCAAACGCTGCTTCAGATCGTTCGTCATAATGTTGCCTTTACAAAAACGCAAAAGCTAAAATCAAAAACGCAAAAACGCAAAAGCTAAAATCAAAAACGCAACTGCTTAACTAATCAATGATTCAATTATATAGTATCCCCAAAGGAACAATCAAATTCAAATTTTTTATGGCCCCATATAAGATCTCTTTATGGTGCCTTCATAAAAACTTCTTATATAGCCATGCATTGTTTCATACTACTTTAGTATATTAGAAAATTCTAATACACGCGCCTTTAGTGGGGGAGGGAGAAAGAAAGTGGTGGCGGCAGGACGTCGCGCATGTTTTGGAATGGAAGAGACATCCAAAACGGCACTCAGCCTCCATTCACCTTCTCTCGGCCAGTGATTTGTACCTGATAAAAGCGGCAAAGCAGGCAGCAGGACAGGCAGCAACAGGGCATTAAGCGTCGTAGAGATCTTTGGAGATCCTGCCGCGTTGGATTAAATAAGCCCAGAGGTTCTCTTCCACGGTCCCTTTGTAGCGAACGAAGAAGGTGTGCTTCTCTACGTGTTGGGAATCCAAGGAGTACATGCGAGCCTCTGCCTGTTCTAGAATGTCCGGCGATGACTCAATTCCGAGGAAGTAACAGGCAGTAGCCTCTTTGAGGGAGAACGCTTCGGCAAACTGCGTTGTGCAGAGACAGATACAGCCTGTCACGGGATCTTCATTCTGTGGGCCTTGAGATGTGCGATACTCAGCATTAAGCCGATTGAACGTGTCGATCCGCTCCTGGAGCTGGTTGGGGGTCAGGCCGCTATGCAATCGGATCGTTGGGATCCCGAGCTCTGTTTCTATCCATCGGGAGAAGATCCTCGTGGCCTCCTTAAAAGGTACGAAGATGATGTTACGTGGGTCATCACGCATTCGGATGTTATCTATTACGGCGCGAAATCCCAGGCCGAGAGAGCGGACGCCCAAGAGCTCAGGACAAACCAAGACTTTGCGCAATGCAATGAACTGAGATACTGTATTCATCGTGGCAATGAACTCCTCAGGCGAGACCTTCAAGGTCATGCTCTGTTCGAGCTCCTGATATGCCCTATACTGTTCGGGATCTTCGGCTTGCATTTGCTCTAGGGTTACATCCAGGAAGGACCTGCGCTTTTTGAAGTCGATCTTGCGGCGAATGATGTACTTGGCAGTCGCCTGGATGGTTCGTTGGATGTTTTTAGCCCCAGTAATTTCTGTGCCGAATGGAGTACGTACTACGATACAGTGCTCATCGACAAAACGCCAATAGGAAGTCCATTCATGAGGAGCAATAAGATGGAGCGGAGCCCATAGGTCTTGGACACCTTTGCGAATAGGCGAGCCGCTCAAGAGCCAGAGACGTTTCCACCGTACATTACGTGGAGACGTCCTCTTAGAGAACCATTTGTACGACGTGGTCTTTCTGTTACGGAAGTACTTGTGATACTCGTCTATTACAATAACATCCCAGTATAGATTGGGATGTGCATATTTGATGTATGTCCTGACAGTACTGATCACAAACGGCGAGTTGGCAAACTCCTGTTGTGGGTTTTCAGCACTGCGAATGGTCTTACCATGAAGGATCTTAAACAAGGGACGCCAATTAGGTGGCATATGCTCTAGCCACACATGGAAAGATTTTGGAGGGACAAGCAGGAGTACACGTCTAGGACGGGGCTGCAGTAGTTGCAAGGCCCTGATCGTAGTGATCGTCTTGCCAAGGCGCATACGAAAGCCCAGGAGCTGCCCGTAAGGGGTTTGGGCCATCTTACGAGCAGCTTCTTCCTGGTAGTCAAGTAGTCGTAATGCTGAAATTGACTGCGGTACTTTACTTGTCATCTTCCAGATCAGGGTCGATAACACTTGTTTTGATGGAGAGGATCCGACTGACATCTGAAATGAATGCCTTACGAAGATCCTTGTCCAGGAGCTTGTACTCCACCAAGAGCTGTTTGGTGAGTTTGTCGTACAGCCTCTTGGCAGTTCTACGTTGCCGTTCGTAGTACTGAGAATGCTCCTTGATTCTGGATTCCAGTTTGAGAACGTTGAGACTCATCATAACAGATTCCAAGTCGTGAATCGCTCGAATAAGGGACTTTACAGTCTGATATTGCGTCCTCACACGGATCTCAGAATCGCCGATCTCGGGCTGTTGCTTAGTGCTCCCAAGACGAAGATGCTGATGGGATTCGGGTCTGCGTCTGCTAGTCATTACTCATCTCCTGTACTGCCAAAACCTTCAGTACCGCGCTCAGTAATGTTCGTGAACTCCTCGACCTCTCGGAATTTGACACGAGGTGTCTGCACAAACACCATCTGAGCCAACCTCTGTCCAGGTTCGATCATGATAGACTGGTAAGGAGCCGTATTACGATTCCAAGCAGTAATCATGATCTCGCCCTGATAGTCGGAATCAATCAGACCTACCAGATTACCTAGTACGAGGCCTTTTTTCGCTCCTAGGCCAGATCTTGGAATGATGACAGCTGCCAACTGCGGATTTTTGATCCAGATGGCAATACCAGAAGGAATCAGAATGGCCTGCCCAGGTTCCACTTTAATAGGGTCGGAGATGGCAGCTCGTAGGTCTACCGCATTGGCCCCCTTGGTTTGGTAAGTGACTGAACCAGTAGGAACAACGTCCGGACGTAGGTACTTAATTTCGATCTCAGGCATTGGTTACCTCCAAGTTTTTCCAGCATCCTTCCAAAGGGTTTCTCACCTGCGGCCCTAAGTATTCACGAACCACGTTATCACTGGCCTTTGTGATGTCCAGTAAGCTCCCATATCCGTCATCACAACTCGCGCAGAGCTGTTCGAACGTCACTCGCGTCGGATCTACCAAGAAAGTGATACTCCCGTCTTCAAAGACATACAGGAACTTACCTTCCACGATATCTTCCATATCAGCATCACTCAGATTGCCATCATCGTAACCAAGTGTCATGTTAGCACCCTCCAGGTCGGTTGATTTCATCCTCGACTGCATCTGCCGTATCTGCTGTGTCGGCCGTATCTGCCGTGTCGGCCGCGTTAGCAGCATTCCAGTTGGGAATGAGGATATTCCATACGAAGATCCCCATGATAGCACCTACCAATAATAAGCTGATAATAATCAGAACGTCAATTAGCATCGTCATTACGTAATCTCCTGTCGATCAATTCCTTCAGGGAGACAAATGTAAGGCATCAGGGATCGACTCGCTAGGCCTCTTTGTTCGAGAGAAGGTCGAGTGCGTTGTAACCAAACAGCTAGGTTACCGTTAGCTACTAGAAAGGTACTGGGCACGTCGGTCGGGTCTGTAGATGTGTTTTCCTGATAGGGAGTCGTATATACGTGCACCCAGCTGATGTGGAGAACATCTTCGTTATTGTCTTCCTCCAAGACGGCTTCTAGGAGACGTCCGGGAAATACCGCAAATGCACGTCCAGTACCTGCCGAGAGCTTCACCATCTGTGCATTGGTGATATGTCCGGAATACTGCTGGATTCTCGGACCTTCTGCAGTGTTGTCCACAAACAACTGGATCCCGCTATTTTTTGACACAGTCATTTCAGATCTCCTATCACTCAGTTTTTACTACCCAAGTACCCTCTTTGATGCATCTCTCCCGAAGGGCAGAGTAGTTAAGGCCGTACTCCTTAGCATACTTCTTGGCCCGAACTAGCTCGCCTGATGGGAGCCTTATGTATGCCTGGTGCCGCTTGTTGAACCCCTGTGCTTTTTTGGTTGCCCAACGAACGTTGCCAGGTTCGTAGTGCCCATTGGGATCTATTCGATCCAGTGTGTAATAACGGGACTTGCGAGGTCCGAGGCACTCCAGGAACTTCAAGAACCCTTTGGGAACTCCATAGGGATCCACAGAGAAGTCCTTTTCCTTGCTATGCCATTCCTCAGTTACTCGGATCCCTCTGCCTCCATACTCCTCGTACGCCACACACTTGGGATTATAGCAACGTTCCAGCATCTGGATCCAGGATTTGTACTCTAGAAGATACCGCTGAATGAACGTACCTTCTTCCCATTTAATCCCACGATCCTTGGGTTTGTCACTGCGATTCTTGGGTTTGCTGCCATTAACGCTACAGCACCCACAATGCATCCGCTCTAGCTTGGTGTTAATGAATGCCTGCCGCGTAATGATGATCCTACGATTACAATCATTACGACGACAGACAGCCAAGTATCGCGGCTGCATCTTGCGGCCTTTGCGCTCCAATCTGGGAAGCATCGCTAGGATAGCAATATCTCCACGACGCTTCCCTAAGAGCGGATCTTCCGAGCGTTGTTGTTTTTGCCTTGTAGCCATTGCTTGCTCTGCGTATGTGTACTTCTTGATTCTTTATTCAATATTATAGCAAATCAATGAATAAATCAAGAGGCAACATATAGAGATTTTTTATGGATCACAAAAGATGCTTATAATGGGAAATAACTTCCTGGTATTGCTGAGGGTATTCCTTTTGGAGCTTGCGCAAAAGGAACCAAACAGCTTTGGCGAGATCTTGTCCCTCGTTAGTCGCTTCTGTCTTCTTGCCAGCCCGCAATATGTATTGTACAGCCGTAGCCAGATAGTGATCCTTCTGTAACCCACAGGCTTCAATGACATCGATCACTTGGAGATTGGGTTGTGTAGGATGCTTTTTGCATTCCTTATTACAGATCTTAATGTTCGATTGATAGTGCTTGGGCTTGGCGATCTTGCTGTTGCTGTCGTACATGATTGACCTCCTTTGGTTAGGATGATTAAGGCGGTTAAAACCGAGTGTAATTTGGCTCTAGGCGATAGAAGTAGTGATTGCCGATCTTGACAGTTGGTACCATGCCAGGGCCATTAGCCCAATTTGGTGGTTGTTGATTAGGAGTTTTCTTGGGATTGAAATAGAACTGTGCTCCTTGTGTAGGATCCCAATGAAATGGAGATTGTCTGGACGGTTGAAGGTAGAGAGGTTTCCCTGCTTGACGAACTTGTATTTCGATGGTAGTACGTAGCTTATTCCAGTGTTCTATAAGATAGGGTCGTTGGAATTGTTGAGATTGTTGGAGTTGTGGAGGCTCCCATCGGTAATTTGGGGATAAGTGACCCCATCCCAGAACGGCAGCAACTCGAGATAGTTTTCCTCGGACAGTAGCGACAGCACTAAGTGCGTATGCACGTTCTACGTATAGAGTGTAGGAGTATTGGTAGGGCTCAGCTACAACCTCACATGCGTTGTTGGGAAATCGTTTATCCAGCATCCGGTTAATGATTGTAGCAGCAACAGCCTCCCACCCTAAAGGGGATTCTCCACGTGCTTCGTACCAAACAGCTTCCAGGATGCAGTTCAATTCGCGTTGTGTGAAATCCAAAGGATCTTGTGGCGTATTAATGTCAATCGGCATTGTAGAACTCCCTCTTTTCGCGTTCGTGATGGGCCAGGATTTTGGGAATGTCAAAAAAGAGATGCACCATTAAGTGCCGAAGGGCGTCACGAGCATGAGGTTTACTAGGCAGATAGATATTAAATTCCTTGAGCTTTTCATCTTTGGCAAACCCCTTGGCAGATTGTGCACTATGTAAGGATATGTAATGCAGGGGAATCTTGATGATGGGTAGATTTGTCAAAATAGCTGTTAAATACCCAATGAGCTTGGCAGTGTGCAACGAGGACCATTCGTGAGATTGCGTTTTCCAGCTGTACACACGATAATCTTCGATTCGCACAAACAGAGGTGCATCACAATATGCTTGGTGACGTACATACGTAGGGCTGGTCAGCAGATAGATTAGTGCTTTGATGTGTGCTTGCGTACTGGAACTAAAGAGTGTAGGGGTTTTGAGCTGTCCTGCAAAAAAGATCCCAGGAGTTTGTTCACTCACTCGTTCGGGCGGCTGAAAGAGGAATGAATACCCTGTAGTGTGGCCAGGATCCAAAGTGAGAATTCGAATTCCTCGTTCTCGTAGCTGTGCGCTCGTCATAGGATTGAGCTTACTGGCGAATTCACATAGCTGTACGCGTGAAGTCTCAGGGAGTTCGTGAAGGTCTATCTTTTCATGATGGATTGCGTAGGATTCTCCTCCCATCAGGTCGATTAGTTCCATGGGAGATTTCTTAGCTTTGGCATATTCGAGCTGCTCCTTCAAAGATCCTGTATAATGAAGCCTGTCGAAATCTTGTTTCTTTGCCATTGCTACGGGCCTCCTGTGTAATAAAAAAGAGCCCCCGAATAGAGGGGGCTCTTCGACAGTCATGTTACTCAGGGAGCTCGGCCTCGCCGTAGTCTTCCTCATCGGCACCAACGTCGTTGGTCACCTCGCTCTCAGTCGAGGCAGCCTTCTTCTTGCGGGGCTTGGTCGCCTGGAAGACCACCTGGTAAGTGGTTTCGTGGCCCATCTCTTTCAGCTCCTTCAGGATCTTGCCACGGATGGAACCTTCGTAGCCTTCGGCTTCCAGCTCCGCATACCGGCGGCGGATGAAGTCCACACGACGCTCGCCGTTGGGAAGAACGATAGCAGCACGTCCAGTCATGGATGTTACCTCCTGTTATTACGTTGATGGTTTGATACTTGTGTGAAAGAGTGCAGCCGAAATGTGATTACTGCTTTCTCATTTCACACTTTTAATTATAATGCGATTTTTGCTTAAAGCTAATCGAAAAATTTTATGATGCTGATTCAAAAATCTTATTGATCCTGGGTAATGGTGTTACTTATACTTGGGTAATAGTGTTGATCATGTTTGGGTAATGGTGTTGCTTATACTTGGGTAATGGTGTTGCTTATGCTTGGGTAATGACATTTACCTATTTGGGTTCAATGTTAGGCTTTGGTGGTAGTGAGCGAACTACTTTACGAACGAATTCAATGTTATTGAGATCTATGCGGCGGGTCTTGTAACCCAAGGATTTCTCGATCATAGCCTGATGATGCATCACATAGTTAAGGAGCTTACTAGGTGATGTAAGGATATAGTTCTCGTTGGTTCCTAGTTGTGTAACAGCCCAGTTATACACTTCAAGGGTGGTAAATGACTTGGGATTATCGTGCACTCTGATGTACTCCTTAATGCCTTTGAGTGCCCAGTCGGTATCTATGATTACATCCTGTGTAATGGTTTCGAGGATCCTACGAATGGGTGTGTTTTGGTGCTGTCCAAACACTTCAGCCATTAAGTAGATCGTCTGTTCAAAGTTAGCCAGGCGATGAATACTACGATAGGAAGGATCCCATTTGTCCTCGCGTAACTGTAGGAATCTCTGGAGCGCCACAAGATGTAGTGCATACCAAGCTTCCCGTCCGCCGAACTTCTCCAGCTGTGCTTCCATCCAGTTGCTCAGTATGTTGGACTGAATGGCATCCAATTGCAAGAGGACAGCACGTTGCATAAAGTCCACATTGCGAAATGGGATATCGATGGCTGTAAAGGCAAATACGCAGTTTATAGGGCTCCTAAGGAGCTCGTTGGTCGTATATAGACGTCGCTGCTCAATGTGTGGATCGAACTCAGTAGTCAGTCGGCAGAGTTCGTCGGACATACGCTGCTTGAGCTTACTATCAGGGATCACAACGTTGTCGGTTACGTGTAGTCCGCCAGTACTTACGATCGACGAGTACCAGTCCCTGAGATCCGTTGGGATGGGTCTGAGAGCAGGACGGCCCGTTAAAATAGTAGACCTCAAGGAATATAAGGTGGATTTGCCAGATCCTGCTTCACCAATAACCATCTCCAAAGGGAGCTGCGTCTTTTTATAGTGCAGCAGCCAAGGACTTATGTAAAAAAGAAAGGACACGAACTTCCGCATATCATCCGCGTTAAGTCCTGTAGGCGGTCGAATGTGAAAGTCCTGGAGTGCCTCATACCAAAAATTAGGCAGAAAACCTAGTCCAAGGCTGGAAGGGTTTTCTTCTATCTGTCTTTGAAAGTCTTTGATGTATGCCTGCAGTTTGGGAATGTTAAGAGGCTCTACTGTTCCCTTCTCGAAAACTACCCCTCCGGATCCATTACTGATAACCTCAATATTGTCCGCTGTTACCCTGATGTACTCCGCATCGCTAATTTGATACGCTAGGAAATTGGGATTCTTAGTACGTTGTACTCGTGAGATCTCTGTATTGACGATTCCCCGCATACTGCCAAACGCAGAAGCCAAACGGGCAATGAATTGTTTATCCCCGAGATCCAGCTTGTAATGCCTATACAAGTATCGACCCCATTCACTGGTAGCACGAAGCTCATCGAAGTCAACAAATAGGAGTTCCTGAGAGTCGGCGTCAAAGTAGTATGTCAACCCCGTAGATTTGTCTATGATCCTCCTTCCCCGAGCATCCAGGTCGGCCACGATATAAAGACAGAGACGCTGGATTGTAGATCTTGTTACCCGGTTGCTCCGTAGCATTTGGGAGATGGATTTCTGAATGTTCGGGATACTCGGAAAGGGCCAGTAATCAGTCTCGTAGGGCGGTAGTGTATCAATGAGCTTCTTGATGATCCTTTTACCCTCGTCTGTCTGATGAAAGAAAGGGTCATCAACAGCGAGCTTGGTGTTAGTACTGTAGATCTTGAGGACCTGTTGTTTGGTCATGATCTTGGGGAGACTGATGATAGCAATATTGTTGGCATCAACCCCTGCACCAATGAGACGCGTAGCAAAGTTCCCAGCAGCCCTTTGTACGTAGTACCGTTTTTCCTTCTGAAACTCATGGTCGAACAGTATATAAAACTGGAGATCCGGAATCTCAAGCAGCTCTGAGAACTCAGGTACCAGTTGATACTCTATGACCATTTCAGTTCCCGGTGTGAGGTTTTCAGGGAGCTGAATTACATATTCAGGTCTGTCGAGCTTGTCGGATCTGTCGAGCTTGTCGGACTTGCCGAACCTACCCTCATTGTGATCTTTGGTGATAAAGCTCCCGATAGGTAGGCGCACCCTACGCGTAGACCAAGAGTACACTCCTCCTACGCCGACCGTCGGGATTCCCTGCTTGGCTAGGAACGTTGCTTTCTTTTCTCCCTCAACAACTACAACATAGCTCATCTCCCTGATCCAACTGAGCATGTCGGGAAATCCATGTCTCTCAACATGCTTTTTATGCGGAATGTAGAGCCTTGGCGTCTCCTTGCGTGGCTGCACATATTTAGGTAAGCCTCTTTTGCCTGCCGTTTGACCAGCGTCAAGGATCTTGATCCGAAAATAAGAAGTGGGCTTTCCTTCCCAAGTCCAGTAGGGAATAATGTAGCCCTTAGGAGCCATAGGACTCTCTTGTGGAAGTCCTTCAGCCTCCCAAATTTCCTGTGTTAGCGGCTCTGCAAAAAGATCCTCAACGCTCAGACCTGAAGCGTTGAGATCCTCCCTCATTGCGCGATAACACCTTTCTCGATTGCCTCGCTGACATCAATTCCTTCGGGCTTACTGGGATCCTGTTCGATAAACTTTTGAATAGCCCCATAAGGATCGCTAATGACCACACCATGATTGGCGCAGCGATTGACGACCTGACGAACACCAAGCGCATTGTCGATGTGGAAGATCTTCGTTACAAAGGTACGACTGGTCAGTCCAGGAAGCGGCGGAACTTCCAAAACGAGAACTTTGCCAGCACGTTGCATATCCATGAAGACAGGCTTCCAGCTAGCTGCGGTATAACGGGATCCCAGTGCGGTTTGCAGCATCGAAGTGTTGATCCCTGGAAAGTTACAGAGAGCACTCTGAATGCGGTCTTCAATTTCCTTGCGCAGAGTCTCCTGATCAACGGCGCTATGAACCTGTTCTTGCATAACGACCTCCTATTATGGTTGGCTAACAGTCGTGATTGACAACACCTGACCGATCTTATGGGCTCGATCGATCACTCAATTTATTATAAAGGAATTTTAGGAACCAATCAACAAAAAATTTTTATGGGGAATCATAAAAAATTTGAATTTGAGTGATCTTTTAAAATTTCTTATAATTTATCTTGCATTCTTAATATAATTTAAGGATGCTTTTTGATTCGGCACATAAGTCGTTAAGGAGGTGCTTTATGTATCGCCCTGGTAATATGCCAGAATGGTATTTCCAATGGAAGGTTCTCCTCGGGGATGATGTCCCTTTAGCAGGAGACATTGAAGCCTCAGCGGCGTGGACTGCGATCGTCCGTTTTTGCCGCGGTCTGGGAGCTGGCTACTTTCCCAAGACGACGCCCGATGTAAACGAGGCGCGTAGAGAAGGATATTTTTGGGAAGGTGCGATCTTGCCCAATCGAGAGATCACCAGTCATGAGGTTGCCGGTATTGTCGCTCTTAACCTTTGGGCAGCCGCTCGGGACGTATTGATCTATGAATGCAGTCCCGAAGCTGTTACAGCCATTGATGAATGGGTTAACGAGTGGAAACAGATGCCGGGATATGATCCCTGTTCTGTTGAGAAGCCCGAAGATCTGTACGACCGACTGAAGTATGCTGCTTTGTTCCAGGCAACGGGGCTTTGCCGAGAGATTCCTTTGATGCCCTCGGCATTGGTCAGTCCTCGACACGTCGGACGAGCTATTAGCAATACTCCGGCGGAACGTTGGCTCGCGAGAGGTCGTAACCGGAGAAACATCGTCTGGCGTTGGGAGGAAATCGCCGTTAGGAACGGTCAGCAACGTGCGTACTCCGCCGAGCAATTGGAGCACATTCGTCGGATCGCTGATTCCATTAGCCACCAAAGAGGAGTCAGGTTCCCGTCGAGTGCCGGATTCGGGGTATCCAGCGACTGGTTGCCTTCTCGGCGCAAAAGTGCGGACGGTGCGAATGAGTCCGGAGAATCTTCAGATCACGGTGAGAACACTAATGGTGCCGAAGACATTAGCGGTATTGGCAATATTAGCACGGAATTGCAAGAACAGCTCCTCGCCAATTCGCCATGGCCCCGTCCTCGCGATACCAAAATGCGAACCAAGATTCGCCGTTACACCTATTCCGTGCAACACTGGATTATTCGGTGGCCTGAGATCATGACTGCCAATAGTCTAACCTACAACATTGCATTGGGGCAGTATCTACCTTGGATGATGGCGTTTGATCCGAACGAGCTTGCATTGATTAAGCAGGGATCTCGTGAATGGTCTGCGAGTCTTGGAGAGGAAATCCGAGATTCCATCCTTCTGGATGCCCAGTTTAATCCTGTTAACAACTTTAGTCTAACGGTTGTTAATGCTAGGATCAAAACCAAACCTCCTGTTCAACCTGCAGCTTCTAAATCTGCCTCTGATGTAGGCGCGGATACGGCTGTTGCGGCTGAAGCTTCCAACACCTACGATATTATGGACAACGACTTCGTTATTGTAGGTGGTGGTAAAGATATTGAGAAGGCACTAGAGACTCAGCGAAACAGCGACGATGACAATAACAATCCGGATGATTGGGATATCCTCTTAATGGATAACTAAAACTGCCTTTCCAGGATCTATCCTTACTGCCCGTCTCTCACGGCGGGCTTTTTTATGCGCTATGGTTGTTGTTGGTTGTTGTTGGTTATTGGTTGTTGTTGGTTATTGGTTGTTGTTGGTTATTGGTTGTTGGTTGTTGGTTATTGGTTGTTGGTTGTTGATATCCCATCTAGATATGAGGGAAATCGCGCCTTTAGTGGGGGAGAGGAAAGAAAGCGGCTCGCGGAGCAGCTCCCAAGACCAGAGGCGGAGGCGGAGGCGGGGATGGAGACAGGGCAGCACCTGTACACCGAGAACCCGCGAAGTGATTTGTACCTGGCGGCGGCTCAGAGATCCCAGTGCGGAGGCGAGAGCTGCAAGACCTCGCCGAAAAAGATCTCTTGATTAGTATATTAGAAAGTTCTTATAGGCGCGTCTTTAGTGGGGGAGGGAAGAAAGATGCTCGCGGAGCAGGACGAGGACGAGAACGAGAGAGTGGTATCTGTACACGAGATCACACGCAAAGGGCTCGCGCCGGGGGCGGGGGTAACGAGAACGAGTGAGCGAACACCAAGGAGAGAATGAGGGTGCCTAATTTAAATAACAAGTAGATACGCGTACAAAATCTGAATGGAAAAAATAGGGGCTTTAAAGTTGATAAGTCGAAAGACATCAGACTACATCGCAACTTTTACTTATTTGTCTAGCGATTTAGAGTCTATCTACTTAATGCGCCCCCCATAGAAATTTTTATATGGCGGCCGACTTTACTTAAATTCATAAAATGAAACTTGGTTCATATAAAGATATCTCGTGGAGATTTACCAGTGCATTACCGCCAAAGGCACACAAGAGATCTCTTTGATTTGTTTAGATCTTTCCTAAAGTCATAATCAAATATAATTATGACTCATTTTTTTTTTTAAACCTTTCTAAAAAGAAAATATAAATATGTATAAATACAAAGTAAAAGAATGACAGATAAGTTGATAGACCCTTTAATACAAAAAAATTTGTTGGGATCCGAGTCTAGTTGTTAGTTGATTTTTGTTCTCTGTATTTTGACTTTGAATACGCGCGTGGTACAACACAAAATTTAAATAGAGAACGGAATGGCGCAAGATGTACCGGCACATTTACCAAAAATATTAAAAATTTTTGCCAGACCTTTTCTGCTCCTTAGAATTTTTTCTCGTGTCAATAAAAAATTTTTATTTGCAAAAAGCTCTTTTCTTTTTTATAATGAAAATTGAAAAATCAGAGAAAGGAGATGCAATGACAAGACAGAGGTCACGACAACCAGCTGGACAGCAGAGCGAAAAGACAGAAGGACAGAAAAGAGGATGGGCGAGCAGACCCTGGCCCATCCTCGTAGTGGAGATCCTTGGGATCTGGGCGTTGGTCGTAGCGATCCTAGCTGGGATCGCATTACTGATCGGCGCTCTGGGTTCCATAGGAGACGATGGACGTCAGTTCGAGACTACGTGGGACCGTGTAGATCGGATCTGGCAAGCCCATCAGCGCGGCCAGTAATGGCGGTCAACAACAGTAATGCAACCGGCCAACCAACCGAAGGAGAAGGAGGCAATATGAGCGTACTCAACCCGACCAAACTGGTAACGAGTCTCCGAGAGCTGCGGGACTATTCGGAGATGAGGGCCCAGCAGGATCGCGTACGGAGCGTACTGACGGATGCGTTAGATAACATTCGGCATGGGATCGACCTGTCGCAGGGTGCGATCCGAGCGAACTGGGCGGATCTCGCGGATCGTGGATGGACGATCCGGCCGCCGATCTGGGAGTCCGAAGGGGAACTCGAGAAATGGACACTTGGGTTCCCGAAGGACATCTTAATGACGCGGGAGCAGATCATCCTGTGGTCGTACATCCTACGCGGACTGGTCATCCAGCTGCATGACGATGACGGCACTACCAAACTGAGCTGGGAGTACCGGGCAGAAGCGGAGATCCTGTTGCTAGGGCTGACATCGTTGGCGGATCACTATCCGGAGACGCAGCTCGGTGCGATCTTGAGAGGTATAGCGGTGATCACTGGAGAGGACGGTGCAGCGGACGAGATATCTGCAACGGCATGGCTCCGTGATCACGTCTGGCCTACTATTCAAGGCGGTATGTGGGCGAAGGTCCCGCCGCAGAGCCCGCTGGATGGTGACGCGATGATCCGAGTAGAGTACGGTAGTTTCCTGCCGAAGGGCATGGAGCTCTCGTGGATCACGGAGCTCTATTGGGTACCGACGCGTCTGACTGTACTACCGTTGCTGCATTACCTCTGGTACGCAGAGCTCATAGAGCAAGGCGAGCTCCGTGGGACGCACGTTGGTACCTGGAAGGAGTTCGAGAAGTGTGGCGAATGGCTGGGTGCTCCGTTCCCAGACATCTATCTCCGAGATGCGATCGCGGCTGTTCCTGGCATGCCTGACGGTAGTCTCGTACAGAGAAAGGTGACTGAGCTGGCTGGCGAGATGTCGATCCGAGCGTTTCTCGCTGCGGATCGGCCGTTTTGGAATGTGGTCCTCTGCGGAGCGATCCGTTCGGCATATGAACAGTTCCCAACCGTCTGGGATCTCTTGATCGGCGCATCGCCGGAGTACTTCGTCAATACAACGCGGCCGCGACGGTTCAAGGACGTACTGGCTATGGACACCGCGATCCGAGAGACCTTCGCAGCGTCCGCGGCTCAGGAGGTTATTGGTCCTGGAGCCAGCCGCGATTACATGGCGACATCCCATGCGATCCAGTTAGTAACGGACGCGGTGGCGATCTTTGAACGGCCGACACACGAGTTTGTACGGTGTGCACTGCGGGCGCTCTATCAAGCGCTCTCGTACATGAAGTTTGAATCCGCGACGGAACGGGACTCTCAGGCGGAGCAGTTCCGTGTACAACTGGCTCTCAAGTACTACAAGGAACGAGGCAAACTAGAACTCTACTTCTGACCCGCGGCAGGTCAGAGCGACAGAGCAGGTTGAAGGGTCGAGGTCGCAATCGAGGGCACAACCGAGATCGCCTCCTCGGCCCTTCTTTTCGCGCTGAGATCTGAGTAGTGCTGGGCTACGACTGAGAGGCGCGCTCCTTTCGCGTGCGATCTCGTGTACAGGAGCCAGTGTGAGATCCCAGGGGCTGAGGGTAATGTACGAGCGTTGCGGGCAGTTGCATATGTGCCCACATGCGCGTTTGGCGTTACCCCCACCCCCCCAATTTCTTTCCCCTCCCCACTAAACGCGCGGCCCGCAACGTGCGCGGGGCACAATCTGATGTGGCGAAGCGGTGTTGGGGACGGGTGGTTAGGGAGGTGCAAATAAAAAATTTTTATTTCGAAATAAAAAATTTTTAATTGATTTCAAATTTTAATTTTTATAAAATGAAGCTGAGGATTAAAAATAAAAATGAAAAATAAAAATCCTCACATCAATCAACCAATCCAAGGAGGAATGAACATGAAAGTCAACCAAGTCGGAATTAACGTCGGGACCATTCGTGTGAACGGCAGCTTCGATGGCTGTTCGAGCCTTGTTGCAGGAGACAAAACCAGGACGTATCGCTGGGACGCATGTCCTCGGATCTATCAGGACGATGTCGTCGGCCGGTCGTACATTGTACGGCCTGCGCCGAGCGAGGTCGGATCCTACTACGTGGGGCCGGAAATTGAGGTTGTAGGGATCCGTAACTACCCCGACGGAGAGATCGAGGAGGAGACAGTCTTCCGCGGGATGACGAGCTTCGTCGCTGTTCGAGGATCCTACTACGGAGAGGATGCCTGGACGGTCTGGATTCCGAGTGGGATCCGCACGGACAGCGACGTCAAACAGGCGGAATGGTTCGTCTCTGCTCCGCAGGAAGAGGCCGAGCGCTGGGCGCGGGTTGCCACGGTCGCGTGCTGCTTTCCGAGCGGGGAGTGGCTGATGCGGCTCGGAGAGGCGGCGTACGAGACCAAGCTCGAAGAGCTCACCGAGGTCTTGCGAGAGGAGATCGAACAAAGGATCTCCAAGGCCAAGCTCGGCGAGTTGGTCAGGGCTGCGCGGGGGATGAGGATCGTTTGATCCTCATTCCTACACTTACCTACAACCAAACAAACCAATATACGGAGGAATGAACATGTCCATCATCTACGACGAACCTATCTCGAAGGCCAAGCCGATCGAGACGACCGTTGATCAATACGGTCGCGAGATCACCAAGAGCGGGGCGGTCTGGTCCGTCCCTCAGGAGCTCCTTCCTCGTTGGAATATTCAGGAAGATGGGTATATCCGCCACCGGGAGCCCAAAGAGGTCATTAGAGACCTCTGTGGGATCTTCGAATGGAAGACCCATCCGGAGAAGCTGAAGAGTTCCTTTCTGAGCGCCACCACGAAGTTGGACGTGGTGGTGGGTAAAAGCAAGGCGTACGCATACTACGCATTGTTGGAGTTCTGCTATCGTGTGCACGAGTACCAGGAGGCATATGCCGAGCAGGACAGTGCGGCGATCGAGCGTTGTCGCCGCAAGGTCCTGGGACGCATGAGGAGTCTCCAAAGAGAGGCCGAGGCCGCGGTCCTCTCACAGGTCGGGCCGCAGCGCGACAGAATTGGTAACTGGCCGTTCTTCCGCGTCCACGATGCAAGGTTCATCATGGAGATGATCCAGAACCACCCGGCCTTTGGGGACAGTATGATTCCTTACATGTACGGCTGGGTGGAGGAGATCGCTGAGGCTTGGGACCATCTGAGCCTCAAGTGCTAAACGGCGGTAAGTAACAGAATATCCTCCGTCCCCCGCCGCGGGGTCCTTGGCTCACGGTCAGCTCGAGATGGCCGTGAGCCCTTTTTATTGCTCACACGCTGCCCGCCGTCCCGCCGAGTCGTCGCGGCTGCACCGGCGCGCTCCTTTCGCGTGCGATCTCGTGTACACTCCCTGAGCTTCGGAAAACACCTGCAGCCACCTTTTCTTTCTCCCTCCCCCACTAAAGGCGCGAATATTAGAGATCTCTAATATTCGAGAATGTTTGAAGATCCTAAGGGCCGGGATTAGCGTACGAGCGGGGTAGGCAGATACATATGTGTGGTGAGTTGGCAGGTAGGGCGGGCGGCTCGTACAACTCTCTGACGATTACCGCCCGCCCACGCTGTACGCCTGACGGCTCGGACGTCCCGGGTTGCTACCAACCTCCCAAGAAAATTATAAAAAATTTTTATTTTTTATAAATTAAATTTTTTATTATAATAAAAAATAAAAAATTAAAAATTTAGTACCCAACCAACAGGAGGTAACCACAATGACATAACGTATCAAACCACATTAAACCAAACTAACCAAAACCCACGCTCTTTAACAACCTAACCAGACTAAATCAACCGTAACAAACGGAGGTAACAACCATGCAAAACATCACTACCAACCACACCAACATCTCCTCTCTCCCTCTTTACCAGGTGGTTGTTCTAGGGGTACATGCGGTTAATACCGCGTGGAACCAAATGGTGAGAGAGGGACTGGAGGAACCGTCGAGCAGTGAGTGGGAGCTGGAGGCGCTCGATCGGTGGTGGCAGTTAAGCAAGGAGGTGATTGGTGGAGAAGGTATCCGCAGTGAGTATATCGGTAACGAGCAGATCCTGTGGGTAGTGGGTCGGTTCGAGCCGTACATTACGAACGAAACGGAGCGCAAGTACGTCCAAGCATTGAAGGAGGTACTTGAAGGAGTGCGGTTCTAAGGTAGGAACCGCAAGTAGGAAGGTATCGCAGGACAAGGAGGTTCTGCGGTATCATCATAATGTAAATAACGGAGGTAGTTATGGTACAAGGTAAGTGGACACTACGGAAAATTAAAGAACATAACCGCAAGTACGAAGGGAAACGGAAAGAGCTGGAGGAAGAGCTCTTCCGAGCTCTTCCGGATCCGCGGTTTAGTACTACAGTACAGTTAGGACCGCGGTCATGGAGCGTATGGCTGACGTTCAAGTACCGTAAGTCCGGAGCGAGTGGTACGATACTTACGATCCAGCAGGAAGCGTGTTACCTGCTGAATGAACCGCTGGCGGACATTCTGAGCAGTGTGGTTCGTATCGCGCGTGCGATCGAGCACGAAGCGATCGAGCTGGAGAGAGGGCTGGGGCATAGGGTGCTCCAGTACAAGTGAGCGGTTAGGCGGACAGGGAAGTCCGCTAGGATAAGAGGTATCGTCAGGCAGGGAGGCCTGGTGATACTATTAGGTAAGTGCGTAACAAACGGAGGTACAACCATGAAAGTTGAGCGTTACGACAGTGAAATGGTAAAGGCGGTCTTTGAGGATGTCCTGCGGACGGTGTTGCCGGCGGATACATTGCTGGAGGGTCCGTTCTATGTGGTGGAGGGGGGTGTTCCGAAGGCGTTCGGGAACATCCTGTTTCGTAAGGTGGTAGTGATTCCGGTAGTTAAGCCGGATGGAACCATCGGAACGGACGAACGGCAGGTCTTTATGGATGTGCCGTTCGAGGTGGATCTCGATACGTATGTCGAGCGTGGGATCGGGCTCGGCGAGGAAGGCCGAGCCCGGTTGGAGGAGGACCTCAGTGATTGGATGGAGGAACTAAAGGAAGAGTATAACGAGCGGGTGAGACAAACCGCTCGTAACGGGAGCTTTCGGTTTCTGCTGAGCCAGGCTCGGCAGTAACTGAACGGTCCCAGGGGAGCCGGCTAGTGGGCGGGCTCCCCACTTTTTTACTCATATCAGGCCCGTCCGGTAATACCAGGCCGGCTCAGCCCCACCTCATATACGATGACCTCCCGCTTACAGCCCACCCGTCCGCCGTCCCTCTCATACTTAAGCCCAGCTCACCCGCCCGTCCCGTCTGCTATTCCGCCTGCCGCTCCTGCCCACCGGCCGCAGAAGTTGGAGAAATAAAAAATTTTTATTTTTTATAAATTAAATTTTTTATTATAATTAAAAAATAAAAATTAAATTTTTATTCGGTCGGTAAGAAAGGAGGTGGATATGATATAGAAAAGCGGTAAGTACGAAACGAACAGCAAGTAGTTAACGAACGAAACGAACGGAGGTAAGAGCAATGCGTAACGAAGTGAAGAAGGTGCGGTTCGGTGTGATCCAAACCGGTGATGAGCGTCTGGAGGGTTTGTATGAACTGGCGAACCGGTGCGGAGAGCGGGAGCGTCTGGCACTGCAGGGAATGCTGGAGGTTGTGTGGTACTTCCGCGACGGCGGGGATGCCGAGCGGGAGGAGGAAGCGCTGGAGCTCCTGCAGGTACTGGTTGAGCGCGCCGGGTTGAGCTGGTACTGAAAGTAAGGAGGTAAGGTAGTAAGGTACCGCAGGACAGGGAAGTCCTGCGGTATTTTATTGCGTGATGGCGGGCCAGTAAGTCCTGTGGGCAGGGGCTAGCAAATAGGGAGATGCGCGCGGTTCCATGATCACGGGCTAGTGGGCTAGCGTTTTGGCTGGTAAGGGCGGTAATAATATAGTAGAGGTCTGGGAGGTCCGGGAGGTCTGTGTGGGAGGTACAAATTAAACCTCAATAATATTCTCATATTCTCATATTCTTATATTCTCAAATTTTTTTTTTTTTTTTTTTTTTTTTTTTTTTTTTTTTTTTTTTTTTTTTTTTTTTTTTTTTTTTTTTTTTTTTTTTTTTTTTTTTTTTTTTTTTTTTTTTTTTTTTTTTTTTTTTTTTTTTTTTTT
>JALTVI010000070.1:0-626 GCA_027049035.1 Sulfurovum sp. | reverse complement strand
ATTAAATAATTAAACCCCCAATTTTTAATTTAATTAAAAAATTAAATAAAATTTTATTTCATCACCCATTAGTTTTGTTTATGGATGGTGGATGGTGGATGTTGTTGGTGGTTTGTATATAGAAAGGGTGGTGGATAAGAGTATTTGATAGGGATATAGAAAAGTTTAGTGTTGATATTTTGTTTTAGGGGAGTATAGTTAGGATTGTGTTTGGTGATAGGGAGGAATGAATGAATGAATGAATGAATGAATGAATGAATGAATGAATGAATGAATGAATGAATGAATGAATGAATGAATGAATGAATGAATGAATGAATGAATGAATGAATGAATGAATGAATGAATGAATGAGCGGAGGAAGTTAAGATGGAAAGTAAAAAGGTTTATGTGAATGTGAATGATGAAAAAATGGTGGAGAAAATTAGGAAGGAATGTTTAGAAAAGTATGATAGGGGGGAGGGGATTAGTAATATTATTAGGTGGTTGGATAGTAAGTATGATTTTGGAGATAAAAAGATTGGGAAAATAAGTAGAATTTTGGATATTAAATATAATTGGGTATATAATGTTTTGAAGGGTAATGGAAAGAAAGGAAGGGGGATTTTTGATAGGAAGTAAGTAAG
>JALTVI010000069.1 GCA_027049035.1 Sulfurovum sp. | reverse complement strand
CTTTTTTGTAGTTCCAGCTTCCAAAACCAAGGTTCACATCCCCATGCCACTCCTCCGTGGGGTCAAGCAGTTTTACTTTTACATCCGCAGAGAGCACACCAAAATCTTCAACGTTGTAAGGTCCTTTGTTGATTTCAATGTAATCGATATTGTTTGTCAGAACGTGAGAGATTGGCGGGTCCATTCTATTAGGACATGCCCCGTAGATCTTGACACCATCCATTGTAACATTGATATTGTCTTTCTTCTGACCTCTGACAATGATGTCGTTGGCTACACCCGAACGTCTAACCAGTGTAACGCTGGGTACCCGCTTGAAGAGTGCTTCAGCCACATCAGCAGACTTGATCTCATCTCCATGTACATCCTTGACAACCTCCGTATCGACGGTACTTTCTACATCAATAGTCCCCAGCTGTGCCTCTGCCCCAAAAAGCGAAGTCGCACAGACGATAGAGAGTAAAATCCCCTGTGTTTTGTAACGCATTGTTTCCCCTTGCAAAAAAATGTACGCAAGTATGACAAGCTTGTGTTAAATTAGTGTTAATTTTGAAAATAAAAAGCAGGAGTTATCGAAGTTTGTAACGCAGTGAGAGGTTGACCGTTGCAGGCAGGGTAAGTGTTGCCTGCTTCACATCAACAGGGAAAGCACTCTCGATAGCCTTTCTGGCCGAACCGTAAAAGACTTTGGGACCTGAGAGGACGATATTGCCTACATGCCCGTTTTTTAGAATGGTAAAACGTGCTTTCACCGTCCCCTGCATACCTCTCCGCTGCGCAATGCGGGGGTAGGATTTGGCACGGTTGATACGCGCCCTGATACGGGCAAGAAAGCTGTTGCGCTGCGCGGCACTGTAGTGGGGAGAGCCCCCTCCGCTGACACACCGCTTCTGCCGCACCTTTTTCTTTTTGACATGCCTCTTTTTGACCGTTTTTTTCTTGACCGGTTTTGGTTTCGGTTTTGGCTTGACGACAGGCTTGGGAACGGGCGTCTCTTTTACAATCGGTTCGGGTTCGGGCTCCGGTGTCGGCTCCTCTTTCAGCGGTTCCGGCGGCGGAGGCTTCTCTTCGGGTTTGCTTTCAGGCTCCGTCTCCTCCTCGACCAGTGTTTCGGGCTGCACGGGTGCCTCTGCCGCAGAGGGGGGCGCTTCGGGAACGAACTGAGAGAGGGCAAGCTCTATGGCGTGCTCTTTGGAAGTCTCGGAAACGGTGATGGTTTTTTCAATCCAATAGAGGTAGAGCAGTATGGGGATGGCATAGAAAAGCGCCGTGATGAAAAAAGAGACCTTGTAGCGATGCTTCTTCACATCGCCCTCTACTGTTTGGTGACGATGGAGATATTCTCGAAACCTTTGGCCTTCATGATGTCGATGACCTTGACGAAGTAGTCAAACGGTGTCAACTTGTCTGTGTGGAGTGAGACGACATCTTTCTTGGGGTCGAGCGAATTAAGTTTTGCCTCGAGCGCTTCGAATGCCATAGGCGTCTTGTCATAGAAGTACTTCCCCTCCTTGTCGATGGAGATGACGATACTCTTGGTCTCTTCGGCCTTTTTACTGCTGGCTGCAGGCAGGTCTATCTTGATGCTCTTGTTCTGTACGAAACTCGCTGTAGCGAGCACGATGACAAGCAGCACAAGGACAATGTCGATGAACGGTACGACGTTCATCTTGTCGAAGCGTTCGCGTCTCATCCGCGCAGTTTCCCCTCGTCACGCAAAATCTCCCACTGCGCGATCAGCTTGTCAACCTTTGTCAACAGGGCATTGTAGATTGCCGTTGCTGGAATGGCCACAACCAGCCCCGCCGCAGTCGCCTTGAGCGCAAGTGCGAGGTGTTTCATGATCTCGCCCGCATTGACATCGTTTGCCTGCTCACCGATGATGTAGAAAGTAAGGATGATCGCCAATACCGTTCCAAGCAGACCGATGTAGGGCGCATTGACACCGATGGATGCGATGGTCGAGAGGTGCTTGCCAAGGTCGAGCTCAAGCGCCTTGATGTGGCTGTACTCCTCCAGCTTTACGCTGCGGTAGAATAGCAGACGCTCGATAGCGAACGCGAAAGTAAGAAAGCTCAAAAAGAGCAAAAAGCCGATAATTCCGTAATCGACGATATGTTTGATCTGTTCTACTGGCATTGGACCTCTTTTGCAGATATTGCTTCTGCGATTATATTGGAACTTTGATTATAAGCCGCTATACTTTGGGTTTGAGCGTAGGGCACCCTTTGGGAAGTACCAGCTCAATCGCATGCGGCACTATCTCGAAGCGGATCGTATCTGCCTCGTAGGGCTCGCCGTCAAGGTTGACCGAACGGCGCTGGTAGGGGATGGACTCCACCCATGTCTTCCGGTAACGCTTGACATAGGTTCCCGAGTGTTCATAGTCGATGATTTCGGCAATCACCTGACCAAGGTCGACCAGCGGAAACTCCAGTATCACCACGATATCCAGCAGCCCGTCATCGATGTAGGCTGTAGGGGCGATGAGCTGCCCGCCGCCCGCCTGCCTGCCGTTGCAGACAAGCCCTGCAATAGACTTGCCTTCGATATCAAGATCGTCGGAGCGCAGCCGACCGTTATGGCTGGTGAAGTTAAGCGCCTTGATGACTGCCGAAAGGGTATAGGCACCCCCGCCAAGGAAGTTTTTCAGAGACGGCGGCGTATCGGCAACGATCTGCGCTCCGAAACCGCTGGAGGCGACATTGAGAAAGTAGCGCTCGTTGGCACGTACGATGTCGACAGGATGCGCTTCTCCCTCGATGGCAAGGCGCAGCGCTTCAAGCGGCGAGCAGGGGATCTCGCAGGCAGTGGCGAAGTCGTTCGCTGTTCCCATCGGCACGATCGCCATCGGCAGACGCGCCTCCTTCGGCAGTGTGGCCAGCCCGTTGACCGCTTCGTTGAGTGAGCCGTCACCACCGGCTACGACAATGCGCTCCGCGCCGTCTCTGCTCGCTTCATGCACCATGCGCTGGGCATCACCCTTCTCCCAGGTAACACGCACCTCTATCTGCGCTCCCTCTTGTCGAAGCTGCATCACCGCTTCACGAAAGAGTTCATCCAGTGCTTTTTTTCCGTTGAGTATTACCCGTATCATCATTCACCTCTCTTGGGAAAGTATACCATAGCAGCCTAAACGGTAATGTCACGCAGATTAAGTGTCACCGTCGTACCCTCTTGCTTTCGGGATTCTATCTGGATTGCGATATTCTCACGGTCACAATACGCCTTTACCAGCGCCAGACCGATCCCCTGTCCCTCTTTGCTGCTGTCCTCCTGGTAGTACTTTTCGTAAATCTTCACAATCTGCCCCTCATCCATACCTATACCGCGGTCGACAATCTTCAAAAACGGAGGCTTCAGGATAATGTCGATGGGTGCCTCTTTTGAGGAGTACTTCATCGCATTGCCGACAAGGTTGTCGAAGATCTGCTCGAAGCCGATACGGTCGGTATGCACCATACAGGGAAGCAGGTTGAGCACAAAAAGGTTTCGCCCCTGCTCTTTAAAGACAGCCGCCCGCTCTTCTACAAGAGCTTTCAGGTCAAACGTTTCACGCTCGATCTCGTGCATCTCCTTTTTGATGGTGTAGACCAGCTCGTCATAGAGCCTTGAGAGGCGTTTTGCGGCATCTTCGATACGTGCCAGCCGCTTTTGCGCCTTTTCATCTTCTATATTGCGTCGCAGCATACTGCCGTTCGCCTGAATGGTCGCCAGCGGAAGATTGAGCTCGTGCACGATCTCTTTGGTCAGGTGCAGCAGATGCTCCTGTGTTCTCTTCTGCGGTACCAGCAGATGCGAAGCGATGACATACCCCCACCCCACACTCAGCAGCAGTACGAAGATACTTGCAACCAAAAACGAGCTTTCGTCAAATCCCTCGTTCTTCATAAACCAGTAGACAAAACTCAATAGCATTGCCACACTGAGCACATACCCCAATGTTGCCAGGCAGGTTTGCTTTCTCATCTACACCTCATGGGACCACTTGTATCCAACACCCCGCACATTGACAATGGCATTTGGGAAATGCTTTTTAAGCTGGGTGATGTAGACACGAAGCGATCCGTCACTGGCACTCTGTCCCGCCGCCCAGAGTCTCTCTTTTATCGTTTCTGTGGTAACCACTTCACCACCCGCTTCGATGAGCAGCTGAAGCAATTCGACCGTCTTCTTGCTCACATCGACCGCTTTTGCATCTTTGTAGAGTGTCTTGGCGACCATATCGAGTATGTAGGAGCCGATCTCGATACGCTCCTGGCGCACCTGACGGCGGAGTACTGCACGGATACGTAGCAGAAGTTCGTCAAGATCGACCGGTTTTCTGAGGTAGTCATCCGCTCCACGCTCGAAACCTTCGCGCAAAGAGTCCTTGTCTTCTCGTGAAGTGAGAAAAATGGCAGGGGTCATGTCGTTGCTCTGGCGCAGTTTGCCAAGCAGATCGAACCCGCTCTCATACGGGAGGTTCACATCGAACAGATAGAGATCGTAGGTACGCTCATAGGTCAAGTCGAGTGCCGTGTAGGGATCAAGCGCTACATCTACATCGAATCCCTCCTCTTCGAGAAAATCCTGCAGGGTTTCATTGAAGAGACGGTCGTCTTCGAGGAGGAGGAGTTTAGCGGACATATACATCTCTGGTGAGTGAATAGTGAATAGTGAATAGTGAATAGTTTTGGTTTGCATCGCTTTGCGATGCCTCTATTATCAATAAAAGCTTTCTCTGCGAGAAAGCATACCGACACTCTTCACTCTTCACTCTTCACTCCTCACTTTTATGTAATACGGCATATGCCGTATTACATAAACATCCCGCCATTGACCTTCAGTGTCTCTCCGGTAATGTAGGAAGCGTGGTCTGAAAGCAGGAAGGCGACCGCTTCGGCGACCTCTCTTGGTTCACCAAAACGTCCCAGAGGGATCTTGGCAATGAACGCCTCCTTAACCTCATCTTTGAGTACGTCGGTCATCTCTGTGGCGATGAAGCCCGGAGTGATCGTATTGTAGCGGATGTTTCGCGGCGCCGCTTCAAGTGCGAAGCTCTTTGTCATCGCGATGGTACCGCCCTTGCTGGCACTGTAGTTGGTCTGTCCCGCATTGCCTGTCTCACCGACGATGGAGGCGATGTTCACTACCGAACCGAAACGCTTTTTGCCCATCACCTTCAGTGCTTCACGGCATCCGATGAAAGTTGACTTGAGGTTGGCTTCAATGACATCCATGAAAGCTTCTGTCTTCATACGCATCGCCAGACCATCTTTGGTGATACCTGCATTGTTGACCAGGTAACTGAGCTCTCCGTCCGCTGCAACGATCTCCTTGACGGCTGCAACGAATGCCGCCTCGTCGCTGACATCGAACCCGATGGTCTCCGCCTGACCGCCGGCGCTTTCAATCTCCGCTTTGACCGCCGTTGCCTCAGCCTCTCCGCTGCGGTAATTCACCCATACCTTCAGGCCCATCTCTGCCAATGTTTTGGCAATCTGCGCACCGATACCACGGCTTGCACCTGTTACGAGTACATTCTTTCCCGAAAATTTCATTTACTTCCTTTCTGTTGTATGATGTATATGACTGTGTCAGAGACTCAGCAGCTAAAGAGCCGCTCTTTAATATCTTCGAAGATCTTATAATCCTCTTCACTGATCTTATCCGAGTAGATAATATGGTTGAGCTGTTCGAGCAGATGGTACTTTGAAAGTTTGTCTTCACAAAGCGCCTGGTTGATAATATCAATATGCTTGTCCAGATCATACTCCTTGTCGATTACCTCTTCAAGAAAAGCCCGCGCCTCCTCCTCAGTGCAGTCGAAATTCTGTCCCATGATCTCACAAAAGAGCGGTGCCTCTTTCTCTATGTCACGATGATCTACTTTGATAATATGCGCCAGCAGGGTACCTACCGACTCTTTGATACGTTTTTCCATTGCGTGCAACCTCATCTATACATTCTATCAGGGGGCAGTGCCCCAAGGATCTATTGCACCATTGTACCAAAAAATGGGAGCGCTATGCAATCAGCGGTTCATCCATCTCATCCGGAATCGGCAAGCCCATCAGTTTAAGTACCGTAGGCGCGACATTGTTGAGTCCGCCACCCTCCTTGACCTTATCAACACCATCAGCAAGAATGTAGCACCAGACATCGCCCACCGTATGGTTTGTCAGCACATGCCCCTCGCCGTCACACATCTCTTCACAGTTGCCGTGGTCGGAGGTAAGCACGATGGCATAGCCTGCCTCTTTGGCTTTGGCGACGATCTTTCCGAGCTCTGTATCGACCGCTTCCACCGCCTTTTTTGCCGCTTCGTAGTTTCCGGTATGGCCCACCATATCACCGTTGGCGAAGTTGACCACAATAAAGTCGTACGCCTCATCCATCGCCGTACGTACCGCATCCCCCACTTCCGGTGCGGACATCTCCGGTTTGAGGTCGTAAGTCTTCACGTCAGGACTTGGAATGAGCACACGGCTCTCCCCTACCATCGGCTCTTCAATGCCGCCGTTTAGAAAGAATGTCACATGCGCATACTTCTCGGTCTCCGCTGTATGCAGCTGTCGCAGCCCGGCATTGGCAATCACCTCTGCAAGTGTGTTTTTGGGTGCCTCTTTGGGGAAGAGCACCGGGTAGGGAAAGGATGCGTCATACTGTGTCATCGTCGCAATGTGCAGCGGAATGTAGCTACGCTCGAATGCATTGAAGTCGGGATCTCCCAGAGCCGTCGTAATTTCACGCACCCTGTCGGAGCGGAAGTTGGTCACGATGACCGCATCTCCCTCTTTCATCCCCTCATATCCTGTAAAAGCAACCGGCTCGATGAACTCGTCGGTCTCACCCTTCTCGTAACTTGCCTCGATGTACGCTTTGGGGGAGAGATCGGTCTTGGGAGTAGCCTCTGCGATGGCACGGTAGCCCTTTTCGACACGCTCCCAGCGGTTGTCTCTGTCCATCGTATAGAAGCGCCCGCCGATGGTTGCGATCTGAATATCCTCATCGCAGATCGCTTCGACCTGTTCCAGATACTGCACTGCAGAAGTAGGGCTAACATCCCTTCCGTCTGTGATGAGATGCAAAAAGACCTTTTTACCTCTTGCCTTGGCCAATTTGGCAAACCCTATCGTATGTTCGATATGCGAATGTACCCCGCCGTCACTCATCAGCCCGATCAGGTGCACCCGGTCGCTGGTTTCAAGAATGTTTTTAAGCACCTCGTTCTGTTCAATGCTGCCATCCTCCAGCGCCAAAGAAATTTTGACCAGATCCTGGTAAAGCACCCTGCCCGAACCGATCGTCATATGTCCTACTTCAGAGTTGCCCATTTGGCCTTCCGGAAGCCCCACACTTAACCCATAGGTGGAGATGAGTGCCTTGGGAACGTTTTCCAGTGCATCGTAGGTCGGTTTCTCTGCATCAGTAAACGCGTTGCAGGCACTCTCCGGTTTATAGCCGATGCCGTCAGTAATAATTAGCAGTGTCTTCTGTATATCCATACCATTTGTCCCGTCAGCTAACCAAAGGTTGTTTCGTGCGGTGCGACAAGCGATGCGCCCAACCCGTAAGGGCGCTTGCCGTTCGCATCGCGCCGGAGTGCCGCACGAAACAACCGATGCGCTGTTTTTTATTGAAATCATAGTAAAATAAGCTTTTGTATACCTAAATTACACGAAAGACTGTCATGCTCTATACCATCTCGCAACTTTTCGATATCAACCTTTTTGGCTACATCACTGTACGTGCCGGCTTCGCCTTCATGATCGCCTTCATTTTTACCCTTATTGCGATGCCTAAGTACATCCGCTGGGCAGCAGCGAAAGAGGCCAATCAGCCTATCAGCAAATTCATCAAAGCGCATGAGAGCAAAAGCAAAACCGCCACCATGGGCGGTGCTGTCTTTCTAACAGGCACACTCCTTGCCGCACTGCTGACTGTCAACCTTGCAAACCCCTACATCTGGGGCGGTATCATCACCCTCCTCGGCTTCGGTGCTGTAGGTATGAAGGATGACCTTGGCAAGATTCTCTCAGGAGACAATCTTGAAGGTCTCACTCCAAAGGGGAAAATGGCACTGCTTGCCGTCATCGCCGCAGCAGCGACCGGACTGCTCATCTACACAGGATTTCCGACAGACTTTTACATCCCTTTCTATAAGAAACCGCTTTTTGATATGGGCTTTTTCGCTCTCTTTTTCTGGGTGGTCATCTTCCTGGCAACCACCAATGCTGTCAACCTTACCGATGGGCTCGACGGACTGGCCACGGTACCAAGCATCATCGCACTCTTTACCCTGGGTATCATCGTATACATCACCGGACACGCCATCTTCTCGAGCTACCTGCTGATCCCCAACATCAAAGGGGTCGGAGAGGTTATGATCCTGGCAGCCGCCTTAGGCGGCGGTCTGATGGGCTTTTTGTGGTACAACGCCTACCCTGCTGAAATCTTCATGGGCGATACCGGCAGCCTTGCAATAGGCGGCTTTCTCGCCTACCTTGCCATTCTTGGCAAAAGTGAAGTGCTGCTCATTCTCATTGGCTTTATCTTTGTCATCGAAACCATTTCGGTCATTGTCCAGGTAGCCAGTTTCAAACTTCGCGGCAAACGCGTCTTCCTCATGGCCCCCATACACCACCACTTCGAACTCAAAGGCTGGCCGGAAAACAAGATCATCGTCCGCTTTTGGATGATCGCCTTTATTGCCAATATTTTGGCGCTGATTAGCTTTAAATTTAGATAATTAGGTTAAGCACTTAGGGGTTCGCGTAGGGTGCGATATTTCGCACCTTCATATCATTGATCAAAAATAACCGTTACTATCACCATACGGTTCGAAGGTGCGTGATTACGCACCCTACGAAAACAGCAACATTGTGCTAAAATCACAAAACATACTATAAAAGAGCGGACAATGAATACCCCATCAAAAAAAGCATCGCAAAGCGATGCATACCAAAACTCCTCATTCCTCGTTCCTAATTCCTCACTTTCCAAAGAGGGCCTCTCTCTCTTTGGTTACGGTTTGACCACCAAAGCCATCGCCAAAAAGCTCGGCGGGGGCTGCACCTTTTTTGACGACAACTGCAAGGAGCCCTATACCGATGATATGGGCAACCGTATTCTGCCCTCACACCTCTTCGACCCCGATGCAAGCGAACTGGAGATCACCACGCCCAGCCTAAAACCAGACCACCCTCTCATTAAAAGTGCCAAACACCTGTTGAGTGAATACGACTTTTTCCTAGGGAGCAGAGAGCAGATAGTAGATAATAAGGGGCATGGAGCGGGGAGCAATTCAACAGAAGCATCGCAAAGCGATGCATACCGACACTCCTACCTCCTACCTCCTACCTCCTACCTATCCAAACCGTTCACGGTTTGGATCAGCGGTACCAACGGCAAAACCACCACCACCCAGATGCTCACACACCTGCTCGAAAAGCGCGGTGCGGTAAGCGGGGGTAACATCGGCACGCCGCTGGCGGAGCTCGATCCTGATGCAAACATCTGGGTGCTGGAGACAAGCTCCTTTACGCTTCACCATACCCGTTACGCTTCACCCAACATCTACCTGCTGCTGCCCATCACACCCGACCACCTCGACTGGCACGGAACACCAGAAGCGTACGAAGCGGACAAGCTGCGTCCGCTGACAACGATGAGAGAGGGAGAGCTAGCACTGGTACCCAAAGGTCTGAACCTGCCCAAATCCGATGCTTTTGTCGTCGAATACGACAGCAACGACTTTCTCTGCGACTACTTTGGTCTCGATACGTCAAAGCTTAACTACCGGGGTGCTTTTTTGCAAGATGCCCTCCTCTCGCTTGCCATCACCAAAGTACTCTTTGACGAAACGGACTACGACCTGCTCAACCACTTCAAGCGTGATGCCCACCGTCAGGAGGAGTTCACCGATGTCAAAGGGCGCCTCTGGGTCAACGACTCCAAGGCCACCAACCTCGATGCGGCGATCCAGGCGGTCAAAGGGTATGCCGACCGTCACATCCACCTCATCGTCGGCGGTGACGACAAAGGCGTCGACCTTACACCGCTGTTCGAACTCATCGCACCGATGGAGCTTACCCTCTACAGCATCGGCGCCAACAGCCAAAAGATAAAGACGCTTGCCCAAAAGTTCGGCATCAACCTCAAAGAGGCCGGCACGCTTGAGAGTGCCGTTGCAATGATAGACAAGGTTCTCGACGAAAAAAGCGTCGCGCTGCTCTCACCTGCAGCGGCAAGTTTCGACCAGTTCAACTCCTACAAACATCGCGGAGAGACCTTTGTAAACCTCGTCAAAGCGCTTTAAACGTACAAAAACAGCAAAAGCGCTTAATTTCTAAATATTTTTTAAGGTTACGCAGCTATAATTTCATCCACTTCAAGACATTAGTGGCTCCGTAGCTCAGTTGGTAGAGCAATGGATTGAAAATCCATGTGTCGGCGGTTCGATTCCGTCCGGCGCCACCACTTACAAACTTTCTTCTAAAATAATCACTTTTCAAAATCTTTTCATTTGATCTGCAGATAAATGATTCACGCTACACCATTAACCATTTCATTGATACTTGACTTAAACAACCCTCTTTTCATTCCAATACAATACGCAGCAAGCAAGACGGAAACAGGCGCTGAGAGGGTTACTTTCCTGAATATTTTTTTAAATTTGAAGCAAAATCTTGATGTATATCAAGAATATTAACGATTTATTAACTTTTTATTTATTTTTATTGACATACCGTTTTCTTTTCTGTTATGATCTTCTTATCATTACTATAAGGAGAAATAAAATGAAAAAGACGCTTTTACTTTCAGCGGCAGCTTCAGCAATGCTGATGGCGGGTGGGGATATTGCCCCGGTGGTAGAGGAAGCTCCGGCTCCGGCAGAGTTCCTGATCTTTAACAACATCTATGCAAAAGGTGAGATCAGACCGAGATATGAGTATGTCGATGTAGATGGAAACCTCAATGATGCAGGTAAGAGCATTGAGAAAGCCGATGCATATACCAATAGACTGACCCTTGGTATCGGTGCAGACTTTATGCAGATTGACGGTCTCTCTGTTTACTTGGAGGGTACCAATGTAATGGGAAGCGGTGACTTCTACAGCACAGGAAGAGACGACAACAACAAAGGTCTCTATGAAGTAGTAGCCGATCCAGACCAAACAAGAATCACACAGGCATACCTTGACTATAAATTCAGTGATACACTGATCCGTGTCGGTCGTCAAGGTGTCAACCTCGACAACCAGCGTTTCGTAGGTACCGTTAACTGGAGACAGATGCCACAGACTTACGATGCGGCAGCAATCATCAACAACTCTATTGAAAACCTGAGCCTGATGGCTGCTTATGTATGGAGAGTAAATACAGTTAAAGAAGCTGATTTTGATACCAACTCTGTACTTCTCCATGCTGCTTATACCTTTATGCCAGAACTAACACTAACTGCCTATGACTACATTATTGAAGACTTTGCAGATACTTACGGTATTGCCGCTACAGGTAAAATCGGTATGGGTGGTGCAAATGTCACTTACCGTGCAGAATATGCTCATGAAAAAGATCCAAGCAATGGTACAGGAATAGCGGATGCAGACTATTACAACTTACAAGCTACTGCTAATATCAGCGGCTTCTTGATAGGTGCACAGTATGAAGTACTAGGTGCTGGAGATAATAATGGACACGGTGCTTTCTATACCCCACTTGCAACACTCCATGCGCACAATGGATGGGCAGATATATTCTTGGGTGGCACTCCAAAAGATGGTCTTGAAGATCTGAATGGGATGATTGGATATAAAGCTGACTGGTTCGGTCTTGCAAAAGTTGTCTATCATGACTTCTCTTCGGATAAAGGTGGGATTGACTACGGAACGGAATGGGATGTTCTCTACAAAAACAAAATTCCTGGCGTAAAAGGTCTTTCAGGACTGATCAAGGCTTCTTGGTACAAAACAGACTTGGATAAAGTTGCACATCCGGGCTATGCAAAAAAACCACTTGCATTTGATACCACAAAATTCTGGGTAATGCTCGACTACAAGTTCAGTACCAAGTAATTTTAAACGGCGAAACGCTCTTTCATCGAAAGGGTGTTCGCACACTTTCCCTTTCTCTCTTCCCATTTATGCTATACTTCCACCATATTTAACCCCATTTACTAACGGATATTCATGTCAAAAAAACTACACCTCGTCAGCCTTGGCTGCACCAAGAACCTCGTCGACTCCGAAGTGATGCTCGGACGGCTACAAGAGTATGAGATTACCGACGACAACACCGAAGCGGATGTGATCATCGTCAACACCTGCGGCTTCATCGATGCGGCAAAAGAGGAGAGTATCAACACGGTACTTAAGCTCCACGACGAACGCAAAAAAGACTCCGTGCTGGTCATGGCTGGCTGCCTCTCGGAGCGCTATAAAGAGGAGCTGATGCAGGAACTGCCCGAAATCGACATCTTCACTGGTGTGGGCGACTACGAAAAGATCGATGCACTCATCGCCAAGAAGCAGAGCACCTTCTCTCCGGAGGTCTATCTCGCCACAGAAGAGAGCGGCAGGGTCATCACGGGCTCGAACTACCACGCTTACATCAAAATAGCCGAGGGGTGCAACCAGCAGTGCAGCTTCTGTGCTATTCCAAGCTTCAAGGGTAAGCTCCACTCACGCAGTCTGGAGTCGATTGTCAAAGAGGTAACCATGCTTGCACAAAAAGGCTTTTTTGACTTTTCGTTCATCTCGCAGGACAGCTCGAGTTACGGACGCGATATGGGGCTCAAGGACGGCCTGCGTGACCTCATCAAAGCCATAGAAGACATTGAGGGGGTACGAAGCGCGCGCATTCTCTACCTCTACCCCTCCACAACCACCTTTGAACTCATTGACGACATCGCCGACTCGAAGGTCTTTCAGACCTACTACGATATGCCCATCCAGCACATCGACGACCGTGTGCTCAAAACAATGAAGCGCGGCTTTGGCGAAAAACAAACCATCTCATTGCTTGAGCATATGAAGAGCAAATCAGACGCCTTCATCCGCACCTCCGTCATCGCCGGACACCCGGGTGAAAGTGAAGAGAGTTTCGAAAAGCTCTGCAGCTTCATGGAGAACTTCGGTTTCGACCGTTTCAACGTCTTTGCCTACTCCAACGAAGAGAGCACTGCTGCCTACACGATGGAGCAGCTACCACAAGAGATTATTGAAGCGCGTACCCTGAAACTGGGAGAGATCGCCGAAAAGACCACAAAGGCTTCCCTTGAAAAGATGGTAGGAAAAACCGTAGAACTCGTCATCGACGGCGAAAGCGACGAACATGAGTTCCTCCTCTCCGCACGTCCCCTGCAGTGGGCAGTCGACATCGACGGCGAAGTGCTCATCAACGACACAAACGACCTGCCTGTCACTTACGGAAAGGTGTATGAGGCGAAGATTACGGAGTTGGCGGGCATGCAGCTTCTCGCTACTCTCTTAAATGAGGAATGAATATCTGTAGGTGTTGTCCTCTGACAACACCTCAAAAAGATGTGGCATATGGGGCATACACCAGCCAAAAAAATGAACATCAAGATACACATCTAAAATTGACTCCCTTGAAATATGCTATAATTTCCAAAAGCAAACAGGAAACGAACATGACGACACGCGATGAGATTCTAACCTACCTTGCAGAGCATAAAGATGTGTTTGCAAAAGAGTACGGTATTGTTAAAATCGGTCTGTTTGGCTCCTTTGGTAGAAACGATGCCAAAGAGACAAGTGATATCGATCTTCTCATCGAGCTACAAAAAGGCTTAGAGCATATCCATGAAAAGAAGCAAAACTTCAAAGCAGTGATAGAGTCTCACTTCAATCGGCCTGTCGATATTGCACGGGAAAAGTATCTTACCCACCGTGCCAGAAATGCGATCAACCAAGACCTTATCTATGTCTAAAGAGCTTCTTGCGCTGCAAACCATCCTTGAGTCAATCGATATGATCCTTCTCTACTCGAAAGAGAGTTCCACTGCCGACGATTTTTATCATGACCGGAAAAGTTTTGATGCGTGCATGATCCACTTCATCAACATTGGAGAGATGATCGATAGAATTAACGTAAATTTCCGTGATTCCCATTCCGAAGTGCCCTGGCAGGAGATCAAAAATTTTCGCAATATCGTTGCCCATAACTACTTCGGTATAGATGCGGAAGAGATCTGGGATATCATCGAGAACCATCTACCTGAGCTGAAAACCAATATTAAATCTTTGATACGTACATTATGATCTTTATCTCCAGCACAAAAACTGTGAAAAACAACCAATGAAGTCTCGGTTCCTCATTCCTCATTCCTCATTCCTCATTCAAAAGAAAAACCTTCTAGGTTTTTCTTCTGGTATTGACTCCTCCGCGCTCTTCTTTCTCCTCATAGAGAACAACATCACATTTGACATCGCCATTGTCGATTACGGCTTGCGGAAGCAGAGTAAAAAGGAGGTGGCACACGCACAGTCCCTGGCAAAACAGTACAATCTCGTCTGTCATACGGTGACAGCACCGCAATTCACGTCACACTTTGAAGCCAATGCCAGAAAATTCCGCTACGACTTCTTTGAATCGCTCATTCAAACGTACGGCTATGACAACCTGCTTACTGCCCATCAGCTCAACGATAGACTCGAGTGGATGCTGATGCGGCTTGCCAAGGGGGCGGGACTGGTAGAGATGACGGGGTTGGAGGCAGTGACACAAAAAGAGGGCTATACCCTGCTGCGCCCGCTGCTTGGCTACAGCAAGGCTGAACTGCTGGCCTACCTTGAAGCGAACAGGTACCCCTATTTTGTCGATGAGAGTAACAGTGACGAACGCTATGAGCGTAACCGCTTCCGGAAGCACTTCTCCGATCCGCTCATTGACACATACACAGAGGGGATCAAACGCAGTTTCGACTATCTTGACGCGGACAGAAAAGCGCTTCTTTCAGGCTATGAAATCCTCTTTCTTGAAAAAGAGCTCCGTGTGCTCAAACTACATAATACTGCAGCGAAAACAAGAGCCGTCGACCGTACCCTCAAAGCGCTCGGCTACCTCCTCTCCGCTACCCAGCGTCAGGAGATAGCACAGAGTGACAGCCTTGTGGTTGGACGCAAATGGGCTGTAGCACATTCTGGCACATACGTTTTCATTGCACCCTACCGTACCGCAGATATGCCAAAGGCTTTCAAAGAGAAGTACAGGGTTCTGAAAATACCCTCCAAGATACGCCCCTACCTTTTTGAAGAGGATATCGACCCGGAAACAATACGCAGACGCGTATTGTTTAGTGAAGAGAGAAGAGTGAATCGTAAATAGTGCCGAAATGCATTGCTTTGCTATGCTTTTGTTAATGTAGGGTGCGTAGCCACGCACCTTTTTGAAGTGTTTATGAAAAATCGTTGTTTCAACGGTGCGAGATTTCGCACCCTGCGCAAAAGGACGATCCCCTAATTACCAATGACCAATACACCAATAACCAATTTCGATTCCTCACTCCTCACTCCTACTTTCTCCCTCCTCACTGGCAAGCGGGTGCGCTTTCATATACTCCTGCATCTTCTTGACACTGCCAAGCTTCGTGTAAACCTGTGTCGTCGCCATCGTTTCGTGACCGAGCAGTTCACTGACATCAGCGATGCGTGCGCCGTGGTTGAGCAGATGGGTGGCAAAGGAGTGGCGCAGCTGGTGGGGAGTGGCTTTGATACCCGAAGCCTTGAAGAGCTTGGTCAGTTTGTAGCGAAGCTGTGCGGCATTGAGTGGTGCATTACCCTTTTCGAAAAGATACTTTTTGGACTGCGTTTGTGCCAGATGCACCTCCAGCAGTTCTCTAATAGATGGCAAAAGCGGCAGTTCTCGTACCTTGTTGCCTTTTCCGTGTACCTGCACCCACTCGGGCTTGATATCTTCAAGCTTCAGTGAAGCCAGCTCGGAGATACGCAGTCCAAGCCCGTAAAGCATCGAGACCAGCAGCTTCTCTTCTATGGTCGCCTTTTCCAGTACCTCATCGATATAAACCTCTTCAATGGGCTTGGGGAGACTCTGGGGTACCTTTATGGATTCATCACCGATCATTCTGATGTTCAGCTGCCGCTGATCCTCAAGGTATTTGACAAAGGAGCGTACCGCAGAGAGCTTTTTGACAATGGTCTTTTTGTTGTTCTTGACGATTTTGAAGCGAAACGGGGTCAAATCGAGTACCCAGACTCCATCCTCTTCATAGAAGTGTGCCGAGTCAGCCATCTGGGAGAGCGCGATCTCGTAGGTCTCTACAGTGGCCTCCGAATACCCCCGCACACTTAGCAGGTAGTCCAGAAAATCCTCAACCCACTCCCTCAGTTGCTCACTGCTCATTACTCGTTACTCACTGAATTGTATGTTCAAGCATCTTCTCTTTCAAAAACACTTTCGCCTCTTCCAGCGTCATTCCCTCAAGAGAGATGCTCTGGATATAGAAGTCTATTTTCCCAAAGGGCTTTGGGATGACAAACCTGTCCCAGCTGCCAAGCTGCCAGTAGGCGGAGGCCCTGTAGTTCATTACGAAGATGGGAAGGTTGCTTTTAAGCGCAATGCCTATGGCACCGTCACTCATGCTGTGTCTGGGGCCTCTTGGGCCATCAGGAGTAATGAGCACCTCTTCCCCCTCTCTGATGCGCTTGAACGCCTGCAGAAGCACCTGTCTTGCACCCTTTCTGCTCGATCCCCGCAGTGCCTCGATACGAAGCAGCTTCAGCGTGCCCGCGATGAGGGATCCGTCAAAGTGCGCGGAGACAATAGCCGCGGCTTTGTGTCCTGGATGTATCTTCCGGTACGCCTGCGGGCTCATCAGCAGTTCGGAATGCCAGCAGACACAGACATGCTGACGCTCGTCGATGGGGGTGATGAAGTGAAAGATCTTGCGGTTGGTATACCACAGCAGACGCATGATCACATAGAAAAGCGGCGGCAGCACCACCACTCCAAGCTTTCGTGTAAATGCTTTCATCCGTTACGATCCGCTGAGGACCACTCCGTCAAGCGCGCCGCGCGATGTCTTGACGATCTTTACATCAGCGATCTTCCCAAGCAGCTCTTCGCTGCCCTCTACAAAAACCAGTTTGCCGTCGTCACTTCTGCCTGCAACACAGTTGCCTGGTTTAAGCTCTTCAAAATAGACCTTGTGTACCTTTCCAAGCTGTGCATCCATAATTTCATCGAGGATCTCCGTATGGCGTTTTTGCAGCCTTGTCAGGCGCGCAGAGGCCACCTCGTCGGGTACCTGGTTGTCGTAGGTTGCCGCTTCGGTATGGGGGCGCGGGGAGTATTTGAAAGAGAAGAGCTGGTCGAAACGCACTTTTTCCAGTACATCCATCGTATCTTCAAAATCTTCATCGCTCTCTCCGGGGAAGCCTACGATGATGTCCGTAGAGATGGCTGCCTCCGGACAGAGGGTACGTATCTTCTCACACCGGTTGAGAAACCACTCCTTGGTATAGCCGCGCTTCATCGCCTTTAAAAGCTCTGTCGAACCACTCTGCAGCGGTACATGAATCTGCTTGCAGATCTTCGGGTTGGAAGCGAACTCTTCGAGGAATGCGTCATCCATATGCAACGGATGGGGAGAGGTGAAACGGATACGCTCCAGCCCGTCGATGCCCGAAATCTTTTGTAAGAGTCCTGTAAAGTCGATCTTCTCTTCGACAGCGCCAAAACGTCTGCCGTAATTGTTGACATTCTGTCCCAGCAACATCACCTCTTTTGCCCCACTTTCAACCGCTTTGGTAATCTCCTGCACCAAAAGATCGCTTGGAATGGAGATCTCCTCACCACGGGTGGCCGGAACGATGCAGAAGGTACACGCTTTGTCACAGCCGATGGAGATGTTCACCATCGCCTTGAAGGGATTGGTACGGTACTCGCCAAAGGCGTAGGTACTCTCATCATAGTCGGTGCTCACCTCGACGGCATGTTTCTTCCCCACTACTTCGGTGATTTTAGAGACGTTGCGTGCTCCCAGTACGAAGTCCACCGAAGGGGCGCGCTTGATGATCTCTTCACCAAGGTGACTTGCCGTACAACCGGCAACGCCGATCTTCGCACCTTCTTTTTTCTTTTTGTTGAAGACCCCGATCTCCGAAAAGAGCTTCGCTACGGGCTTTTCGCGCACCGAACAGGTGTTGATGATGATCAGGTCGGCCTCTTCAAGAGACTCGGTCAGTTCATACTCCTCTTTGGTTCTCAGCTCGGCGATCATATGCTCCGTGTCACGCACGTTCATGGCGCAGCCAAGCGTTTCGATAAACAGTTTTTTACTCATTTTATATACTCGTTTTGAAGGGGATAGTTGGATCGTTTGTTAAAGAAAAGAAGAGATGGAAAGCGCACCAAGGCACCTTCTTTACACAATAATATGCACTTCGTAGATATACTCATTATCGTCAAGGCCGTACTTGACCTCTCTCATATAGACAGAGTAGCCCTTCTCTTCGAAATATTCGATCATCTCTTTGAGCTCTTTGTGTGAATTGTCTTTGTCGAAGTAGAAGATGGAGCGGTTTGACAGTTCATCTTCTATCTTTTTGAGCTCTATACTTTTGGGCTTCGCTTTCAGCGTTGTTCTCGCCAGTTTCAATTTCATTGAGTCGTCCTTTATTATCGTCACTTTTCGTTATGCACGCTATTGTGACTGATTATACTTTATTTTCAGTAAAGGTTTGGTTAGCTATAATTTTATACTTCAAAACGAGACCCTCCCAGACGTACTTGACACTGTTATGTTACCTCTTGTAGCGGCAGGATTGAAGCGTAACCATAGAAGGATTTTGCAATGGAAAAAATACTCGATATTATCGAAGCGATCGCACACGAAAAGAATATTTCAAGAGAGAATGCCATCGAAGCGTTCAAAGATGCCCTGATCAATACGGCAAAGAGACTGACAAGCCCCTCAAGTGACTTTGAAGTGATCATTGACAACGACACGAAAACCTACAGTGTCAACAAGGTTATTACTGTTGTACCCGACGACGACGAGAGACTCGAGGAGGAGCCCGATAGCTACATCTCTCTGAGTGAAGCCAAGGAGTTCGACGACTCCATCGAAGTGGGTGACCAGCTCAAAGAGGAGTTCGTGCTCGAAGACTACGGCCGTACTGCTTCGGCGAACCTCTTCAGGGAGCTTGAGTACCACGTGCAAAGACGTATCGAGCAGGACCTTTTCGAAAAGTACAGAGAAAAGGTTGGCACTGTCATGCTTGGAACTGTCAACCGTATTGACAATGATGACAATACCCATGTCGAGATCGGCGAGCTCAAAGGGATTCTGACACGAAGAAACCGCATCAAAGGCGAAACTTTCAAGCGCGGCGATACCATAAGAGCACTGCTTCGATACGTCAGCGTCGATCCGCAATACGGACTCTTTCTTGAGCTTACGCGTACCTCTCCCAAGTTCCTCGAAGCGCTGATGGCAAACGAAGTACCCGAGATCGCAGATGGTGTCGTAGAGATTGTTGCTGCTTCAAGAATCCCCGGAGAGAGAGCAAAGATTGCACTCAAGACCGACCAGATGAATGTCGACCCTATCGGTGCAGCTGTCGGAGTCAAAGGGGTTCGTATCAACGCAGTAAGCGAAGAGCTCAACGGAGAGAACATCGACTGTATCGAATACTCACCTATTCCGGAGATCTTTATTACCAGGGCACTCTCCCCGGCAATCACACAGAACATCAAAGTCGATGCGGAAGCCAAAAAGGCCGTCGTCGACATCACCGGCGACCAGAAAGCCAAAGCGATCGGAAAGAGCGGTATCAACATCCGCCTCGCCTCAATGCTGACAGGTTATGACATTGAACTCAACGAAGTCGATGGTGTTACGGAAAGACAGAGTGAAGGTGGAAGCACAGCAGAACCTGAAAAGACTACCGATACAGCAGCACTTGAAAGCCTGTTTAAATAGGTAGCAGGTAGCAGGTAGCAGGTAGCAGGTAGCAGGTAGCAGGTAGCAGGTAGCAGGTAGCAGGTAGCAATTTTTCATAGGTTGCTTTATACCAACCTTAACTGCTCCCTACTCCCTACTACCTGCTCCCTATCCCCTACTTCAATATCATTTCAGAAAAACTTTCCACATCAAGCGATGCGGAGCCTACCAAAACGCCATCCACATTATCAATGGCTGTAATTTCGGCAATATTTGCAGGCTTCACCGAACCGCCGTAGAGCAGCGGTGAGGAAACTTTGCTGCGCAGTGCAGCATGGGTGGAGGCGATGGCCTCTGTCGTTGCGGAACGTCCCGTGCCAATGGCCCAGATGGGCTCGTAGGCGACAATGAGTTTGTCATAGGCAAGGTCAATGCCCTCAAATTGTGCAAAGAGATACGCTTTTACAGCCTCTTCTCCCGCTTCACGCACTTCCAGCGGTTCACCGATACAGTAAATGATCTCAAAACCGTGTTCTTTGAAGAAAGAGAATTTTTTTGCAATCATCTCCTGTGATTCACCCAGCAGTTCGCGCCTCTCACTGTGTCCGATGAGAATAGTCTTGATGCCAAACTCTTCAAGCTGCTCCAGGCCGATTTCGCCGGTGACCGCACCGTTTTGTACCGGATAGGCGTTCTGTGTTCCTACAGTAAAATCTCCCTCGTAACGGTCAAGTGCAGTTGCAGGAGGAAAGACCATCACACGGTCTTCGGCACGTTTGGAAGCAACTCTCTTGGCCAGCTGCTCCAGGTAGGCAGCAGTCGAACTGCGCGTGTGGTTGGTTTTGAAGTTGGCTGCAAAGATCATTACAGCACCTAATTCTCAAGTGCTTCAATGCCGGGAAGAGTCTCCCCTTCGATCAGCTTCAAACTCGCACCGCCGCCGGTACTGACAAAAGTCATTTCATCTACATCACCGGCGCGCTGTGCCACATCTGCCGTATCTCCTCCGCCGACTATCGTTGTTGCGTGGGTTTCGGCGATGTGATGTGACATCATGATGCTTCCCTTGGAGAATTTGTCCATCTCGTAAACACCCATCGGGCCGTTCCACATAATTGTCTGTGCATCATTCAGCACTTCTCTAAAAAGTCTGGAAGATGCCGGGCCGGTATCGAGCCCCATCCAGTCATGCGGAATCTCCTGTGAGGGAAGGTACTTCACTGCGGTATTTTCCGAAAGTTCAGGAGCAACGACGAAATCGACCGGAAGATAGAACTTGACACCCAGTGAGTGGGCCTTCTCCATAATATCTCTTGCCTCATCCAAAAGATCGTCCTCTACCAGTGACTTACCGATCTCATACCCCTGTGCTTTGAGGAAAGTAAAGGCCATACCGCCACCGATGATGACTTTGTCAACTTTGTGAATAAGGTTGGTGATCGCCTGAAGCTTGCCGGAAACTTTCGATCCACCGACTACCGCGACAAAGGGACGCACAGGGTTTTCAAGTACCTTGCTGAAGAAGTTGACCTCTTTACTCAGCAGGAAGCCTGCGGCTTTGTGTTCTTTGTCGAAGAACTTTGTGATCGCATAGATCGATGCATGTTTTCTGTGGCAGGCACCAAAAGCGTCGTTGACGTAGATGTCTGCAAAAGAGGCAAGCTCCTTGGCGAACGCTTCGTCGTTTTTGGTCTCACCTGCTTCAAAACGGAGGTTCTCCAGAAGCAGAATGTCACCCTCTTCCAGCTTCGCAGCTTTCGCTTTGGCATCGGGGCCAACGACATCTTCTGCCATATAGAGCTCGTTTTTGATCTTCAAGAGTGTGTGCAGACGTTTTGCTACAGGCTTGAGAGAGTATTTCTCCTCGAACTTGCCCGGTTCCGGTCGTTCGAAATGGGAAGCGAGGATAATCTTGCAGTCACGGTCGATACAGTAACGAATCGTCGGCAGCGCAGCACGGATACGACGGTCATCGGTAATGTTGCCAAACTCATCTTTTGGCACGTTGAAATCACAGCGTATAAAAACGCGTTTGCCTTCGATATCGATATCTTTGAGGGTTCTTAACATCTTCTTTCCTTCCTACTTTTTGCTGATGTGTACGGCCATATCGACCAGACGGCAGGAGTATCCCCACTCGTTGTCGTACCATGAAAGCACTTTGACCATCTTCTCACCGATCACCTGAATGGTGTCAAGCGGTACCACGGTACTGAGCTCTTCACCTACGAAGTCCTGGGAGACGCGGTACTCCTCATCGACACCTAGAATACCCTTGTGCGAACCCTCTGCAGCCATTTTGAACGCCGCTTTGACCACCTCTTCTGTCACACTCTGCTTGAGCGTGACCGTCAGATCGACCATCGAAACATCAGCAGTAGGCACACGTACCGCCTGACCGTTGAGTTTGCCTGCAAGGCTTGGCAGTACTTTTGAGATTGCCTTTGCCGCACCTGTGGATGTCGGTACGAGGTTGGTCGCACCCGCGCGCCCTTTGCGCGGATCTTTCTTGTGTTTTGCATCGAGGATCGGCTGAGAGGAGGTGTAGGAGTGAATCGTCGTCATCAGTCCGTGCTCGATACCGAATGCATCGTCAAGTACCTTGGCAACCGGTGCCAGACCGTTTGTCGTACATGAAGCGTTGGAGACAATCGGCTCTCCCGCATATTCGTCGGCATTGGCACCGATGACGAATGTCGGTGTGTCATCTTTGGCAGGAGCGGAGAAGAGCACCTTCTTGATGCCGTTGTCAAGGTAGGGCTGTACACTCTCCTGTGTCAGGAAGGCACCGGTGCACTCCAGTACCAGTTCTGCGCCGTAGTCGGCGAAGTTGAGTTTGGCCGGATCGCGCTCGGAGAGGATCTTCGCCTTGTCGTTTCCGATGCTGAGGTAGCCGTCACTGACCTTGACATCTTTGCGGGTGCCGTGTACGGAGTCGTACTTTACGTTGTACTCGAGCATCTGCTCAGTACCGCTGGCATTGACCGCTACCAGTTCAATATCGTCTCTGTCGGCAATGATGCGGGCCACACATCTTCCGATCCTTCCCAGTCCGTTTATCGCTACTTTTACTGCCATCGTTGTCCTTCAATAACTCTTGTGGTGTAATATGCTAAAATGCGGTCAATCCGAAAGAGGGGCAAACGCCTTTTCACAGCGGAACAGCACGCATTTGAGTGTGTGCAATTTTACAGTAAATGAGGTTAGCATTTGGTTAATAGCACAGGGCTGGAAGTCGCCGTTTTCGGGGGGAGTTTCGACCCGCCCCATGCAGGGCATCAGCAGATCGTGCAGGCATGCACCTCGCAGCTTGACATCGACCGTCTGATCGTACTGCCGGCTTACCTCAATCCGTTCAAATCAGGCTCGCTTGCCGATGCCGATATGCGCCTGCAGTGGTGCCGGGAACTTTTTGGCAGCCTGCCAAACGTCATTGTAAGCGATTACGAAATACGCCAGGGGCACAGTGTCAAAACGGCCGAGAGCATCAGGCACTTCCAGAAGCTCTACCGTGTCAAGGACCTTGTCATCGGGGCCGACAACCTGTCAACCCTGACACAGTGGCATGACTTCGAATGGCTCAACGAGCAGATCACCTGGGTGATTGTAAGCCGCCCGGGTTACGACATAGAGACGGATATGCTGCGCAACTGGCGCCTGCTGACACTCAATGTCCCTGTCAGCTCTTCCCAGATACGCCAGGAAGAGGATCTAAGCAGCGTTGATGTAAAAATTGCACCCTCCGTCAAAGAGATATTAAAAGGAAACAACACATGACCATAGAAGAGAGAATCGAAACCATCGTCAACGTACTTGACGAGAAAAAAGCAGAAGAGATAGAGGTATTCAACCTCGACGATGCAGACTACATCGCAGACCGCGTCGTTATAGCCAACTCACTCAACCTCAAACATACACAGGCACTCTTTGACCAGCTCAAAGAGGCGCTCAAACCCAAAGGGGAGACCTTTCTGCATGCCGATACCAGCGACGAGTGGGTCGTAGCGGACCTGGGAGACATTCTGGTGCACATCATGATCCCCGAGTACCGCCAGCGCTACAGCCTTGAGCAGTTCCTGAGCGAACTGGTAGAGAATCAAAAAAAGGCCAAAGAGGCCTAAACAGAGTTTCTCGTTGCACGACACTCCTGCACCTGCAGGAGTTATGACACAAGCTCTCTAAAAGAGCGAACCCCACACATCCTCATAGCGTGACCCCTCCAGCAGCGAAAGCGCCACAAAGAGTACGATCGTAACCACCGGAGAGAAGATCAGCCACCAAAGATATCTGTCTTTCAAAAGATAGTAAAGCAGTCCCAGCCACGCAAAGACAATCAGTACGATATGAGCAAGAAAGAGCGGGATGATGGGGCGTGTGATGTTGCCCATAATGCCAAGCGAGATCAGCACAATGAAGCTCAGCAGTGCAATCATCAGTTTTTTGCCGTCTTTGTTCCTGCTATAGAGGAGAAATATCAATCCAAACGTAAGCAGTATCGCAAGAATCAAAAGTGCTTTCATCATACCATCCTCTTCAGTTGGCCCGACCTAGTGTCAGGGAGGCGTTTAGAGTCTGTCGACCACCTGTATGCCGAGTATAGCCAGTCCCTGCTTAATGCTCTTTGCCGTCAGGTCAGCAAGCATAAGACGAGAGGTACGTGTGCGCTCATCTACTCCCTCTTTGAGTATCGGGTTACGCTCGTAAAAACGCATAAAGAGCGTTACCAGCTCGTAGAGATAGGTCGTGATCTGGTTTGGCGCCGCATCTTCAGCCGCCTTGTTGAGCACATCTTCAAAACGAAGCAGCATCACCGCCAGCTTGTGCTCGAGCTCGTCACCGATGACGATTTCTCCCTCTACCTGCTTTCCGTATTTTCGAAAAATACTCTGAATCCGCGCATAGGCATACTGCATATAGAGCGATGTATTCCCCTCGAACGAGAGCATCTTGTCCCAGTCGAAGATGTAGTTGGACTCGCGGTTGATCGCAAGGTCGGCATACTTCACCGCACCGATCCCCACGATACGCGCGATCTTCTCCAACTCCTCCTCGCTGTAGTTCTCCTTGGAGGTGATCGCCGCCTTGGCACGCACCACCGCCTCATCGAGCAGATCGATCAGCTTGACCGTTCCGCCGTCACGCGTCTTGAACGGTTTACCGGTTTTATCCATCATCGTCCCGAAAGCCACATGCTCGAGTTTGACATCTTCAGGCACGAAGCCCGCTTCCTTGGCAACGCGGAATACCTGTTTGAAGTGGCCGCTCTGGCGCGCATCGACCACATAGCTGATACGCTTGGCACCAAGCACGTTCGCCCGGTAGTAGAGTGCCGCAAGGTCGGTCGTGGCATAGAGGTAGCCGCCGTCACTCTTGCGCACGATGACCGGTACCTCATCACCTTCGAGGAAGACACACTGCGCACCGTCGCTCTCTTTGAGCATACCTGCATTGTCGAGGTCTTCGATGACCTTTGCAAGTGCATCGTTGTAGAAACTCTCTGCACGCACATCTTCACGGCTCAGGTTGACATCGAGCTTCTCATACACCTCTTCACAGTGTCCAAGAGAGATATCGATGAACTTCTTCCAGAGTGTCAGACAGTGAGCATCGCCGCTTTGGATCTTGACGACATATTCACGCGCCTTGTTCGCAAACGCTTCGTCCGCATCGAAACGGCTCTTGGCATCTTTGTAGAACTGCTCGAGGTCCTTGAGTGAACCGTTGCCCTCATCACCCATCTCTTCGAGGTAGGCAATGAGCATACCAAACTGCGTGCCCCAGTCGCCGATATGGTTCTGGCGTATCACTTCGTCACCGAGGAACTCCAGCAGGTTTGCCAGTGTATCTCCTATAATTGTGGAGCGCAGGTGCCCTACATGCATCTGCTTGGCCATGTTGGGGCCGGAGTAGTCCACTACCGCTTTGATGGGATTCTCTTTTCTGCCGATACCGAGCCTCTCCTCCTTCTCTGCCTGTTGGCAGGAGGTGGCCACCCACTCGGGATTGAGCCAGAGGTTGATGAAGCCCGGCCCTGCGATTTCAGCCTTCCGGATCATACCTCCAAGCTCAAGATTGTCCAGAATCATCTGGGCAATCTGACGCGGATTCTGCTTGAGCTGTTTGGCCAGTGCCATAGCGCCGTTGAACTGAAAATCACCAAACTCCGGCTTGGTCGCATCGGTCACGGTAATGGACTCAGCTTCGATGCCCGCTTTGGCAAACGCCTCTTTGATGCGTGTGTTTACTTCTTCTTTTAGTTTCATATGTGGTTCCGAAAATTGTTATTGTTAAAGTATGTGGAGGGTGCAACATGCACGGGAGGGGGTTTCGACGCTCGGCGCCTTGCGCCCGGCACCGTTGTTACGCGTTTTCGCTCTTTTTCTCTTCGCTCTTTGTCTCGACCTGCTTCTCTTCACTCTGAGCGATCTCTTTGACATCCTCTTTCTCTTCTTCCTCTTTCATGGCACCTTTGAACTCTTTGATACCTTTACCCATTCCTTTTGCAAGCTCTGGTATTTTCTTCGCTCCGAAAAGCAGTACGACGATCGCCAATACGATCAAAAGTTCCGGCATACTTGGCATACCCATAGTCAATCCTTTGAACTCGTTACCGAGTGTGGTTAAAATTTGAATAATTATACTGAAATTTGTTTAAGCCCTACTGCAGCCACCGGGCGATAAAGGCTTCTTCCTCTTCCCTGCTCTGTTTGAGCCTTGCCGCCTTGGCGACAATGACAAACTCTTTGGCTGCCTCTTCGACACTGTCGTTGATGATCGTGAAGTCATATTCACCAAGCGCCAGAATCTCCTCTTTGGCATTTTCGATACGGCGTGTTATAACCTCATCACTGTCGGTACTTCTGGCGCGCAGCCTGTTCTCAAGCTCTCTGAGTGTCGGCGGCGTGATGAATGCCGAAGTGGTGATGTCGTTCATCTTCGCACGCACCAGGCGGTGCCCCTGCACATCGATATCGAAGATAACAAGTTTCCCCGCTTCGAGTGCCTCTCTTACCGGCTTGAGGGAGGTACCGTAGTAGTTGCCGTGTACCTGCGCATACTCAAGAAAATTGCCCGCCTTGATATCCTCTTCGAACTCCTCTTTGGTAACAAAGAAGTACTCTCTGCCGTGCTGTTCACCCTCTCTTGGTGCTCTGGTCGTCGTAGAGATGGAGAAGTAGTACTCGCCAATCTCCGGGGCTGCAGCATTGATAATAGTACTCTTTCCCGCACCGCTTGGACCCGAGAGTACCAGTATGGCACCCCTTTTCAACCTGCTCATTATGCGTCATCCTTAAATTTGATGGAGATGTGCACTTCGGCATTTTTGAGCAGCTTTCTGATCTTTTTGGGTTTCATATTCTCGATCGCTGCAAGCAGGGCCTCTTCGAATGTGTAAACCTCCTCATCGGCCTGCTTCTTTTTCTTCTTTTTCCGCTTCTTCTCTTTTTTGGCAGATACCGGCTTCTTCTCTTCGCTGCTGAGCGCTTCGATGATCTCCTCTTCTGCAACGATCTCCAGCCCGTCCTCTTCGAGTTTCTGTGTAATTACTTCAACCTTCCGCGCTTCGTAATCCGTCTCATCCTCCTGCAGAGGGAAAAGCGCTTCGTCGCTCTCTTCAAGCAGTGCCTTGATCTGGTCGATTTCATTGCTGTCAAGTACCTTTGGGGTTTCATCCTCTTCCGTATCGATGAGAGGAGTATCTTCTGTCTCTTCTTCAACTTCCTCTTCGGAGGAGGCAAGCGGAAAGATGAAGTGCTCCTCTTCCTGTGTTTTATCAGTCTCTTCCAAAGCAATTTCCTCGGAAACCAGTTCAGTCTCCTCGGCAGCAGACATCTCATCGATGACCGCCTGTATTTGCGAAGGAAGGAAAGGCTTCTTGATCACACGGTCAAAAGCACTGCCTATCTCCTCTCCGCTGTCCCTGCTGGAAAAGAAAACGATCTTCTTTGTATCAAGCGCAGAAAGAAAGGCTGCTGTTTCATTGTCATAGGAGGCATCATCGACAAAAACGATGTCATAGGCAGTACCGCCCACTTCGGAAATGCCGGAGACTTCCTGATAGGTGATCGTGTCATCGCGCATACAGAGGGAGACCAGACGGGAAACCACAGGGTTGGTATTGAGCAGCAGGATATTCATATAATACTCCGAAATAGATTATCATAATTATAGGATAAATGTGGTTAGAAAGAAGTGGTACACTCTACAGGATTCGAACCTGTGACCTTCGGTACCGCAAACCGATGCTCTATCCAGCTAAGCTAAGAGTGCACGCAAGAAGTATACTGCGATATTTGGTGAGCGAATTGTAGCGAAAAAAACTTTACTTTTCAAGTAGTCGCATCGGACCGAAGAGCTCCAGAGCTTTTTCGTTGCCTATAAAGGTATGGTTGTAGGGGTGTTCGAGTTCGACCGTTTCAAAGGAATCAAGGTCAAGTGACTTCTTCAATGCCTTGGCGTGTGTACCAAACAATATCAGCTTTGGCGCATCTTCTTCCAGCGTATTTAGCAGATACTGCATAAAGGGCTGCCATGCCTTGATATGTTTGGATGAACTCTTTTTGTCCGTAAAGATGAGCGCCGTGTTGAGCAGCAGCACACCGTTCTTTTCGAAGTTGTGACGAAGCTCAAGGATGGAATCTATAAGGTTGCTTTTGTCAACAGTCGCGATCGCTTCCTGTGATGTATTGTCAACATTCAGGTCGCCACGCGCTACCAATGCCATTTTAATGAAGTTTCGCAGTGAGGTGGCACGGTTGACCTCTTTGCTGAGTCCGCTTTCGGAAAAGAGTTTTTTTACTTTTTCATCGATAAAAGCGTAGCCCCCCGCACTCTCTTTCCTTGGATAGGGGTCCTGCCCAAAGAGAATGTAGCGTACCCTGTTTTTCGGGAGGGTTTTGAACGCGTTTAGATAATTGGCTTTATTGGGGAAGTAGCCGTTGTCCGCCTCAATAAAGGTGCGGTAGTCTGCATCGAGCGCAGCGTATGCCCCCTCGATGATCTCCTGCCAGCTATGATGGGGCATGCTCTTTTTTGATCCTGTCAAATTTGATGATCAACAATACTTTGCTCTCCGGGATGCCAAGCGCTTCTGAAATCTGTGCAACACTTTTACCCTCTTCGACCAGTTTCATCACATCGCCGTGCATCGAAAAGTTCTCGATGACATCCTTGACCGCAACACGTGACGCCTGCAGGTTGTCGATAGTCTTGTCCTTGACGGCAATGATCTCGTCAAACTTGCGTTTTGCCTCTTTCAGCTCCCTGTTACTGCTGAAACACACCATCAGCATCACCAGCTCTATCACCACGGCTGCTGCCAGCAGCCATACTATCGCTTCACCCATCTACATCACCTCCAGTATAATCAAAATAAGAAACACAAACCCAAGATAGCCGTTGACGGTAAAAAAGGCCCTGTCTATCTTTGTAAAGTCTTTGTTGACAAGGTAGTGCTCGTACGCCAGCATCGCTGCTGCAAAAACCACTGCCGTTTTCGCCCACAGGCCCAGCCCTGCGTTGAGTACAAACAGCCACCAAAAGAGCACTGTCAGCATATGGAAGACTCTGGCGATACGCATCGTATTTACTGCGCCAAAACGCGAAGGGATAGAATGGAGATTGTGAGCCTTGTCAAACTCCATATCCTGAAGCGAATAGAGCAGGTCAAAGCCCGCTACCCAGAACATGACCCCCGCTGCCAGCAGTACCGACCACCAGGGGATAGTACCAAGCACGGCAATCGCACCGGCTATGGGAGCAAGCCCGAGACTCACTCCCAAAATGAGATGCGCCAGTGCGGAGAAGCGCTTGAAGAGCGTGTAGGCACCCAGAACCAGCAGAATCGGTACGGAGAGTTTGAAGGCAAGGTCGTTGATGAAGTAAGCCACCATAACAAAGGCTGCACCATTGAGAATAATGAAGCCAATCATCTGTGCAGAGGTCACCCTCCCGTCAACGGAGGGACGGTGCTTCGTTCTTGGATTGAGTCTGTCAATATCCCTGTCAAGATAGCGGTTGACACCCATGGCGAAGTTTCGTGCACTGACTGCCGCAAGGGTACCAAGCAGCAAAAGCCTCCATCCAAACCACCCCTCGGCTGCCACCAGCATCGCGATGAAGATGAACGGCAGCGAAAAGACCGAATGCTGAAACATCACCAGTTCCGAAAAATCGTTCAGCTTCTTAAGCAATCCGCCCTTTTTTATCTCTTCACGCTTCACGCTTCACCCTTCACTCTCATGGGTGCGGTATCTTCAGCTTGGAGTTCAGCGACCAGGCAACGATGAGCACCAGCACTGCAACCACATAGCCGTTTGTCAACACGCCGTAGGCTGTCAATAGATAGACAAGCCAGAGCAGAATCGCACCAAGCGGCGTGGGAACGCCCTCGAAGTACTTGGCCACTTCACCCGCATCGACTTTGAGGTTGAACTCAACAAGGCGCCTGAGTCCGGAGATAATGTACCAGATGAAGACAACCCCAAGCAGCAACTCCGCAGTAACAGAGAGTACCATATAGTGCTTGACCGCATAAAAGAGCAGGAATGCCGGCATGACAACAAAAGAGAGGAAGTCCGCAAAACTGTCAAGCTGGATGCCAAACTCTGTAGAGAGGTTGTATTTTCGCGCCACCTTGCCGTCAGCAATGTCAAATGCACCTGCAATCCAGGCAAGTACTATCGCTGCAAAGAAGTTGTTCTGCTGTATCAGATACATTGCCATGACTCCACAGGCAATATTGCCAAAGGTAATCATATTGGCGATATTAAAACGGTTGTTCTTGTCAAACAGCCCCATGTAGACTCCAAAAATGTAATGCACAATTCTACCCTCTTCGCACTTAACCCTTCACCTTAACCCGAAAGTGTTATGATTACACTATGAAGCATTTTGAACAACTTGCCATCATCGGCCCCACTGCATCAGGTAAAACCTCACTGGCTATTCATGTAGCAAAGCAAAAAAATGCCCTCATTCTCTCGCTTGATTCCCTTGCCATCTACAAAGAGATCAACATTGTCTCGGCAAAACCTACACCTGAAGAGCGTGGTGGCATCCCCCACTATGGTATCGATCATCTCTACCCGGATGAACCTTTCGATGTTACAACATTCATTAACCTCTACAAAGAGGTACGCAAGGCGTGTATTGCTGAGGGAAAAAATCTAGTCATAGTCGGTGGTACAAGTTTTTATCTGAAAATGCTTCTTGAAGGGATAAGCGAGATGCCTTCACTCTCTAAGCAAGAACAGAGAGAGGTGGGTTTTCAAATGCGAAATCAAAAAAGAGTATATGATACACTCACCAAACTGGACCCTAACTATATGCAGCAGATCGCACCCGGTGATACCTACCGCCTACAAAAGGCTCTGGAGATCAATCTTGCAACCGGGACGCCTCCCGGTATCTACTTTGCAGCAAATCCGCCAAAGCCGATCATAGAAGAGCCACTTCCCATTTATGAAATTCTATGGCCAAGAGAAGCGCTACGAAAACGTATCAGACTAAGAACGAAGCAGATGCTCCAACAAGGGCTCATAGACGAAGTCATCGCCCTTGAGAAAAAGTATACCCGCTCGCCAAACTGTATGAAAGCCATCGGTATCAAAGAGACACTGGCCTACCTCGACGGCATCTACGACAAATCTACCCTCGAAGAGAAGATCGCCGTCAACACAGGCCGCCTTGCCAAACGCCAGGAGACATTCAACCGGTCGCAGTTTAATAATGTCATTCGGGGAGAGTTGGGGGAGATTGAGAATATGCTTTTGCGTTGAGCGTTGAGCGTTGAGCGTTGAGCGTTGAGCGTTGAGCGTTGAGCGTTGAGCAAATTTTGCATGGTGTGATTGAAGTGAATCTTAAAAGCTCGGTCATTTCTGCGAAAGCAGGAATCTTTGCGTCAATTAGTCAACAAACGTCAAGATCCCGGATCAAGTCCGGGATGACGAATACTCTTCCCAATATACCAATAACCAATACACCAGTAACAAAATATATTACTAAAAAGAAGAAGAGAAGTTAAAAGATAGATGTGCCCGGCGAAACTCGCCGAACACTGTCACGCATCAGTACCCTGACGCAGAGATCATATAGTAGAGGTAGGAGACCAGCGGCTGTACGTAGAAGATAGCTGCAATGGTTGTTACCGCTGCAAAACCGATGACTACCATCAACGGCTTTGAGAGGTTGTAGTAGACCGTATCGACATCTTTTACAGGGTCTTTGAGGAACATATAGACTACCAGCTTGAGGTAGTAGTATGCCGCGATTGCCGCGTTGAGTCCCATCACGATCGCAAGCCATACATAGCCGGCGTTGACAGCTGCCTGCATGACATAGATCTTACCCCAGAAGACGGAGAATGGCGGTACACCTGCCAGTGAGAGCATGAAGAGTGCCATAATTACCGCACCCATAGGCATGATCTGCACCAGTCCTGCGAACTTCGAGAACGGATGGTCATAGCGTGCATCGAATCTTCTAACCTTGTGGCGTGAGATCCAGAGCATCGCGAACGCACCGAGGTTGGTGAACATGAAGAGCGCGTAGTAGAGGAAGATACTTGTCGTTCCCTCTGTCGTATCCAGCGCCAGTGCCGCCATGATGAAACCGGCGTGTGAAATGGAAGAGTAAGCCAGCATACGCTTGACATCTTCCTGTACCAGAGCCATCACATTCGCAAGCGTCATAGTGACAATTGCCAAGATGAGGATCATCACCCTTACCCACTCGATACCAAGATCAAGGTACATACCGAAGATTCTGATCGCAACGACGAATGCCGCGATTTTCGGTACGATCGCCATGTAGCCCGCAAGCGGTGCGGAAGCACCCTCGTAGACATCCGGTGCCCATGTATGGAACGGGAAGAGCGACAGTTTGAACGCCAGTGTGACCATCAGCAGTACGGACGATCCGAAGATCGCCGCCATGATGCCTGTCTCGCCCAGACGTGCGGAGAGTACCTGTGCGACCTGATAAAGCTCGATAGAACCTGTCAATGCATAGACGACTGCCGCACCCATCGCGAAGAATCCCGCAGCCAACGCACCCATCGTAAAGTACTTCACCGCCGCTTCGTAAGAGTTGCTTCTGTTGTGCAGTGCGATCAGTGTATAGAGTGAGAGTGATGCCGTCTCAAGACCGACAAAGATCAGGATCAGGTTGTCACTTGCCACCATGAACTGAAAGCCCGCTACCATGAAGAGGAAGAGTGCGAAGAACTCGGGATACGAGTACTCGTGGAAACGCTTTGACGTCAGGGCAAGCGGCGTAAAGAGAATAGACGCCACGATGATCAGCAGCTGCGATATGATCGAGATACCGTCGATGAGCATTACATCGAAGAAGCCACGCTCGTTGACATTCAGACCGATGGTCGCACCGAAGTCGACAACCAGCAGAAGAATGGTCAGCATCACGTAGAGTGACTTGTGCAGCTTGCTGTTGATCAGATCGAGAACCAGAATGACAAGACCGCCGGCAATGGCAATCAGCATCGGAGCCAGGGTAACGAGGTTCAGACTCTCCAAACTTACTTTAATTGGTTCAAACATTACTTCACCTCCCCTACAGTAGTTGCTGACTGCGGTACTTTGATAATATCCTTCGCTTCAGCCGTGATCGCTTTCTCTTCCATGAAGACCAGCATCGCATTGACCGATTTGTTGATAGGATCGAGCACCGGCTTTGGATAGACACCAAGCCAGATGACAATGGCAACCAGCGGTACCAGCGACCATGTCTCCTTGGCTGTAAGGTCTTTAAGATTTTTGTTCTCCTCTTTAGTCACAGGACCGAAGAAACTCTTCTTGAATACAGAGAGCATATAGACCGCCCCAAGGATAATGGATGTTCCTGCAAGAATGGTCATTACAGGAGAGATCTCATAGAATCCAAGCAGAACAAGGAATTCACCGACAAATCCGATGGTAAGCGGCAGACCCACCGATGCCATCAGCATGATTCCGAAGATCACGGCATACTTTGGCATGACCGCTGCCAGACCGCCAAATTCGCTCATCAACTTGGTGTGTCTTCTGTCGTAGATAATCCCTACGAGCATGAAGAGTGCACCCGAGACGATACCGTGCGAAAGCATCTGGAATACAGAACCGCCGATACCCTCGCTGTTCATCGCGAAGATACCGATCATAATGATACCCATGTGCGACACGGATGAGTAGGCGATAACCTGCTTCATATCTTTCTGTGCGTAGGCAACCATCGCTGTGTAGATGATCATGATGATCGAAAGTACCGCGATCGGTGTAATCATCATCACGGATGCATCAGGGAACATCGGCAGAGAGAATCTGACAAACCCGTAGGTACCCATCTTCAGCAGGACTGCCGCAAGAATAACCGAACCGATGGTCGGTGCCTGACCGTGCGCATACGGAAGCCAGGTGTGGAACGGGAACATCGGCACCTTGATCGCAAATCCAAGGAAAAATGCCGCAAAGAGCCAGAGCTGGTAATTTACCGGCAGTACCAGTGCATACCAGTCAGTGATCGCGAAACTCCATACGCCTGTAAGGCTGTGGTAGACGTAGGCGACAAACAGCATACCTACCAGCATCACCAGTGAACCCATAAAGGTATAGAGGAAGAACTTGATCGCCGCATAGACTCTCAATGGTCCACCCCATGCACCGACGATGTAGAGCATCGGTACCAGAGAGAGTTCCCAGAAGAGATAGAATACGATCGCATCGAGTGCAACGAATACACCCACCATCGTCATTTCGAGGAAGAGAAGCGTGATGATCATGTTCTTGACATCTTTTTCGATACTCATACTCACCATACCGATCAGCGTCATCAGTGTCGTCATCAGAATGATGAACAGAGAGATACCGTCCACACCCAGGTAGTAGTTCACACCGAAATCAGGGATCAGCGGGATCATCTCGACAAACTGCATACCGGCATTGCCCGTATCGAAGCTGAACCAGAGCCAGAGAGAGAGCAGGAACTCGATAGCCGCAACGGTAATACCGTACGCTCTCGCACTCTTCTTGTCGACTACAAATCCGAGCAATCCGGCGATTGCAGGGAAGAAAATCAATACACTTAAAATATTATCCATCTATCTCTCCTTAACCTATCGCCGCTGCGGATATAGCCGCGACTACCAGGAATAACACTGCACCAACCGCCATCCAGTTCAGATAGTTGGAGAGGTTACCCGTTTGCATTTTTCTTGTCTCGTCACCCGTCTTGTAGAGGAACTTGGCGATACCGTCGACTGTTGCATCGACAATCTTCATATCGACCTTGTTCCACATCGCATCCGAGATCATCGCGTACGGCTTGGAGATAAACTCCTCGTACAGTACAGGAATGTAGTACTGGTTGGCAAGCAGCTTGTAGTACCAGCTGTTCTCCAGCTTCTCGTCTCTTTTAAGACCGTGGTAGTACTTCTTGTATGCAAGTGCGATACCGCCGACAGCGAATACCAGTACGACCAGTCCAAGGATCCATGCGATGTGGTGTGTGTGCTCACTCATGTGGTAGTCAGGCAGCAGTTTGGTGACAAAGTGCTCGAAGCCCTCCATACCAAATCCTGCAACCACCGCCAGAACAGCGAGTGGAGACATAGCGATCAGTACGTAGCGGTACATCTCGTGCGGATGGATACCGTACTGCTTGTAGCGCTCGTCACCTTCGAATGTCAGGAAGACCTGTCTGAAGCTGTAGAATGCCGTCATTCCCGCTGTGACAACCAGAATCGCCCAGAGTACGATAGTCCCTTCGTTCCATGCCGTCTCGATGATGGCATCTTTGGAGAAGAAACCTGCAAAGAACGGAATACCAGCCAGCGCCAGTGAAGCGATACCCATATAGAGGTAGGTCCACTTCATCACCTTTTTAAGGCCACCCATCTTGAAGATGTCAAGCTCGTCGTGCATCGCGTGCATAACGTTACCTGCACCCAGGAAGAGGAGCGCTTTGAAGAATGCGTGTGCAGCAAGGTGGAAGAGTGCGATCCAGTATGCGCCAAGACCCGCTGCAGCAAACATATATCCAAGCTGCGAGAGTGTCGAGAAGGCGATGATTCGCTTCAGGTCTCTGTTGACCAGTGCCATCGATGCGGCAAAGAAGGCAACGAAGGTACCAAGTGCCGCAATGAAGTAGCTCACTTCAGGCGTAAGACTGAAGAGCGGGTTGGCACGGATAACCAGGAATACACCTGCGGTAACCATGGTCGCTGCGTGAATCAGTGCCGATACGGGAGTTGGACCCTCCATCGCATCGGTCAGCCAGGTGTGCAGCGGGAACTGCGCCGATTTACCCATCGCACCGATAAACAGCGCAAGGGCTGCCGCGTTGAGTACCGTACCGTCAAGGAACGGCACTGCCGCAAAGACTTCGTCATACTGAAGGCTTCCGACATTCCAGTAGAGAATGAAGAGCCCGATCAGCATCCCGAGGTCGGCAATACGGTTCATGATGAACGCTTCGTTCGCCGCCCATGATGGAGAAATCGATGGATTCTCCTCTCTTGAGACATCCGGCTTGTGGTACCAGAAACCGACCAGCAGCCATGAACAGACACCAACGCCTTCCCAGCCGATGAAAAGCCCGGCGAAGTTGTCGGACATCACCAGCACCATCATCGAGAAGACGAATGCCGAAAGGTACGAGAAGAAGCGGTTGAAGCTCTTGTCATGGTCCATGTATCCGATTGAGTAGATGTGAACGATGGTAGAGACCAGTGTCACTACCGTCATCATCGTTACTGAAACCTGATCGACAACGAAACCGAAAGGAATACGCAGGTCACCGGCGTTGATCCAGTCCATCATCGTCACATGTACCGCGTGTCCCGTTCCATAGACATAGAACGCCAGCATCGCCGACGCAACAAAGGAGATTGCCAGCAGTACCGAAGCGACAACCCCTACAAAAATCTTTCGTTCGCTCATCCCGAACAGCGCTGCAAAGAGTGAACTTGCAAACGGTGCAAAGAGCGCGATATATACCAATCCTTCCATGCTTACCCCCTCATCGTTGCAAGATCATCGAGATCGAGACTGCCGTGTTTTTTATACAGAACGATCAGAATACCCAGACCGACCGCCACTTCACTTGCCGCAATGGCGATGATGAAGAATGCGAACATCTGGCCTGTCAGATCGTTGTAATAGTGTGAAATCGCCGCAAACGCGATATTGACCGCATTGAGCATCACCTCGGTCGCAAAAAAGAGCATCAGCAGGTTTCTTCTTCTCAGTACACCCATCAGGCCGATAGAGAAGAGGATCGCCGATACGATCAGATAGTGTGAGAGGCCAATCATTTTGCATCCTTTTGTTTGAGTATTTCATCTTCGTCATCGACGCTGGTATCTTTGGTCAAACTCTGATCCATCTTTTTACCGGCGAGGATGATACCTGCGATCATTGCAACCAGCAGCATCACTGCGGCTACTTCGAACGGTACAAGGTACTTTGTAAAGAGCACGATACCGACATCCTGTGCGTTGCCCACACCCTCGTGCATCGGGTAGAGCGCCTGGATCGCTTCGGAGTGGATCGGACCTGCGAACATCAGTACCAGTACCAGCGCACTGAGTCCGCCAAGCAGGAAGACCAGTGACGCAGGTGTGTTCTTCTCTTTGATGTCACGTGTCGCATCGAAGAACATCATCGCAAACGAGTAGAGTGCCATGACCGCTCCGACATAGACGATCAGCTGGACCACACCGAGGAAGTCCGCTCCGAGGATAAAAAAGAATCCCGAAATCAGTACCATTCCCGCGGCCAGTGACGTCATCGCATAGAGGACGTTCTTGCTCATTACCGTAATAAGGAAGAGCCCGATGGTCAGTGCCGAAAAGAGGTAAAAGGCTATAGCTTCATACATATGTTCTCCTTAATACGCTAACGGCGTTTTTTTAATGTTCTCATCCGCATTAGGCGTCACGGCACCAAAGCCGTCGTACTCCTGCTGCAGGTTGAGCTTGTCGATCGGTGTAAGCATGTCTTCAAAGAGTGAGAAGCTCGCTCTCTGCTCCGATGCCGTCTCGTAGCGCGGTCCATGGACGATCGCCAGCTCCGGACACACTTCCGCACAGTATCCGCAGAAGATACAGCGTCCGAAGTTGATCGTATACTCGCTCACCTCTTTACGCTGGTTCTCGTCGTAACGGGTATCCATCGTAATACAGTTGGAGATACAGATCTTTTCGCACAGTCCGCATCCGATACAGCGGTAGTGGCCGCTCTCGAGCAGTCTGAGCATCTCATGGATCGCTCTGTAGCGCGGTGAGATCGGCAGCTTCTCGAAAGGGTACTTGATGGTGTGCATCTGTCCCTTGAAGAGCGCATTGATCATTTCGCGCATCGTGACGCCAAGTCCTACAAACAGTTCCGGCTTGAAGGTACGCTTGACCACCTGTTTGAATTTTCCCATCGGAGTCTGAGGCGTATGCTCGAGATCGAGCAGTACATACTCCTGCTGTCCGACGTTTCTGTTTTTAAATTGTTCTAAACCCATGACTGCTCCTTATACCATCATCACTATACCGGTGATCACGACGTTGATTACCGCGATCGGCATCAGCACTTTCCAACACAGCCACATCAGCTGGTCCGGTCTGACATGCGGCCATGCTGCTCTTACCCACAGCATCAGGAAGAAGAAGAATGCGATCTTCAGCATGATCCAGAGCCATCCAAGCCCCTCTGTGCTGTATCCGCCAAGGAAGACGATCGCCGCGATAACGGAGATCGTGATCATGTTGGCGTACTCACCGATGAAGAACATACCCCAGCGCATTCCGGAGTACTCTGTCGCATATCCGGAAACCACTTCCGCTTCATGCTCGAGCAGGTCGAACGGCGTTCTGTTGGTTTCGGCAAATCCTGCGATGAGGAAGAGAATGAATGCTACCGGCTGCTTCCATACAAGCCAGTTGGCGACACCGCCAGCCTGTGCCGCGTTGAAGTCGACAAACGAAAGGGAACCGACAATCATGATCGGTGCAAGAATGGAGAGCCCTGTAACCACCTCGTAGGAGAGGAACTGGATCGCCGTACGCGCTGCACCGATGATACCCCACTTGTTCGCTTGTGCCATACCTGCAAGCAGCGGTCCGTAGAGACCTGCCGCCATCATACCGAGTACGAAGAGGATACCGACATTGAGGTCTGAGGCGATGGAAGGCACGAATGTACCGCCGATCACCGGGATCCATTCAGGGATCGTGAAGTCAGGAAAGACCGGTACCGCCGCAAGCGCGATAAAGGCAGTTGCAGCAGTGATGACCGGTGCGACCATAAAGATGAACCGGTTGGCATTCTGCGGTACGATATCCTCTTTGGTAAAGAGTTTGATACCGTCAGCGATAATCTGCAGCAGTCCATACGGTCCCACATGCATCGGCCCCAGTCTTCGCTGCATGAACGCGAGCACCTTTCTTTCGACGTAGGTACCGAATCCGGCAATCGCAGAGATGACCGCAAGGATGATGATCGCCTTGATCCACACACCAAGCGCGGTCACTTCAGGGATATGCTGTACGAACGTCTCGACGTTTCTATAGCTTACTACTTCCATATTACACCTTTCTTATCGTTACTTTTCTGTAGCGCGACGGCCCAAAGAGGCTGTAGACATCCGCTTCGCTCTTGAAGTCTGCAAGTGCGGTGATATCGCCCTCCATACGCTCATCTTCGATGACATCTACAGTGATGCTCTTGCCGCCGAAGTCGATCTCGACCTTTTCACCAAGCGCCTTGGCTTTTTCGGGTGCGGCATAGAGTCCGAAACCTTCGAATATCTCGTGCGCTTTGTCGGTAAAGTCGTTGAACTGTCTTTGAGGGTTGCATCGGTAGACGATCTCACCTTCAAGCACACCGTTCTCATCGATCTTCTCTACCGCAATCGCTTCGGCTTCGCACGTGATGTTCTCAAGCGCATAGCCGCGGTTTTCGGTACCGTCGTTGAGATAGCCGTTTGGCAGGTCGTCGAACTTCGCTGTTCTGAAACCTTTCTCTACAGGAAGTTTCTCTGTCCAATCCACTGTCAGCTCCGGCGCACCGACGAGCACTTTCATCAGATCGTTGAGCTCGTAGCCGTTGTATTCCAGTGCCGCGTTGGTCGGTGTGACACGCTTGTGCATGTTGGTCAGTGTCCCCTCCTGCTGATTCATCGCAGGCATATCGAGGTCACCGTCACCCAGCGCAGAGAGTCTGAAATCTCCGTTCTCGTTGTAACCGACAGTGTAGCCTGTCGCTTCATCGTCAAGATCACAGATAAGTGCTACACCCAGAGAGTTGGTCTTTGGCGGGATCATCGCGACACGTACCGGCGATGTCTGCTCGATGAGTGCGATCAGCTTCGCGATATTCTCCGCTCTGTCGTGGAAGTAGAGATCTTCACCGACGATCATCGAGAAGCTCTCTTTCTTCTTCATCATCTTCTCGAAGGCGGCATCGAAGGCATCGCTCTCTTTTCCAAGCAGTTCTACCAGTCCGTTCTTCTCGATAGTGATCTCTTTTTCAACCATTTCAGGCACCTTCTTGGTCACCTGCTTCTCTTCACCCGTCTCTTCGTCGATCACCGTCTCGGTAACCTCTTTCATCACCTTCTCTTTGACGGTTTTCGTTGTTGTGCTCTTGAAGCTCTCGAGGTAGGACTTGACATCTTCGGGAAGCTTCTCTTTGTCGGCAAAGAGGTCGAGTACAAGATAGAGTGCCGCCTCTTCAAGGCCAACTTTATGGGTAAAGACTTCGATGTTCTTTCCGAATGTCGGCACAAGGTTGTCACCTACAGGGTGGAAGTAGAGTCCCGCACCCTTGTTCATCTTCTGGATGTTGTTGAACGCATAACGCGCGTTGGGGTTGTCGTTACGCAGAGACGCACCCACGCTGATCACGAAGTCTGTCACCATCACCTCTTTGAAGTCGTAGCTGTAGAGTGACTGTCCCGCCGCTTTCGCATAGGCACCCAGGAACTTCTGGAACGCTCTCGCATCGGGGTTGACCAGCTTGAAGCCCATCTTCTCTTTGAGTGTTTGAAGCATCAGCGCCTCTTCGTTGGTGATGACCGAGTTGAAGCGGATCGTCTCCGCTTTTTTGAAGGCTTCAACGGCTGCGTTGAATGCCGCTTCGTCTTTGCCCTCCACTCTGTTCTCGAAGTCGTACCCGTAGCGTCCCGCACCGCAGAGTGAGACATAGTTCCACTCGTTGGTGACGCGGTAGATCTTCTCGCTTCTGTCAAAGACGGAAGTGTGCTTCTTCTCGTAGTAGATCTGGCATCCGGAGCTGCAGTGTGCACAGGTAGCCGGTACACGCTCGAGCTCCCACGCATTCGACGTGTAAACGAAGTCTCGTCCTGTCAGTGCACCTACAGGACAGACCGCCGTACACTCACCACAATCCGAACAGTTGGTATAGTCGGTACCGTTGCTTGGCGCGATGATCGACTTTTGCAGCTTGTTCCACATTGCGTAGGCATCTTTGGGCATCGTCTCTTTATACGCCTTGTCAAGAGGCTCACCGCCTCTTTTGGTCGTACTGATCGCCGCATCGCCGATCATATCCTTACAGACAGTCGTACAGCGTTCACAGACAATACAGAGCCCTGCATCGTAGTGCAGTACCGTACTCCAGTCTTTTACCTCACGCTTGGTGTCAGGAATCGCATAGCTCTGCGAATCGACTGCCAGCTCCAGCGTATAGTTCTGAAGCTCACACTCTCCACTCTTGTCACACACACCGCACTGCAGCGGGTGGTTGACATCGTAGACCTCCATGATCGCACGGCGCTCTTCAAGGATGTTCGGTGTATCGACCGTGATCTCCATGCCGTCCTTGACTTTGGCGTTACAGGCGTACACCTGCTTGCCGTCAGCTTCTACCAGACAGAGGCGGCATGCCAGTGTCGGGCTGCATCGTGTCAGGTAGCAGATCGCAGGGATGAATACATCGTTCGCGCGTGCCGCGTTGAGAATGTACTCTCCCTCTTTCGCCTGATAGGTCGTACCATCGATCGTGATGGAGACCATATTCTCTACTGTTTTAACTTCACTCATCGTTGTTTCCTATCTTGTCGTTGTTGCACTTCTCAAATGACAGTCTGCTAAATCTGTAAGAGGATAGCAAAGAAGCACTTAATCCCATGTCAAACGTGGGGTTAAGCGCGATCGTTCCCTTCATCTCTGTGTCGATTTTAAACACGCGTTCGAAGCGTACTCCGTCTATCTCAAAGCAGATGCGCTCGCCGTCTTTCAGCTTCGTCACTGTCGCAAACTGCTGCGAACCGGTCAGTACCGCCTCCTCATCCAGCAGCGGTGATTTCGCCGTAAACGGCGAGAAGTGGTTTTCCGGGTTGCAGCGGTAGACCACCGCGCCGTCGAAGGTATCGAGTTCGCCTACCTCTTCAAGAGCAAGCTCCTGGGCCACACTCTGCGGCTCAAGCAGGTAACCGCGGTGTTCGTTTCCTACCATGTCGAAATACTCGGGCAGATCGTCGAAGGCTGCGGCTTTGAAGCCGGCAGTTTGCGGAAGCTGCTCGGTATAGTCGATCGTGTAGGTTGCCTTCAGCCCCAGTGCATTGGCGATATCGTTGAGCACATACCCGCCATACGGAAGCGCCACATGCATCGGTACGACACGCTTGTCCACCGTTGTCAGTGTCCCCTCCTGCTGGTTGAGTGCGGGCATATCCAGATCGCCGTCTCCAAGTGCGGAGAGGGTGAAGTCGCCTTTGACGTTGTAGCCGACGGTTTTGCCTTCGGCTGCCTCATCAAGATCGCATATCAGCGAAACACCCATCGCGTTGCCTGCCGGCGGTACACAGATAACATTGAACCCGGCATAACGCTCAAGCAGTGCCACCCATGCAGCGATCTGCTCGGCACGCGGATGGGCATAGAGGTCTTCCCCCACCACCAGTGAGAAGCCGTGGCGCTTCAGCAGTGACTTGCGCAGCGCTTCAAGCTCCTCTTCACCGATGTTGCTCTCGGCACTCAGGTTGCCGATATCAAGATCGTCCAGTACGCTTCGCACACTTTCTGGAATATCGGCATCGGCAAGCAGGGTGTGCGCCAGCAGTGCGACAGCTCCCTCTTCGCTTCCGGCTTCATACTTAATGAACTGTGTAACGATATGCTGCATTTCGCCATCTTCGATGGGGTGCATATAGGCTACACGCGCACGCTGCCATTTGCTCGCCATATTGATGTGGTACTTCACCGTCGGCGAATCGTCGTTGATGCGTGTTCCAAGCACGATGACCCCCTGCGACTCGGAGAGTGCCTTGAGGTTTCCGCCGTAAATATTTTTGCCGCTGACTTTGGCATACGCTTCCATAAACTTTTGGTAGGCACATGCTTCGTGACAGACAAGCTTGAAACCAAGCTTCTCTTTGAGTTTCTGGAGAATCAGCGCCTCTTCGTTGGAGATCTGCGGTGCAAAGATGACACTGTCAGCTTTTTTGAATGCCTCTACCGCCGTATTGAAAGCTTCTTCATCTTTGGTTACGCCTTCGTTGGCATAGTCGTAGCCGAAGCGTCCCGCACCGCAGAGGTTCGTAAACTCGAACTCGTTGGTGACACGGTAGATCTTGTCGTGCTTGACCTCGTAGTACATCTGGCACCCGCCGCCGCAGTGCGGACAGGCAGATGGAATCTTCTCGAGCTCCCAGGCGTTTGCCGTGTACTTGAAGTGCGTCTGCACCAGTGCACCCACGGGACAGACCGCCGCCGCTTCGCCTAGTGAAGCGTAGTTGCGCTCCTGTTTGACGTTGATGATCGTCGAGCCGTAGCCGCCGAACTTCACTTTGAGCGCCTCATCGCCGGTGATCTCCGTAGAGACGCGCACACACTTTTCACACATGATACAGAGTGCCGGATCGTAGGAGACATAGCCCCAGTTCTCCACCGGTCTGTGCTGGTCGCGCGCGGTGAAGTGCTGTGCATCGACATCGAACTCCATTGTCTTGTTCTGCAGATCGCACTCGCCGCTCTTGTCACACACACCGCACTCGAGCGGGTGGTTGACATCATAAAGGCGCATGATGTTCTGGCGCTCTTTGAAGAGTGCATCGTTGTTGGTCGTAATGACCGCACCGTCGACTGCCTTCTCCTGACAGGAGAGGATCATTCCATCTACACCCTCGACGTTGACGACACACATTCGGCACGAACCGATGGGCTGCACTTTCGTCAGGTAGCACATCGTAGGGATATAGATGTCGTTCTCTCTGGCGATCTCCAGAATGGTCTTGCCAAATGTGCTCTTGCACTCCTTGCCGTCAATCGTGACGGTGATCGGTTTTCCGGTATTGATCGAATTGTGTACACTCATGCTACACCGCCACCATTGAGATATAGTAACAACGCATACAGCGCTCCGCTTCGGCGATCGCCTCTTCTCCGGTAAATCCGAGGTTGACCTCTTTGTTGTTGTCTTTACGCTCGTCCACGCCGAGTTTCTCACTCACCGCGCGCGGCAGACCCGGCATCCATCCGGTAATCTTCTCATTCTTGTCGTAGACCTTGAGCTTGTTGAGGTGATCTTCCATGATCTCCTCGTCCGTCAGGCTCACCTTGCCGTCGTAGATGTAACGGCTGATGACCGATGCTGCACGGCGCGCCTGTCCGACAGCGTTGACGATGGTCATCGGGCCGTACTCACAGTCGCCTGCGGCAAAGAGCCCCGGACGCGAACTCATAAAATCCCTTCCGTTGGTCAGGATCGTATTCCACGAAGTAAGCTCGATGTTCCACTCTTCGGGCAGCAGCTGCAGGTCTGCAGCCTGGGAGACCGCCGGGATCAGGTAATCACACTCGATCTCGAAGTCGGCTCCTTCGATCTTCTGAAGCTGCGGTCTGCCTCCGTTGGGGTCGGGAACCAGTTCGAAGCGGTTAACCTTGAGTTTGGTGATCTTCTCACCGTCATCGAAGATCTCTTCGATGGCTGAGTGGAAGATGAACTCCACACCCTCTTCGACCGCTTCGTGATACTCTTCATAGGTCGTGTTACGGATGATCGTCTTCTCGTCACGGCGATAGAGCATGATCACCTTCTTGGCACCCTCGCGAATAGAGCAGCGTACCACGTCCATGGAGGTGAATCCACCACCGACACAGACGACGACTTTATCCTTGAGCTCGTTGGAAGCAGGTGAGCCGATACCGTACTTGTTCCAGAGGTTGACCTTGTCGAGCATAGCGATCGCACCCCAGTACCCTTTCATCTTCGGGTTTTCGTTGGTTGCACGCACCTTTTTGGAGAGTCGCGTACCAAACGCCAGCAGCGTCGCATCGTACTCGGCGTCGATCTCTTTAAGACGCTCGGCATCGACGCGGTGGTTGTTGTGGATATGCACTGTAGGCAGATCGAGTACCAGCTGAATATCTTTGTTGTACTTGTCAACCGGCATACGGTACTCCGGTACCCCTACGGCGACTTCACCGCCGTTTACAGGCAGCTCTTCGAAGATATCGACGTGAATCCCCTGAATACCGAGGTAGTATGCCGCCGTCAGTCCGGCAGGTCCCGCACCGATAATAGCGACTTTTTTGCCGTCGTTTCGCGGAGGCTGCACCTCGAACGGATGCTGCCACGGGAGCGCATGGTCGGTCTCGTAGTCCGCTCCAATACGCTTGAGCTCCATAATGGAGATAGGCTCGTCCAGGTTCATACGTCGACAGGCATCTTCACATGGATGCGGGCAGACACGTCCGCAAGTGTGCGCCAGCGGCATCGTCTGGCGTGTCGCAGCCAGAGAGTCTGTAAAGATCATATCGCGTACACCCTCGATGTAAGCGGGGATGTCGACGTGCGCCGGACACATATCGGTACAGGGTGCCGTCACCTTGGCGATGTAGGAGGTGTCTCCGCCATAGTGCTTTGAGGGCTGCTGCGCATCGATACAGGTGTCAAACTGATCCTTGTAGTGCTCCATCAGATCCAGAATCGGCTTTGGTACCGTCTTTCCGATCTCACACTTGGAGGTTGCCATCATCGTTTCGGAAACCTCTTTGAGGTGGGCGATATCGTCATGCGTTCCCTCACCTCTTGCGATCTTGTCGAGCAGGTCGTAGAGAATACGCCCGCCCCAGCGTCCCGGTGCACAGCGTCCGCACGCTTCGGAATACTCCTGATACTGTGCCGCATACTTGGAGGCAAGTTCGACAGCGTCGATATCTTCATTGAAGATCGCTACACCGTCCCATCCGATAAAGGCTTTTGACTTGGTATCGCCGTCATAGGTCTCAGGCAGCTTGAACCCGGATTCCTCCCACTCGTCGGAGGGTTTACCGCGGTTGTCGATAAACTCGCCCCTCCAAGTAGAGAATACTACGCGTGACATTATTTAGCCTTTGCTTGCAGCAGTTTTTTCGCATCTGCTACAGACTCTTTGAAGTCACCCTTGAAAGAGTACTTCTCTTCCATCATCTGAATCTGCTCTTCGGTCATCTTGGCGACATCTTCGATGGTGTAGATGCCTTCTCTGTTGAGCTTCTCCATATAGGCCTTGCCGATCCCTTTGATCTTTGTCAGATCGTCACCCTTGGGCGCTTCGTCTTTCTTTGCAGCCTTTTTGGCAGGCGCTTTTTTATCGGCACTCTTTTTTTCAGCAGCCGCTTTCTCTTCCTTGGCTTTGGCTTCCGCCTCGGCTTTTGCCTTTGCTTCCTCCTCAGCTTTCGCTTTGGCTTCGGCTTCTTCTTTAGCTTTCGCTTCGGCTGCAGCTTTTTCGGCCTCTTCTTTGGCCTTCGCTTCGGCTGCGGCTGCTTCGGCCTTGGCTTTCTCTTCAGCCGCCTTGGCTGCCTCTGCCGCTTTCTGCTCCGCTTCGATACGCGCTTTCTCTACCGCTTCGGCTCTTGCTTTGCGTGTCTCCTCATCTACCTTCTTGACCACGATCGTCCAGTCGACTTCATTGAACTTCAGTGAGTTCATCAGATCGTGCCCGAGCTCCTTGATGAAGTCCGCAGAGCGCTGAATGTGTGAAAAGTCTCCCACTTCGAACAGAAAGATACCCACTTCACCGACCTTGAGTCCCTGGTCGATCAGTTCCGCCATTCTGTCGTAAAAATCGTCGTGCAAATGTCTTAAATCATATCGTTTCATACGCTCTTCTCCTTAACGGTCGACTTCACCGAATACGATATTGGTAGAACCAATGATCGTAACGACGTCAGCAATATATGTACCTACAAGAATATCCTGCAGCAGGCCGGTGTGGAAGAAGCTCGGTGCTCTACACTTGAGTCTGTAGGCGTACGGTTCACCCTCGGACTTGATGTAGAAGCCCAGCTCACCCTTCGGCGACTCTGTCGGCACGTAGACTTCGCCTTTTGGCGGACGCATACCCTGTGTGACCAGTACGAAGTGCTGCATCAGCGCGTAGTTCTGCGTCATGATCTCCTCTTTGGGTGCGGAGATGTACTGCGGCGCGTGCGCCATCAGTTCAGGGCTGCTCTCCTTGTACATCGGAACAAGCTGTCTGAGGATGCGCGTAGACTGGTAGATCTCCTGCATATAGAGCATGTATCTTCCGTAGGAGTCGCATCTGTCACTGACAGGAATGTCGAAGTCAAGCTCTCCGTAGAGTTCGTACGGCTCCTCTTTACGGATATCGTACTTGACGTTGGAGCCTCTGAGCATCGGACCGGTACATCCCCAGTTGAGGGCATCTTCGGCAGAGATGACACCCACATCCTCAAGACGCATTTTCCAGATACGGTTCTCTGTCAAAAGCGCTTCGTAAGTGTTTTTCACCTCGTAATCGACCTTGTCGCACCATGCGATCATGTTTTCGATGAAACCGTCGGGAAGATCCAGAGGTACCCCGCCGATACGTACTGCAGAGTGTGTCAGTCTGGCACCACAATAGTCCTCCATCAGGTCCATTCCGAACTCTCTTTCACGGAATGCATAGAGGAAGACAGACATCGCACCGACATCGAGTGCGTGTGTTGCGATGAAGAAGAGGTGCGAGATGATACGGTTGATCTCCAGCAGCATCGTACGGATCACCTGAGCGCGTCTTGGCGCTTCGATACCAAGCAGCTTCTCAACCGCCAGTGCGTAGGCGTAGTTGTTCGATGTCGCAGCGATATAGTCGAGTCTGTCCGTCGTAGGCAGAAACTCGTTGTAAGTCATGTTCTCTGCCATCTTTTCGATACCTCTGTGGAGGTATCCGATGTCGGGATAGGCTTTGACCACCTGCTCGCCATCAAGCTCGAGAACCAGTCTGAGCTGACCGTGCGCGGAGGGGTGCTGCGGACCGAAGTTGATCACCATCGTATTGTCGTCACGCTCGAAGTTGAGGTTTTCGAAGAACGGTGTTAATTTATTTGGCTGTTGCATACTCTCCCCTTACTTTCTATGGTCCAGCTGTTTGCCGGATTTTTTGTTGTAATCAACCAGCAGCGTTTCGCTGTATTCGATCGGCTGCTCTTTTTCGCCTTCGGAGATATCTTCACCGAACGGTACTTCGTAACCGACTCTCGAGAAGCGCTTGGTGTCGTAGCGGTCGATACGTGCAGGGTCGCGGTTCTCCGGCCCGATGATGTCGCGGTACTCTTTACCGAAGATTTTATCGACCTCATACCACGATGCGAACTCGTCTCCGTGCAGCGGATAGGTCTTGAGCAGCGGATGCCCTTCCCAGTCATCCGGCATAAGAATACGCTTGAGGAACGGATGGTTGTTGACCTTGATACCGAACATATCGAACATTTCACGCTCTGCGAAGTTCGCCGAGTTGAAAAGGGGTACGATCGACTCTATTGCTTCACCCTTCTTGATACGGCAGACGATACGTACACGCTTGGCTTCGTTGACGTTGAGAAACTGGTAGAAGAGTTCAAACTCCCCGTCCTGTGCCAGATAGTCCACCGCACTCTGCTCGGAGCACTGCGTATAGCCGCACTCCTCTTTGAGTGTCTTGATCGCTTCGAAGTTCTCTTTCGCGTCGATATGAATGACGAGTGTCCCAATCTCGATATAGCTCTCTTTGGCGAACTTTGCCATCGCCTTGACCACGTCGGCAAAGTGTGTGCCCTCTTCCACTGCCGCTCTCGGTACTCTCGGTGCGACCCAATAGCGGTCGGTATAGTAGGATTTGGCCTGTACATTGTCTTTTGGGGTATACTTTCTCATTACACTAACCTCAGGTTCTGTTTGGTGTTCTTCTTCATATTCGCAGATTCGCGTCTGATCTTCTTCTGCAGCATCATCAGCGCATACTGAAGCGTTTCAGGTCTCGGCGCACATCCGGGAAGATAGATGTCAACAGGCACGATACGGTCGACTCCCTGAACGGTCGCGTAGGTGTTGAACATACCGCCGGTGTTGGCGCACGATCCCATGGAGATGACCCATTTTGGCTCCGTCATCTGGTCATAGAGACGTCTGGCGAACTCCGCGTGTTTCTTGGAGAGTGTTCCGGCAAGGATCATCACGTCCGCCTGTCTTGGAGAGGCACGGAAGATCGTACCCATTCGGTCGAAGTCGTAGCGCGATGCACCCGAAGCCATCATCTCGATCGCACAACATGCGAGTCCGTAGGTCAATGGCCAAAGCGAGTTGCTTCGTCCCCAGTTTACCAGGTGGTCTACCGTAGTCAGTGCTATCGGCAAGCCAGCAGAGCTGGCGTAATTTACTTGATGCTGTGCCATTCAAGTGCTCCTTTCTTCCATGCATATACGAAACCAATCGCAAGTAGTACAATAAACAGTATCATTTCCGCAAAACCGAACCATCCAAGCAGTTTGAAGTCGATCGCCCATGGGAACATAAAGATGATCTCCACATCGAAAAGGATGAAGAGGAGGGCGATCAGGTAGAACTGTGCCGAAATTGTGTTGGGCTGCTTGGTCACTTCCGGTCCACACTCGTAGATCGTCAGTTTCAGTTTCTCAGTATCGAGCTTGGCGAGTTTCCGGCTGATAAATCGTGCCAGGAAGAGCGTCGCGGCAAATGCAACCGTGGTCAATACGAAGAGTATAAACACACCGTAATACGGATGTTGCGTAATTACATGAGTCATAGTAATCCCTTAGCTAAGTTTCATTCTTCCCCGCCGGCAGCGGCAGAGTATTCTCAGAATAGTACGCCTATATTAACCAAAAGATGATTAAACTAGGCGGTTGCACCGAGCCTCCATTGGGTGAAATAGTTTACTGTAACTAAGTGAAACAACCGAAAATCTGCTACAATTAGCCGAAAAAAATGATAATCGGTTTTTATGCAAACGATAATAAAAAGTAGAAACATTGGTTTCACTCGATAGCTCTGGCAGTCGCAAACGGCGGAGCCGCCCTTCGGGTTGAGTGCTCCTTTGTCGCCATCGAGTGAAACCAACATATGAAAAGGATAATCATGTCCAAAAAGGTAATCAACTCCCTCTACTGGATCGCAATGGTGCTGCTGGTAGTCTGGTTTGCGTACACAAAGGGGTGGATCTTCGCCAACTTCGAGACCATCACCCCGCAGCAGGCACTGGAGCGTATCGAAAAGAACCCCGACATACCCATTCTCGATGTTCGTACACCCAAGGAGTTCCGGAAGGGCCATCTGCCGGGGGCCACACTCATTCCGCTGGGCAGACTCGAAACCAATTTGGATAAGTTGGCTGCATACAAAAAAGAGCCCGTCATCGTCTACTGCCGCAGCGGCAGCCGCAGTGTAGCTGCTTCACGCATCCTGGAAAAGCACGGCTTCACACCGCTCAACGTCAAGAACGGACTCATCGGACTCATTGGTGCAAAGGCGCAGGTGGTCAAATCACCTTGATTTTTCCCTAAAATTTGTATATAATCTGTTCAAAGTTCCCATCTGCTGATAAGACTCCAAGGGAGGCTTCTTCGGATAGGCAGAATGGGTCATCTTTCATAATGATTTATCGATCTGTTTTTAGTCATCACCTCTTCATCCAAAATATAATGCTTTATCTTCTCATAGTAGCTATCTTTGCCATGCTCATATTTTCTGTAGATCGCCCAACTGACATAATCTACGATCTGCAGATTCGTACTTGAAGCGCTGCAGTGATGAAAAATGTCGTAACGCACTTGCAGTCCATTGCTTTTCAGGTACCCCTTGATTCCCTTTTTCAAAGCACCGATTTGCTTTGATTTGTTTTTTTGGACAGGAAGCCTGTCGGTGATAATAATAAAATTGCTATTGATGCCGAGTCTGTCCAGAAGTCTTTGGATTGAAAAACTCAGATTGTCAATATAAAAACGCTCTTTTTCTTTGCGTTTTCCCGGTTCTACTTTTGGCTTTTCCAAAATATAGGCATAGATACTGACACTCTTCTCATCAAAAGTCGAAATAATATTGAACAGCTCTTCTTTTATGTACTTGTTATCATTGTGTGCGTGGAACGCCTCGATATCCAAACGGTTTCCCTTCATCGGATCGAGATTTCTTTCAAGTAATGAATAGCGGTAACTTGCAATGTACTCATGCAGATGAAACGGTCTTCGTTTGACAAGGAAATTGAACATATAATATTTGGACCCCTTCGGGGAGAAGTCCATATCCCCAGCTTCATCAACAAAAATATAAACCGTATCACTGACATCTTCGGCAACAACATCCGTATTTATCGAAAAAGTGACTGACACAATCTCAATATAGTGCTCCACGCCATTGAAAAGTGTTTTCAACAGATTTTGGTCTGATATGTTCAGGGACAATAACTCCATATAATGATTCGGATGCACTGCAATGTTTATTTCCCCTGTACCATTTTCCATTCTGCACACTTCATACGATGCGCCTTCCATTCTTAGTGCCAAATCATAACGATGACTTTTTTTGAGCATATTTTGAATGATAAGAATATTTTTTCGGCTCATACACTCTCTTCCACCACCGCGATCTCCTCTTCGCTCAGCCCGTAAAGTGCATAGACCATCGTGTCAATCTCTTTGTCGGTGTTGTCAATCTCGGTTTGTAGTTGTGTCAACGCGTTTTTGTACTGCTCGAAGTAGGCTTCCCACTCGTCTTGCTCTACCAACGAGAGGGTAACTTTTTTCTTTTTGAGCTCAGTAAGGAAAGTTTTGAAGTCATGCTCGTAGAAAGCTTCGAGTTTTTTGCTCAGTTTGTCAATGTCGAGGTTGTCGGTGAGGCGCTTGAGAAAGGTTGCTTTTTTGTTTTGGAAAGATTGGTGTTTCTCGATTAGTATCTGAACTTTTTCGACGATGGTTTCGTTTCGTGTAGACGCGATAGGAAGCTGCGAAATATACATCGGCTTATATTCAAAATAACCGTTTTGCTTGGTTGAAGCAATTTGTTTAAGATAAAAATCAAGCACTTTAGCGTTAAGTAATCCTACAAGATGCAAATCTTCTGTAGGGATAATTGTTGTTTTGTCATTAGAATAGTTTTGATGAATGTCATATACATAAGAGGCTTGATTTGCAATGGCAGGGATGATTATCTTCGGCTTCTCAAATGCTTCATAATATGCAACTGTGTCTTGTATCTCATACCACTCATAATTTCCTGCCTTGCGCCCTTTCCATGTTCCCTTAAATCCTTTTGGCTTAGGCATAAGTCTCTCTTTGAACTGTTCAAGATGTTGCTTGATTGCAGGATATTCCTCTATGTCGATACCTCTTCTTGTAAAAATGAGAAACTTATCCGCCATCGGTGTCTCATATCGCTTGATGTCTCTGCCGGCAAGAAATGGCTTAATCACCTCGATACTTTTGGGATCTTGGGCGATCAGCGTTGCTTTGGTTACTTCATCTATCACAAAGGCATCATTCAACCCAGTCAATACTCCTCTGTAAATCTCACCATTAACATACTCGCCCAGAGGTGTTCCCGAAGCTTTAAGCTTCTCGACCAGCTTTTGGACACGTACATCCGCAAGCGACCAGCCTTTGGGATCAAGCCTATGCTGATCGGTCAGCTTGTGACGGGTCTCGACATAGCTTTTGAGATCATCAAACGCCAAAGTATCCAGTGTCAACGACCTAAAGAGCCCTACGTCACTACTCTTTTGCATACGCATGATCATCGGATAGGTCGTCGCATCGGCAAAAACAGGCAGATCACCAAAATCTACAATCTCTTCGATCTTCTTGTCAGTGAGCCATTTGCGTAGCGGTGTACCGTAGTTGGCACGCATCCATTTGTTTGGAAAAATGTAGCTAAAATAGCCTCCCTCTTTGAGCAGGACATACCCCTTCTCGACAAAAAAGACATAGAGATCGGCTGTGCCGTGATAGGTATGGTAATGTGTTTTGAAGTAAGCTTTGTCTTTGGCATCCAAAAGCTCTTGGCGTACATAGGGCGGATTGCCGATGACCACATCGAAGCCACCCTCCTCAAAGACTTCGGGAAATGCCTCCTCCCAGACAAAGGCGTTGTCTGCCACTTCTGGATCGTCGATGAGTGAGTTGCCCACTTTGATCTTGTCGGCAAGGCGGTTGAGCTTGCGTCCGGGCTCTACGGTGCGCAGCCAGAGCGAGAGCTTGGCGATCTCAACCGCTTCGGAGTTGATGTCCACACCGTAGAGGTTGTTCTCCAAGATGCCCTTTTTGACATCATACAACCCCAGCACCGCACCGCCCATAAGCGTACGGATACCCTCATCGATGAAGCGGTGTTCTTCGAGCAAAAAGCTCAGTGCCTGATTGAGAAACGCGCCCGACCCGCAGGCGGGATCGAGGATCTTCAGCGAGAGCAGATACTCCCGGTACGCCTCCAACGCCTCTTTGATCTTGGTTTCGCTGCGGGTGAGCTTTTTGGGGTTTTTGGGGATGGCGATGTCAATGTTGTCAAGTCCGAGGGAGGCTTTTTTGTTTCGGCAGAGGGTACCGAGTGTCTCGCTGACGATGTAACGGGTAATATACTCAGGCGTATAGAAAACCCCGTCTTTTTTACGTTTGGAAAGCGCGGGATCGAAGTCGTCATCGTTGATACGCGCTTTGAGCTCTTCGATATCGTTAAGAGAGTTTTCAAAGATATGTCCCAGGATGTTGACATCGATATCGGTGTTAAAATCATACGCGCTCAGTGCCAGCGGCAGCGACTCAATCACCTCCGCATCGATCTTGAGTACCTCGAGCACTGCATCTTCGGCAAAGAGCCCACCGTTGTACTCGGGGATCTTCAGCTTGGCATTGCCTTTGTTGATCGCACGGAAGTAGATCTTGTAAAAGTGCCAAAGCTCCCGATCTTCGATGTCGTTCTTGTAGTATTCGATGATCGCGGCAATGGTATTGGGCGGCAGGATACCCTATCTTCGGCAAAAAAGATAAAGACCATCCTATCTAGGATCGTCTGTGTCTTCTCCAGAAGCAAATGTTTGTCATACTCGGGATTGTTTCGAAGGATATTCTCAAAGAGGTCGGTACGCAGTTTGGCATACTTCTTGTAAAGTTCGCCCGAGACATCCTCTTCACGCAGTCGGGAGAGCTCCTTGAGCCGAAGTGGCACATCCGCCATGAGATGCTCTTTTGAGAGCAAGGTATAGAGCCACACAAAGCGCTCCTCATCCAAAGCAAAGAGATCAAACTCCTCAAAGGCATCGGAGTGATCCACATAAAACCTTAGCTTTTCGAAGTTTGAGGTGATCACATAGCGGCATCCGGGGTGGTTGTGCTTGTAGGCAAAGGCCTGGTCAACGATCTTCTCCATCGCGCGTGTTTTGGTCGATTTGAGCTCGATCACGGCAACGACCTTATCTTCTCTCAGGATCGCACCGTCGGCTTTTTTACTATCGCTTATGTTTTTCTGCTCGGCGATGAGATCGTATCCGGGAGAGGGGTTGAGGGTATACCCCAGCACCTTGACGAAAAGATCATCGAGAAAGCCGTACTGATACTGCTCCTCTTTGGAAGTGCGGATATTTTCGATCTTAGGGAGGAAGACCTTTTTGTATCTTGCAAACGCCTCTAACGCCGCATCTTTGTCTATCTGCTGCAGATGATTACGCAATACCGAACGCTGAAAAAGACCCATAATACTCTTATACCTTAAACCCCATACTCTTGGCGCCGTCGAAGCTGCTGCCAAGCTCCTTTTCGATCTCTTCAAGGAAATCTTTCTGCGTAAAGATACTCTCTTCCCTGACCGCCACTTTATAGGCGGTGTTGCGGATGATCAGGTTGATCTGCCCGCCGGTCAGTTCGAACTTCGCCAGCGCTTCCACATCGAAGTCTTCGGCGTAGTCGGCCTTTTCGGGCAGCATGAACTGCCACAGACGCAGACGCTGTTTCTTGCCGGGCTTCTTGAACTCTATCTTGTAGTTGAATCGGCGTGAAAAGGCTTTGTCGATGTTGCCAAGCAGGTTGGTCGTGGCGATCAGTATCCCCTCGAAGCGTTCGATCTGCTCAAGAAAGATATTCTGCATCTGGTTGTGCATCTTGTCCGCACTGCTGCCTGCACCCTCGCTTCGTGAACTGAGAAACTGGTCAGCTTCATTAAGCAGCAAAATGGGCTCCACCTTCGCCTTGGCGCTGAGCTCTCTGAAGTCATCGAAGATACGGCGCACATTCTTTTCGCTCTCTCCGACATACATCGAGAGGATCTTCGAACAGTCGAAAGAGAGGATGGGCTTTTTAAGCGTCTTGGCAAGGCTCATCGCCGTCATCGTCTTTCCTGTTCCTGCCGCACCGTAGAAGATAATACGCGCATCGATACTCTTGCGCTTGTCCTTGATACCCCATTCGCGAAGCTTTCTGAAGACCTCTTTGTCGACCTGCTTGACGACATTGTTGAGCGTCTCGCGCGTTTTGGGGTGGAGCACCACATCGTCAAGCGTGGTTTCGGGTTTGAGGTATTCGAAGATATCCTGGTCTTTGACCAGTGCATCGAGTTTGAGTTTGGTGACCTTCTTCTTTTTCTTGGGGTGGATAATGCGCTGCATCACCTCCTCCTGCAGGTAGAACGAACGGCTCACACCCCCGAACATATTGAGGATCTCTTCATAGTCGATGATCCCTTCGGTAATGAGCCTCGCACCGTCTTCAAGCAGCGCGCGGTTCTTGATCTTTTCATACTCGTCGAAACTGATAAGCTCGATGAGGGTGTTCATATCGCGAAACTGCCCCTCCCCGCCGCTGTACTCCTCTTTGAGCAGTGCCAGAAAAATGCGCTGCTCCTTCTCGTCAAGCCCTTTTTCCTTGAAGAACTCTTCGACGACGATGGGCGTTTCGGTCATCTTGACACGCTCTTCGATACGCTTTGTTAGCAGTGTCAGCTTGTTCTTGAGCCTTCCGATGCTGAGCGTATTGTCCGCAAACCCCTGCTTGTAGGTGGCGATCTTGTGCAGCAGGCTGATCATATCGAACTGATCCTGCAGGTACTCCAGATGGTCGGTGTAGGGTTTGATCTCGGGCAGAGAGAGCTCCAGAGACCCCTCTTCGAGCAGGCGCAGCAGCGACATGCTCGGTGTCACGGAAGTATTGATCAGCTCCAGCTGCGAAAAGTCGTGCGCCTTGACCTGTCCGAAGCTGATCTGTACGAACCAGCCAAGGTCGAGCAGATTCTTTACCAGCGGCAGTTTTTTTAGGTAGAGGTAGGGTTCGCCGTGGAAGTTCTCCTGCAGCATCTCCAGTACCGGCACCTCCTCAAGCCCCTTGACGTAGCGGCGGCAGACGTACTGCACCAGCTTCGCCTCCTCTTCGGTGCATTTGAGCTGTTTGTAGACAGTACTTTTTTTGACCGATTTGGCCTCTATGAATTCAATGAGATATTTCAATCGTGTGTTCCTGATTTTCTTTTCAGTATAGCAAAGTTTTGTTTTGATTTGCTATACTATCTTCCAAAGACCCACCCAAGGAGCCCTCCATGTTCAAAGCCCTCTTTTTGCTGATACTGCCTGCCGCTTTTCTCTTCGCCGAAGCGACGATGGTCAAAGATACCCGCACCGGTCTGCTCTGGGAAGACACCCCACACGTCAAAGAGGTGAAGATCACCCACCCAAAAGCGATACTCTACTGCACAGCACTCAGACTCGGCGGATACACGGACTGGAGACTGCCGACCATCAAGGAGCTGCTGAGCATTGTCGACTACAGCCGCACCTCTCCTGCGACATTCAAGGCCTTCGACTACATAGAACCCGAATCATTCTACTGGACCTCTACTCCCGTTGCCGATGCCGATGACGAATTCTGGGGTGTGAACTTCAAGCGTGGTGCCAGCAGCCGTGCTGCGGAGTACTACGACCGCTACGTACGCTGTGTTCGGAACCTGAAGTAAGCCATGGGCCTTTTTGACCGCTTCTTTGCCAAGAGTGCCGCGACGGTACTGCATATCACCTCTACCAACGGCTTTCACCTGCGCCCCGCTGCCGTATTCGCCGCCGAAGCCAAAAAGTTTTCTGCCTCCATTGAGGCTGAAACGCGCGGGCAAAGCGTCGATGCCAAAAACCTCAACGCCCTGCTTTCGCTCAACCTCGAAAAGGGGGACCACTTCGACATCATCTGCAAAGGCAGGGATGCCGAAGAAGCCCTTGAAGCACTCACTGCCGTTTTTGAAACACTGATGCAGAGCGATAAAGCCGTTGCGCGTATCGACAAAGCGACACACAGCTATGAGGGAGAGAGCTTCGCCGGAGAGATCATCTCACAGGGGGTCGCCACAGCACCGCTTTGGCGATACAGCGAGCGTCATCACAAAGCGGAGGGTGGCGCTGATTTTAAAACGGCACTTGAGCGCGTAAACGCTGCGCTTGAAGCGGAGTACAAAGCGAACATGGCGCGGCCGGAGGGGACCATCTTCCTTGCACAGCGCTCCTTGCTTGAGACGCTCTCCGAAGAGACCGATACGCTTGAAGCCTTTGAAGCTGCCGTCAACGATGTCGTCGCAGCGCTTGAGGGCAGTGCCATGGCAGCAAAGATCACCGACTACCGTGACCTGCTTGGGCGCGTCAGAAGCGCCATGGGCTACAAAACTGAAGTGATGTGGCCTGACACACCCTTTGTACTACTGGCCGATGACCTGCTCCCCTCACAGGTGGAGAGACTGCCCCAAAGCGTTGAGGGTGTCGTGCTGCAACAGAGCAGCCTGACCTCCCACACCGCCATTTTGCTGCGGGCTGCAGGCGTCCCCTCCCTCATCGTACGTGAACAGATCGATGAGACGGATACACCGGTCATTCTCGACGGATTTGCGGGCGTGCTGGTTGCCGACCCCAGCCCAAAAGACCTTGATACGGCAAAGCAGTTGCTGACACAGAGCCGGAGCCAAAAAGAGCAGCAGCACGCCAAACGCTTCGATACGGCGACTACGACTTTGGGCAAAACCATACGCATTCTGGCAAACGTGACCGACCCCGCTTCGGCAAAAGCGGCAAAGGAGGCCGGTGCGGAGGGGATAGGACTGCTACGTACCGAGTTTCTCTTTCAGGAGAGAAAACCGACGCTCCAGGAGCAGACAGAAGCCTACAAAGCGATATTTTCCCTCTTTGATGACGTTACCGTCCGCACACTCGATGTGGGCGGGGACAAGGCACTTCCCTACATCGACCTGCCCAAAGAGCCAAACCCCTTTCTCGGTATCCGCGGGGTCAGGCTTTTTGAGAGCCACCCCGACCTCATCGCCGAGCAGCTCAAAGCGATCTTTACCGCAGCTGCGGGAAAACCGCTCAAGGTGATGTTCCCAATGGTCGACAGTGTCGAAAGCTTCACCAAAGCCAAGACCTTCGCCAAAGAGGTGGCAGGAAAAGAGAACATCGATATCTCCGCCATCAAGTTTGGCATGATGGTCGAAGTGCCTTCCGTACTCTTTTTGCTGCCGGAGTTCAATGAAGTCGTAGACTTCTACTCCATCGGCACCAACGACCTCAACCAGTACCTCTACGCCATTGAACGCACGCACCCCACACTCGCGCTCGACCCCCGTTCCGAAGCGCTCTTTCGTGCCGTTGAAAAGGTGGCGGCAGAGGCAGAAAAACCTGTCAGTATCTGCGGAGAACTCGCAGGCGACAGCGAAGCGACAGCACGGCTCGTCGCTGCCGGTATTGCGAAACTGAGTGTCTCGCCGGGACTGGTAGCACAAACCAAAGAGAGGATACGCCATGTTTAACCTGCTTCAAAAGATCGGCAAGGCGCTGATGACCCCTATTGCCGTACTGCCTGTGGCGGCACTGCTGCTTAGGCTTGGATTCGGTGATATATTCGACGGAGAGATCGCCCTTGTGATGAAGAGTGCCGGGGAGGCGGTCTTTGCCAACCTCGACCTGCTCTTTGGTGTGGGCATCGCCTACGGACTTGCCAAGAACAACGACGGTGCCGCAGCACTCAGCGGTGCGGTGGGGGTTCTCATCGCCAAGGCGGTTTACACCGCTATTGACAAAGATGTCAACATGGGTGTCTTTGTGGGCATCATCATCGGTGTCATCGCAGGGACACTCTACAACCGCTACCACACCATCAAGGTTCCCGAATTTCTGGGCTTTTTCGGCGGCAAACGCTTCGTACCCATCATCACCGCACTTGCAGCCATAGTCGTGGGGGTGGTTGCCGGCTACTTCTGGCAGTATGCCCAAAGCGGCATCGACGCCTTCTCCAACGCTATTATCGGTATGGGTGAGATTGGTACGTTCATCTACGGCGTACTCAACCGTCTGCTCATCCCCATCGGGCTGCACCACATTCTCAACTCCGTCTTCTGGTTCCAGATCGGGGAATTCCACTATGTCAAGGATGGCGTGGCCGTTGTCGCCAACGGTGACCTGCACCGCTTCTTTGCAGGTGACAAGAGTGCGGGCATCTATATGTCGGGCTTCTATGTGGTGATGATGTTCGGCCTGCCCGCCATGGCGTATGCCATCTACCTCAATACGGACAAAGCCTACCGTAAAAAGGCGGCCGCCATTCTGGCAGGGGTGGCATTTACTTCGTTTCTGACCGGCATCACGGAACCTATGGAGTTTCTTTTTCTCTTTGTCGCGCCGGCACTCTTTGTGGTGCATGCCCTGCTTACCGGTCTGGCACTTGCATCCGCACAGGCACTGGACATTCACGCAGGGTTCGGCTTCTCCGCAGGCTTCATCGACTACCTCATCAACTACAAACTCTCCACCCATCCGCTGCGCATCATTCCGCTGGGGCTGGTGTTCGCCCTGCTCTACTTCGTGCTCAGCTACTACACCATCAAATTTTTCAAGCTGAAGATCATGGAGACGGAACTCTCCGATGACTCATCCAAAAATGCAGAAAACTCGCAAAACGATGAAGCAGCCGCATTCATCAAAGCACTGGGCGGCAGAGAGAACATTGTCGCTGCCGATGCCTGTATCACGCGGTTAAGGATGAGTGTCAAAAACAGTGAAACGCTCAAAGATGAAGCCTTCAGTGCCCTTGGAGCAAAAGGGGTCATACGACCCGACAGACACTCCATTCAGATCGTACTTGGCGCAAGGGCCGAGGGGGTTGCAGAAAAAATAAGAGAGGCACTTAAACAAGATAGCAAATAGCTTTACTTACCCAGACATACACTTATTCTGGAAGCGCGAATTCATTCGCGCCGATTGAGGCTATTTTTTCTTCGGCAACTTCAAAATGACAATGGTCGCCGCGATGATCACGGCATAAAGAATGTACATCACCGTATCGGCACTTGACTGCGACACCACTCCGCCTCCATGCCAACATCGCACTGCTTAACGTTACTATTATTATTTAGTATTATCAAATTGATAAACAGCACCATCCTCATACTCTTTGACTAAAGTATCAAAACATCCTGCTATCTCTTTCATCGTTTCAATGTTGGGCTCTATGTAGATTTTATTTTTATTTTTGGTCATTGTTATAATTTTTGCATCTTTCATCTCTTTGAGGTGTCTTGAGATGGTCGGTAACGCAAAATCGAACTGTTCGGCAATCGTTGTAACACAGGTTGCTTGTGCGATAATGTCATTTTTTGGCTTTGTATTATCTATGGAACATACATATCCACCCGTAAATAATGTTTTGAATATTTTAAATCTTGTTTCGTTCCCGAGTGCTTTGAAAATTTTTATCTTATCTTCCATATTGAGCATTGCAGTTATCCTTATTGCATATTTAACATTATAGCAAAATAACTATATTAAAAATATTCTTGTTAAGGTTATTTAGCAATTTAGACAATTAACTTTAAATTAAGCATCTTAATTATAGACTTTGAAATCAATTTAGCAAATTTGCTAAATAATTAAATAGGAGTAAAAAATGAAAAGATTGATTGCAGCGGTTATATTTGCAGTGATGGCATTCAATGTCACGCAACTGAATGCTCAGGCACTTTCGAAGATGGATTTGATCAATACGGCGAAAAAAGAGGTTGGTGAGATAACGCCCAAGAACTTAAAAAGATGCTCGATGATGGGGAAGATGTAATCGTTTTGGATGTAAGAGAAGCGGAACAAAGATCAGAGGGGAGCATCCCTTTTGATGATTTCAACAAGGAAAATTTTTATCATTTAACCCGTGGAAATCTTGAATGGAAAATCAACAAACTTATTTCTGATAAAAATGCAAAGATTGTAACCTATTGTCGCAGAGGCGGAAGAGGTGCGCTTGCAGCCAAGGTTTTGAGACAGATGGGCTATAAAAATGCTACGACACTCAAAGGGGGACTCAAAGGATGGGCGAAAGCGGGTTATCCGATAAAAACGGGACTTGGTAAAGTTGTTCTGAAAAAAGGAAAATAGCGATGACGACAATCATATTGAATCATCAACCTTACGATGGAAGTGATATTGCATGGAATGCACTGCGGTTGGCTAAAACACTGCATAAAAACGGCGAAAAAGTGAATATCTTTTTGATGAACGATGCTGTAGATCTTGCCCGTGATAAAACGCGTAAGCCTGATCACTATGATCATGATCTTGTACAGATGTTAAAAGAGTTGTATGAAGACGGTATAGCGTTACAGGTATGCGGCAGTTGCAACACGCGATGCGGTTTATATAAAAACGAACCCTATTTCGCTGAAAATATATCTTCAACTATGCAAAAACTTTCTGAGTGGGTACTTGAAAGTGACAAGATTTTAACATTTTAAAAAGAAGGATTTTTATGAAACAAAGAACTATCACACGAATGCTCTTTATTTTATGGGTGTGTGCATTGCCTCTCTTTGCAGGAGTCGAAACACTCTCTTCTCAAAGTACATTCGGCATTCTCGGGGGTGCTTTTGTCGCAGGAATTTTACTTACTTTTACGCCCTGTGTTTTGCCGATGGTACCCATCCTCTCAAGTGTCATTGCCGGAGAGGGAAAGAGCCTTTCCAAAGCCAAAGCCTTTAAACTCTCTTTTGCTTATGTTTTGGGAACTGCCGTTACCTATGGAGCTATGGGCGCACTTGCCGGGGCGACGGGTGAACAACTCCAGTCCTATTTTCAAAATTTCTGGGCAATAAGCGCAATGAGTCTATTGTTCGTGCTTATGGCACTCGCGATGTTTGGTCTTTTCACTGTACAGCTGCCTTCCTCTTTGCAATCTCGTCTCGATGGTGCAACACATAATATAAAAGGCGGAAAGTTTTTTGCTGTTTTTCTTCTAGGGCTCATTTCAGCTCTTGTTTTAGGTGCTTGTGTCTCTCCTGTGCTTATCTCCTTTTTAGGTGTTGCCATTGCGACAAGTGACCCTATTTTGGGTGCTCTGACGATGTTTGCACTTGCTCTTGGTATGGGTATTCCACTGTTGATTATGGGAATGGGCATTGGCTATCTGCTTCCAAAAGCAGGTGCTTGGATGGATGGAGTGAAGTATTTTTTCGGTACTGTTTTACTGGGTGTCGCCATCTATATATTTGCTGAACTGCAGCTCATCTCTGCACTTATTTTATGGGGTGCTTACTTCGTAGGTATTGCGGTTTACTTAGGGGCTTTGAACTTCAATGAAGAAAACTTTAACGGCTGGAAGAAATTTCAAAAAACGGTGGCCGTGTTGCTGCTGATATGGGGGACAATGAGTCTAGTCGGTGCAGCAAAAGGCAATGATAATCTTTTTCTGCCTTTACAAGCAGATGTCACGCCAACAGTAGCAGCAACACAACAAAAAAGTGAACTCAAATCAGCAGAACTTCCATTTGAAAAGATTAGCA
>JALTVI010000068.1 GCA_027049035.1 Sulfurovum sp. | reverse complement strand
ATATCAACAAAGTTCTGATCCATGTAAAGATTTTGACTGGGAAGAGTTAGCTAGGAGTAGTGCACTGGGAGCAGTTGGTAGTGGTTTTGGTGGAGCATTAGGAAATATGGGGAAAAGCATAAAGAATTATAATAAAGCAACTCCAATAATAACTAATATTAAGTATCCAACTATTGAATGGGAAGGTTCAATAAGTAATTATGAAAGAGCAGGAGCAGCAGCGGGTGCGGTAATTGGTGGCGCTATTTCTAACAGTGGAGGAGCCTCATGGTAACATGCAGTTGGATAGGGTTTATTGGATATATCCTTGCTTTAATTTTTTTTCTACTGGGTTTTATCTCTGTCGCATATATGGCTTATGATGCATATAAAATAGGAAAAAAAAGAGGATGGTTTTTTATCTTAAATAAGAATGATATTATTAGAAAAAATCCTTTTAACTTTTTACTCTTTTCATTTATAATTTTACCAACAGGTGGTTATTTTTTTATATATAAAATTATGTTTATTATTATTCCTCAATATGTGACATGTTTAACTTCAAACTAACTCGCTTGTATAATCAAAAAGCACTCAAGAATACAGTTATAATAAAATTGTTCTCTGGCTACCACGTTTCACGTGGTAGCCGCAATCCCTAAGCCTTAAGCTCGATGTAGGTCACACGGCAACAGACTCACCGCCACAGAGCATAGAGAGCATAGGGGTCAGGTGATAATGATAACCTAATAAAAACCATCTCGACTTTTCAACCATAGTGCAATTTCACCGTTAAAAAATTCTACCTAAAACCTCCTAAGAAGCTTTCATCTTTTCATAAAATACCTCATGGGGTGTTTTCCAACCCAGTGATTTTCTTGGTCTGTGATTGAGTCTCTCTTCTATACGTTTTATATCCTTTTTGCTCAGATGTTCAAAGCTACTGCCTTTGGGAATATATTGTCTAATAAGCCCGTTGATGTTTTCATTGATACCTCTTTGCCAAGAGCTATAGGGATCACAGAAATAATGGCATAGTGGCATAGGGGTCAGGTGATAATGATAACATATTTTTATGAAATAATGTTTCGATATGATACAATTTACAATCCAACTTGGCAGAACACGATCTCTTTAGTTGTATTATCGTTATCACCTGACCCCTATACCACAGCTACAACCAAGACAACGAGCTGATCCAAAGCGGCAGCTACACCATCACCCGCACCAAACACTTCGGCTTGGATATCAACATCACGGACGGCAGCTACACACAGATAAGCCATTACAACCTCTACGGAGAGCTTGGCAGGCAGTCTGATGCGCTCTTTGGGGTGAAGCTCTACAGAAACAAAGCCGGACAGATCACTAAAAAGATAGAGACCCTCCAAGGCAAGAAGCGTACCTACACCTACCGATACGATGAGAGAGGCAGACTCACTACTGTCAGAAAGAACAGAAAAGCAGTAGAGCACTACACTTATGACAGTAACGGCAACAGACTCACCGCCACAAGCAAAGAGCGCAATATCACCAATCAGCTACAATCCTACAATGCCGATGATGAGATCACCCTCATCGGACAGCTTGAACAGAGCTACGACGAAGACGGCTACCTCACCGCCATAACCCTCCCGGAAGGAAGCCGCTACACCTACAGCTACAACACCCTAGGAGCCCTCACAGATGCCACACTCCCTGACAGTACGCAGATACACTACATCACCGATCCTCTGAACAGACGCATCGCCAAAGAGGTCAACGGCACGATCGTCGAAAAGTATCTTTGGGAAGACCTTACGACACTATTGGCAATTTATGATGGTAATGACAATTTGATCCAAAGATTTGAGTATGCCGACGGCAGGATGCCCATAAGTATGACTGATGCAAGCGGTAAGCGATACTATCTGCATTATGATCAGGTGGGCAGCCTTAGAGCCGTCAGTAGGGTGTTGTCCCCCGACAACACCATCGAGCTGATCAAAGAGATCACTTACGATACTTATGGTAATATCATAAACGACACAAATCCAAGCTTTAAAGTGCCGTTTGGCTTTGCCGGAGGATTGTATGACAGTGACACGAAGCTAACGCACTTTGGGTATCGGGAGTATGATGCCTATACTGGTAAGTGGACGGCAAAAGACCCTATCGGATTTGCCGGTGGGGACTCGAATTTGTATGGGTATGTTTGGTCTGATCCTGTTAATTGGATTGATGAGAATGGATTAACAGCAATTGCAATTCCGTTCACTCCTACAATAAGCCCTGTTACAATTTTCCCAACACTTGGTGCAGGTATGGTGTATGAATCTGCTATGTTGGGTTATGATGCAGGCTATGCTTTGGCAGACTGGTGGGATCATTACAGAGAAAATGACTCTGTAATGGATGATTATGTTTGTAATGCAAAACCTGTTGACAAAAATAAAGAACCTGATCATCCAGATTTTGTTCCGCATAAAAAGAAAAAAGGATTACGAAAAATTCCTTGGAATAAAAATAGGAAGGGATATCCAGATAAAAATGGTAACTACTGGGAGCCTGTACCAGATGGACACCGAGGTACACACGATCCTCATTGGGATCAACAGCATCCTGATGGTAGTCATACCCCTAAATACCCATAAGGATAAATATGAAATATAATATCAATGACAAAGTAATGATGAAATCTTTTTTTGGTTCAATAAAACCAGATGGTAAAATAGAAGACTCTGAGAATTATTGGAAATTAATTGGAGAGTATGGGAAAATTATTAAAGTTAGGAACTCTCCACATCCAGCTTTTCCAGATAAAGGAAATCAAGTTTTAATACAGTTTGATAAAAATTTAAATGAGTTAGGACTAGAAGTACATAATAAAGAAAAAAATGCATTATGGATTTTTCAAAGTGATATAACCCATACATAAACGAGCATAGGGGTCAGGCTTTGGTGCAACCATCTCACTGACCCTCAAGCTATTTACAGCATAGGGGTCTGGTGATGCTAATGCTACCCAAATCCATCTCTCAGAAGACTTCACCGCCACAAGCAAAGAGCGCAATATCACCAATCAGCTGCAGTCATACAATGCCGATGATGAGATCACCCTCGGAGCCCTCACCGACGCAACCTTACCCGACGGTACACACATCCACTACATCACAGACCCTCTCAACAGACGTATCGCCAAAGAGGTGAACGGCACGATTACAGAAAAGTACCTATGGGAAGACCTCACGATCCTATTGGCGGTCTACGATAAAGACGACAATCTTATTTATCGCTTTGAGTATGCGGATGGCAGAATGCCAATATCTATGACCGATGCAAACGGCAACCGATACTACCTGCACTACGACCAGGTAGGATCACTGCGTGCGGTATCGGATAGTAATCACAACATCGTTAAAGAAATAACTTACGATACATACGGTAATATACTCAGTGATAGCAACCCAAGTTTCAAAGTTCCATTCAGGTTTGCTGGTGGTCTTTACGATAGTGACACGAAGCTGACCCACTTCGGCTTTCGTGAATACGATGCCTATACGGGTAAGTGGACGAGCAAAGACCCGATAGGTGTCCAAGGTGGGGACTCGAATTTATATGGGTATGTGTTGGGGGATCCTGTGGATTTGGTGGATCCCACAGGTCTATTAACGGAATTATATATTTGGGAGGGTGTAGGATATGGAACATCAGCTTTTGGACATGCTTCAATAGGAATTAATAATATTTCATATTCATGGGGTCCAAATGGAATGGATATCAGAAACCTAAATGACTACATTAACAAACAAATAAATTTCAGAAATGGACTAAAAATCGTAATTCCGCTGTCTCCAGAACAAGAAAAAGCATTTGAAGAATATTTAAAAAACTATAATAAAAACAATGAATATTGGTTTCCAGGAAATGTATGCACAGATCCAACAAATAGGGGACTAGAAAGCCTTGGGATTAACTTTGTACCCATGTCACTATATTTAGAGCTTATTCGTAATGGTATAGCAATTAACCCTAAATATATACGGAAGAATCATTAAACAATGAAAACGATTTTTATAATTTCAATAATACTGATATGTGTTTATTTGACTTATATATTTTTTGCATTAACAAAATATCATTTTATAACGTATTCAGATATTGATCTCAATAAAAATGGAATATTATCATTTCATGAAATTAACTACATTTTAAATAGTGAAATACGATATAAGTGTTATACTGACAATACAGAATATACATATTGCAAGGAAATATCCAACAAAAAAAAATATAAGAAAATAGTCTTAGAAGTTTTTTCATTAAAAGATGGATTACCAATTAAAAAAGTCATTATAAAGTAACTTTAACTAGCTCCCACGTTTAGCTGTGCGTGGGAATGCATATTTCACCCCAAACTACCAAAAACGCTCAATCTCCAATAAACCATCAATTCCCTCATAATCTCTGGCACTGAAGTACCTCCAATGTGATGCCTCATCTATGTACCCACGCTTCACAGGGTTATGAAGCATAGGAGTCAGGTGATAACGATAATCTAATATGAAGTTCACAAAATAATCAAGCAAGGCTATTCTCAGCATAGCATTGTGCTAAAGCATTAGGTATGTCACAACTAGTAGTGTATGGAGTGATAAAGAAGATCTGGAATTGAGTTATCATTATCACCTGACCCTTATTCTCTGCCTTGATCTCCTGCAGTCCCAGAAAGTCCATAGGCATCTCGTCCACCCACTTGAGCGCACCCTTTTTTGCCACCGCACGGATGCCGTTGACATTCCATGATACGAAAGTCACTCTTTTCATTGTCTCTCCCGACTTTTTTGGTAGAATAATAGCCAAAAAGAGGTTTGATATGGCAGAAGAAGACAGAATACGCTGGGATGAAAAACACAGCAAAGATGAAATGCCCTACACCCCCATTGCGCTCGTAACGGAGTACGCCAACCTCGCTCCCGGAAAGTGGGCACTCGACATCGCCTGCGGCAACGGCAGACACAGCCGCTGGCTTGCCAGGCAGGGCTTTGAGGTGGATGCACTCGATATCTCAAAAGTTGCCATAGAAAGGCTTCAGGGCATAGAGGGTATCCATGCCAAAGAGGTTGATTTTGATACCTACACCCTTCCCTCGGAAAGCTATGACCTCATTGTAAAGGCCTACTTTCTGCAGCGAAGACTATTTTCTCAGATGATAGACGCACTCAAGCCCGGCGGCATCATCATTCTTGAAACCTTCCTGCATCACCCCGACAACGAACGTGAACCCTCCAACCATGCATTCCGTCTCAATGAGGGAGAGCTGGAAGCCGCCTTTGACGACCGCTGTGAACTCCTTCACATACGGGAGTACTGGGATGAGGATTATATGGGATACAAAACGATGAAAGCGGCAATGGTTGCGCGCAAGAAGAGCGGCGGTATGACAGATGAGGATTTCTGGAGCTGACGGCGCCTATTCCGCCTCTTCGAAAGGGGATTTTCTCGGCTTCCTGCGGCGGTCGACTCCCTCATAGGGCTTTCCGTTGTCGTAAAGGTTTCTGAAATCATTTTCAAGAGATACACCGGCCATCGCTTCAAACTCTGTAAATTCATCCTTTGAGACAATAAAGGAGATCTCCGTCACATGCACCATATTGAGTTTCGGATCATACTCCTCTTTCTGAAATGCCACGTAGGCAGCTTCTATATCCTCTTTCTGCGGTGTCTCCCCTGGCCCTTTTCCAAGGCGGTAGCGCAGGTAGATCGGCTTGAGTCCCAGTTCCTCTATCTGTCGTATCTTCTCTTCCTTGGCTTTCTGTACCGCCTCTTCCCCGGCATCGGGGTTGCGCAGACCAAAATAGTCACCCGTAAGGATACGTCGAAAGGTACGGCCCGGTGCCTCCTCTTCGCTTTGATTCTCTTCTTTTTTCCCAAAAATACGTTTCAACAGCCCAAACATCACTTCTCACTTTTCTTTAATAGTACCATATTCTTGCCGTTATCTGCAACATAGCCGCATCCATGTAGTACTGCAAGCCGTTTAAAGGTCTGCGGAGTAAAGAAGACAATGTGGGTGGGATCTTTGTGGTAGTACCAGTTTTTAAACGCTTCAGCATTCACGGGATGAAACTGTGTCTGAATCGCCAGATAGCCGCCTGCATGCAAGCGATCTACAAGTGCACCAAAAACCGCTTTGGGGTCATGCAGGTGCTCAAATACTTCAGTAGAGAGGATGAGATCATATTTTTTACTATCATACGGTATATCCGGATGATAGATCGGGTCATAGGCATCAGTGCTAACATTCATACTATTTAATATATTTGCCAGAAGTGTGCTTCTGCCGCACCCAAAATCGAGTGCTGTTCCCACATTTTCGACATGGGGAAGTACAAAATCGAGAAAGCGCTGAAAGTAGGCTCTGTACCCCTCATCGTTCTCGTCATTATTGTGCAGGTCGTAGCGTACTTTCTGCTCGGATATACTCTGGTAGCACTCCGGAGATTTGAAGATCACTTCACAGCCATCGCAGCAGTAGTAGAGAATACCGCTCTTCTCATCCCTGAAGCTATCGGTACCGCTTCCGCATATATGACATGTCAACACTTCTCCTTTGTGAACGACTTCTAATGAGTGTTATGTTACTATTTATCCAGTTAAATTTGACAGGAAACCTATGAAACGACGTGATTTTCTCACCACCACCGCCATTGGCGCTACCGCGCTTGCAGTAAGTGGCTGCCACAGGGCCGAAGAGAAGTCTGTAGGGACTTCTGCAAACATCAACAGAGGCAAAAAGGTCACCCTCAAGCTTGCCACCTCCTGGCCGGCGCACTTTCCCATCATGGGAACGGGTGTAGACCGCTTCGCCAAGCGCTGCAGCGAACTCAGCGGCGGCACACTGGAGATCAAGGTTTTTGCAAAGAATATCCTCGTACCCGCTATGCAGGTATTCGATGCCTGCTCAGCCGCCCAGATAGATGCTTTCCACTCCGGTGTCTACTACTGGAAAGGCAAAAACCCTGCATTCTCCATCTTCGGCGGTATGCCACTTGGGCTGACCAGCGAAGAGATGATCACCTGGTTCAAATTCGGCGGCGGATACGATCTGTGGCGCGAACTCTACGGCAAGTTCAACCTCTACCCCTTTATCGGCGGTACTACCGGACCGCAAATGGGTGGCTGGTTCAAAAAGGAGATCAACTCGCTTGCCGATCTCAAGGGGCTGAAGATGCGCATCCCCGGGCTTGGCGGCGAAGTGATGAAACGTCTGGGTGTCAACCCTGTGCTGCTGCCCGCCGGAGAGATCTATACTGCCCTTGAACGCGGGACCATCGATGCAACCGAATGGGTCGGACCGGCACTGGACAGCATGATGGGCTTTGCCAAGGCAGCCCCCTACTACTACACAGGATGGCATGAACCGGGCTCCATACTGGAGCTGACCTTCAACAAGGCGCGCTGGGAAAAACTCAGCCCGGAACATCAGGCCATCATTGCAGCTGCCAGCGAAGAGATGACACTCGACATGCTCTGCGAATTCCGCTACAAAAACGCTAAGGCGTTGCAGGAGTTACCCCAAAACGTACAGATCAAGACCTTCCCCAAAGAGATGATGGATGCTGCCAAAAAAGCGCTTAAAGAAGTACTTTCCGAAGAGAGTGCCAAGAGTGAAGACTTCAAACGTGTACTGGCTAGCTATGAGACCTTTGAGAAGCTCAACAAGCCATGGGATGACATCAGCACCAAAAACTTCCTAAACATCAGAGGGTGATCGTATTTAGTGCAACTGTACATGCACCAGCCGCTGCTCACTTTTGATGTCAAAACTGCGCGGTGCATCCTGCATCGGTGTCACACGCAGAGTATTGGTATCAATGAAAGAGACATTGACACTTTCGGGAAACTCGATGTGACGGATAATTTCATGACCGTTTAGCGGTACGAAATAGAGCCAGTAGCTTTTCCCGCGTTTCAAATCAATAGAGATTTCTCTTTTCTCTATGCGAATCAGCGTTTCAAACGGCTTTCTGGTATGAAAGTGCCACTGATGTTTAATGCGTTTTCCCTTTTCTCGGTAGACCAGTACAGCACGATAGGTCGTATCGTACTCCAACCGCTTTAACGGGAAGAGTGCGAACTCATAAGCATTGAAACGTCCATGTGGATCGCTCTCTTTGCTCAAAAGCCGTGTCAGGTTGACTGCTTTGCCGCTTTTGACATTGTAAAGCCTGAATGACTCGAGTGATATCTTTTTGAAGTAGAAATCATTGAAGAGCACACTGACAGGGAAGCCTGAAACATCGTAATCCGGCAGCGGATCAGGGATCTCGGAGTAGAATGCCGGCGGCACATCTTCCTGTCCGTCATAAGGGTAAAAGACTACTTTCGGATTGTGCTCCTTGACATAGTTTTGTGCTTCGGTAAAACGTTTATAGTCAATCTTCTGATCCTTCTCTTTACATACACCATAGACATACTTGCCGTACCCCTTGAATGGCGGTGCAGAGCAGAGTGCATTGAGTTCACTGTTTCCCATCAGATAGACAAACGCTGTATTTCCCCTGTCTCTTTCATCCTGAACCGCACCAACACCTATTTCATCTATTCCCACATTCAAAAAACCAAAACGGTGATAAATGGCAGAGAAGAGCCCGTCAATGGAACTTTGCGCATCAAGGTTCTTTGTCGAAAGGTTTTCAAGTACCTGTGTGGAAGAGTATCCCGCATGCAGTGCACGTTTTGCAGGAGTTTCTCCCGTAAAACCTGGGAAGCCGGGAGTTTCGTTATGTGAGGTAACCCTGTTTCGCACCAGATAGTGTGCATGCGCCTCTGCAGCTCTAGCCAATACATCGTTATGAAAGAGTGCGTTCATCCCCATCGCTTCGCGGATATCGTTCAGCAGGCTGAGCGCACTGCTCTTTTCATAATCGATATCCATCTTCGGCAGCTGACGTTTCACAATTTTCGCATCCGGGCTGAAAAAGCCAGCATACACAGACAGTGAAGAGAGCGTAAACAGAATGACAAGCAGTATAATAAATCGTTTCATAGAAGAGATTATACCCATTTTACGTATGAAGAAGTGATACGGTGAAATCTCCCTCCAGATACCCCTCCTTGATGCTTATCGTACCGCCAAAGGGTTTGCAGAGTGCTATCACCTCATGGGGATTCCAGTAGGAGAACTCCCCCTCTTGATCTCTACCCTCCAGCAGATTGAATACAAATCCCTTGCTGCTCTGCGTAAAACAGCGCTGAATGAAGATCTGTGTCTCCATCCGTGTCAGCAGGTTCATCGATCCGCTGGCAATATACCAGTCAGCACGGGGGATACTTTGGGAGAGAATATCTTTCTGCATAATCCTGCATCCGGTACGCGCTTTGGCTTCCCTGACCATATGCGTACACAGATCCAGCCCTACATACTCTTTTGGCAATCTGTTTTTCGATTTCAAATAAAAATAGAAATCACCAAACCCGCACCCGGCATCAACCAGTCTATCCTGCCCTATCTCACCCAAACAGGAGAGAATGGCAGCAAAACGCCGCTGCTGTGTCTGCGTACTGTCCCACGCCGCCCCCTCTGCTGAAACACCATAAGTTTCATAGTTTTGGGTGTAAAATGCTTTCTGGTCAATACGTGCCATATATCTTTTTCATATTCTCAAATATAATCACTCTTCCCTCACCTTGCCGCGCATCTTCTTTTTGTTCGCATGCTTCTTTTTCGATGCGAGCCGGCGTTTGACAGCCCCTTTGGTCGGCTTGGTGGGAATGCGCTTTTTGTGTGTGACATTGACGCTCTTTATCAGTTCTACCAGCCGCTCCAGTGCCTCAGCCCTGTTTTGCTCCTGACTGCGGTGCTGTTGGGATTTGATAACGACAATGCCCTCTTTGGTGATACGTTTGTCTTTGAGCGAAAGCAGCTTCTCTTTATAGTACTCAGGCAGGGAAGAGGCGGCAATATCAAAGCGCAGATGCACCGCTGCAGCTACCTTGTTGACCTTCTGCCCACCGGAGCCCTGTGCCCGTATGGCAGAGAGCTCTACTTCGTTCTCGTCAAGGGTGACGGTATTGGAGATTTTCAGGGTTGGCATGCTGCCTCTATTTGTTTTATGCTTTCTTTTTCAAATGCTATCTCTATCTACCTGAGGACTCTCTTCAGCATAGATAAATTGTTATAAATCGACAATATCTTTCCCTGTCAGTTTTTTGATGATGAGTTTTGCCCAAAAACGTATTGAGGAGAGCACCAAAATACCCAGAAGCAAAAGGACGATATTCTCTTTGATACTGTTGGGCATGATGTCAAAAAATCCGAGCAGGAATATAACGACACCGGGAAAGAGTATAAAAGGAGCCATGATACCTACTGCTATCGGGGCATGGCGCCCCATTGAAAGGAGAAGAAGTAATCCGACTACAATAAGTATCCCGCCAGTTTCCACTTTATATCCTTGATTTTATTTGACAATTATTTTATCTGATTACGTTTAAAACAAGTATTACAATCCACCGCTTTCACAAATCAAAAGACAAATTGGCAAATGCTCCCTCGACACTTTGTGCACTCTTGTAGCGTGTTTTCAGGAGTCTCACATTTTTGGTCATGAGGTCACAGATGGCAATGCGAAAACTCATACCCATCTGCGGCTCTACAACACAGATAATTTTTCCGTTGTACTCACGTGTGGCGTGGATGATACCCTGTAGTTTGGGGAAGAAGTATTTGGGGTAGCTTAGCGGCGTGATCTCAACGATTTTGATGCTCTCTTTTTTCTCAAGTGTATCGAGCAAAAGCTGTGCATCTTCCATGCTCTCAAACTGCACACACCAGTCATCAAACTCTTTGTTGAAGTGCTCAAGGTCTTCATCCAGGAAGCCTCCGGCGAGTGATTGTAGTGCAAAAATTGGCATTGTTTTCATCCTTTACTTTTCAAAACGAATAGTAGCATAATTCTTTCATGTCACTACACAGTGATGAGGAAAATCGCATATAGCATGCTATAATCTAAAAAGTATTTTGGAGTTAGCATGTATCCTGCATTAACACCCCTGTTCCTTCTTTTCGTATTTGTCAGCACCGCTTACACCGAACAGCGGTTTATCGACAAAGAGGCGTACCCTCTTTCTGCCTATACACTATCAAAGAAGTATTGCAGCCGCATAGAGAGTCAAAAGCAGCTCTGTCAGGCATATACTATCAGCTATGTCGACAGCCATACGGGCAATCTTCCCTCTTTTATGCGAGGGGTAGATACCCACATCACTCCGCTCCTAAACACCTATCGCAAGAGCGATCCACAAAAACTGGTCACCAATACGATCAAACAGTTTGGCGACACCATTTCGGGTGACTGGTACGACAACACAAACATCACCCTTTTTGCCAAAACACCCCGTACCTATACACTTTCTATTGAATCTGACGGTTATTCAGGCGGTGCGCACGGCTACTACACTATTGCTTATATCAATATTGACACCCAAACCCAAAAACAACTTTCCCTCTCAAACCTTTTTCTGCCAAAATACACTCCAGGAAAATGTAGCATCAAAATATAACGGCATTTCTTTTCCCTTTTATATTTCTCACAACTCCACCACCCTCTCAAACATCTCCTTAATCTCACTCTTATGCGAAATAAGAAATATTTGCCGATACTGCTCTTTGATGGTATGAAACGCCTCCATGATCTCATAGTGGCGTTCTTCGTCCTGCAAACCGAACACCTCGTCAAACGCCAAGAAACCTACCCCACCACTGCCGCTTAGCTCACTCAACGTCTTGAAGATGGCGATGCACAGCACCATTAAGCTATCCTACCCTTATCAACCAACTGCCCCGTAATATACTTATGAAGTACCGAGTTAAGAAGTGTTTGGTACAGCATCCCTTCCTCCAATGCTCTAGCTTTGAGCCGCTCAAGATCACTCTCAGGCACTTTGATATGGATTGCTTTTCGTTTGGTGTACTTATCTGTCACCGCACTTTTGATCTTCTCTATTTTGGCTTTTGCATCAGGGATAGACTTTGGATCTTCATTTTCGATGTAATTTACTATCTCCAACTCTTCTTGTGCGTATCTCACGATTTATCCTTCTGGTATCAATAACTTACAACGCAATCAAAGCATCCAAACGCTCTTTAAGTTCACCTTTTTCAAAAGGGTTGTCCATCGTTATCGTCCCATCTGGAAGTTGGAAATACAGCACACCATTTTTGCTATAGACATTGGGTATACCATTTTCAAGACTTTTTCTTTGCGCTTCACGCACTGCATCGTTTGCAATTTTCTGTATGATATCATCAGTAATTTCTGCTTTTTTAGTCATACGATATCCTTTTTAAACTCTTGCCACTTCTCTTCATCATAAACCATCTCGTCTGTAGCAATTTTTTCAAATACCTCATCCGAGTTATAATATATTGTCCACTTATCAACAATATCTTTATAGGAGTTCATAAACATCTTTTTACTCCTGTAAAATCTTCTTATTATATCATCTTTTGGAACATAGTGACCACCATTTAAAACCCTGTTAAATACACGAGTTATATTGGTTTCATACTTTTCCAAAAACAGATATATAAGCTCAACTTCAAATCCGTTCTCTTGTGCCTTCTCTATATACTTTACCAAGTATTTGCCGGATAATGTGGTTTCTATGATAAAAGAGTGATGCTCACTCAGCCTTTTATTCAGTGCTTCAAAAAAGACACGCCCTGCCTTGACCTGATGTTTTGTAACATTTTTTGGATCAAACTCTTTTGCTATCTCGTCCGCATTGATAAAAGGCAAACTGTGTATCTTGGCAAAAGATTTTGCAAAAGTTGTTTTACCGCTACCATTTGCACCAGCAACAATATAAAGTTTCATTACGCATCCTGACTCTCAGTATTTTCAACCTCCTCCGGCAACTCCAACACATCAATCTTCGGCAGCGCATTCCCTCCGGCGATCCCCTGCAATGAGCCATACATCTCTGTCGTATTTGCCAGCACTGAGTCAATGAGCTTCTGGCGGCGTTTCCAGGCTGCCATGAGGGAGCGGCGTTCTTTGTCGAGTTCGGTTTGCATCTGCATAAAGCCGTCAACAATGGCTTTAAGCTGCATCTGAAACTCATTGCCGGTAAGATAGCTGTAGAGCAGGCTCATCTTGTCAGCTTTATTCTCCTCTTTTTGCACTGTTGCATGCACACGTATGAGACTTTCGCGCAGCAGGGAGACAGAGCCTTTGAACTCTTCAAGAGAGCAGACCCAGATACCGTCCACCCAGCCCATACGCTCCATGTTTGCAGGGTATACAGACGTCACTAACACTCCGATATCAGCACCCACTTTCAACATATCCTGCTTGAGTTTGGTGATCCAGTTGTCACTCCACGCTTTGGTGTTTTTAGACTCGTAGCAGATAATGCCGCAGTTTTGGGCATCTCGGGTATGAACAGTCTGTATGCAGTCGGCACCAAAGGCTCCTTTTTTGACCTCTTCGATGGTATCAAACGGGAACTGACTCGCCAACCAGCTCTCGATGGCAAGCTCCAGCGCCTCACCCTGCACCTGCATGCTCCCCTGCTCCGCTTTGCGCTTGGCATCTTCAAGGCTGCGCTTGAGCTGTTCGAGCTGTTCGTCTTTCTCTTTGAGTTTGAGTGCCTGTGTCTCTTCTACCTCTTTGAGCTTCTGCGCCGCCATCTCATCGAGCATCTTCTGCATCTTCGCTTTCTCGTCTGCCAGCCGTTTGTTCAGCTCCGCTTCGGCTTCGGCTTTCGCTTTGAGTGCCAGCTCCTCTTTCTCCCGCTTGAGCTGCGCTATCTCGATCTTGGCGGCACTGAGCTCCTGGATCTCTTTGGACTTTTGCTCAAGCTCCTTTTGCATCAGTGCCATCGCTTCGCTCTGCTCCTCGACGATCTGCCGCTTGAGTTCATCAGCAAGCTTGGCACGCTCCTGCTTGAGCTGTTCGCGTGTAGCTTTTTGAAGCGCCTCATCGAACCTCTCTTTCTCCTGGGCAAGTGCCTCTTCTTTGGCTTTGAGCGCATCAAGATGGCTTTTATACTGCTTCCGTGCCTCCTCTATCTCTGCCTGAAGTCGCTTCTTCTCGGCAAGTTGCTGGGCTTTGAACTTCTCTTCGATCTGATGGTAGAAGATCGCATCGATATCGATGGTCGTGCCGCAGTTTGGACATTGGATGGTGTTGGTTGCTGACATGGCTCTTCCTTAGTAGGCAATATTGAATCAATTCTATCTAAAATTTGGAAACAGTTTTACAAAAATGTCATTTTGTCATATAATCATCCTATGAGACTTTTTATTGCATCCCCTGCCATTCTTGACAACTACGCATCAATCAAACAGGACTTCGAAGGCATCATTGAGGGTAAATGGGTAGAGGATGAGAACCTGCATCTGACCTGGGTCTTTCTGGGGGAGTGTGAGGATGAAGCACCCATCAAAGAGAAGCTTGCCGACATGACACCTTTAGAAACAGAAGTGAATATTACAGCTCTTGGGTATTTTGGCAGACCACCGCGGGTCTTTTTTGCCAAGGCGGAGTCAAAACTGCTCTACGACAAAGCCAAGGAGTTCAAAACAGCAGGCTTTGACCTCTACCGCTTCAAGCCTCACATCACCCTCTGCCGTATCAAACAGATATATGACTACAGAGCCTACAAAGAGAAAATGAAACTATACAGGGAAAAAGTCCTCGGTATCGTGCTGCCTCAGATACACCTTTACCAGAGCATCCTCACACAAAAGGGGCCACACTACAAACAGTTAATCTAGAAATGCCAGCAACGAAGCGGTCACCGCCACATTGAGCGACTCGACTCCCCTGTTCATTGGAATGGCGATGCTCTCATTGCAAAGTGCCTCAACCTTTTTACTCACCCCTTCACTCTCATTGCCAAGTACAAAAACGGTTTTGCTGCCATACGCCTGCTCTTTGTAACTCTTTCTCGCATGAGATGACAGAGTATAGAGGTCTGCCCTCTCCTCTTTGAAACGCTGCAGCGTCTTTACAAGATCGGAAGTTTTGATGATAGGCATTTTAAAGAGTGTGCCGACACTTGCTTTGATGACCAGCGGGCTGATCTGTGCAGCTCCCCTGGTCGGCAGGATGATTGCATCGATGTTGCCTGCCGTTGCCGAACGGATGATCATCCCGAGATTTTGCGGGTTGGTGATGCCGTCAAGGGCAAGAATGCGGTAATTCTCATGTTTGGAGAGGAAATCCTCTTCATTTCCAAAATGCTCCAGTACAATGTCTAACGCCACCCCCTGGTCCTGTTTTGCATTTTTGGAAATGCGTGAGAGCACCTGCTTGTCATGGTACGCCACTTCAATGCCGCGTTTTTTGGCAATGGCTTCCATCTGCTTGAGTGCCGGTGCAGGTTTGTTTGACTTGGAAAAATGGAGCTTATGGACGGTTACAGAAGGATCTTCCAACGCTTCAAGCACCGCATTGCGTCCGTAGATCGTCAGGACTTTTTCGAAGAATTTTTTCTTTTCAAGATACTCAGCACTGTCCTGATGGGAGGGTTGAGTGTTGAGCGCTGAGCGCTGAGGGTTTTTAGGCATAGTTTCTCTTCAATACTCTCAATATCTTCAATAAAGGCATTGCAAAGCAATGCAAACCAACACTCTTCACTTCGAAGTAAGCGTTTTACGCTTACTTCGATTCTCCGTTCCACGCAATCGTCGGCTTGCCGTTTTCGTCAAACTCGACGGCAGGCATTCCCATAATGTTGAAGCCGCCGTCAACATAGTGGATCTCACCGGTTACGGCAGACGAGAGATCAGAGAGCAGGTACATGCCTGAGTTACCCACCTCTTCAATGGTAACATTCTTCTTCAGCGGTGCATGTGCCGCGTTCCATTTGAGCATAAAGGAGAAATCACCGATACCTGCTGCTGCAAGTGTTTTGATAGGCCCCGCACTGATGGCATTGACACGTACACCGTCACGGCCGAGGTCTTCGGCAAGATACTTCACCGTCATCTCAAGCGCTGCCTTGGCAATCCCCATCAGGTTGTAGTTTGGAATATACTTTACACCACCATAGTAGGACAGTGTCAGTACTGAAGCGCTGTCGGAGAGAATAGGTTTAAGTTCTCTTGTAATCTCGATAAGTGAATAGACGGAGATATCCATGGCTACATCAAACGCCTCTTTGGAGATATCCATAAAGCGGCCGCTGAGTCCCTCTTTTGGTGCAAATGCAATAGAGTGGACAATAAAATCGATCTGTCCAAAGTCCTTCTCAAGCGACTCTCTGAGTGCTTTGATCTCTTCAGGTTTGCTTACATCGCAGGGATAGAAACGTCCCTCACATCCAAGCTCTTCGGCAACAGGCGCCAGCTTCTTCTCAAAACGCTCATTAAGGAAAGTGATCGCCATCTCGGCACCCTGCTGCTGACACGCTTTGGCGATCCCGTATGCGATCGATTTTTTGTTTGCGATGCCGAGTACGACACCCTTTTTGCCTTTCATGATCATGCTTCATCTCCATTTGTAAAAATTGCATCATTTTATCATTACTGAGGTAAAATGTAGTACCATTCGGAAAAAAAGAGCGAAGAAGCATATTATGGAAGCAATACTTATCATCAATACCGGCGGCACACTCAACAAAGTCTACAATCCTGTAAGCGGTACACTGGAAATAGACAAAGAGGGGAAAGCACTTGGAGCACTGGCCGATAAATGGTATGAGAAGGCCAACTTGGTCAATATTATAGGTAAAGACTCACTGGAGATGACCAACCATGACAGACTGGAACTGCTGGCTACGATTCACCAGGCCAAAGAGGAAAAAATACTCATTGTTCACGGTACCGATACCATGGATATTACTGCCGAATACCTTGCCGATGCAGAGATAGAGAAGAAGATCGTCCTTACCGGTGCAATGGTGCCTTACAGTATCGATCCGGCAGAAGCGTCAGCCAACTTTGCATCTGCCTGGACTGCACTGCATTTTCTGGAGAGTGACGGTATCTACATCGCTATGCATGGCCACATAGCCTCCTATGTCAACCTCAAAAAAGAGAGAGACGCCGGCCGATTCGTACTGATCTCCTGAACCCCTACTCTCCTGCAGCCGTATGGTTCTCCACCGTCGGCGGGACAATTTTCCCGCTTGCCTGCATACTTAACGCTTCGGGAAACATCTTGTAGTGCGCCCTTACCGCATTTGCCAGTCTCTTTTTGACAGCTTCGTCTACCGGTACTATCTTGCCTTCAGGCAGTGCATCGATCAGAGAGAGCAGCAACCTGTCCTGCGGTTTTGGCATCTTCTCCAGCCAGCTGTAGAGCAGCGGCCGGTTGACTTGGGAAGGGAGAGAACCCATAATGCCCACATCGTTCTGGTCATGCACCAGCAGTCCTGAGGTGGTTCCCCGGTCAAGAGTAAGTACCTGAAAGAGATAGAGGGTATGATAATCGACCTGTTGCGCCTTCTCCTCTGCAGTGAAAGTACGGTAGTACTGAAGTGCCTGCAGCGTAATGCCGATATAGGCATCGATAACCGCTTCGCCAAAATGCTGGGCAAAGGCGATGTCTGCTTCAAAATCGCCGCTGTTGTACCCTTCGAGATAGAAGTGGCTCACTCCGCGCGTACGTCCGAGCACAGGAATGTAGAAGTAGCGTTCCGCCTGTGCCGCACCCTCTTCATAGAGTTCATCCGTTACCCTCTCAAGCGCCATGTCAAAATCGCGCTTGAAAACATCATTTTTCAAAGAGGGGTTCAGATCCGCCATCAGACGCCAGTAGCCGCTGCCATCCTTCATCTGCGTCCAGGAGATATGCATATGCATCGAAGGGGCATGGGGGTTTGCAGGGTGTATTATGGTTGAAATGGCTGTAGCAGATCCAAGCTTTTTAGCAGAATCATCCTCATAGTGCACCTGTGAAATGTTGACCGAACCTCTGTCAAAAACCGTTTCGTCACGTGTTTCATAGCGTACACCGCCGCCATGTTTTCCTTCGTCTCTAAGCCATTCGACAGCCTCACACCCTTTGTCTTTTCCAAGTTCATGGCTGATACCGTCCAGTTTCTCGACAAAATAGTGCTGCAAACCACTTACCAGTTCATTTGCCTTCTTCGCTTCCGATGCCGTTGCCATTGTACGCATATGCACTCCTTGCTCTCAATGATTTTCGATGATTATAGCACATCTGCCCGGCAATCCTATCCGATTTGATAAATTTTATAATGTTGATGCATATTGTTACATTTTTATGACTATTTTTTGATATACTTATTCAGGTCAAATATCTGTTTTGAAAAGGAAAGAGAGATGAAACAACAGGCGTATGCACTGCTTTTAGCCGCAGGGGCGGCACTTTTTACAGGCTGTAGCACAGCACCAGGCATGCCGTCACCAAGCGCAGGCAGCTACTATGAAAAACCGACACCGGCAAAAGAGCAGAAGTTCCATGCAACGATGGTCAAGGTGGCACAGAGTACTCAGATGGATCCCAACTATAACAGAATGAGACTCGAAACACCTGAAGAGAAGGAGTGGTTCAAAAATCTAATGTACCGTCTGTGGGACAGACAGATCACCAGAAACCAGTTCATTGCGGAAGGAACGGCAAAGTACCCTAACCACAAGTATGAGTTCCGCTACATCGCCAACGCCTACCAGCGCTACTAATCAGAGTGCTGCGTAGGTGATGGGGTCGACCTCCTTGGCCTCTTTGAAGCCCTGCAGACGCAGACGGCAGCTGTCACAGACCCCGCACGCCTCCTCTTCTGCCTGGTAGCAGCTCCAGGTATGTTCCAGCGGCACTTCCAGTTCGATCGCCTTGGCGACAATTTCACTCTTTTTCATATGCACCAGCGGCATTTTTATCTTGATATATGTCTCATCTTTCGTACCGAGATTGATCGCCTTCTCCATCGCCTCTATATAATTCTCACGGCAGTCAGGATAGCCCGAACTGTCCTCTTCGACCACACCGATATAGAGTGCTTCAGCACCATGCTTCTCTGCAATGGATGCGGCAATGGAGAGGAAGATACCGTTTCTGAACGGTACATAGGTTACTGGCACACCCGGCTCCAGGCCGCCGGTAGGTACTTCAATACTGTGATCGGTCAGTGCAGATGCCCCTATCTGCTCAAAAAACGGCAGGTCAATCTCATAACGCTCCGCCGCCCCTAGTTCCTCGGCTATCAGACGAAACGCCTGAAGCTCTTTTGCCTCCGTACGCTGCCCGTAGTTAAAGTGTACTGCAATAATTTCATATCCCTCTTTTTGCGCTATTTTCGCGCTCAGGGCACTGTCCATCCCGCCTGAAATGATACAGACCGCATTTTTGTTCATCATTTACATTCCTGTGTGTAATTTAACTCATTTTACCAAGATTTGGGTAAAATAGCGCCATGACAATAGACCTCATTAACGAAACAGACCTTCCCGTAGATACCGATCTGCTTACCAATATTGCAAAAGATCTCACACAGCGCCAGATCGAACTGATTATTACCGACAATGAGGGCATCAAAGCACTCAATGCCCAGCATCGCGGCAAAGATGCCCCCACAGATGTCCTCAGTTTCCCTCTGGGAGACACGATGCCGCATACACCGCTGGGTGCCATCGTTATCTCCAAAGATTTCGTAGAGCAGAAGTCATCAGAACTCGGCCATACAAAACAGGAGGAGCTGATACTGCTCTTTATTCACGGACTTCTCCATCTTCTCGGATTCGACCATGAAACCGACGAGGGGCAGATGCGTGCCAAGGAGAAAGTGCTCATTGAAGCGTGGAAACTTCCTGACAGCCTGATCGTACGCAATGATGATATGAAGGAGAATAAATGAGTTTTCTGATTTTTGTCATCGCCATGGGTGTCCTCATCTGGGGTGCGGAGATGCTGATCCATCAAAGTGAAAAGATCGCACTGCGCTTTGATATTCCCGAATTTATCATCGGTGCAACACTCATCGCACTGGGCACATCGCTTCCTGAAATGGCGGCAAGTGTTGCCGCAAGCGCTTCGAACAAACCCGAAATCGCCATCTCAAACGTCATTGGTAGCAATATTCTTAACATCACGCTTGTGCTCGCTTCCGTCTTTCTTGTCGCACGCAACATCAGACCCGATCGTGACTTCTTTGCCAAAGACAGCACCTGGGCACTGATGCCGGTATTCGTCTTCATTTTGATGATCATGGACGGTATCATCTCACGATTTGACGCCATGCTGCTGATGCTGATGATGGGTGCATACCTTCTCTTCCTTCTGCAGGATGCAAAAAGCCTCCCGGAAGAGGACCTGGAAGAACTCGACGAAGTCGCAAAAGAGCCATTTAGCTGGCCTATCACCATTGTTCTGCTGATTGTTGGCTTCGTGCTTGTCATTGCCGGTGCACACTTTACAGTAGAGAGTGCATCCGACATTGCAAAAAGCTTTGGGATTTCGGAGTGGATTATAGGTATTGTTATGATCTCCCTGGGAACATCTCTTCCCGAACTTGTCGTCAGCATCTCTGCATCCATCAAAGGTAAAGTCGACATGGCCATCGGGAATATCATCGGTTCCAACATGGCCAACACTTCCGTTGTTCTCGGCGCTGCGGCATTGACAAAACCGATGCCGATTGATTCACTCAAATACAGCTTCGACATTACCACAATGCTCGTTGCAACCCTCATCCTGGTTTTCCTGACTGCAAACAAACTCTATACCAAGTCTGCCGGTATTGCACTCGTCATCATTCTCGGACTCTTTTTGGAGCATACGCTGCAGAGTATGTAATCGATAGTTATTGGTAACGGGTGCATTGGTTATTGGAGCCGGGAATCCCCAGTCTCGTTAGCAGAAATACATTGATTGTTCCACAGACAGAGTCATCCCGGACTCGATCCGGGATCTTGACATTTCAATGCAAGAGGGGCCTAAAACAGATCCAGCTGTCGATCGATACTATGCTTGCGTTTCACTTTCTTTGGCTGCTCACGCTCCAGGCTGTTATCGATAACCGCACTTTCATCATCCGGTCTTGTCTGGTCCATCTTGCTCTCCGGCTGTTTTGCCGTATCGATATTCTGCACAGGTTTGTCACTGAAGTAGTTGTGGCTGTAGAGCCACTTGTATATCTTCGCCGCCATAGGACCTGAAGTACTTCCGCCGTGTCCGCCATGTTCGACCAGTACAGTTACGACAAACTGCGGATTGTTATAGGGCGCATAGGTTGTGATCCAGGCATGAGAACGGTGGAAGTAGGCAAGTTCGGACTCTTTGAGACGCCTGACAGTAGACTGGGGAATGGAAGTAACCTGTGAAGTTCCCGTTTTCCCTGCTGCAACGACAGGCAGGTCGTGCATCGTACGGTACGCCGTACCTCCGGGTGTGTTACAGACATCGTACATTCCCTTGCGTATCTCACTGATTGAGAGAGGATCAAAAGCGACAGGCTTGATGGTCGGCTTGGTTGCATTGCCGTCTACCAGTTTCGCCACTCTCGGCGTCACCAGGTTACCCGTAGCAATCAGTGCCGTATAGCGTGCTACCTGCAGTGGTGTTACAGAGTCATACCCCTGCCCGATAGCGGCAATGACTGTCTCACCTTTGTACCACGGCTGTTTGAAGCGGCGCATCTTCCACGCTTTGTCAGGAATAACACCATTGAACTCACGGGGCAGATCCACACCGGTTTTAACGCCCAGTCCGAAAGAACGCAAATTCTTTGCCATTGCATCGATACCTACTTTCAGACTCTTTTTGTAAAAGTAGACGTCGCACGACTGCATGATCGCTTTGCGAAGATGTACCGTACCGTGTCCGCTATGTTTCCAGCAGCGGAATTTGTGTTTGCTGTTCCCGATGGTCATGGAACCGTTACAGAACTCCGAACTTCTTAAAATACCGGGCTTTGCCTTATCAAATGCCAGCGCCATGCCCATCTTGATCGATGAACCCGGAGGATAGGTCCCGTGGGTGATCTTGTTGGTAAAAGGGTGTGCAAGGTCCTCCTGGAGTGCTCTCCAGTCCTTGACACTGATTCCCCCTACAAAGAGGTTCGGGTCGTATGCCGGGTAGCTTACCGCAGCGACAATCTCACCGGTAGTACGCATCACGACGGCAACACCGGTCTCTTTCATCTTGGCAAACTCTTCGTAGATCATCTGCTGCAGGGAAATATCAATATTGAGTGTGAGATTCTTGTTGTCCTTTGGCGGCACCTGTTCAAGAACCTCAATAGCCTTGTTGGTTGCGGTTACTTTATTGATAACATATCCGAGTTCTCCCTGGAGCACCTTGTTATAATAGCGTTCAAGACCGCTTTTACCCACTTTTCCCACCACATCGACCACTTTATCTGCAGCATTCTCTTTTTTATTTGAACGCCCGGTATAGCCGATGATATGTGCAGCGTAACGGCCATAAGGGTAGTAACGCTTTGTCTCCGCTTCGATTTTGATTTCGGGGAAAAGGCTCAACTTCGCATAGGCGCCCATCATATCCGCATAGGGGATGAAGTCAACCACCTTGATGAACTTGTGGTTGTAGGGTGAACTCTGCTTTTTGTAAACTTTCTTCATCATCGTAATATTCAGATCTGGAAAGGTTTCATGCAGCACATCCCCAATCTCTTTGACACGCGGACTGTCCGCTTTGAGATGCGGCATAATGGAGATGGAAAAACCAATCTGGTTCATCGCCAGCAGGTTGCCGTTGACATCTGTGATCTCGCCGCGTACAGGCTTGATGAACTCTTTACGCTCGATGTTCTCTTTTGCCAACTCTTCATAATAGTAGTTCGATTTGATGCTCAGGTGGTAGAGACGGACAATCATCCCCGCCCACACCAGAAGAAATATGAAAATGATAAAAAAGTATCTCACAGCATCACCGCCACAAGCAGGTCTACAATCAGCGGATAGAGTAGAATATCATCGAGTCTGACAATCTGTTCCTGGAAAATAAAGTCATACACCAAAAGTACCCCCAGATAGACCAGATCGATGAAAAATACGGTCAGCAGCGGGGTACACACTTTACACTTCCGAAAGTGGTTCAAATGCGGATAAATAAAAATATATACCAGCAGAATGGCAATGGAGATCAGCAGAAACGGCAGGGAGAGATTGATATCCATATTGAGAAGATAGACCAGAGAGAGCAATATATAGGACCATCTTCCCTCTTCGATACCTTTAATGAGTATGTACCCCATCACGCCGAAAAAGAGCGGCAAAAAGACATAGATTGAGATCAGCATCGGATAGAAAAACACAAAGAGGACCGCCATTGTCCACAGAATGAGTTTTCGTATCAGCTGCATCGGTTTATACCTTGTAGACCAGTGCCACTTCGTTGCATACAGGGAAATGGATACACTTGATACAGTCCGCCCAGATCTTGTGCTCGGGGATCACCTCTTTGTCTATCTCTTTGAAACCCAGTTTTCTAAAAAACTCCGGAAGATAGGTCAATACCAGCACATCCTCTTTCACTCCAAGACTGCGTGCCTCTTCAAGTGTGAACTCGACCATCCGCTTGCCGATATGCTGTCCACGGTATGCTTCATCGACAATGAGGCTGCGTATCTCGGCCAGTCTGACAGAGTGAATATGCAGCGCCGTATACCCCACCAGCTTCTCTCCCTCTTTTGCAAGGACGTAGGAGCGTATGTTGGTAGCCACTTCATCTTCACTGCGCTCCAGAATCGTACCATCCTTCACTTTGTCTGCCACCAGTGCCTGCATTGCCGGTATGTCGTCCAGTTTCGCCTTTACAAGTTCTATCACGCCTCTTCACCCTCTTTTTTTGGCTTGGGCGTAAAATCGATACCGAAAATGGTGGAGAGTATCTCTTTGTGTACCCGGTCAAAACCGCTCTTTTTAAGGTTCGAAACGGTAATGGAGCCAGGGAAGTCACGCTTGAGCTTGTTTCGCTCTTTCTGGTTGAGTTTGTCTATTTTCGTAAAAACGGTCAGATAGCGCTGGTCAGGACGTATGAATTCCGAAATGTATGCTTCGACATCATCATCAATCTTCGCATGCGGATGACGGGCATCTCGCAAATGTATGTAGAGTCGGATGGAGACACGCTGCTCGATGAACTCCACCAGGTTTCGCTGCCATACCTCTTTGAGCGACTTGGAGACCTTCGCATATCCGAAGCCAGGCAGGTCAACAAAACGCACCGGGTAGCTCTGCCCATCGTAAAGATATCGGGTCTCAAAAAAGTTGATAAGTTGGGTCTTGCCCGGCGTAGCAGAACTCTTGGCAAGGTTTTTGCGCTGCGTCAGGCCGTTGAGCGTAGAGCTCTTCCCAACATTCGAACGCCCGAGAAAGACCACTTCGCTCATATCTTCCGGCAGTGAATCAGCAATGCTCTGTGCGGACTTGATAAACTCTGCCTCTACAATACGTGGACTACTCACCCTTCTTCTCCATATCGAAAATAAACTTGACCGGCTTCTTGCGGTCACCTTTGACATTGACGTTACCCGTGATCGTATTGAGCACGATCTCATTGCCGTCAACATGCCGCTTGTTGACAAGATCATCGATCACGGCATTGCCTGTCAGAATATACTGCGACTTCTTAGGCAGATAAGTCACGCGATCGGCCTTTCCTTTGTAGAGCGCCTCTTTTTGGTGCAGTTCGAATGTCACATTCCCTTCCGCCACATACTTTTTGGTCTCATTGTTCTCATCAAAGTAGACAATGATCTCGGCACCGTGTATCCAGTCTTTCAACTGTGTCACCTTGGCATTCCCAATGAAGTGGACCTCTTTTTTATTCTCATACGCTTTCATGGTATCTGACGTCACCTGCACTTTCTGTGCAAGCAGTATCGCCGAGAGGCCCAACAGCGGCAGGGCAAAACGCAGCACTCGCTTCATCGGCTACTCCTTCGTTTCATTGGTTTCATTGGTTCTGTTTGTTTCAGCCGTATGCAGTACAGCATCGACCACCGTAGCATACGCCTCTTTTGTTCTGCTATTATAGCGCATTGTCGTACCGTGCATCACATCCTTCCCGCGGTAGGCAGTAAAGGGAGAAGTGACATACAGTACTTCACTTCCTTTATCGTAGTGAGCATGCTCGGTATAGTACTCGAAGCCTTCATTCTGATGCAGTTCAACGTTACCGTCAAGGTATATCATCCTGCCTATGTATGTCCCATAGTCAGCCAGCAGTTCCTTGATCGTATCGTTGTAGTAACGCACTTTCTCTGCTTTGAGCACACCATTGCTCCTTACACCATGGGTAGCGAAACTGACACCGATACGTTTTTGCGTCGTCACTTCCGTAAACGTCGTATCAGTAAATTCAAGCTCCTTGGTCTGTGGCGGGTGTTGCTGATTGTGTTCACTCAGTTTCATCGTCATTGTTACGGCAGAGGTGATCACGATCAGCGCGACCAGTAGCAGTTCGAACTTTAGTCCCATAACGCCAGATACTGCTTTTCGAGTCCCTCTTTTTTGATCAGGTACTCGATCATTTCACGTACGGCACCGTCGCCGCCGCGCTTGGTCAGAATAACATCGGCAATCTTGTCGACATAGGCGCTGGCATCCTGAGGTACGAACGAAAGCTTTGCTGCCCGAAGCATCGAAATGTCATTGAGGTCATCCCCGATGGCAGCAACGTTCTCCATACTCAGTTCCAGTTTTTCAAGGAGTGATTCAAGCACTTCGCGCTTGTTCTCCACCCCCTGGTAGAAGTGCTCTATGCGAAGCTCCTCCGCACGACGTGCAACGATCTTCGAGCTGCGCCCGGTAATGATCGCCACCTGCTTGCCAAGCCGCCGCCAGCTTGCAATCGCCAAACCATCCTTGACATTAAACGACTTGATCTCGTCACCGTTTTCACTGTAAGTGATATGGCTGTTTGTCATCGTGCCGTCGACATCGAGTACGATGAGTTCAATACTCACAATACCCCCTTGGTGCTTGGTATCCCTGCATTTTCATTCACTGCTGCCGCACGTCTGAGTGCAACAGCCAGTGCTTTGAATGACGCTTCGATAATATGGTGCTTGTTTTTCCCGCGGTTGTAGATAAGGTGCAGCGTCAGCGGCAGGTTGAATGCAAACGCCCGGAAAAACTCTTCGACAAGCTCTACATCGAAATTGCCGACCTTCCCGCCGATAGGCAGTTCAAAAACCAGAAAGCCGCGGTTGGAGAGGTCAATGTCGCAGGTAACGCTTGCCTCGTCCATCACAACCGTCGCATTTCCGAAGCGCTCTATCTGTTTTACCGGATAAATCACTTCGTTGAGTGCCTGACCGATCACGATGCCCACATCTTCAACCGTATGGTGGTCGTCTATGTGTGTATCCCCCTTGCAGTCTACTTCCAGGTCCATATGGGCATGTTTTGCAAACGCCTCGAGCATATGGTCAAAAAATCCTACGCCGGTATCGATCTTCGCATTTCCCTTTCCGTACAGCTCCAGCTTTACCGTTATCTGCGTCTCTTTCGTCTCTCTTCGTTTCTCTATCATCCTCATCCTTTCGCTTATTTTCGAATGATCGGCGCACCCGCCAACCCTTCGCACTCTCTGAAGTCACGCGCTTCCTGCTCCGAACCGAAGCCCATCAGCCAGACGCGGTAGAGCGTGCGTCCGCTCTCATCGGCATTGTCAAAGCGCTTGATGACCACACGGTATCTGCCGCCTGTTTTCGCTTCATAGCGTTTTTTGGTAACAATTGCACCCTCATACCGTGTAAAGGCACCCACCTGCAGCCCGAAGTCGCTCAGTTTCACCCTCTGTTCGGTCTTGTTCGCTTTTGCCCTGGCAATGGCAGCTTTGGACTGTACCTTCCCGGCAAAGCCCACAACCTCGATCTTCACCTTGGCAATACCCATCTTGTCCAGGCCGAGCTCTTTGCCCGCTGCATAGCTGCAGTCAATGATGCGCCCTCTGACAAACGGCCCCCTGTCATTGATCCGCACAACGGTACTCCTGCCGTTTTGAAGGTTGGTTACACGTACCATCGTATCCATCGGCCAGGTTTTGTGCGCAGCTGTCTTTGCATGCATATTGTAGCGCTCGCCGTTGCTTGTCTGCTTTCCGTGAAAGTTGGGGCCGTACCAGCTGGAGATCCCTGTCATTGTATCCCCCACTTTCACATAGGTAGGACGGTAGGTTTTTCCTCTGACCGTATAACAGCGCATCGTAGACTTCTGTCTTGCCGCGCTGGTAAAGCCGGGTTTGGTGTAGTGCTTGCCGGAGCATCCGCCTGCCAGGAGTCCAAAAATCAGCAGTGACGCAGTCGACAATACGTTAAAGGAAGCTCTTGGCACCATACAAAAAACCTTGCAGAAAAAGTGGGATATTATACTTAATCTCTGCTTGATGATCGCTTCCCGGCAACATCTGCCAGTGACGCATCAAAACGTTCACGGCTTACAGGTACCAGCAGTACCTGTCCGAGCAAAAGGTTCTCCGAATCCAACCTGTTCACACGCCTGATCATTGCTGCGCTGCTGCCGTACTCCGAAGCAATCTGCACCAACGTCTCTCCCATCTTTACCCGGTGCAAGAGCAGGTGGCTCAGTGCAGTAGTGTCACTCTCTTTATTAAAAGCATCTTTTGTTTCCGAGGCAGAAGGAGTATCAAAGACGGTTTCACTCTCCCCGATCAATGCAAGGAGCACAATTTTACGTATGTAGTCGCGTGTCTCTTTGGGAAGAAATTTGGCATCATCGTCAACCAGTATCGCCAAATCATCGCTCTGCGCTCTGTTGATCGCTTTTTGAAGACGCCCCTCACCACAATTGTACGCCATTACCGCGAGGTACCATCTTCCAAACTTCTCATGCAGATGTTCAAGGTGTTTCATCGCCGCTTCTGTCGCACAGAAGGGGTCACACCGCTCGTCGATACTGCCGCTGACATCGAGCTTATAGTGCAGCGCAGTCTTCGGCATGAACTGCCACAGTCCCACAGCTTTTTTGTAAGAGACTGCATCGGTTTTCATCCCCGACTCGACCATAGAAACGTACAGAAACAGATCGGAGAGACCATCATCAAGCAGTGCACCGCGCACAACACGGGTCAGCTCTTCTCCCCTCTTTAGCGCCTTTTTGTAAAAGCGGCGCATCTGCTTCTCATGACGTACCGCATACTGCTCAAAACCGGCATCATAGATATACCCGTTGTCGATATCAAACTCCGACAGGACATAAGCGTAAGCCGGAAATTTATCTGTCAGAGGTGACGCCTCCAATCCGCCCAGCAAAAGCAATGCCAAAAGGAGTTTTCGCATCGTCACTTAGACCCCAAAAAGAAGATGGGCATTGCGTGTCGTAAGATCCTCCACCTCTTCACGCGGCATTCCGGAAAGTTCACTTATCTTATCGGCCACAAGCGCACAGTAAGCAGGTTCGTTGCGTTCTCCCCTGTGCGGATGCGGTGTCAGATAAGGGGCATCGGTCTCAATCAGCAGTTTCTCCTTTGGAATCTTTGGAAAGACGTTGACAAGCTTGCGAGCATTCTTGAAGGTCAGTACACCACCTATGCCGTAGTAAAATCCTTTGGATGCAAGTTTGAGCAGCTGCTCGTCGGCATTGTAGCAGTGCAGCACCCCGCCCTTCTCTCCGGCATGGGCATCGAGTATTTCCAGGGAATCAGCACTGGCATCACGAATATGCACGATCAAAGGTTTCCCATACGCTTTTGCCAATGCTATCTGATCGAGAAATACCTCTTTTTGCACAGCTTTTTCTACTTCTATCGCCTTCTCATCTTCAGGCAGACGAAAGTAATCCAGCCCACACTCGCCCACAGCCACACATTTCGGATGGTCAATATAACGCTCCAGCAGTGCCCTGTCGTACGCCTCTTTGTCATAGGGATGCACCCCGACTGCAAAGTGGATACAGTCATACTGTTCTGCTAATGCAACAGCACGTTCCAGTGTTACAACATCGGCACCGGGGATAATATACTTCTCCACGCCCTCCGCTTTTGCCCGTTCAATGACTGCGTCAAGGTCGTCGTTATAGCGCGGATCATCCAGATGACAATGGGTATCGACAATCATCTCTTTCCCTCTGTTTTTTTTAGCGACATTATACCCAAAAAGCCTCATTTCATTGACAGGGAACAACTTTTTCTAATACGAAATAAGCTATAGTTATTGATAATAAAGCCAAAAGTGCTGCCATTCGCAGGCTTTCGGACTACACGCAGGGAGGCGTTCACATGCTTGCATCCGTGATTATCGGCACGATATTATTTATTGTAGCACTGGTTATCTATCTTGAATACCGGAACGAAAAGAAGTATCGTCAGGAGCGACTGAAGCGCGAATCGACCAAGCGTAAACCCAAAAAGCCTGAAGCAAAGGTTTCGAAACGCCCTGCTGCTGCCAAAGCGCCGGAAGAGGCACCCCAAAAGACACAAAAAACGCCTGAAGCAAAGCCGAAAACTATAAAAACACAGGAGCCGGAAAAAACGGTTACACCGCCCAAAACACCTGAGGTTCCCACAGCAGAAACCAAACCTGAAACCGTTGTACAGGAAGTCAAAGAAACACCGAAACCGGCACCAAAACCTGAACCCAAAAAAGAGCAGCCTGCAATAGAACTGCCCAAAGGCGACTACCCAGACTTCAACTATGACAGACTCATCGAGATGGGCCTCTCCGAAGAGGAAGCGATGGAGTTCATTCAGGAACTCATTCCACAGATAGGCGGCCAGATTCCACTCATAGACGAAGCGATGAAAATTCCCGACTTTCACAAAATGGAACGCCTCACCCACAGCATCAAAGGCTCCTCCACCACCATCGGCACCGGCGGCGTTTCAGACCTGCTTGTCGACTACAACACCTACCTCAAAACCGGCGAGGAGCTTCCCGTTGCCGAAGCCTACCAGGAGCACCTCAAACGCTATTTCGAAAAGCTCAAAAAGCAGTTTCCACCTAAAAAGTAGAATACCTGTCATCCTGCGCAAGCAGAAATCTTTGCGTTATCCGGCAAATCAGCGTCAAGATCCCGCATCGAGTGCGGGATGAGAAGTCTTTTGGAAGTGATAGTTCATTGCACGGCCGGGAATTAATTCCCGGTTCCAAAAAACACCCAATAACCAGTCACCCTGTTCCCCTAAGCTTCTTCGCAAACGCCACTGCCTGTTCAGTAGGCTTCTCTCCGGCAATGATACGGCTGATCTCCGCAATACGTCCCTCTTCGTCAAGTATGGCGGCTTGGCTTTCTCCTCCGCTTTTTTGCACCAAAATATGCTGTGTCGCCTTGGCGGCAAGGTGGGGCTGATGGGAGATAGCAAAGACCTGGTAGGCTTTGGAGAGTGCAGCAATCATCTCAGCAATGGCGATCGACTCATCGCCGCTGACGTTGGCATCTATCTCGTCAAGTATCAGTACACCGCCCTCTTTCTGCTCCTTTGGCATGGCAGCGGCAAGCAGTGCCAACCGCACACGGTTGAACTCACCGCCGCTGAGTGTCTCCAAACCGCTCTCTCCCAAAGCAAGGCCGATGGTGTCGGTACCCGATTCGCCCAGTGCTTCTGCTTCAAACAGGAAACGAAGCGGTGGCAGCTTGAGTTCAGCAAGGTAAGCTGCCGCTCCTGCCTCCACCTCGGCCGCAACCTTTTTGCGTGCCTGTGATATGCGGGAAGCAAGCGTGTGCAGTTCACCAAACTCTATCTGCAGATACTGCTCAAGCAGACTCTTGTCCTGTTCTATATGGGTGTAGCCCTCAAGCTCTTTTATTTTTTCATCACGGTAGGCCAGCGCCTCCTCCACGGAGCCGTAACGGCGCTTGAGCTCGGAAAGTTCTCCAAGCCTGTCAAGTACCGCCTCCACATCGGTCTCTTCAAGCTCCGCAGCAAGCGTTTCACTCTCTTCAAAGTCGGCACGCAGTTGATTCATTGCTTCGGAAAAGGCGGAAACATTCTTATCAAGCAGGCGGTAGACCTCCTCCACACTGCTCTCAAACCGGAAAATCTCCGAAGCCTCTTCAAGCGCCTCTTTGAGCTTGTCAATACGTGAGAGCTGCTGCTTGACCTTCAGCAGCGCCTCCTCTTCACCGGGTTTTGGATCGATTTTCTCTATCTTCTCTATCTCGTAGCGCGCAAACTCAATCTTTTCGGCCATCTCCTTTTCGTTTTGGCGTATCTTCTCAAGCTGCTGCGCTTTTTCTCTGTAGGTGCGGTAGCGCTTGGCATACTCTTTAAGCAGTTTTTTGTAGTTCCTGTCACCCGAAACCATATATTTGTCCAGCAGGCCGATCAGCGCTTCGCTCTCCATCCCCTTGCTGTCACGCACGGAGAGGTAGGAGACATAGGAGGCAAAGAGGCTTTGCAGCACCTTTCGCGAAATCCCCTGCCCGTCGATGAAGTAGCGCAGCTTCTCCTTTTTGAGGCTCTTGATCGCCACTGTCTCTTCAAATTCGTACGCTTCATGCTTCAGCCCCAACGGTTTTCTGATGTTTACTTCACACAGTGCCGCAGCGCTCTTTGAGGGGTAGCCGAATGCCGTCAATACAGCGGAGATAAGCACCGACTTCCCCGCCCCGCTTGGTCCGGAAAAGACCACCAGTCCGGGTTCGAAATCAAGTTCCGCCTCTTTGAAAGTGACCAGATCACGCAGAAAGAGCCGCTCTACCAATTTCTGTCTCCCCAGTGCAGTTTTTCGCGAAGTACGGAGAAGTAGTTGTGCTCTTTGCGGTGAATCAGGGTTGCACCCTTTTTTGCTCCGGCAATGTAGAGCACATCCCCCTCTTCAAGTTCATACACCTCCTGCCCGTCGATGGAAGCGATAGCACGGTACTTCTCGGCATCGAGTTCGATGCTGAAGTCTGCGGGCACCACCAGCGGACGCTGGTTGGCAAGCGAGTGCGCCAGAACGGGAGTGATGATGAACGCCTGCGTCAGCGGGTAAAGAATGGGGCCGCCTGCTGAGAGATTGTAGGCTGTCGAACCCGTCGGTGTGGAGATAATGAGTCCGTCACCGGTGTAGGAGTTGAAACGTTCCCCGTCAATGGAAGCGTTGACCTTTACCATTTTGGAGGGCTCCGGAGAGGTAATGACCACGTCGTTGAAAGCGATGAAACTTATCTTGCTGCCGCTTTTTTTCTCGATGTAGCCCTCTATCATCATACGGTCATCCACGCGGTATTCACCGACAAGCAGGCGCTCGAGGAAACTGTCAACATCATCGATGGTAATATCCGCCAAAAATCCCAAATTGCCCGCATTGATACCCACAACAGGCTTCTGGTAAGCGTAGCTTCGGCGTACCAGAGAAAGAAGCGTACCATCACCGCCAAGCGACACCAGGAAATCCGCCGCCTCGCACATCTGCTCAAACGGCACCCCCTCAAGCCCGATCATCTTGGCAGAGTGGCTTGAGAGCAGCACTTCAATGCCTTTCTTTTCAAATTGGTCGCGTATCTGCTCAAAAAGCGGTTTTATCTCCGGTGTATCCGGCTTGAGGATGAACCCGGCCCGTTTGACCTGCGGCAGCTGTTTCACGTTTATGCTCCATTCTGGTTTGATATCATTAGGGTAGCATAGAGTTGCTTGTGTGTGCGAAAAAATTTCATTTTGTCATCTTTTGATTCCCTTGCGTATAGTGAATATACACACCATTAAACAACTTTTAGATATAATCGCGCCACTATTTATTTATGAGGATTGCACGTGAGAACACACTATTGTGCCGAAATTAACGAAAACCATATCGGTGAGGAAGTCACCGTCGCAGGCTGGGTTTCCAGCAGAAGAGACCACGGCGGCGTCATTTTCATCGACCTGAGAGACAAGGATGAAGTGGTACAGCTTGTCTGTGACCCTGCCGACAATGCCGATGCCCACAAAAAAGCCGAAGAGGTGCGCGACCAGTTCGTACTCATCGCTACGGGAAAAGTAAGAGCAAGAGGTGAAGGACTTGAAAACCCCAATCTCAAAACAGGTAAGGTGGAGATCGTCGTCGACAAACTTGTCATCGAAAACCGCTCCAAGCCGATGCCGTTCGATCTGGGTGATGAGAAGGTTAACGAAGAGATCCGTCTGAAATACCGCTACCTCGAACTGCGAAGCCAGAAATCCTACGATATCTTCAAGCTGCGTTCCAAAGCGACCATTGCGGCACGTAACAGCCTTGACGAACTTGGTTTCCTTGAAGTAGAGACACCGGTACTGACCAAATCCACCCCTGAAGGTGCACGTGACTACCTTGTGCCAAGCCGTGTACATCCGGGTGAGTTCTACGCACTGCCGCAGTCTCCGCAGCTCTTTAAGCAGCTGCTGATGGTCTCGGGCTTCGACCGCTACTTCCAGATCGCCAAGTGTTTCCGTGATGAAGACCTGCGTGCCGACAGACAGCCGGAATTTACCCAGATAGACGTCGAAATGAGCTTCTGCACCGAAGATGACGTCATCGCCGTTGCAGAAAAGCTCATCAACGATATCTTCACCCAGTGCGGATTCGAGATCCCCAAAACATTCAAACGTATGACCTACCACGAAGCGATGGAGAAGTACGGTTCCGATAAACCCGACCTGCGTTTCGATATGGCGATGGTCGATGTCATCGACATCTTCGAACGCTGTGATAACGAGATCTTCTCCAACATCGCCAAAGCACCAAAGCGCAACCGTATCAAGGCGCTCAAAGTGCCAAACGGTGACAACATCTTCTCCAAACGCCAGATGAAGGGCTTTGAAGACTACGTCCGCAAGTTCGGCGCACAGGGGCTTGGCTACTTCCAGATGAAAGAGGACGGACTCAAAGGACCACTGACAAAATTCTTCACAGAAGAAGACCTCAAAGCGATTGTCGAGCGCTGTGAACTTGCAGTAGGTGACGTCGTCTTCTTCGGTGCCGGTGAGAAGAAAGTGGTACTCGACTATATGGGCCGCTTCCGCCTCTACCTTGCAGAGCTTATGGAGATCATCCCCGAGGGTGTCTTCGAATTCCTCTGGGTTGTAGACTTCCCGATGTTCGAGGTTGAGGATGGACGTGTCAAAGCGCTCCACCACCCATTCACCCAGCCAAAATCACTTGACTTCGATGATATCGAAGAAATCGAATCGATCGCCTACGACATTGTCCTTAACGGTACAGAACTTGGCGGCGGATCGATCCGTATTCACAAAGAGGAGATGCAGGCAGAGATCTTCAAACTGCTTGGCATCAGCGAAGAGGAAGCACAGGAGAAGTTCGGCTTCCTGCTTGACGCGCTCAAGTTCGGTGCACCGCCGCACGGCGGCTTCGCACTGGGGCTTGACAGACTCATCATGCTGATGACAGGCACGGACAGCATCAGGGACGTCATCGCGTTCCCGAAAACACAGCGTGCACAGTGTCTGCTCACACAGGCACCAAGCCCTGTGGACAACGAGCAGCTCAAAGAGCTGAGTCTGCGTATCCGTCAGACGCCGACGGCGTAATGCAGTGATAGTGGAGAGTGATAGTTAATAGCATGGAAGCGAGGATTTATCCTCGCCTCAGCCGAGAATAAATTCTCGGTTCCGTAAAAAGTGCCAACAACCAATATACCAGTTACCAATAACGTATTAGATTCATACTTCTGGTGTGAAACAATACATCATAGTAAAATAGAAAAAACAATAACAAAGGAAACCTTATGAAAAAACTCTTTCTCATCATTGGAGCACCAGGCTCAGGAAAAACAACCGACGCAAGCATCATCGCCGAAAAACACAGTGACAAGATCGTCCACTACTCTACAGGAGACATGCTGCGCGAAGAGGTAGCAAGCGGTTCTGAGCTTGGCAAAGAGATCGAGAGCTACATCTCAAAGGGTGCACTCGTGCCTCTGCAGATCATCGTCAACACCATCGTCTCCGCCATCAAGAATGCACCGGTAGACAACATCCTCATCGACGGTTACCCAAGAAGCGAAGAGCAGATGACAGCCTTTGACGAACTGGTAAACAAAGAAGACGACATCGATCTGGTCTCCGTTATCGAAGTACGCGTTAGCGAAGCGGTGGCCAGAGAGCGCATCCTTGGACGCCGCGCTGAAGCCGCACCGGGTGAAGAGCGCAGCGACGACAACGAAGAGGTCTTCGTTAGCCGTATGAAGATCTACACCGAGCCGCTGCCGGCTATTCAGAAATTCTACGAAGAGAAAGGTCTGCTTCACGTTATCGACGGTGAGCGCACACTCGATGAAGTCGTTGCCGATATGGAGCAGTTCGTTCTTAGTAAGATCTAAGATAGCAGAAGCAGGGGCCGAGAATGAATTCTCGGTTCCAGTTTCATCCAATAACCAATACACCAGTTACCAATAACAAAAACTACATCAATCAAATTTATTAATCAATTCACTCAATATAATCATTTTTTTTCATTAAACTTTTTCTGTTAAAATCCCGGCGAATTTAGCCTAAAGGACACCCTGTGAATCTAAAAACATTTTTTACAGAATACGGCGAACACGTACCCGGTTACGATGTCACCGTCATTAACGAACGGGAAGCCAGAGCTGCTGCTGGCATCCTCTTTATGATGGGGATGATCGTCATCTTTGTCGGTATCGGCTTCAATCATATTATGGTGGCACGTGTATACCTGGCATTTCTCTTTTTCGACTTCACCATGCGTATTATCAGCCCACGCTACTCCCCCTCCCTGCTGCTGGGTAAACTTGTCACACAGAACCAGAAGCCGGAGTATGTCGGCGGAATGCAGAAGCGTTTCGCATGGAGTCTTGGCTGGCTCATTGCCATCCCGATGATGGACTGGTTCGTACTCCACTGGGACATCACCTTCTATAAAGTCCTCATCTGTGTGCTCTGCCTAACCCTGATGTTCCTTGAAGCGGCCTTCTCTGTCTGTGTCGGCTGCATGATCTACAAAGCCATTACCCGGAGCGACCCGCAGCACTGCCCGGGAGGCAAATGCGAGATCCGCACAAAAGAGCCCATCCAGATCTTCTCACCGGCACAGAAGGTCGTTACCTCCATCACAATTGCAGCTCTTGCAGTGGGCATCTACCTCTTCCTTGCCAAGACCGACTCCCGTACCTTCTTCGGCGAGTTCCTGCATGAAATGGTGCTGACCAAACAGCAGCTCAAACAGGAAGAGGAGCTAAAATACGAACAGCAGGCTGCTACAGAGTTCGAAAACGACGATGACGATTTTTAAGTGCCGTCATTCCAGCGAAAGCAGTAATCTTAACTCTAGGCAAAGGCGACGTATTTGATCCAAACGTCAAGATCCCGCATCAAGTGCGGGATGACAGGGTGGCACAATCATGGAAGTACATCCAATACACCAATGCCCAATAACTCATATCAAGATGCCACTCTCGCCTTCGATGCACACATTACCACCTCTTTTTTCTCCCGCTTTCTATAGTGCTGTGAGAGCTTGATCTCTACACCTTTTTCGATACCGTCAACCATTTCATGCATCTGACGGACAACGGCATTCTCTTCAGGTTTAATTCCGTAGGACTCATAAAAGTCATCTATAAATGCTTTAATGATTTTCGGGTTTTCGGTAGGCAGTTTACCATGAAGGCGGTATCCAAGCAGTGCTGCATCATTTTTGTAGGTTGTTTTTGTCAGCAGGTAGCTCAATATGTTGGTTTTGAATGACGGATAGTAGAAGTCGATGGGCACATGCCGTGCACCGTTGCGTTCCATAATCATGATACGCTGAACCGGAGGGAGGGTAATATAGCGAGGATCTGCCTTCTCAGGCAGATCCACAAGACTGAAAACCCCCTTCAGCTTCTGGTGAAAGAAACTTGCCATCCTCTCCATCTCTACGAGCACCTGCTTCTGGATGTTCGATGCAGACAACCCTCGGCATCCGTCACGCATTCCCATATAGGAGATCAAACCCGTCCGGCTTCGTCTGTAGTAGACCCCCACAAAGAATGAGACCGGTTTATAACTGCCATCTTCCTGACGCTGTTTGGAAACAGAGATGAGCACTCTCTCATTGCCGTTAATATTTTTGAAGCTTCTATGCACCATCTTTTTCATAATCTTCCAGCTTAAGTGATCTTCCGGGTCGGGGAAACAGGGTACCAGTATGTCATGGTAGACCTCTTTGAGAAGTTTGAAGTTGAATGTTTCGTGAATATTTTCTATGATAAGTCTGTCCATACTGTGTGCTGCCCCTTAAAAATAGTATAAATATGATATTATCTATATTTTTAGTCGACTATAGTATTTTATAATAATTAAAGTGCTATTTTATCTTATGTGTGTCGATTTGTATCAATCTGTCGTTTTCATGATTTTGGTAGACTACTGCATGACTTTCGGAAGCGAAGATTTAATGAAATGCATACTTTTAGGTGCAGCTTTGCCCCAACTTTGAACAGTAAAAAAACGTAAAACGGGACTAAAGCCTCCGATTCCAAGAGACTCCTTTCGGAAGCGAAAGCTTTATTAAAATGTATGCCCTTGGGTACAGCTTCACCCAGACGCTAAATGGCAAAAGACGTAAGGCCGGGAATGCACCTAAAGGTATACACTTCGTTAAATTCCCGGTTCCAAAACATTGGAAGCGAAGATTGATCTTCGCCCAAACGCTGTTGTGTTAAATGACATTATTTGGGGGCTATCCCGCAAGGGGATACACTCCGATAAAGCCTCCGATTCCGAATGTAGGGGTGCCCCTTGTGGGTACCCGCCGTGTCAGGGCAACCACAAGGGATTGCCCCTACATTGATATTTTGGAAAGAATTGGAACCGAAGATTTAACGAAATATATACCTTTAGGTGTATCTTCGCCCCTCTGCCGAGAATTAATTCTCGGTTCCACCCCCCCCCAATAACCAATACACCAATTACCAATAACAATCTTCTCCCTACTAGTCATTTCAGAAAAAAAAATTCTCCCAAATGCCATTCCCCGCTTTACCAAACAGCACTACACTACCTATAACATTATATAAGGAGTACAAGATGACTGCACAAATAAGAGAGATCCAACTGCAGCTAACATGTTACCGCATTGCACTAGAGAGAGGATACATTACTGCACTGGAATTCAGGGAGTTGACTCAGCTACTTGACCTTGAGATGCAGAAGATTACAGAAACATTCCGAAGAGGTACCCAAACGGTTGCCTGAAGAGGAGCAAGTTTACAACGCCTAATTTAGATTATAAGGTAAAAATATGATTGTATAAAATCCATTGGTATACTTGACTTTCACCCCGTTTTTTACTATACTACTTGCACCCAAAAACAAAAAACAAGGAAAGAACATGAAAACAAGTATGTTTACAAAAGTAACTGCTGGTATCGCACTGTCACTCGTGACTTCAACTATGCTTCACGCGACTAACGGAGATTCACTCATCGCTGTTGGTGCAAAATCAAGAGGTATGGGTGGGACCGGTATCGCAGTCAGTCATGGTGCGGAGTCTACCATCAGCAACCCTGCTATGATCACATCTGTAGAGGGAACTGAAATCTCTTTCGGTGGTACAATCTTTATGCCTACTGTAAAGTCTGAACTCTACTTAGGAGCTCCAGGGGTTGACCCAAAATACACAAGTGATGCAGACATGAACATGATCCCGGAAGTCTCTGTCGCACACAAGATCAATGACAACTGGTACATCGGTATCGGTATGTGGGGAACAGCAGGTATGGGTGTTGACTACAGAAATGTTGCCGGTTCACCTTCTACCTTGAACAATACGAATATGGTTACAAACCTGCAGCTGATGCAGTTTGCTGTTCCTGTTGCATATAAGGCAAACGGTTTCAGTGTTGCAGTTGCCCCAATTCTCCAGTATGGAAACCTGGATATCAACTATAATTTTGGTGGAACTGTTGGTGCCGGTCTTGCACAAGACTTTGGTTTCGGCTGGTCTGCAGGTGCATCTTATGAGTTTGACGGCTTCACAGTCGGTGCAGTTTATAAATCTTCCATTAAAATGGATTATGATGGTCAGCTTTCAACAGCAACTGCTCCATTTACACCCTGGGCATTTCCAGCACCAATGTCTGACACTCTTGAGCAGGCTGCAGAGTTCGGTCTCGGTATCTCTTATGTAATGGGTCAGCACACATTTGCCTTTGACTGGAAGCGTATCTACTGGGGTGATGCAGCAGGATATAAGGACTTTGGCTGGGAAAACCAGGATGTGTATGCTTTCGGTTACCAGTATGCACAGGACAACTGGGCTATTAGACTCGGTTACAACCATGGTTCAAACCCAGTGAAGGAAGCTGATGGTACAACAGCTGCAGGTGCAGCACTGAACTTCTTCAACCTGATGGGCTTCCCGGCAACTGCTGAGAACCACTACACCATCGGTGGTACTTACGAGTTTACAAAGCAGTTCTCTGTTGACCTTGCGTACGTATATGCAGACAACAACTCCGAGACATATGGAATTAGTGGTATTTTTGGACCAACTACTACTATCACAACAGATCACGAAGAATCAAGTCTCTCTTTCCAGCTGACTTACGCATTCTAAAACCCCTTTCTCCCCACGCGGGGAGAAAGACTCTTCTTTCTTAACGCACCTCTCATCTTCTTAAGAAATTTATTATAAAATATAAAACAATCAAATTAAAATAAATCATTTTCATCTATTTGAATGATGGAAAAGGAGATGCCATGTTCAAACCTTTGCTGCTTGCTTCCCTGCTTGGCTCGGCACTGCTTGCCAATACCATCAGCCTTACGGGTACCATCGTCTCTGACAACCAGAAATACATAGGGGCGCGTTACATGGGGTATGTCAAAGAGGTCTATGTCAACATCGGCGACAAGGTGCACAGAGAGGACGACCTCTTCAAGATGGACTCGGCGGAATTCGACATTTTAAAAGAGCAGGTCAATCTTGGCCTCGAACAGGCGGAGATCCTCACCGATGTCTACCGCAGCAAGCTTGACGAAATCCGCCGAAACCGTGCGCTGTTGGTCAAAAACAAAGACAGTGTCGTAAACTTCGATGATATGAACGAAAACCTCTCCATTACCGCCGAACATACACAGGCGATGCTCAAAGCGATGCAGGTCATTGTCAAGAATGCTGCACAGAAGGCCAAGGAGATCAGTGTTATCTCCCACTACCTCGAGGTTAAAGCACCCAGCAACGGTATCATTGTCCAGAAGAATCTCCATGTCGGTGACATGGTCATGCCGGGCTTCCCCGTCATGGTCCTGGTCGATCTCGACCACCTCGAGATCGAAGCGCAGATCTCCGAAAGCGACCTCCTTAAAGTCAACGAAGGCGACTTCGTCAAGTTCGAGATTCCCGCCATCCACTACAAAGGCAGAGGCCGCATCAAATCCATCGTCCCCTCGGCAAACCCCATGACCCACACCTTCACCATCCGCATCAAGTTCAAACGCGACAATGAGAAGATCTACCCGGGGATGTATACGAAAATTACCATTGAGTACAATCCGGATCTGCTGGCGAAGGAGTAGTTGGTTATTCGTTATTGGTGTATTGGTTATTGGGTACTTGGGAGTCGGAGGATTACTCCCCGCTTAACGTCATTTTAACGTTCAACGTTAAGGCGAAGCTATACCCAAGAGCATACATTTCGATAAAGTCTTCGCCTCCAACCCTACTCCTCATCACACGACTTCTTCTTACGCATAATGAGTGAGCGGATGTTGTTGGTCAAAATACACCATGTACCCTCTTTCTCTTCCTCTTCAATTTCACACTCTGTAGGTTCATGAGGGTTCATGGCTTTGGCGTTGCTCATGAGGACAGGGATGAAGAAGAGCGCCACGAGGGTTGCGGCGATACTTCCGAATATGAGTGCGATACCGAGACCCCCAAAAATAGGGTCTGTAGAGAGCAGCAGTGAGCCGAGGATGATGGCAACTGCTGTCATGAGGATGGGCTTGGCACGTGTTGCTGTAGCAAGGGCGATGGCACGGTTCTTGGCCATGCCCTCATCCTTCATAAGTGAGCGAGAGAAGTCTATCAGCAGAAGCGATCCGCGCGCGCTGATACCCATGAGGGAGATGAAACCGATCAGCGATGTGGCGGTAAGGAAGAAGTTGATGTCGCCAAAGTAGAGCGAAATCTTGTCGGTAATCCAGTGTCCGACGATGACACCGATGATGGAGAGGAAGCTTCCGGCAAGAACGATACCGCTGAGAGAGAACGATTTGTAGTAGACAACCATCAAAAGGAACATCAAGATAAGTGCAGCAATGAAGGCCCCGCCGAGGTCACGGAAGGTATCGAGAGAGACTTTCATCTCCCCGTCCCAGCGGATGAGTACCTTCTCTCCTGTTTTTTTGTCGACGGCATTGAGGTCGAACATAAAGGTGGAGATACCGGGTGTTTTGGTGATGTTGTATTCATCTTTCATCATTTCAAGCATCTTCTCTCGCGCATCAAGCAGCGGATAGACCTGTGAAACCATATCACACTCGGCAGTAATAATAGCCATATTTTTGAGATCTTTTCTGAAGATACTCGGGCTTGAATTACGCTTTTTGATCTCCACTACCTCAATAAGCGGCACCATCATGCCCCGGCGGTTCATCAGTCTCAGGTTTGAGAGCTTCTGCTCAAGCGCCTCTTTGTTCTTGCCGTGAATGATGCGGGCATCGTTGTCAAGACGAACGAAAATGGGCACCTGATCCTGCTGGTCTTTGGTATTCTTCACCGCTACCGGCATCCCTTTGAAGGCAAGGTAGATAATCTGGTTGACCTGATCAACACTCAGACCGCTTCGGATGATCTTCTCCTTGTTGGGAGAGAGCATATAGGTATCATAAATGTCATCGAGCATCACATCAACATCAACCAGTCCCTCAGTGTCGGCCAGAATCTGGCTAACACGCTCTGCGACATGGCGCAGCTCTTTGTCATTCTTGGCATAGACCTCCACAACAATGGTCGCCAGTGTCGGAGGACCCGAAGGCATCTCGATGAACTTGATGCTCGTGTGCGGATGGATATTTCCGCAGGCTTTCTGGATGCGCGGACGAATGCGGTGCACCATCTTGAACGAGGGTTCATCGCGGTGGTGCTTGTCGGTCAGGTTGACCACAATTTCGGACTGGTTCTGGAAACGCTTGAATGCACTGCCCTTGACCAACCCTGCATAATCCAGCGGTGCACCCTGCCCCAGAAAGATCTCCATGTCCGTAACTTCAGGCTCTTTTTCGAGCTCATGCACCACACACTCGGCCACTTCACGCGTCTCCTTGATGGAAGCGTTGGTTGCCGTGTCGATGTAGATACTGAACGTGTTGGCACTCTTGCCCGGAAGCATTTTGGCAAGTACCAGCTTGGTAGGAATCATCATTACCGATCCCATCAGTGAGGCCAGTACCAGCCCTATGACGATCCAGCGCTTTTTACGGCTCTCAAGGATGTTGTAGAGGAATGTTTCAAATTTTGTCATTTCTCTTCTCCTTTTGAATCGTCTGTCCCTTTGTCATTTTTCTCTTCAGATTCATTATGCGAATGATCGTCATGGGCATGGTGGGCAAGCACCTCTTTTTTGATCTTCTTGAAGTTGAGGAACTTACGTGCCAAAAACGGCGCAAAGACATAAGCGACAAAAAGCGAGACGGCAAGACCGACGGGGACGTTCAGCGGAATGGGTTTCATGAACTGCCCCATCATACCTCCCACAAACGCCATGGGCACCATCGTCAGGATGATGGCAATGGTGGCGATGTTCGTCGATGGCCCTATCTCGTCAGTTGCCTGCACAATGATCTCGTCGACACTCTTTTTGTCGATATCAAGATGCAGACGGCGGTGGATGTTCTCGATGACGATAATGGCATCGTCGACAATAAGCCCCAGCGAGAGCAGAAAGGCAAAAAGCGTAATACGGTTGATCGTCTGATCGGTAAGCTGTGCGATGAAGAGCGTGGTAGCCAGAATCATCGGTACTGCAATGGTAACAACCATCGACTCACGCCATCCCAGAAAGGGAATGAGAATGAGCATAATGATGAAGATGGTGATCTCCAGGTGATGCACCAGTTCATTGACCGCTTCATCGGCACGTTCACCGTAGTTTCTCGTAATGATAAATCCTACGCCCGCGTTATGCAGTTCCTCTTTGGCTTCCTGTATCTTCTCTATCGCCTCTTCGGCAATGAAGACGGCATTGGTACCTTTGAGCTTGGAAACCGTCATTGTAATTTGTTCGGTCAACGGCCGAAAGGTTACTTCACTCTCCAATTCGTCACTGTCCTCTTTTTTTCTGTGTTCGTTCTTTTTTATCTTTTCAGGATGTTTGGACATACCGATCTGGTAATCGATGAGTGCATCCTGATAGTTTTGGATATCATAGCTGTACTCCACATCGGCAATATTTTTAAGATAGATAGGTGAGCCCATATACTCTGCAATAATCAGTTCTCTCAGGTCATCTACCGTATCGATGGCATTCTCGACACCGAATACCACCAGCTTTCCCTTGTCGTTTTGGGTATCGATCATCGGCGCATTGGTAGAGATGGACTTGATGGCTTTTGCCACCTGCCCGAGTGATATATGGTATGCAGAGAGTTTGTTAAGGTCAACCAGTACATTGAACTGGGGACGCTTGACCCCCTTCAGTGTCGTTTTGGAGACATTGTCCAGCGCATTGATCTCCTGCTGCAGCTCACGGATGGTCTTGTAGAGCTTGACAATATCTATCTTGGCATTCGGCAGTTTGTAGAAAGCTGCAGTAAGTACCGGAATGTCAATATCGATATCAAAGGGTTTGACCAGCGGCGGCATCGTACCTTTAGGAAGCTGGTCCATATTCTGCATCACTTTGTCGTAGAGCTTGAGGTTGGAAGACTCCCTGTCCTCACCAATGAAATACTGTACATTGACCACACCGAAGTTGTTCATCGCCGTACCGTAAATGTGTTCTACCCCTTTGATCTCGCGTATACGACGCTCAAGCGGTTTGACAATGACATTGAGTATCTCTTTGGGCGATGCACCCGGCATGGCGACAACAACCGCACCGCCGCTGACTTCAATCTGCGGGTCTTCCTCTCGGGGCATTGTCTGAAGCGATACAAAGCCAAGCAGCAAAATAGCAACAGCGAGTATGGGAGTAAGGGGGTTCCCCAAAAATATTTTGGACAAGTGCCCCGCGATGTTTTTTATCTTGTAATCTTCCTTCATAGCAGCCATTATATCGACATTAAACATAAAGATTACTATTTTTTCATCAATTCAAGTGTATAAAATAATTAATGTGAATAAGTGTAAATTATTTAAAAAATTAAGTGGCCAATTAATCTGTTCATAAATATTTTTATGACACAATACTTGCCATTGTCAAGCTTGACAAAATCGATATACATTAAAAAGGATGGACATGAAAAAAATGTTTTCAAGAATCGCTCTGGCAGTAACACTGTTTGTTTTTGCTTCTGCAGCAGCTAACGCAAACGAGGCAGCATACCTGAAAGCGCCGTATGCGGATGCAAAAACGGTAGCTTCCAAACTCAAAGGGGCAGGTTTCCAGGTACTCACTACCTACTCACCGGCAAAAAAGAGCTACCTGAAGGTAGTCGTTGTTACCAACAGTGCACTCAAAAGCGCAGCAAGCAAAAAGCTTCGCGGTTTTGCAGCGATCCAGAAAGTACTGGTTAACACAAAAGCCAAAACGGTTCTGACAACTAACCCTACTTACTGGCTCAAAGCGTTCCTTCAGAAGGACTACAACGCAGGTGCGGCCTCCTCGACAAAGAAAGCGCTTGCAAAAGCACTCGGTCAGCTTACACCTACAAAAGATGCGCTTCCTGCAAACAAGCTTGCCGGATATCACTTTATGCTCGGTATGCCTTACTACCAGGATATGGAACTGCTGAAAAAGGGTGCCAAGGGTGTCAAGTCAAGCAAGAAGCTCTTCGCTCTCAAGCTGGCGAACGGAAGCACACTCTACGGTGTAAAGATGGGTAAAGCTGCTGAGTCTTTCATCAGTACAATCGGTGAGGATAAGGCACTTGTACTTCCTTACACTGTACTTGTTGAGGGTGGAAACGCATATGCACTCGCACCAAAGTACTACCTGGCAATCTCTTACCCCCTCCTGACTATGGGTGAGTTCATGAAGATCTCCGGTGCACCTGATACCATCATCAGAGCACTCAAGAAAGCGGTTCAGTAAGGCTTTCTTTCTCTGCGGCATTGCGCCGCGGGAAAATTAAAAATTAAAAATTAAAAGTTAAAATTTTCACCTCCCCATCATCCATTTTCAATCATCCATTTTCAATCATCAATCATCGCCCCTCCATCATTTCTTCTATCGTCACCTTTACATTCTCTCCCAAAGCTTTGACATCATAACCTCCTTCAAGGAAAAATACAAACGGTACATCGGCAGTATCAAGAATGGAACGTACCATGCTTCTGATACCCTCTGTTGTGACATTGAGCTGTGCCAGCGGATCGCTTTCGTGCAGGTCGTAGCCGGCGGAGACAAGAATAATGTCAGGATTGAATGCAGTGACAAACGGTGGCAGGTCGTTTTGGTAAATATCGAGCGCTTCGGCATCGCCGCTGTCGGGCATCAGTAAAAAGTTGCGGGTATATCCCTTTCCTTTCCCAATCCCCGTTTCATTTTCCATACCCGTACCGGGGTAGGCAAATGCCTGGTGCGAAGAGAAGTAAAAAACGGTATTGTCCGCATAAAAGGCTTCCTGTGTGCCGTTTCCGTGATGGACATCGAAGTCGATAATCATCACTTTTGCAAAGTCCTGCTCCTGCGCATAGCGTGCTGCTATGGCAATGTTGTTGAAGAGACAAAAGCCCATCGAACGCTCAGGGGTTGCATGATGCCCCGGCGGTCGTACAGCACAGAAGGCACGGTCGAAACTGCCCGACCTTATGCCGTCAATGGCAGCAATGCCTGCCCCCACAGCTGTTCTGGCTGCCAGATAGGAGTCGTGGGAGCAGACCGTATCGCTGTCTATTGCCCCGGCATGCTCACTGCATACTTCAACGGCACCTATCTGTTCATTAGTGTGTATACGCCTTATCTCTGCAAGGGATGCCAACTTTGGGGAAACCTCGACAAGCCTCCCTTTGAGCGGCTCTATGGCCGACGTAATTGCACACAGTCTGGCAGCCGACTCCGGATGACCAATACCGGTATCGTGTTTGAGAAAGAGCGTATCGGTAATGAAGCCAACCTGCATCATTTCAGTCCCATACTCATCTTCAGGTTATCCATTTCGCGGCGTAGCCGGGTCACTTCATCCTGCAGAGAAAGTACCAGCCTCTTCAACTCCTCATTGCTGAGTACAGGTTCATTCTCTTTGCCTCTTGTACGCTTTGTTTCATCTTTTGGTGCATCCGGCAGTACGTAGGTCACCTCTTTTCCGTTCTCTTCAACCGTTTCACTCTGAAGCTGTCCGGTTTTCACCATCTTTACCACATTGAATAGGCTCAGTTTGTGTTTGACCGCATACTGTTTGAGTGTCATCTTTTCCATTTTTGCTCCTTGCTGTTTTCTATCCGAAATTATACACAGTTTATTCACCTTTCTTCGCTATAATTGCCACCAAGATACTATTTGAAGGAATTTACATGAGACTGAAAAAACACTCACTCATACTCTTTGCCACACTGATGCTGGTTTTCAGCAGCGCACTCCATGCAAAAGCAGCCAAAGTCATTGATGCAGAGGCGGATGTTGCCATTGCACAATTCAAAAAACTGGTTAAAGGCGGGGATGTGTTCCTCAAAAAAGTCAAGGGGTACCTGGTATTTCCCAATGTCTACAAAGGCGGTTTCATTGTAGGCGGTGAGTATGGGGAAGGCGTTCTCAGGGTAGACGGCAAAAGCGTGGCCTACTACAACATCGCCTCTGCTTCCGTCGGTTTTCAGATCGGTGCACAGAAAACCTCCTACCTTTTTGCCTTTGCTGACCAGTATGCACTTGACCAGTTCATGCACAGCAACGGCTGGCAGGTCGGTGTCGACGGCTCTGTTGCCGTCATCAAATGGGGCCAGGGAGTTGACATCAGTTCTATTAGCTTCGAAAAACCCATCTATGCCTTTGTTTTCAATAACAAAGGACTGATGGCGAATATTTCACTCGAAGGCACGAAGTTTACCCGTATTCATCCGCCTGAACTGTAATCCTCTCTTTTCTTCTCCCCCCGTTCGTCATCCCGCACCTGATGCGGGATCTTTATATAGGTCGTTATTGGTAATTGGTGTATTGGTTATTGGGTATTTGCTTTATCGTAGTGTATCCCTTTGCGGGGTAGTCCCTCCAGACGTTATTCAGCCAATCAGCGTCAAGCCGAAGCTGCACCCAAGGGCATACATTTCAATAAAGCTTTCGGTTCCATTGGAGGCTTTATCCATTTGCACATTATCGAAACACACAGTGCCCTTACCGCTTCATACATTTAGCCAGGTCGCTGAAATGCTGGGCACTGCGCACACACTTCATACGTGATTCGAGAAAGGTAATGTTTTTATCAAAGCGTTCCAGTATCTCTGCACGCTCTTTTTTCCAGGAGAGAATCTTATTGTGAGGATCTTTGGTGAAGTAGTGTTTTAATGTAACCATATCATACAGACAGGTGTTTGCCATATCGGTATTTTTCGCTGTTGCAAGGCATGCCCTTGTCTTTTTCATCGTTTGAAGCAGTACGGGAAGCAGTTTTTTCTGACTTTCGAAAATGGGGTGAGTGAGGATGTGCATCACACGCTCTTTCTCTCTTTCTGAAAGAGCTTCTTTGTCCGTTTTATTTGCATTGAGTATGGAAATGACTTCCAGCAGCCGTTCGGAAAAGGCATCGGGGATCTTGACATGTTTTGTCTTAAAATGCGCGGCAAAGAGCGCCATTTTCTCAACCGGAAATTTCGGCACACTGCATTTGGCTGCACTGCGGACATTGATATCAAAACGTACAGAGACTGCTTCTTCACGGTATAAAAGTCCCATAGCACGATATTCGGTAAATAGCGGTATCCCCTTGTAGAGACATTTGCTGATCCCCTCTGCTGTCCACATATCACAGATGACATTGGCGATCATCTGCTGCTGACCGTTTTTGGAAAGCCCCTTTGTAATGTTGCGTGCCTTTTTACCATCAGGCAGAGGGCGCTTGCGTATCTTCTTGGTTTTAAAATCCACATCAAGAATCTCATTGGATTCACGTTTGATACAGCTTAACTTGTGGTCAATATAGTGCAGTGTTCCTCTGGTTTTTTCCGTAATATTCGTCTCAAAAAGCTCTACCGCACCCCAGTCTCGAAAACGCAGTTTCCCGTTTCCTTCAAGTGTGAGATTAACATCGTCACCAAGAGGTCCACCGCCACTGATTTTATAAATAATCTCGGCTTTGGGAACCTCATAGATCTTGGGAAGCGGTGTCTGTGCCTGAAGCAGTACAGCAAGACCGCTTACACCAGCAACAACAGTGTTCAAAAGGGGGAGTGTTCTCTTTTTCATTCGTAAATTGTAGCATAATTGCAACAATCCTATCCAAAAACACTGTTGCGATATCCTCTACATCATACTATAAATGTCTATCTGGGCGCATGGGTTACAGTTTCTCATCGGAATATGATAAAATAGGCGATAGAAAGCAAAGAGAGTCTAATGAAACGAAATCTGCAGATACAATGGGGGCTTTTGTTATTTTTGCTGATGCAGACACTGCTCTTTGCCAGCTTCAAAGCAGTGGACATTGAGAAGACAGACGGAGACTCCATTCTCCCCTATACGCGAATTGCCATAACAGACAACAATGCAACGCTCTCCTCAGTCATAGCATCAGCACACTTTATGACATGCAATAAAGAGGTAGTCAACCTCGGTGTTTCACAAAAACGTATCTGGATTGCATTCGTAGTGCAAAACCATTCAGACAGACCCGTTCACCGTCTGTTGATCCCTACCTCTTCACTCATAGAGGATATTGTACTCTATGACGGACAGACGCATGAAATAGTAGGGAAAACAGGCTTGTTGCACCTGCAGAACACACATAATACACTCTTTTTTCACCTTCCCATTACACTGCAGCCGCACAGCAGCAAAACCTACTATCTCTCCATACACTCAACCTACAGCCCGGTAGCATTCAAACTGCTGCTTGAAGATTCTGCAACATTCTACCGTAGCGACAAATATCACAAAGCATTCAACATTCTGCTTATCGGCATCGTCCTCGCACTGATGATATATGCCTTTTTTCTCTCCTTCTACATGCGGGACAGAAGCTACTTCTATTACGGCCTCTATCTCTTTGCCCTGCTCTACCAGCAGATCACCTATATTGGTTTAACAAAGATCTACTTCCCGCCAACTTTTGTTGCCCTGGACCTGGAGATCGTACTGCTGAAAGTCGGCTCACTCATCGTCACCTCCGCACTCTTCGCCATCCATTTCCTGAACACCAAACAGGTACCGTGGATCGACAGAATCTATAAAGGATTCATTCTCCTCACCCTGTTGGAGATCGTACTCTTCACGCCACAAAGTCTTTATGCACTGCCAACCCTGATTGTTACGGGTGCCCTCTTCATTACCTATCAGCTCTTTGCCGGCATTGTCATCTTCACAAAAGGGTATAAGCAGGCAAGACTCTTCATCATGGGCTTTGCGCTGGTCTTTGTCACCTATCTCTGCCTCATCACAGATGCACTGGGCATCACAACATTTATGATCGATTTCTTCAACAATTCTCTTATTTTTGTTACCGTATTGGAAGCCTTCATCCTCTCACTTGCCTTTGCAGACAGGTACGTCATCCTCCAGGAGGAGAAGAAACAGAAGGAGAAACAGCTCATCGGGGAGACGCTTAGCAGAACACGGCTTGTTGAAGATGAGGTGGAGAAAAAAACCGACGCACTCAACAAATCGCTCCATACACAGGAACTGCTGCTCAAGGAGGTACACCACCGCGTCAAAAACAATCTTCAGATCATCCTCTCCATGATACGGTTACAGTATGATCAGATAGAAGATCCGGCGATGCAGGAGAAATTTATTGACCTCGAACACCGCATCAATACCATTGCAAAAACCTACTCAATGCTGCTCTCCAGCGACGACCTTGAGAATATCAACATCGCCACCTACATCGATGCACTCCTCTACGATATTTCCGAAAGCTACAGCTACACCCAATACAGTGTTGAAGTAGTTAGCAGTATTGATGTGACCGATATTCCACTCAAACAGGCTGTCTACATCGGTCTTGTCATCAATGAGCTTGTCACCAATGCCTATAAATATGCTTTTAAAAATGGAAAGGGTATCATATCTGTATCGCTTCACAAAGAGGAAGAGACAGGCCAATATCTGCTTGTCATAGAAGACAACGGCAGCGGATACAGTATTGAGAAGCATAAAAAGAGCCTCGGCCTCAAATTGATCCATGCACTCATCTACGATCAGCTAGAAGGCAGCATAGAGGTTGAAAGCAAAAAACACACAAAGTACACCATAAGGTTCAGGGTATGAACAGTATCAACGTTCTTATCGTAGAAGATGAGAGTATCGTCGCGATGGAGATTGAAAGTTTTGTGAGCAACAAACTGGGGTACAATGTGATCGACATCTGCTCCAATGCCAATGATGCACTCAGGGTGTTGGAGGAGAATCCTACCGATATCATTCTGATGGATATCTGTATCAAGGGGGAGATGGACGGTGTGGAACTCTCTGAAGCTATCCTGAAACGCTATCCTAAAACACAGATCGTCTTTCTGACCGCCCATATGGATGACTACAACGTAGAGCGGGCAGTCAAACTCGATCCTGTCGCCTACCTTTCAAAGCCCTTTAACAGAGAAGAGCTTCGGGTAGTTATGAAGATTGCCATTCAGCGCATGCATAAAAAAAATACCTACAAAACCCACAATCCAAACCACCTTATTTTGGACGAGGAGTACTGTTTCAATGAGAAAACACGTACCCTTTTCTGCTGTGATGAGCCGATACACTTAACCAAAAAAGAGGGGGATCTGTTGTATCTGCTGTTACAAAACAGAAACAAGGTCATTGACAACTACACAATAGAGCAGTGCCTTTGGCCGGATAAAGCAGTCACACCAAACACGTTGAGAACACTGGTCAGACGTCTAAGAGAGAAACTCAAGCACAAGTTCATTCAGACCATCCCTTCCCAGGGCTACAGCCTTACGCTTCCTAACAACAGAAGAGTGGGTTAAAAGCTGTAAGAGATATCCATAAAGAATAGCATCTCATCTTTGACTTCGTCAAAGAGCGGCGTACCACCGAAATAGTCGACGATGCCCACCTCCGTATTGATCGCATCGGCAATATCGTACTTGACCCACGCACGCTGAAAGCCGCCCTTTTCCAGCCCCAAACCGTAGCGGGTATGCAGGTAGTTCAGATGCAGCGTATCGTTGATGAAGTTGGAGCTGATACGGAAAGCGTGCTGATAGGTATTCTTCTCGATGGGGGCAAGCGGAATCACCGGCTCGCTGCTGTAGGCGGGGTATAGAGGGTTTGGCATACTCTCCACCCCAAGCCTCTCGTCATAGTTCAAAAAGTGCCGAATGGCGATGTCGTAGCTTATGGTCGTTTCATTGATGCCGCTGTACTCAAAACCGAGTAGCCCGTCAAGACGCTTGAATGTTCTCTCATTGGCGGTGGTAAAACGCAACTTGTCCCAGTAGGCCCACTCCGTTTTGAAGAGCCATGAGCCTGAAAGCACATTGAGTGCCGTACCGAGCATATTGACCTTGTCATGGTGAATCTTCACACCCGGCTGAAAAAAGATATTTCCCTGCTCTTTGATATACCCGATATCATCATAGATATGCGCGGCGTAGAAGCTGATGTCCCATCCGGGAAACTCTCCGCCTACGCTGAGGGCGAACGTCGGGTCACGGTAGCTCTCATGCTGCGGGATGTAGGGAAGACGCAATCCCTGTTCCCGGTAGCGCTCCGCATCGAACGGGAGCGGATTGTAGACAGATCCGTAGGGCGGATTAAGTGTAAACTGCTGCTCGAGAATGACAATGGGAGTGATGCGCCAGTCGCCGATGCTGTAATCAAAGCGCAGCATGGTCGTGGGCAGGCGCAGATCCTCAATGTCGACGATCCCCGGACGGCGGTTGTCCAGCGGGTTGAGCACATCGGTGATGCGGATGGTGTCGCTTCGCCCCCACACAACCACCTGCCGCCCCGCTTTGGCATCGAAGTGATCATTGAAACTCCACTCCAGATAGGCATCGTAGAGGCGTATCTCCGTACGCAGAGAATCAAGCTCCTCCTCAGTATAGTCGCCTCTTCTGACATCGTACATCCCATCATAGAACGCTTTGGCGTTGATCTTGAACTTTACGCCGTTTCCAAAGGTGTGTTCATAGTCAAGAAAGAGGGTCTGACGCAGGGAAGAGAAGAGGTTTTTGGGTTTGTCTTTGTTGTATGAGAAGGCAAACTGCTGCGTGATCTCGCCGCTGAGACCATCAGGAAGAAAACCGCTCTTTTCGGAAGCGCTCTGCGCATTGGAGGCAGCTGCATCCTCTTCATCACTCTCAAACCCCGCCATACTCTCATCTGTCGTATCACTCCCCTGCCCTGCAGCGCTTGAATCATCATCAAAACCCGCCATCAGGTCGTCAGAGGCTGCCGTGTTTACTGCCGGGGAAGCCTCTTGCACTGCGGGTGTATCGTCAAAGCCCTCCATCGCATCGTCGATACTCTCATCCGCCAGTACACTGCTGCCTATCACCCCCAGACAGAGTGCCGTTCTCAACCACACCGTATGCACCGCTTAGAGTCCTTTTTCAAGTCTGCGCGTCTTGAACATGCTGTCACTGATGGGCTTATTGAGTTTGATGTTGGTAAACTGCAGAATCGTCTTGTGCAGCGTCTTCTTGCCCTTTTTGGTCGTCATCGTGATCTCGTCCGGTACCCAGATACCGTTTTGCTTGTGGAGTTTTGTCATATCCATATACTTCTTGCGGCCGTTCTTCATAAACCCGATGGAGCGCACCACGACATAGTTGTCCTGTCTGACAATGCCGATGCTCTTGAGGTACCCCGACTCCTTGACCACCTTCTTCGTACGCGGCATCGACTCGATCATCCACGCCTTGTGACCCCGGACTGATGTCTCTTTGAGCAGTTTGAAGTCGTAATCTTCGAGGTTCCTGTCGGTCATATCGAAGTAGGAAAAATCCGAACCCATGAAGCTGGAGGATTTGTCCGAACTCGGGATACGCTTGACCTTTTTGAGTGCGGGAAGGTAGAGCCACTGGTCATCATCTTTCTTCGGGTCGTCATAGTCGTAAGTCAAAAACCCCGTGTTGCGCACATCTGCAGGCGATTTGAAGAACATCACCTTGTACTCATCCTTGCCGTAGTCTTTGCCGTAAGACTTGATGTCGCGCACACGCTTCTTGCCGCGCTTGTCGATGAGGATCATCTTCATATCCTGTTCGATCGTCTTGCCGTCATCACGTGCATCGACCTTCTCCATAATCGCACGCGCCTTGGGGTCGTCCGCATAGGCAGAAACCCCCGCCAGCATCACAGCCGCCAATGTCATCAAAATCGTTCTCTTCATTCTTGTTCTCCTTTTATGTTCTAACCTGCAATATTATGTAAAATAGATATCAATAAAAGCTTTTCAACAGAAAAGCATACCGAAACTCTTCACTATTCACTATTCACTCTTAACTCCATCGATCCATCCCCGCTTCGCCGCAACGATCATCAGTGCGGGTGCAAGCAGCAGGTCCGCCAGCAGTGCCAGCACAATGACCGAACCTGTCAGCAGACCGAAGTTGCGTACCGAGACCATCTGTGCGAGCATATAGGCATAAAAGCCCAATGATAGCACAATCGTTGTTATAACCATTGCTTTTCCTGTCGTATAAAAAGTTTTTTCTATCGCAAGGGCACTATCGTGACACTCCAGGTAGTAGCGGCGGAAGTTGTGCAGGAAGTGAATGGTATCATCCACCGCCAGCCCGATCGCGATGGAACCGATGAGCAGGGTAAACATATCCAGCGGGATGTTTGCCACATACATGATAAGCAGCCCCATAATAATAGGCGTCAAATTGGGAATCATACTCAGCAATCCGATACGTACGGAGCCCAGAATCAGTATCATCATCAGTGAAATAAGTATAAACGCGATAAAGTAACTGCGAACTGATGAGCTGACTGCCTGTGAAAAGGTGTTGACAAGCAGCGGGATCATCCCCGTAACTTCCACCTTGTCATCCGGGAAGGTCCGGGCCACCTCTTTTTCGATGTAGTGCAGCACACCTACCGCCTTGACCGCATCGGTCCAGGGTACCTTGATGGTGATACGCGCCTTGGAGAACTGGCTGTCGACAACATCTTCAAGATCATCGCTTCCGGAGTTTTCAAAGAGCAGCAGTTCCTGTGAAACGAGGTCGGCATTTTGGGGAATAGCGTAGTAACTCTCGTTGTTCTCGTGCAGTGCGCGGTTGGTCTCTTTGACGATTGTTGCCAGCGAGATCACCTTGCCGATATGCGTATAGGCATCGATATACGTTTCGAGTTTCGCACTCATCTCATTGAGTTTTTCCAGCCTTTCAGGGTCGTTCCAGCCGTTCTCTTTGCCTGTATCGACCACCGCTTCAATGGTGACCGTACCGTTCATGTGCGCATCGATCGTCTCGGTTGCCACACGGTTGGGATCACCGGCTTCAAACCAGTAGAGCGGGTTGTGTGAGAGTTCTATCTTCGATGCTGCCAGCAGCGAAACGGCTACCAGAACCGCACTTGCCGCAATAATGCCTTTGTAGTGGCGTACCGGCACCACCGCAAGCTGTCCCATGATACGGTCGAGTCTGCCGGGACCCTTCTTAGGACGCTGTTTGAGTCTTGTAATACTTAGAAGCGCAGGCAGGAGCGTCAACGTTAGTACAAGCGATACCATCACCCCAAGCGAGGCGAAGATACCGAGGTCTGAGATGGGGGCCACCTCTGACCCCGAAAAGGAGCCGATACCAATAGCGGTGGTCACCGAAGTCATGATAATGGCAAGACCGGAGTGGCGCATGGTAAAGGCAATGGCCTCCTTTTTGTCCCCTTCTGTATTGAAGCGGTCAAAGAAGATGGAGAGCACATGCACCGTCGCACCCACACTCACTGCCAGTATCAGCGAGGGGACGATCTGAGTAGGCAGTTTGAACGCCACACCTGCCCACCCCATGGTTCCTACCGTTGCCAGCAGGGCCAGAATGACCACCAGCAGCGGATAGACAACTGCCGAAACACGGCGGAACATCACGAAGAGAAAAACGATAATGATCAGAAAGGTCACCCGTGTAAACTTCTGCATGTCTGCCTGCATCTGGTGCTTGAGCGCATCCATCACTGATGGAGAGCCTGCAATGTAGGCTTCGATGCCGTAGCGTTCGTGGTATTTTTTCACAATCTTCCGCACCGCCTGGACCACTTCAGCATTCTCCTGGTCACTGAGATAGTCACGTTTTTGACTCTGTGGCGTACTCTCCTCTTCAAAGGCACCCTCTTCCTCGAAAGCATCTTCATCCGATACCTTCTCTTCACCCTCATGGGTATACGTATCCGTCTCGATGACGATCGCCGTCATTTTTCCATCTTCGGAGAGGAGGAGATTTTTGTAGAAATGTGACGCAAGCGCACGCTTTTTAATGGCCTCAACATCAGCCTCGCTTTGGGGGAAAGGCTCAAGCAGGTCATCGGTGATGAGTTTGTCCCCTTCACCGCGTGTATTTCGTACATTGTAGAGCGATGTCACATCGTCAATGTAGGGTACTTTCGCTTCGATCTCTTCATGCATCTCGCGCAGCATCTTTAAAAACGGCAGTGTGAATACCTTGTCGCTTTTGATGGCAACAGCGATCTTCTCATCCCTGCCGAACTGATCCCTGAAGCGGTTGTAGGTCTGCAGTACGGGGTCTTTTTCGTGCATGAAACCCTCCGTGGAGGTATCGAACTTGATCAGCGGCAGATGGGAAATGGGAAAGGCCAGCAGAATAATGACGGCAACGATCACCTTGATGGGGTTTTCAGCCACAAAACGGCCAAACGCGCCCATTTTTGCTTCGAATTTAAGATGCATTTGTTTCCTTTGAAATGGTATAGGTTTTGTTATCGAACAGGCTCAGGAGCGCCGGCAGCAGCAACAGGTCGGCAAGCAGGGCAATCGCCAACGCAACAGCGGTTACGATGCCGAAGTTCCGGTTGGGCACGAAGTCGCTGAAAAGAAAGACGGCAAAGGAGAAGCTGAGCACCACTGTCGTAAAGAGAATTGCCCTGCCCGCATACTGCAACACTTCATCAAAACTCTCAACCATCGAGAGCCCCCGCTTGCGCGCATCGAAATATTTGGCAAGAAAGTGGATCGTATCATCCACTGCCACACCGATGATAATCGCCCCGGCAATGGCTACGCCCATGTCGATGGTCAACCCCAGCCAGCCCATCACACCGAGTACCAGCACGACCGGCAGGATGTTTGGCAGCATCAGAATCCAGAGCAGCTTCACCCGTCGGAAGATCAGCAGCAACATCAGCGAAACGATCAGCAGCGTCAGCGAGAGTGACCAGATGAGCGTGTCGGTGATATCATCCTGCATAAAGGCGTACATCACCGTCTGTCCGGTAATTTCCATTGTGTAGGGTGTATTTTCCCACCACTGCTGTGCAAAGCGTATCATCTCAAGGTCTTTGCTCGTATCGACAATGTTTGTCAGTACCGTAATGCGGAATTTGCGCTGGTCGAAGTCAATCTTGTCGGTGATCTCCATGCCGGGTTTGAGCGACGTGCTGTAGAGCAGCAGGTACTGGGCGACCAAATCGCGCCTCTTGGGCACCGTTTCGGTACCGTTGAATATTTTGTTGTAGCGTTTGATCACATCCAGCAGCGAACTGACATGACGTACGTCCTTGGGAAAACGCTTTTGGTACTCCCTGCCGAAACGCTCTACGGTTTTCAAAAACGCAGGCTCCTTGATACCGTCTTTTTTGCCGCTGTCGACAATGAGCGTGTAGGACATCGGGCCGGTAAGATGCGCCATGTTGAACTCGGAAGATTTTCGAATCTCCACCTCCTTATCGAAGTAGCGGATGGTGTTGCTGTCGATCTTGATACGCCACAGCCCCGCTCCCAGCAGCAGCATGACCCCGACAGAAACCAGGACGATCTGCCTGCTGTATCTGACGATAAAGTTGCCGTAACTCCACGGCTGTACAAAGTTTCGCTCCTCTTTTTCTGCACTAGGTGCATGTGCGCGTGCCAGCAGAAAAAGAACCGCCGGCATCCAGGTGACCGAAATCAGAAAGGCAAGCAGCGCACCGCTTGCCGTGGCGATACCCAAAGTAGCGACGGGAACAACTTTGGAGAGGGCAAGTGTCGCAAAGCCCACCATTGTTGTCGCCGATGTAAGGAAAATAGGCAGAAAGTTCTTTACAAGGGCTGTTTCAACTGCACGGTAGTTCGCTTCGCCCGCCTGGCGCTGCATACGCCAGACACTGTAGATGTGCACCGCATCGGCGATGCCTATGGCGATGATGAAAACAGGGATGTTGGCGGTAAAGTTGTTGAGTTTGTAACCCAGCAGCACCTGAATGCCAATAACGGTCAGAAAGGTGAAGAGCACTACGCCCACCGGAATGAGCGCGCCACTGACACGCCTGAAAAGTGCAAAGAGCAGCACCATGGCAATCAGCAGGACCAGCGGCGTAAAGGTGGCCGCATCACTGCCTGCGATCTCCACGAACGTCTGCGTGATGGCAGGACCGCCGTTGAGCCAGAACTTGTAGCCGGTTCTGTTCGCTTCTGGGTCGACAATGGCATGCACCGCCTTCATGATCTCTCCGGAGACATTCCCCTCCTCGTTGGCATCGGGCTCGAGACGGGCGAAGATCATCGTGGTTGTGCCGTCTTGCGAGACAAAGCTGTTGACGACAATGGGGTCGTTGGTTGCTATCTGCTTTCTGTCGGCAAAGTAGGAGGCATTGGCCTCATCAATATCTTCAATGAAGTCATCGACAAGCACCTCGTCAGGATGGGCAGGGTCGGCATGCACATACTGATAGTTGGTGATGGAGTCCACCCTGTCGACACGATCCATATCCCACAGCGCTTCGGTAATGCGCATCACTGTACCCAGCGCTTTTTGGTTGAAGATGCCATTCTCATCGCGGAAGATGATTGTCACACCGTCATCGTTGGAGAATTCGTTCCTGAAGTTGTCATAGGTTTTCAGAACCTGCGCATCCTTTTCAAACCAGATACGGTATGACCCGTCGATCTCGAGGTGCTTGAGATAGCTTGCAAGAAAAAGCACCACCAGCGGTACCCCCAGTGCCACAATCCAGCGCAGACGGTACAGCAGCCGTATGTATGCAGCCACTACTTCAACCCGCGTGCCAGGGCCGCTTCAAAACGTCCGAAGGCTCTGTCCATTGCAGCTACAATATGTTCGACATCATTCCCGCCTGTTTCGACTGCAGTACTGAAGAGGTGTGAAGTGCTGCGTCCGCTTTGGGTATCTTCAACACTCCAGGAGGCATCGAGGTAGACTTTTCCGTTCTCGGCGATGAATCGCGAGATGGAAATTTTAAGAATACGCTGCGGCTGCTGCTCCACACCCCAGGGATAAGCATGCACATTGGGGTTGCGCAGGGCGCGTTGCAGATAGGTAACGACACGGCGTGTCAGCCCCTCGTCCATATCCTCGGCCCACTCTCCGCCGGTGAGGAAGGTAATCCGGTTGGAGGATTTCGCTACGGCAATGTTACGCTTGAAGAGATACTTCGGCACGGTGACACTCTCCACTCCTATGCTTGTACGTACCTGACGCATCTGTGTCGGCTGTGAAGGGTTTGAAAGAACAAAGTAGTTGCCGCTGCCGGCACACCCGCCAAGCAGCAAGGCGACAAAAAGGGTAAAAAAGGCTGTACGCATTATCGGTCTCCGAATATCAGTGAATTTGGTTTGCGGTTGAGCATCCTCAGGAAGCGGTCCATCTCCTCGGATGTCTTCTTGATCGTCTTCAGCGTTGCGCTGATCTGGCGGGTGACAAGCGAGTTGCTGTCGTATCCTTTGATCGTTTTTCGTGCCTGGCGCAGCATGCGTTCCAGCTCCTTGAGTGCGGCATCAACCCGGTCTGGCATCTGTGCGAAACTCTTTTTGGAAGTCATCGCATTGAGCGCATCGACACTCTTTTTCAGCTCAAGCAGCACCTCATCTGCATGGGCGATCGGTTTTCGGCTCTGCGCTATAGTCTGCTGCAGCGTATCGACCAGTTTTTCAAGCGGCAGTTTTTCCAGCTTCTCCAAAATGCCGGACACACTCTTCATGATGTCACTCGGCACATAGTCGACCGTAGGCAGGTAGGCAAAACGTCCCTCTTTGGTGATGGTATCATTACTCTCCTGCACTGCCTCATCAAATGCCAGCTTGACATAGAGCGATCCGGTAATAGGGTTGAGCTGCGCAATATGTGCTCGCATCCCCTCTTCAACAGCCTTGTAAAAGTTGCCGACACCTGTGTCGTTCTTCTCTTCACTCTCGGCAAAGACCGAAGTGTCGATCTCCACATGGACTTGTCCGTCCATCAAATGTGTATTGCTGTCATACTTGAGCGCCACATCGACGACATTGCCCACAGTAAAGCCCTCATAACGCACCGGAGCACCGATATGCAGATTCGCGATGGAGTGTCTGGTTTTGAGTACAAAATGCTCCCTGTGCGGCGTACCGCTTCCGATACGCTGCTTGGATATTTCGCTCTTGCTGGGGTAGAGTTTGAAGGTAAAGAGATCGGGTACTTTCGCCTTGTCATCTTTTCCGGTACTGGAGAACTCGATCGCACCCTGTATGAGGTCCTGCACCGGTGCGATGTCGACATCGAGACTGCCGTTGTTCAGTGTCGCACTGACCGCCCCACGCACCCAGAACTTCGAGTCTGTATGGACATAAGGGACATAAGGTCTGTCGATAAATACGATGACATCGACACTCACATCGTCAAAGCCGAGCGTGACATACTCCACCTTCCCCACTTCGATATTCTGAAGGTAAACAGGGGTCCCTTTTTTTACAGAACTGTCACCCTTTTCGGCTTTGAGTACAAAGTACTTTCCCCCTTCATTGTCACGGTAGGCGTAGTTGAGTCCGTGGTAGGTCTTTTTGAACTTCTTGCCGCCCTTTTTAGAGTACATCTGCACATAGGTTCCGGAGATGAGCGTGTCAAGCCCCGTTACCCCTGTCAGGCCGAATTCGGGCTTGACGATCCAGAACTTGGTATGCTCGTTGAGAAATTCGACGGCATCCTTGTTCATGCGTGCAACGACCACAACCCCTTCACCGTCTTTCTCAAGCTTTACATCGGTTACCAGCCCCACAGGTACATTTCGGTACTTGATCTGGCTCTGTCCGGCAATCAGTCCTTCGTTCTTCTCAAAAATAATGCGTATCTCAGGACCACGCTGATCGTAGTACTGGTAGGCAAGCCATCCGGCAATCACCAGTGCGATCAGCGGTACGATCCAGATGGAGGTAAAAAAGTTGAATTTCGTAGACTCTTCTACTTCAGGTATGTGTGTTCCCATCTGGTGCTTTTCCTTTGTTTTATTTGTATGCCTGTATCAAGCGGGTATCGAACGAATGTGCGGCTAGCAACGTAAAAAAGACCGACAGGGCAAAGGCTGTTGATGCCGTGCCGGCAATGATCTGTATGTTCGCAAGATGGATCAGTGCTGCAAGGATCGCGACGACAAAAACATCGATCATCGACCAGGGACCGATGATCTCCATCAGATAGTAGAGTTTGTGCTTATTGACCTTCTTCTCTTTCCCAATCGGGTATTTTACACTAATTAGCAGATAAATCAAAACAATGAATTTAAGAATAGGGATGATAATGGAGGCAAAGAGAATGACAAGCGCAATAGGGTATGAGCCGTGCTCCCAAAGGTAGACGATCCCCCCGAAGATCGTACTCTCTTCGATATGCCCGAACTTCTTGGTAATGAGCATCGGATAGATGTTGGCGGGAATGTAGGCGATCATCGCTGTAATGAGATAGGCCCAGCTCTTTTCGGTCCTGAAACGGCGGTGCCTGTAGATACGCGACCCGCAGCGGCGGCAACGGTTCTCTTTTCCCTTGTCGAGATTGACCGCTTCACAGACCGGACAGCGCAGCAGGCTCTTCTCATCAATTTCCATTGATGCACTCCTCATTACTGTAATGCCGTTTTCGCAACATCCATATCTCCGAAATGTGTACGCTCTGGTTCAGATAGATGTCAAGCAGCACGAATGCGGCCAACGCCCAGAAGGAGATGCCCATATGGATCTGTGCATACCCTATGAGCTTCACCAGCGCGACAAAAATACTGACTAGAAAGATCTCGCTCATACTCCAGGGCTTCAGATGTGAAAGCAGTACCAACATCTCCTTAAGGAGCTGCGGTGAGCCTTTGAATTTCAACAACGCAAAAATAAAGAGATAAAGCAGCATAATCAACAGCGGAAAGAGAAAGATCAGGAACAGACAGAGCATTCCCACAATGTAAAAGCCGTTTTCAAAGAGGCTCAGAAAGGTTTTTGTCAGCGTGATGTACTGTGTATGCCCCAGTATCTCTATCTTCACAAGCGGAAAGAGGTTTGCCAGAAAGAAGAAGATCAGTGCTGTAGTGCTCAATGCCAGACCATGGTCGATCAGTTTGCTGTCATAGCGGTAGAGTACGCTGCCACACTCGCTGCAGCACGCCTTCGCACCGTCTTTGATGGGAACCTCTTTGTGCACGGTATGGCATTTGTGGCAGATGATAAGTTCATCCAGCGCCGCTTCGCTTTCAATTTTCATGGCTATAATTATAGCCAATGAAGATAAGGGGGACAGATGCGCATTCTCTCCATCGGCAAAGTGCTGACACACGACAGGCTCACCATCGATCATATCGATGCATCGCAACTGCCGGAACATCACGACATCGAACGCTACGACTACGTCATCATCAACGGCGGAGACGGTACCATCAGGCGTGTGCTCAAACAACTCCATACGCTGCAGAACCAGCCGGTCTTCATCCTCAACCCCACAGGCTCTTTCAATGTCGTCGCCAAGATCCACAAGGCACCTCCCATCGGCAGTGTCCTCGATATACTTGCCGAGGGTACCACGCCTCCTACACAAAAGCACCACATCTTCAAACTCAATGACGAGCTCTTTCTCTTCTCTGCGGGCAACATGGGTGACCTGCAGCACATTTTCCTCTCCGAAACCCTGCGGTTTGGGTGGCTCAGGCACGGTATGGCCAAATACGTGCTTGCCGTACTCTTTCTGCTGCCAGTACACCTCATTATGACCCCCTTTATGCTGATGAGTACCACACGTTTTTTCATCTTCACACCGCTGCGTTTTGTCAGAAAATTCGGCAGCTTTTACGGTGAAGTGGAAGCGCTAGATATCGACCTTGACAACGACTATAACATGCTCGAACTCGACGGTGACATCGTCACAGTCAAAGGAAGACACCTCAAAATCCGTCAGGCGGGCAATGTCCGTGTCATCACCGGCAAACGCAAATGAGACTGGCTGCGCTCTTTCTACTCTGCTTCACCCTCCTCACCGGGCAGATCATCCCAAAACCGCTTCAGAGTACCGAAAACGGCAGTGCCTTTACACTCAATTCTCATACCCGATTCTACACCGATACACCATTTGCCAAAACTGCCGTTGCTTACCTGCAAGACCACCTGCAGCGTGTTTCAGGCTATAGACTGAAAAAGACAGAGACTGCAACCAAAGCCAACCTGCGTTTTCACTATGCACCCAAAAAAGTTACAAATGCAGAGGGGTACCGTTTGAGGGTGGACGGACACGGTATTCTCATAGAGGCACGTGACCGCAGCGGCTTTTTCTACGGTGTCATCACACTGATGCAGCTGATGCCAAAGGAGATCTGGGGTAATGTCCACGTTAAAAAAAGGAAATGGCATATTGGAGGTGTAGAGATTGCTGACGCACCCCGCTACCGCTGGCGCGGCATGATGCTCGATGTCTCGCGAAACTTCTTTGGTGTCGGCTACGTCAAAAAGTTCATCGACCGTATGGCACAGTACAAACTCAACCGCTTTCACTGGCACCTCACCGATGATGAGGGGTGGCGTATAGAGATCAAGCGCTACCCGCTACTGACAAAGATCGGTTCGCTACGGGGACCGGGCACACAACTGCCATTCTCCACCTTCCCGGCCATGAGGGGTCCGAAAAACCATGTGCAGCGCGGCTACTACACCCAGGCGCAGATCCGCGACATCGTTGCCTACGCCAAGGCGCGCTGCATCGAGGTACTTCCTGAAATTGACATGCCCGGCCACGCCAAAGCAGCACTCGTTTCCTATCCAACACTGCTCACAGATCCCAAAGACACCAGCCGCTACCGCTCCGTACAGCGAATTGCCAACAATACTCTCAATCCGGGGATTGAGAGTACCTACCGTTTTCTTGACGGGGTCATAAGTGAAGTAGCCGCTCTCTTCCCCTTTGGCTACATCCATCTTGGCGGAGACGAAGTGCCAAAAGGTGCATGGAATCGCTCACCTGCAGTCAAAAAATTGATGCAAAAACACCATCTCAAAAGCAGGCGTAATGTACAGAATTACTTCTTTGCAAAAGCAGATGCCATTTTGGCAAAGCATGGTAAAAAGATGGTCGCTTGGCAGGAGGTACTCGAAGGCAGCCCCAAACTTCGCAAAGCAGATATGGTCATGGCTTGGAAGAGCCCAAAGGCAGGGTATAAAACCATCAAACAGCACCGTAACACCATCATGACACCCGTACAGTACCTCTACTTCGACCAGCAATATACCAGAAGCAAGCATGAACCCGGCCACACCTGGTCCACTCCCGTCTCCACCCGGAAAACCTACAGCTTCGCCCCCGGCACTTCCGCCTACCTTGCCGGAATACACGCATGCTTATGGTCGGAAACGCTTCTGAATGAAAAGATAGCCGACTACCTCGCCTGGCCAAGAACCCTTGCTCTGGCCGAAGTTGCCTGGAGCAGCCCCAAACAGAAGAGGTGGAACGATTTCAAAAAACGGATGAAACGCCATGCCCTGCCCAGACTGAAGCTGCAAAGTGTGCACTACCGGCCGGTAAAATAAGATTTAGCTTCCAAACGTCAAGATCCCGCATCAAGTCCGGGATGAGGGACAATATGGTGCCAAAGGCGACTAATAACCAATACACCAATGACCAATAACCACACACTACGGATAAAGCAGATACTTCTCCCTGATCCTCTTAAACCTCTCCAGATCTTTCTGCCAACTCTTGCGTATCTCCGCTTCACTCCAACCCGCTTCAAGCTGTCTGCGCAAACGGTCGCTTCCGGCAAGTTTGTCGAAAAATTTTCCGCCGTTTGGAAAGAATTTCCTCTTATTGTTGTAATGTCGATAGACATCGATCAGGTAGCCAAGATGGAGCTGCTTCTCGCTGCGGATCTTTTCAACCGGAACATTTCTCAAATCAATGCCGTAACAGCACTTTCCCTGGTGTTTGGGACGGCTGGCACCGGGCATCGGTCTGGGGGTAAAACAGAACTTCTTTTTGGTATAGCCTGGTGCACCGTAAAGCTCAAAAGGGGTGGGTGTACCCCTGCCTGCCGAAAACTGCGTACCCTCAAAGAGTGCAAGCGAGGGATAGAGTGCTACGGCTCGCTCGGTTGGCAGGTTCGGGGAGGGCTTGAGAGGCAGACTATAGGGCGTATCATGCGTATAACCCTGCAGCTTAATAACACGCAGGTCAGCCGTTACACCTCCTTTCAGCCACCCCTCCCCATTAAGCATTTTGGCGTACTCACCGATGGTCATACCGTAGACAATAGGAACGGGGTCAAGTCCCACAAAGGAGCGGAACTTTCGTTTCAGTACAGGACCGTCCACATAGTGTCCGTTCGGATTGGGACGGTCAAGCACGATGAGAGGAATATGCTGCTCGGCTGCCGCTTCCATCACATAGTGGAGTGTCGAAAGGTAGGTATAGAAGCGTACCCCGACATCCTGAATGTCGAAAAGAATGATATCGATGCCGCGAAGCATCACTTTGGTGGGCTTTTTGTGCTTGCCATAAAGTGAAATAACCGGCAGCCCCGTTGCTCTGTCACGGCCGTTCTTCACCTGTGCACCCGCATCCGCTCTGCCCCGAAAACCGTGTTCCGGTGCAAATATTTTGCGGACTGCCACACCCTTTGCAAGCAGAAAGTCCGCCAGATGCGTACGGCCTACCCTCGAAGTCTGATTGACCACAAGTGCAACCCGTTTATGTGAAAGCATCGGCAGATAACGTGCTATTCTGGCTGATGCCGGCACAACCGTCTCTTCTGCCGTTGCAAAGGAGAGCAACAGACTGAAGATACCTATCCACACACTAATCCGCTTCACACGTGTTTCCTTTTTTTGTTATTCTACCACACATTCTAGGCCAGATAGACTTATCACATGCTATAATCCCAAATCTATAGACAAGGATGTCTCTATGGCGAAAAAGTATTTCAGTCTGCTGATACTCTCTTTTCTTTTGGGTACACTGCTTCAGGGAGCACCGAAAGTATGCAAAAAAAGTGACAGAAGGCAGCTTCCGTCTAACTATGATATGATCGTTGCATACTACGGCAGACCCGGTACGAAAGCACTCGGTATCCTTGGCTACTACCCCCTGCCGACACTGATCGAAAAGGTCAAAGCGCGTGCTAAAGTCTATGAAGAAACGCTCAATCATACGCATCATGTCACACCGGCATTCGATCTTATCTACGATCTTGCCATTACAGAGCCTGGAGAAAACGGGCACTATCTGCTTCCGCTGCCGAAACATACTTTAGAGCGTTACATCAAAGCTGCGCAGAAAGCCGGCGTTGCAGTCTTTCTCGATATACAGCTGGGCAAAAAAACACCGGCACAGGCGATCAAACCGCTGCTTCCCTATCTTGCCTATGACAACGTTCATTTTGCCATAGACCCGGAATTCTCTGTCGATGATCTCAATGTCCGCCCCGGCAAAGTGATAGGGTCGATCTCAGGGGATCAGGTCAATGCGGTGCAGCAGCTTATGAGCCGTTATCTGAAAAGACACCATATCCCGCAGGAGAAGATACTGATTATCCATATGTTCAGCGAACACATGGTTACACACAAAGCGCGCATTCGCGACTATCCGGGCATACACCTCATCATGAACCTTGACGGACACGGCTCACCCGCACTGAAGATCAGGATCTACAACGGTCTCTACACAGAATGCCGAGCAGCAAGAGTGGCCGGCGGTTTCAAACTTTTTCTGAAAAAGGACAAACCGCTTATGAGTCCGAAGGAGGCGTTGGGACTCAAACCTGTAGGGCGCTACCGTATCAAAGACATGCCCAAGTACATCAGTTATCAGTAAGTGCCGCAATCTCTCTGTAATATGCCACTACCCGCGCATCGACATGGATAACACGCTGTAGGTAGTACGCCAGATTGCCTCGTCCAAAGTCTATCTTGAGACGTTTGGGGTCGATGGCGCGTGAGATGGCGACATAGAACTGGCTGGGTGCAAAGATGTTATCGACGTTACATACCAGATTGTCAATACTCATCCCCTGCGACTTGTGTATCGTCACCGCATAGGCAAGCTTGAGCGGAAACTGCGAAAGTGTTGCCAGAGAGACCTGTTCAACGTGACCGTCCTCATGCACAACCATGTCAAGAAGATCGAAATCGTGCTGCTCGACACGGACAAATTCGTGCTCCTTTTCGACAATGAGGTGATCCTCCTCGATGGCATGCAGCACGCCCCGCTCACCGTTGACGAACTTGCCCCACTTGTTGACCGTGAAGAGCACAGGCACACCGACCTTGAGTGTCAGCTGCTCTGAGACCGGCAGCAGTTTTTTCCACCCCTCCAGCTTCTTTTCGTGCACGCTGCCGAACTTCTCAAGGTTGGCAAAAAGTATCGTCTCTTCGGTATCAAGCTCGTTGAGCCTGGCGCGGTTGGTGCGTTCAACCTCTACATTGCGCCCAAAGAGATAGGTAGGATCGGGGTCGAGTGCCTCGTTGTTCCAGAGCCGGTGCATATAGGCGCTGACCTCCTCATCGCAGATACCCATGCGCACCTTGGAGAGGATGTGCGTAAACTCCGCATCGTGTGTCCGCTTCATTTGCGTCAGCTCGATAACGGTAAGATCGAACCGCTCCCACGCCAGCGACTCGAAAGCGTAGAGTTTTTCACCGAAAATGTCCCCTCCGTTCTGTCTCTGCTGCACCACCGGAGGCAGCTGAAAGAAGTCGCCCACGAAGAGTACTTTGCCAAGGTAGCCGTAGGCGTTCAGACGGTAGGCGATCATATCGAGCAGATCGGCACTGACCATCGAGATTTCGTCGATGATAATAAGGTCGGTTGCCTTGAGTACCTTTTTAAGATCGGCCAGACGTTTTTTGGCCCGCTTGTCCTGCTGTGCGAGCTCCTCAAAATTTGATGCAATACCGAAGACAAAGAAACTGTGTACCGTAAATCCGCCGATATTGACCGCACTCACGCCCGTAGAGCCCAGTGCCACCACCTGCTTGCCGCGCTTTCGGTAATCGGCAATCACTTCGTTGGTGATGTAGCTCTTTCCCGTTCCAGCTCCACCTGTTAAAAACACATTACTGTGTTTGAGCGCTTCGAGTACATCATGTTTATCTGCCATAGCCCGCCCTGTCCACGATGCCGTAGCGGCAGCGGCTCCTGACCGGACTGCCCTCTTTGAGTGCCTGTGCCAAAGTGGTATCGCCTCTACCAAGGTGCAGCCACACTTCGGTAATCATCCCTCTTTGACAGCGCAGCTCCACACGGCTGCCGCTGCCCCGCCCAAAGCTCTCGTCAAACGCGCTTCGTACCTGTTCGATACGCAGACGTTTTCCTGCATGGGTACGAAAAAGTCGTGCGACAGCACTCCGGCGAACCTCCTGTATAAGAGCGATAGCGTGCATAAAGTAGGTCTGGGCATCCGTGCCGTAGCAGGTGCCGTGTTTGATCCACTCATGACGGTGAAGATTGGAAGCGGTGCCCGGCATCACCTCCAGCAGTTTTTCATATGTCTGAGCAGTGAGTTTGGGTTCAGGTAGCTGATGCCATCTACCCTCTCTGTCGGCAATGATGTAGCGCTTTGGCACACCACAGTAGACTTTTCCTTTTGGCTGCGGCCAGAGGCCGTGGAGCGTGATGTTGCCGCTATTGCGCGGATTTTTGCACTCCTTTCTGTAGCGGTGTGTTTCACAGAAGGCGTTGTGCCAGCTGAGTGCCAGCAAATTCTCTTCTGATACCGCTGCGGAGTTTGCAGGCTTTGGATAATTCTCCGAAGAGAGGCATCCCTCATCCACCCAGCGCTGTGCAGGATTTTTGCCCGGAACTTTGAGCAGGTACTGCCCCTTGTGATGGCGCAGTACTTCGTAGCTTCTACCTGGTTCCAAAGCAAGGCTTCCACTGTTCGTGGTATGTTTGAGGTTGTTGAAAAGGCCACATGCCTGTGTGGCTCTCAACTCCGTACGTGCCGGGAGCATAGATGCAAACATCAGTAGCAGCAGTAGAATTCGTATCATCTTTTATCCTGAATCTTTGGAGGTATTATACTCAAATTGCCATTTTTTTCGCTATGATAGCGGTATGATTTTTGAAAACATCGACCAGCTTCCCACCACTTTCGGTAGTGCCCAAAAAGCACCCTGCCCCCACAAACGCCGCCGCTCAAACATGATGCTCAACCCGCTTAATTTCAAACACCTCAACCGCATCGATGAGAATGATGCCGATATGATCACCCTTAACCTCGAAGATGCCATTGCCCCAAGCAGAAAAAAGGAGGCACTGCACAATATCGCACTCTTTCTCTCTCATCTTGAATCAAGCAAAAGCTGCATCATCGTGCGTGTCAATCCGCTAGATGCAGGCGGTGAAGAGGAGATAGCCTTTCTCAATGACTTTGGTTTCGATGCAATACGTGTCGCCAAGGTTAAAGACCAATACGATATTGCCCATGCCCTGACCTTGCTTTCTCCAGACAAAGAGCTGCACATTTCGCTTGAAACAAAAGAGGCGTTCGCTTCACTTTCGGCACTGCGCATCGACGAACGCCTTACCGTTGCAAACCTCGGCATACTTGACCTGCTTGCCTCCCTTGGACTGCCGCAGTCGGTCGTACAACCAGGCAACCCCACCATCGATTACATCCTCTCCAAATTCCTTATCGATGCAAAAACGGCCGGTATCCATCCCATCTCATTCATGTTCCAGGAGTACAACAACACAGAAACCTTCAGAAGATGGTGCGAGAGAGAAAAAGCGATGGGCTTTGAGAGCAAAGCCTGCATGGGACCCAAACAGGTGACCATCGCCAACGAAGTGTTTGGCATAAGTGCCGATGCCATTGCACGTGCAGAACATATCAAAGCGCGTTTTGAGACAGAGGCTACCCGGGGAAACAACGGCTTTATGGACGAACGCTACGGCATCTTTATCGACGAACCCATCTACCGTGACGCCCTGTTGACACTTGAGAGAAAGGAATAAGATGCGCTTTTTACTGATACTGCTGCTTCCGCTGCTACTGCTTGCCAACGATGACAGGCCGCCCATTCCCTACGACTATCTTGCCAAAAAGGACGTACAGCGCTTCATCAACAAAATGGTCACCAGACACCACTTCTCCAGAAGCTACGTCACTGCTGTACTCGAAGAGGCCAAGCTTGACCGTGATACCCTTGCCCGCTACACCGGGAAGTTCAAAAAGAACTCCACGGTAGGAAGCTGGGAGCGTTTCAAGCTTCATGTGGTCAACGAGGCAACCTACAAAGAGGCAAGAGCTTTTGCCCGCAAACACGCCAAAACCCTGCGCAAGGCGGCAAGCCGCTACAATGTCGACCCCGAATACATCATCGGCTTCATCGGCGTGGAGAGCCGCTTTGGCAACTACACAGGTGACTACAACATCCTCGATGCCCTCGCAACACTTGCTTTTCACCCAAACCGTATGCAGCGTTTCTTTTCACAGCAGCTTGAAGCGCTCTTTCTCTTTGCTAGAGAGCATCACTACGATATCACCAAACTCGAGGGCTCCTTTGCAGGGGCGATGGGGTGTGTGCAACAGGTCCCTTCGGTTGCCAGAAAATTCAGTTTCGATTTCGACGGGGACGGTGCGAGTATCTGGGACATCGAAGACTGCATCGGCTCCATTGCCAAATTCATGCACCACAAAGGGTGGAGACGGGGCAAAACTGTCGCCGTGGAGGCAAGCTATCCAGACAAACGCCTCAAAGGGCTTAGAACCGGCTACAAAACCCGCTACTCTGTGACGACACTTGCCAAGCACGGCATCAAACCAAAAAGCGTCTACCCTTACAACACTGCTTCACTCATCAGGCTGCACAACCGTACACACGACGAACTCTGGCTGGGTGCACCCAATTTCCGTGTACTGACGGCATACAACGCCAGCAGCAACTACGGCATGGCGATTCATAAGATTGCACAGTCACTGAAGCAATGACACTAAATTTCGTAGGCTAACCCCTTGAAAGATTTGATATGGCCGTTCTTTTCCCTGTAGAACGCTTCAAACTGCTCTTTGTCAAGCGGTCTTGAGAAGTAGAACCCCTGGAACATATCCGACCCGTTCTTCAGCAGAAACTGAAACTGCTCTTCGGTCTCCACCCCTTCTGCCACAGTAATAAGATTGAAGATGTTCGCCATCGTCAGAATGGTTTTGACCATCTGCTCATCTGCTGCGTGTCGACCAAGCCGGCTCACAAAGGAGCGGTCGATTTTCAGCTCGTCGATAGGCATTTCGCGCAGTGAACTGAGTGATGAATAGCCTGTACCGAAGTCATCCATCGAAAAGGTGATCCCCATCGTTTTGAGGCGGCGCATCGCCTGAATGATCCGTTCGATATCTTCAATAAGTATTGTCTCAGTAACTTCAAAAACCACCCGCGACGCCATCTCGTGTGTCAGGTAGGTATTGATCAGGGTCTCCACCTCTTTGCCAAATGCCGTGTGGAAAAACTGCCGTACAGAGATGTTGATGGAGAACTGTTTGAGTTTGATCCCGCGCGTATGCCAGTCACGAAGTGTTCTGAAAGCCTCTTCGAGAATATGGTTCCCAAGCTCTATGATAAGTCCGGTCTTCTCGGCAATATGGATAAATTCCGAAGGAGAGACAAAACCGTACTCCGGATTGTTCCAGCGCACCAGCACCTCACACCCCACAACCTCCTGCTGCCTGTTGAGCTGCGGCTGGTACCGCAGTTCGATCTCATTGTGTTCAAGCGCGAAGTAGAGCCGGCGCTCTATCTCGAGGTGGTGTTCGACACGTCTTGAGAGTTCGTCGTTGAAGAGAATGATACCGTCACGCCCCTGTGCCTTGGCTTCATACATCGCGATATCGGCCTCTTTGATGAAGTGCTGTGCATCGGTTGCCCGTTTGCCCACCCCATTAATGCCGATACTGGCACTCAGATAGAGGTGGTGTTCCTCAATGAGGTATGGCGCTTTGATCAGCTGCAGCAGCGTTTCAGAGAAGTTGAACGCCAGCGACTGGCAATCCTGCGTGCTTTCATACTCCTGGCTGACAATGACAAATTCGTCACCACCCAGTCTAGCAATCGTATATTTGTCACCGCAATAGCGCTTGATACGTTCAGCAACCTCCTGCAGCACTTTGTCGCCGATATCGTGTCCGAGTGTATCGTTGATGGTCTTGAAGTGGTCAAGGTCGATCAGCAGAATATAGACAAAATTGTTCGATATCTGAAGTCGTGCGATGAGGCGCTCCATATACTCGACAAAAAAACGGCGGTTGTAGAGCCCTGTCAAGGCATCGTGCTGTGCCTGGTAATAGTTCTTCTGCAGCAGACGGTAACTGTTCTCCGAGGAGTAAAGTAAAACACCGAGAAAGATCGTAGAGAAGACTGCCAGTACATAGCCGTACCACTCCCCTATGAGTGCGAAGTAGATAATCAGCGGGATCATCATAATCATCAGTACCGGCAGGAAGAGCCGCTTGTCCGAGACAAGCAGTGTCGAAGCAACCACTGATGCACCTATCTGGGTAAAGATGGCAATGTAGTGCAGGTTGTACTCTGTCTCTGTACAGTAAAAGAGAAAGATCATCGTCCAGAGTGCAAAGATAAGGTAGTAGAATATCGAAAGCCTGTTATACCATCTCTCCAAGCTCTCTTCATCCATCAGGTCGGGCTTGAAATCATGGTAGAGCTTCCACCCGAAGAGAGAGACCGCTGTCATCATAGCATACCAGATCAGTGCCGGCTCCGCTACCCCGTACATCCATCCAAGCAGAATATACGCAAGACCCGGAATCATCGAGAGCCCGATCATCAACAGAATCTGTTTTTGCAAAAAGAGATAAAATCGCTGTGAGTTCATGGCCCTATTTTATAATGAATTTGAATAAGAGGAGATTAAACAGGGATTAATTCATTCAAAGTGAGCGCAAAAATGTGATCAACAAAGCCCTACCGGCATATTTTGAAGTCTATCTTGATTATAATCATAAAAAGCGATAAAAAGGGAAAAAGCATGAAGGTAAGGGTCTATTATGAGGACTCCGTTAAGGCATCAATACCCCGCCAAGCCCCGTGTCATCGGGGTTTCAGATTTTTGGATTTTTCCCAAAATGCCGTTTTAAGCACAAAAATGGGCACAGTTTTGGGCACAGGTCAAATCAATAAATGACAATATGACATACTTTTTAATAACTGATATTTGAGGGTGTTATAATCTCTAAAATCAATCTAAATTGTAAGGAAAGTACGTTGAAAAGAACGCAAGATACGAATAACACGAATAATTTCACTGTTGAAAAAATACAAATTGATTATCTAAATAATCTAGTAAAAATTATGACTTTTCTCATAACTGTAGAAACTGGATTACTGGGAACAGTTTTTAAAAAATATGAAAACAAGTGGATAGCAATTGTAGCAATTTTTTTAATGATATATGCTATTTTCTTATCCTATTCAATGGTCGAAAGTATTATAAGGCGTATTTCACCAAAACCAAATTTCAAGAACACACTTTTAAGAAAACTTGTAGAAAAAGTGCCTTCATCTATTGAATCAGAATGGATTAGATCTTTGTTTGCTGGTATTTTTTTATTTGCATCTCTCATCGCATATTTGATTTTTATATATCAAGGAGTCAATACTTAAATATTTTTAATATTTCCTCCATCAAAAAAGCATTCTCATCCAGTACATCGATCAGCTCAAGATAGCTTTTTTCGTCAAGATCGTATTTCGCCGCATTGTTTTGGATACGCTTTTTGTAGGAAAAATCAAGCAAGCTTTTACTTTCCAGTGCATCGTGGAGTGTGCGCCCGAAGCTTTCTATCTCCTCTTTGAGATCATGAGGATGAGCGATATCGGCTATCTCTATGTCCCATTTCAAATTGTGCTCAAGTGCACGTACAAGATGTCTTTCATTGTATTGCAAACCGATAGCATTTTCAAACTTTTCATTCAGATCCGAGATAAGCTCATCTGTTTCGATGGGCGGCAGATCCCGGAAGATGAAATAGAGATCGAAAAGATCTTTGATAGTATCCGGGCGATCACAGAGGGCTTTGAGTTTGTAAAGCAGGATATTGTATAGGTTCTCCGTTTTGAACGGATGCGGTATAAAATCAGCATCTTTGAATCTGGAGCAGGTGAAATTGAGCAGCTCGATCTTGACCGTTTCGTTATTGTCCTCAAAACTACACCATAGACGAAAGGCATTTTCCTCTTTGATGCGTCGTGTCTCCTCGACGATTGCACCCGGGATAGTCCGGATAAGCTCTGCCATCCGTTCTCCTACTTCAAACACCCGGTTTTTATCTTGGAGTTTCGGAAAGAAAAAATCAAGATCTTCGGAGTGTCGGTAGGCACGCGGCAAAACAAAACGCTGCAAGCCGGTACCGCCGGCAAGAAAGATCTCATCTTCCAAGCCTTTGAGTGCATGAAGGATACGATCTTGGTTTCGGTAAACCGCCTCCCAATCGTCTCTATGCATGGCGTTTCACTTGAGCGTTTAATGCTTTACGATGTAACGCTTCGGGCAGATTCTCTTTGAGCCTTTGCATAAAATCTTTATCGCCCGTTTTGGCTTTTTCGATGATTTCACCGGCAGTGTAGTTGGTGCCCCAAAATGCCGCTTCGATGCGCTTTTGATCTTTGTCGTCAAGTCCCACGATTTCCACGGTATTTCGTTTACGATGGCGCTGAAGCATGTTGCGTGTTTGCTCATCGTGTCGCATACGATACGCCATATCTTTGAGGATCACCATAGCGTATGGCGGTACTTTGCCTTTTTTCTTCCAGCCGGTAACGGTGTCGTAAGGGATCTTGGCATACTCGGCAAAAGCTTTTTGTGTAATGCCGTGAGCTTTGAGCGTATGGATAAAAAGTTTATGATCAATCTTTTGCATGACTTTGCCTTTTGCCTTTGTATATCGTCATTTTAACGACTTTTTAAAAAATAGTCAAATTGACGACTCAAAATATTCTAAAGTAATATATGTTACAATGTAACAACTATATCCAGGAGCGACGATGCAGCGATCCAATCGGTGGCGAATCAGGGATGAAGAAGAGTACACCATCGCTTTGGCGTATCTGCGTCGTAGTTTTGACAAAAGCCCCTCTTTTTGGCGTGACACCGCAAACAAAGACAAAGCCCGTGAAGCCTTGCAAGCATTCGATGAGACGCTGCCGGTAGATGAGTCGGTATTTGAGCAGCTTAACAAGTGGATCAGGGAGTATCTCAGCGAAGAGCAGCTAGGGAAGCTCCGCGTTGCCATGCGGGTAGGCAAATCGCGCAATCGGCACAAGCGCACTCAAGTAACTTTGGATAAAGAGGTGCATGAGCGGCTTTCAAAGCAGGCGAAAGCCCTGGGGCTGAATCTTTCACAAACGGTCAGTATGCTTTTGGACCGATTTCAAGAGAAGGAACGATGATACACATGACCTGGGAGATGAAAAAAGCCCAAAGCATCGCCATACTGGATCGGTACAAAGATCAGATCAGTCAAGAAGCCTATGATCGAATCCTTTGGGTGATCGGCACCCAAGCAATTGAGGATATTTTCCCCGATGAACAGGATATTACGGATATGATCCGCATAGAAAATGGGGAAATGAGAGCCGATGCGTTGGTGGCAGCGTACAAGAGAGAATGGGGCGTGGCGTAATGCTTGAGTGGTTCAACCCTCAACCGCAAATGAGTGAGTTTGACCGGCAGCTATTGGCTTCCAACCTGGTTGGCGCAAAATCCCTGGAAAGCCTTGCCGATAGAGAACGGAAAATCACGACCATCCGATCCCTTCAGCTCAAAGCCGATCCCCTTGCGGGTGATTTCGACTATGAGCACTACAAACAGATCCATCGCTATCTTTTCCGGGATCTTTTTGTCTGGGCGGGAATGGATCGCTATGAGATGGGCATACGGGGCGATTTTAGAAAAGGCGATACCTGCTTTACCTCCGGTGCCGTACTCCCCCGGGTAGCCGAGGCTTTGTTTGACGCACTAAAGAAAGAGAACTATTTTCGGGGGCTGGAGCCGGAGAGCTTCATCCAAAGCATGGCGAGTTTTATGAACGGTTTGAATATCCTGCATCCTTTTAGAGAAGGCAACGGCAGAACGCAGAGAATCTTTTTGGAACTGCTTGCCCAAAACGCCGGTTATGCGCTCAACCTCTCCACACTCAACAAAAGCACGCTCATTCAAGCCTGCATCCAGGGAAGCAAAGGCAATCTCAAAGGATTTGAGATCCTCTTGCGCCGGCACATGCCAAAGGATCCTTCTAATGACTAAGCCCACCTTTGTGATCGGCGACGTACACGGTTGCTACCATACGCTCCAAAACCTCATTGCCAAGCTCCCCGCCGATGCCGATCTGATCTTTGTGGGCGATTTGTGCGATAAAGGGCTTTATACTAAAGAGGTTATCAGTTTTGTAAAAGAGGGCGGTTACAGGTGTGTATTGGGTAATCACGATGTGCATATGCGGATGCATTTAAAAAATGCACTTGCAGGCAAACATAATGCTTGGAGCACTCACGACAAATTTGCCGGTTATGCAACTGTAAACAGTTATCGTAATGAAAAAGATGAGCTTATAGATGAGCACATAGCCTGGCTTCATACTCTGCCGGCGTCTATCGAGATCGACCGGTATTTGATCACCCACGGTTTCGCTCTGCCGTTTTACAAAAAAGAACACCCCAAAAAAGAGCTGATCATGCGGGTCAATCGCCTCAGCAACGATCTTTATAACGAATATTACGACGAAGATTTTGAAGCGTTTGAGATCGTCAATATCTTCGGGCACGATTCGTTTGCCCAGGTGCAGATCGGCAAAAACTACTACGGCATTGATACCGATGTCAAACGCGGTAACAAACTCACCGCTATCGAACTGGGATCGATGAGAATTGTGGATGTGCCGACGGACGGGAGGGATTTAGCCGATGGGTAAACATTTCGTGATCGGTGATGTGCACGGTATGGTTGATGCACTCATTAGGCTGCTTGAGAAACTGCCGACAGATGCGGAGGTGGTCTTTGTCGGGGATCTCATCGATCGGGGAGACAAAAGCGCCCAGGTAGTCGAAATCGTCAGATCACGCGGCTACCGCTGTGTGCTAGGCAATCACGAAAACACTTTCATCCGTTTTTTCCAGGACTACTTCGACGGGATGCCCTATAATGCTTTGATCAAGAAGTGGTCAATGTGGCTCTTTGCCAACGGCGGCAAGGAGACCTTGCAAAGCTACGGCTTTTGGGAGAACCGCAATCCAAGCCCCCCCAGTGACAGAGAGGATCCAAAGCGATATGGCGTGGATGCAACAGCTGCCTATCTATCTGGAGTTGGAAGCCAAACATCCAAGCGGCTTGCCGGCTGTAGTGTCGCATAGCAACATCACCCAAGTGTGGCACTTCCGCCATACCCCCGACAAAGCGGAGCTTTTCAAAGATGTCGCCACCCGTACGCGTTATTTGATGTGCGATGAAACAAGCGGCATTTTCAATATCTTTGGGCATACCCCTTCAACCACTCGGTACAGCGGTACGCAGTGCGTCAATGTCGATTCGGGGTGTTGCTACGCCAAAGAGGGGCTGGGCAAACTTACGGCATATTGCGTGGAAGAGGATCGGTTTGTTTCGATATGACTACAAAACTGTGACCATAGAGCTACATGAGAAAGTTGGATGTAGCCGTTAAGAGCATCGATGCGAAGATACGAACACTATCTCACCGGCATTCCCACCTTGAAGCGGTGTGATTAATACTTCCCTAACCCTTCCATATTTTCCAGGTATTCCGCCGCCAAATCTTTATTTATTTCTTTAGCACTTTCAAGATTCGGCTCAGTCGATTTTGTTTCTGTTTTTTCAAAAGTAGCCTGCTCTTTTTTCTCAAGTGTTTCCAGGTGCTCAGCCGCCTCTTTTTTTGCTTGTATTTCAGCCTTACTTTTTGGAGTGATATCCGAATTTTGTGTAAGCACCTCCTCTTTCATATATTTGCAAAAAGACCAATACGACATTGACCAGTTGTGTCTCTTTTTGAGTTCTTCGTAGAGGATCTTTAGCACCACATATCCATTCTCGTACATCGATTTGATCTCGTCGATGTGGGTAAAAAACTCCACTTTGTGCATTCCGCGCCGGCTGCTCATGCTTAAATCCTTCTATAAGCGATTTTAGCCGATTATATCAAATTTAAGCAAAATATAGCATGTTTTACCAAATTCAATCCAGCAAAAACAACGCCATATTGCACTATGCTACATTTTATTGCATTTCGCCATATTCTCGGCGGCTGCTTAGCTAATGTTTGCTAAAATGTTCCAAAGTGTGGTTGAATCAAAAGGCAGGAAGGGTGAATGCTATACCGCCGGCAAGCCGAAGCCATAGCATTAACGTCCTGAAGAGTATTCGCATCCGGAGGATGCTCAATCTAAAAATCTAACAAAAGTGTATACAATGAATGATGAAGCTATTGAAAAACTAAAGGATTTTGTGCAAGATGGAAATATAAACTTTTTGTTTGGATCAGGGATGTCTGCTTCATATTTAAGCGTTCTTGGGAATATAGAAGTTCTTCTTACTGAGGCAAGTGAAATTACAAATGAAGATGATCGCAAGATCATTGTAGCATCATTATATAAATTATATTTTGATAGTGTTATTGATAAAAATTTGAATATATTAGAAAATGATCCAGCAACATTTAACGTATTGAATAGTTACAAAAGATTTTTTGAAATACTCAATAAGATAATTTTGAAAAGAAGAAACACACTTTTAAGTAAGCAAATAAACATATTTACTACGAATATTGATATTTGTCTTGAGAAGTCTCTTGAAGACAAAGGTTTTGAATACATTGATGGCTTTAGAGGGAACTTTAAACCGAGGTTTGATTTAAGTAATTTTAAGAAATCAATATTCAAAAGAAGTTTACATTTTGAAAATGTGTCTGAAATACCGGTATTTAACATATACAAAATTCATGGTTCCTTGACTTGGGGGCTTGATGATAACCAAATAATATTCTCAAACAACCTCGAACAAGTTAGATCTATAAAAAAGGTAGCCTTATCTCCAGGAACATTGATAGAGATAGAACAGCAAGATACATTAACTGACCTGCAAGCCAAATCCTCGTCCTTAACTATCAATCATGACGAAATTGATGAATTTATGGAAAATTATGAAAAACTGGCAATCGTAAACCCAACAAAAGATAAATTTAGAGAGACTTTGCTAAATCAAACCTATTACGAATTACTAAGAATTTATGCCAATGAACTTGAAAAGGAAAATACTATTCTTTTTGTCATGGGATTCTCATTTTCTGACGAACATATAAGGGAGCTTACATTAAGAGTTGCTAATTCTAATCCTACTCTTCAAATAATCATTTTTGCCTACAATAGTGATGCAAGATCAGATTTAGTATCCAAAATTGGTGCATCAAGACACAATAATATACAAATAATATCTCCCACCACAGATGAAAACAATAATGATGAGTTTAGTTTTACTTTTGATGAGATAAACTCAAGAGTTTACCAAAAACTGCAAGACAAGATTCTCGAAGGCTTGTAATGAACAACGAACATATATTAAATGATTCTATTTTCAAAGTTGGCGAAGTTGTTTCGGTTGACGGCAGAAAAATTAAAATCAGCGTTAATAAACTGAAAAATAACTCTCATACTTTTTACAAAGGAGAGTTATTAAAAAACGTCTCTGTTGGAAGTTATATAAAAATAATAAAGGGGTTTACAAAAATAATAGGAAAGGTCGAAGGTGAATTTATAGATGAAGACCGGCGATATATAGAAAAAGATTATAAAAAAGATTCTGATAAAATTCGCAGAACTTTGGTTGTAAGCCTACTGGGATTTTTTAAGGGCAACAAATTTGAAAGAGGCATTAAAGAAATGCCTTTGGTATTTGATGAGTGCTTTCTTCTTGATAATAATGAGTTCAGACAGGTTCATGACTTCATAAAAGGTGATGATGTACCATTAAAGCTTGGTTCTCTATCACTTGAAAAAGGTCAATCAATTAATATTGGTGTGAATAGTTTGTTTGCAAGTCATATAGGTATTTTTGGAAATACAGGCAGTGGTAAATCATATACATTGGCAAAATTATACGAATCTCTATTTAAAAAATTTAAAGAATCATACAATTTTCAAACAAACACTAAATTTTATCTTTTTGATTTCAATGGCGAATACATAGCTCAAAATTCAGAATCAGAAGATAATGTAATCGTAGATTCAAACTATAAAAATATATATAACTTATCAACAGGATCAATAACTGGAAATGTGAAAAAATTCCCCATTAGAGAAAGTGAAGTTTCGGATGTAAATTTTTGGTCTATTTATTTAAGTGCAACCGAAAAAACTCAGACCCCATTTTTGAAAAGAGCTTTAGCAAATGATTTTTGTTTTAGAAGGTTTGATGATGAAAATGATTTTAAATTTTGCATTTCAAATACAATAGAAAATTTGATCATAAATAAAGCTGAAAAGGGTGACATACTTCAATTTTTGAATGAACTATGGAGTTCATTAAAGGGAAAGATTCAAAATATAAATACGTTGATTGATGATTATCAAGAAAACTTGCAGTTTAATAGTACTACTAACAATTTTTACTATCTTAATGGTAACCAGACTATATATGAGCAAGACTTCAATCCCGCTATAATCTCTGACAAGATATCCAACTTAGAGATAGATATTAATGGAATAACTTATTTTGAGAAAACAAGATTAAGAATAGTCTTCCAATATTATCATGAGTTAGCAAAGTTTGGTCTTAATAGTGAGCATATTTCACCACTCATGAAAAGGCTTAAAAAAATTGAGGATCTTGATAAGGTTTTGATTGTTGATGATTACGAAAGTTCAAAAAATTTCAATGTAATTTCTTTGAAAGACGTCAATATGGAGATGAAAAAAGTACTACCCCTTCTAATTAGTAAGCAGATTTATGAAAAAAAGAAATCAGAAAACGATAAGTCTAAATATTTAAATATTATCATAGATGAGGCTCACAATATATTGTCGCATATATCAAATAGAGAAAGTGAAACATGGAAGGATTATAGACTAGAAACTTTTGAAGAAATTATAAAAGAAGGACGGAAATTTGGTGTTTTTTTAACAATTGCAAGCCAAAGACCCTCAGATATTTCATCAACTATAATTTCCCAATTACACAATTATTTTTTGCATCGCCTCATAAATAATAAAGATATAGAGGCAGTAGAAAAGACAATATCTTACCTTGATAAAGTATCATTTGAATATCTTCCAATTTTGCCTACTGGTACTTGCATTTTTGCAGGACTTTCAGCACAAGTTCCAGTTGTTATCGATATCGGTAAAATTGAAGAGGGATATGAACCAAGAAGTGAAACTATAAAATTAACCAAGAACTGGCTTGATAGTCAAGCAGAGGAGACAAACTAATGCCAACCCTACAATTCAAAGGAAAAAATATCATATGGAATCACCATATGAGCGTGCCGTACCATACGCTTGAGCGGGTGGAGGAGTTGGACTATCAAGCCGACAAAGCTAACGGCAATATCATTGTAGAAGGGGACAATCTCACGGCACTCAAGGCATTGCTGCCGGAGTATGCCGGGAAGGTGAAGTGTATCTATATCGATCCGCCATACAATACGGGTGAAGAGCATTGGATCTATAACGATAATGTCAACTCTCCTATCATCAAGAATTGGATTGGCAAGGAAGTCGGCAAAGATGACTTGACCAAACACGACAAGTGGCTTTGCATGATGACGCCAAGATTAAAGTTATTGAGAGAACTCTTAGCCTTGGACCCTCTAGAAAAAATTACGGCTCCAAAAGCAATGATAGATCTAAAGCCAAGCCCAGAAGAAAAGGCAGATCCTTTTACCGAGACTGAGATGCAACTTATACTAGATCACTCTAATATGTATAAGCGTAATCACTATCTACGAAACTTTATTTTACTTATGTTTGCAAGTGGTATGCGTCCAGGAGAAGTAGCCGCTTTGAAGTGGTCTGATATTTGCTTTGATAAAAAGACAATACGAGTTAGTCGTACAAGAATTAGGGGAAAAGACGGTCCTCCAAAAACTGAAGCATCATATAGAGTTGTTGATATGCTTCCATTGGCAGAAGAGGCATTGAGAGATCAATATGAGAATACAAAAAATTATGAGTATGTTTTTATCAGCTCTGAAAAGAAGCCTTTTTATTCTCATGATGTTGTAGGAGTCAATTTCCAAAGGATCCTCAAAGCCACTGGGGTCAAAGTGCGGGTGCTGTATAATCTAAGACATACTTATGCTAGTCATATGATACGCAACGGTGTAGATATTGTTTATATCTCTAAACAGCTTGGGCATGAAAACCCAAATATCACACTAACAATATATACCCGCTTCATAGAAGAGGATGACGAAAAACGGCTTAAGAAAATAGCAGAAATAGGCACCAAAATGGTCACTTTTAAAAAAGGAGACTCATAAGATGCCGAATATACGGGGGTTAGAGGATGAAGATAAGGGTCTACTATGAGGATACAGATGCAGGCGGTATTGTGTACCATACACGCTATGTCAATTTTTGCGAGCGTGCACGCTCCGAAATATTTTTCAATAACGGCATGCTGCCCACAGGCGGAGAAAAGAGCGGGTTTGTGGTGCGCAAGATCGATGCGGATTTTCTCGGGAGTGCGAAGCTTGGCGATCTGCTTGAGGTGAAAAGCCGGCTTGTCGAACTCAAGCGCAGCAGCACGACACTCCTGCAGGAGGTGTGGCTTGGGGAGCAGAAACTCTTTTCTATGATCATTTTGCTGGTCTACATGGACCATGGGAAGATCAGTCGTATCCCCGAACATTTTCTTGAGCTTTTTGAATCACTTTAGCGGGCAGCAACCTCCGCTTCACACATCGCTTTGAGATCATTCTCGCGAATTTTCCAGCAGCTGTGCTTCTGCTCTGCCGTTGCTTCGCAATAGGCTTTCAGGTCACTGTCAGCTATCTGCCAGCAGCTCTTTTTATGTTCGAACTTCGCTTCACACAACGCCTTTTGATCGCTGTTTCTGATCTTCCAGCAGTAGTTTCCCGCTGCAAGCGGTATGCTTGTGCACAACACTATCCAGACCCCTCTTTTCATATAAAACCCCACTATCAGAATAGACAAAAGTATAGCAAAAATTAATATGGATTGACTATAATACTCTTTCTATCAAACTTGTAAGTGACACTTATGAAAAAAACTCTGATTCTTGGTTGTACCCTTTTTGCACTCTCCCTGCTGCAGGCAGAGGAGACCGCTGTCGAGCAAGGAGTCCCCGCTACTGCATGGGGGGCAGGAGCTGCAGTTCGAAGCACCAATGTTCCCTATGCCGCACCGTTCGCACAGGCAGATGGTGAAAATACCTCCAGCTTCATACACCTGCTCTACTTTGAGGGAGAACACTTCTATATGGACGGTACCGAGATAGGCTACCGTGCTCCTCTGACCGATGCTCTCTCAATTGCAGCCATTACCAAACTGCGTATGGCGGACATTCCGGAAACACACCAGAATGCCTATCAGCTCGACGGTTACGATCCGGGAGTGCAACTGCGCTACAGCTTTGACAAAGGGCACTACGCCCAGGTTGAAGCGATGACCGATATGCACAACAACTTTTACGCCAATCTCTACTATCAGTACACCTACGGGTGGGGGGATTTCGACTTCATCCCCTACGCACAGGCAACCTACAAGAACAGCGGCTTCAACACCTACTACTACGGTCTCGGCGCCATCGACGCGATGCCTACAGATTCACTTGGCGCAGGAGTCGACCTCTCTTTGGGGCTGGATGTCTGGTACCACCTTGCAAGCAACTTCTACCTCTACGGAAAGGCACAGACAAAATTCCTGAACTCCGAAGCAAAAAAGAGCCGCTATGTCAGTGAGAGCAGACAGGATGAGTTCTGGCTCGGTTTGGCATTCAAACACGACAAAGACAAACTGCTTTCCCCATCGCTGAAGAGCAGACCCTATGTCAGGCTCGCCTATGGCTTTGCCACTGTTTCCAACCTGGGGGAGATTCTTGTCGGAGATATTGTGCATGACGATTTTGAAAACCGTATGATTTCACTTTTTTACGGACACCCCGTTTCAGACACCTTATTCAACCTGCCCATCTCCATCTACTTCACACCCGGTATAGTCTGGCACAAGACTTCAGAAGTACAAAAAAACAGTTATGAAGTGGTTGCTGCAATGAAAGCCTACTATACCATTCCGCTGCCCTGGAGAGTGCGTCTGGGTGTGGGAACAGGACTCTCTTACATCACCAACACCACCTACATCGAAGATGTCGATATGGATCCGGGTGAAAAATCGAGCAAACTCCTGCAGTATCTCGACTTTTCCGTCGATATGAATATGGGAGACATCTTCGGTGAGAGCGTTGAGGCACTCTGGCTTGGCTACGGGATACACCACCGCTCGGCTGTCTTTGAACACGCTTCGGAGTACGGACACTTCAAAGGCGGCAGCAACTACAATACCGTCTACCTGCAGTACCACTTCTAATCTTGTTCTAAGGGCTTCATCTGTGCTATACTCCTGAAAAAGGAGTGTACAATGCGTCGTTATCTCTTCCCGTTTCTTCTGACATTTTCACTGCTACATGGCGGTTTCTGGCCCGATTTCAGTTTTGCATACGACCGCAGTGACGACAATACCCATGTAGACAAAAATTTCGTGCGTGACAACAAAAAAGAGGTCGTACTGGACAAAAAACATCATAAAATCTACTACGACGCCAAGTCTTTGGGGCAAATGACCTATGACGATGCCGTCAAAACCTGCGAGAAACTTGCCTATCTCGGCTATACGAATTGGCGCCTGCCTACAAAAGAGGAGATGCGCTCACTGCTTGAATTGTCGCGGCACGGTGTGACGGTCAAACATGCATTCAGGAATATACAGAAAGATATCTACTGGTCCGCCACCAAAGACGGTGACAAAGAAGCGTGGTATTTCGATTTTGATCTGGGTAGATATTTTGTCGATGACAGGCACAAAAAGTACCGTGTCATCTGCGTAGGCGTTCAATAACCTGACTACTGCTCTGTTTGCATCCGTTTGAAGGCAGACTTGAGCAGTTGTGCATTCAAGGCGACAATCACTGTACTGGCTGACATCAGCACGGCACCTACAGCTGGGTCGATGATGATACCCCATTTGGCAAGTACCCCTGCTGCAAGAGGAATTGCCGCAATGTTATAGCCAGCAGCCCACCAGAGGTTCTCTTTCATCTTTCGGTACGTCGCCTTCGAAAGTGTCACCGCATCTGCCACACTCTCTAGATCGCTCTGTGTCAGAATGATATCGGCACTCTCAATCGCAATGTCCGTACCCGCTCCGATGGCAATACCGATATCGGCTGTCAGCAGGGCCGGCGCATCATTGACACCATCACCGACCATGGCTACAACATTCCCCTCTTCCTTGATCGCTTTGATCGCTTTGAGCTTCTCATCGGGCAGCAGACCTGCACGGTAGTGGTCCACACCGCTTATTTGTGCTACCGACGCGGCAACTGCTTCATTGTCTCCGGTAAGCATCCATGTCTCGATACCAAGCGCCTTCAGTCTCGCTATGGCACGCTTCGACGTCTTCCGTATCGTATCATCAAGCAGGAAAAGCCCGACAATCCTGTGGTCAACAACCACCCATACCTTTGTAGCGTTGCTCTTCTCATAGGCTTTCATTTCAGAAGGTATCTGCAGTGCCTCTTTACGCAGCAGCTGCGGTCCGCCGACCATGACCGATCGTCCGCCAATGGTCGCTTCCGCACCGATACCGGGGAATGACGTAAACGATTCGGCCTCATACACCGTCGCTCCCTTCTCTTTTGCATACTCAACGATAGCCTGCGCAATGATATGTTCGGATTTCTCTTCAATGGAACGGGCAAGTGAAAGCATCTCTTTTTCATCTATCAGCGCCACCGACTTGCTGACAGCAAGGTGCCCCTCTGTGATGGTACCGGTTTTATCAAAACAGATCGCATCGATCTCTCTGAGGGTTTCGAACGCCTGGCGGTTTCGGATCAATATCCCTTTTTTGGCTCCAAGAGAAGTGGAAATGGCGACAACCAGCGGTACTGCAAGCCCCAGGGCATGCGGACAGGCGATGATTAGCACCGTAACGGCACGCAGCACAGCATCCATCGGTGAAGCGATGGCGGCCCAGACTGCAAATGTAACCGCTCCCGTGGCAACAGCGGCATAAAAGAGCCATCCTGCCGCACGATTGGCCAGATCCTGTGTCCTGGAGCGGCTCTGTTGTGCCTCTTTGACCAAAGCAATCACCTGGGAAAGGTAGCTGTCGCTTCCTTCCTTTGTAATATGTATGCGCAGTGCACCGTCAAGATTGATACTTCCCATAAATACTTCGCTTCCGGGTGATTTGTAGACCAGTTTCGATTCACCGGTCAGCAGCGCCTCATCCACCATGCTCTCCCCCTCTTCTACTATACCGTCAGCAGGTATACTCTCTCCGGGGCGTACGAGAATGATATCATCGGTACGCAGTTGCGACACATCAACGGCTTCAAGGGCACCGTCACTTTTGATCCGCATCGCTTTTTTTGGCATCATCTTGACAAGGTCTTCCAGAGCATCCGCAGCGCCAAGAACACTTTTGGCTTCAATGTAATGACCGATCAGCATAATATCTATCAGTGTCGCAAGCTCCCAGAAGAACGCTTTGCCACCCGGCATGAACAGGGTCATAACAGAGTAGAAATAGGCAACACTGATTGCCATGGAAATCAGTGTCATCATGCCCGGTTTTTTCGATCGTATCTCACTGACGGTCATGACAAGAAACGGTTTTCCGCCATAGAGATAGATGACCGTGGCAAAAAGAAAAACCACAAATTCACGATAGGGAAAGTCTATAGCGAAACCGAACCATTGCTGGATCGTCGGAGAGAAGAGAAGCACCGGTATACTCAGTATCGTTGAAACGATAAAACGCTGTTTCATCTCTTCCATGTGGTGCATATGTCCCATTGCCGCATGTCCACCCTCTTCCTTATGGTTATGCGAGCCCTCTTTACTGTGCATTGTATGTGTTGTATCCATTGTGAATCCTTTCGCTTTTTTTCATTCTAATAGGATTACGTGCAGAGAGTGTGTATCAAGAAAAATTTACAAAAAGAGGGGAGTTTAAGGAGAGGCTTCAGGGCGGCAGTGCGCCGTCCCGGGTTTACGAAAGAGTCAAAAAGGGATCTCTATTTTCCGCCACACTTGCCCTGACCGCATTTGCCGGCCTGGCACTTCATCGCTTTATTGATCGCATCTTCTGCTTTTTTGGCGCCATCTTTCACTGCTGGAGCCGTATCCTTGGCAGCCTGTTCGATGGAAGCTTTCGCTTTCTCTTCGGGACTCTTCTTCTCACAGCCGTTCATCGCCAGCACTCCGGCACCGATCAGTGCTATCAACATAATCTTCTTCATATGCTTCCTTTCCGGTTTGGATATATCAAGTATTAGTTGCTCTTAACAATACACAGCGGCTCATAGCTGTATGCTTCACCATTCCAGTAGACCCGCTTCGCTGTCAGTTCTCCCTCAAAAAGCTCATAGACCCATGCACCCTCAAACCCTTCCATCGTTGCGCTGCCTGCACAGTAGAGCGGAATGTTGGTTTCAGGCACATCGACACGGTAGGTACGGTGAATATGTCCAAAGAGGATAGCACCATTTTCAATGGGACTGCATGCCTTGAGGAAATCGTCGGCATTGTGCAGACCATGCAGCTTTCTATCGGGCTCACCGTTGGCAAGGCGAGGGGCGTAATGGGTAATGACAAAGAGAAAACGTCCCCTGATGCGTTCATCTTCAAGGAGTTTTTCAAAAGAGGCAAGCTGACGTGTCGGGATATGCCCGTCAGAACGCCACGGCCAGGGGTTTGGTTTGGAACTGTTGAGTGCAATAACGGCAACATCATCCCCCACAAGCCTTACCAGAGGGTAGTGCCCTCCGGCACAATACTCGGGAAGATCATTTTGAAGCACCGAACAGAACTGTTCACTGAAGCGGTAGTGGCTGTTGCCTTCATGCACATAAATGTCATGATTACCCGGCACCGTCACATACTGCTGCGGGGGGTGCATCAGCGGATCGACCAGCTCCCTTGCAAGTATCAGCTCATGCTCCAGCCCCAGTGCAGTGTAGTCCCCGGTGTTGATGACAAGATCGATCTGCTGCGACTCCTTGAAACGAGCCATAGCTGCCATCTTCTCTTCGACTTCGTCAAAGTATTTGGCACGGCCGCGCAACAGGTTGATCGCACCGATACCCCGTTTGCTGAACCAGCGTTTCCAGTGCATATGGCGTACCAGCGCACCCACATGGATGTCACTGAAGTGCAGAACGCGAAGAGAGATTTTGGACATACCTGCTAGATACCTGAGAGCATCTTCTTGACAGCATATTCTATACGTGCACGCTTTTGCTCAAGCGGCAGGTTTTTAAGATCACCTTCTGCGGTAGCAATACGCAGGATCTCCCCCGTATCCGCGTCGACAAGCATGATCAGCAGTGCCGCTGCAGGCTTTTTCTCGATAATCTGCTTGCCTTTCTCGTCCACCTTGGCCACAACGGCATCTTTGTTGCTTCCGCCGACATAGGCAACGAAGAAATCAGGATCTTTGGCAGTAGGCTTTTTGCCATACTTCTGCAGCTGTTCGTTGATGACCTCTTCAACCAATGCAGCAACTTCGGAATTGGAACGCTTCAGATTGCCCTTTTTATCCTCTTCGACAATACCGCTGTCCTCAAGGAACTGGTAGGTCTTATAGGCTGTCAGATTCGCCTTCTCGTTGCTGACGCTTTCGACCTCTATGTCGTTTGTCTGCACACAGCCTGTTGCACCAAGCAAAAGTGTGCCGCTAAGCAATACTTTGATCCATACGTTTTTCATTCGTTCTCTCCTCGATAGTAGTATGGTGATATTATAGTAAGAGTTTGTTAATGCTGTGGTTGCAAAGGAAGGAAATTGGAGAAAAAGAGATAAAAAGAGACACCCCAAAGGGGTGCCTGTTGACGGCGGATTAGCCCACCATTGCGTCAAGCGCCTCTTTTGAGACCTGATTGAAGTTGAGATACTTGTAGACACTGTCTCTGTTCTCAGATGTGATCTTTTTGTTGACGATCTCGAGGTACTCCTCTTTTGTCGGGAGGCGTCCAAGCAGTGCCGCAACTGCAGCCATCTCTGCTGAACCAAGATAGACCTGTGCGCCTTTTCCAAGACGGTTGTCGAAGTTTCTCGTAGAGGTGGAGAAGACAATCGCATTGTCCGCAACACGCGCCTGGTTACCCATACAGAGAGAACATCCCGGAATCTCCGTTCTTGCTCCGGCTGCTCCGAAGATAGAGTAGTAACCCTCTTCGATGAGCTCTTTTTCATCCATCTTGGTCGGTGGTACGACCCATGTTCTTGCCTTGACCGCGCCTTCGCCTCTGAGTACTTCACCCAGTGCACGGAAGAGACCGATGTTTGTCATACAGGAACCGACAAATACTTCGTCGATGTTCTTCGGTCGCTTCTCGTCCGCAAGGATCTCGGAGAGTGTCGCAACATCGTCCGGATCGTTAGGACACGCCAGGATCGGCTCGGTGATCTCGTTAAGGTCGATCTCGATGACCGCTGCATACTGCGCATCTTCGTCACGCTCGAGCAGTTCAGGGTTCGTGAGCCACTCTCTCATCTTGTCGGCACGTCTTTGCAGTGTCGCCTTGTCTTCATAGCCCTGCTCGATCAGCTCTTCGATGAGCACGATGTTTGACTCGAGGTATTCGATGATAGGCTCTTTGTCAAGTTTGACCGTACACGCAGCCGCAGAACGCTCTGCAGATGCGTCTGAAAGTTCGAACGCCTGCTCACACTTGAGTGTCTCAAGCCCTTCGATCTCGAGGATTCTACCGGCAAAGATATTCTTCTTCCCTTTCTTCTCGACTGTCAGCAGACCGTCTTTGATCGCCTGGTAAGGAATGGCGTTGACAAGGTCACGCAGTGTGATACCAGGCTGCATTTCACCCTTGAACTTGACCAGAACGGATTCTGGCATTGTAAGAGGCATCATACCTGTAACCGCTGCAAAGGCAACCAGTCCCGAACCAGCAGGGAATGAGATACCGATAGGGAAACGGGTATGGGAGTCACCGCCTGTACCGACAGTGTCAGGCAGACACATACGGTTGAGCCAGCTGTGGATAACACCGTCACCCGGTCTGAGAATGAACCCTTTACGCTCTGTCCAGAACTTCGGCAGTGTGTGCTGAAGCTCGATATCCGCAGGCTTCGGATAGGCTGCTGTGTGACAGAATGACTGCAGTACGAAGTCCGCACCGAAGCTGAGAGCCGCAAGCTCTTTGATCTCGTCTCTTGTCATCGGTCCCGTTGTATCCTGTGAACCGACAGTGGTACAGACAGGCTCGCAGTAGGTACCGGGCTTGACACCCTCCATGCCGCACGCTTTGCCAACCATCTTCTGCGCAAGTGTATATCCTTTGCCGTCATCCTGCGGCTGCTCAGGTGTCATGAAGATATCCGAAGCGCCAAGGCCGAGTGCCTCTCTGGCTTTTGCAGTGAGCCCTTTACCAATGATGAGAGGAATACGACCGCCCGCTCTCATCTCGTCAGGCAGGGTGTTTGGCTCGAGCTTGAACTCTGAAACCACTTTACCGTCCTTTTCAATGACACCTTCGAAAGGCTTGACGGTAATGACGTCACCTGTTTCAAGGTTGTCAACCGGTGCCTGAATAGGCAGACATCCGGAATCTTCTGCAGTGTTGAAGAAGATCGGTGCGATGATCGAACCGATGACCACACCGCCAGTACGCTTGTTTGGAATACCCGGAATGTCGTGACCCATGTGCCACTGCACGGAGTTGATACCGGACTTTCTTGAAGAACCGGTACCGACAACGTCACCTACGTATGCAAGCGGATGACCTTTCTTTTTCAGCTCTGCCATTGTCTCAAGTGGCTTCTCCATTCTTGCAACGAGGAATGCGTTTGCGTGCAGCGGAATGTCAGCTCTGGTAAAGGCTTCCGATGCAGGAGAGAGGTCATCCGTGTTCGTCTCACCTGGAACCTTGTAGACAGTCAGAGTAATCTCTTCAGCCAATGGCGGCTTGTTGGTAAACCACTCTGCATTCGCCCATGATTCGATGACCTCTTTGGCAAACATATTGCCTTCATCCATCAGATCCTTGACATCATTGAATGCATCATAGACAAGAATGGTGTTTTTCAGTTCATCTGCAGCAGCCTGTGCAACTTCAACATGGGGTGACTTCAGCGCTTCAACAAGCGGACCGACATTGAATCCGCCAAGCATCATACCAAGAATCTTGATTGCATCGACTGGCGTCAGTGCTTTGCAGTGTGCATCACCGACAACGATGGCATTGAGGAACGCCGCTTTGACATAGGCAGCGTCATCGACACCTGCAGGAACATGATTTTTGAGCAGGTCGAGAAGATACTCCTCTTCAACGATAGGGTCTGCTTTGAGAAGCTCGACAAGTTCTGCTGTCTGCTCTGCTGTCAGGGGAAGCGGTGGTACTCCCAGCTTCGCACGCTCTTCGGTGTGTGCTTTATACTCTTCTACTAAGGCCATATTCGGTCTCCTGTTCTATTGTGAATTTGTAGCTTAATAGTAGCGAAATAGGGTTAAATCTTATTTGAATGATAAGTTTGGAAAAAAGCGGCAGAGTGGATGTATCGTATCGTTACAAGAACATAGTGATTTAAGAGAGGAATGTTACATTTTTACTACACATGCCCCATCAAGGGCTTGCAGCTTATTCGGGTCTTTCATTATAAATGAGCGGCACGAAACGGAAACCGGGATAGGCCTGCTGGGTGATCTGTCCGTCAGGCTGTTTTTCGAATCGGTAGATAACCTCACCAATAGGAATGACAAGCACGCCACCCGTCTTGAGCTGATCGAAGAGCTCTTCAGGGACCATATCGCTGCTGGCTGAGACCAGAATGCGGTCGAAGGTCTCACCGGGCATACCAAGTGCATTGCCCGCCTTCTCTATGCGGCAGTACGGTCCAAAATGCATCTTTTCCAGATTAGATTGCCCGAAATCTGCCAGGCGCTCCAGCCGCTCCAGCCCCAGCACGCTCCCCTCTTCACCGACGATGTGACACAGCAGTGCCGTCGTCCAGCCCGAACCCGAACCAATGTCGAGAATCTTATTGCCCTTTTGAGGCTCGAGAAGTTCAAGCATAAATGCTACAGTGGAGGGCTGCGAAATGGTCTGCTCTTCGCCGATGGGCAGCGGTATGTCGTTGTATACATCATCTTTTACCGCGTCAGGTACGAAATGTGCCCTGTCTATATCACGAAACGCCTCGACAATCTTCGGAGTGCGGATCGCATTCCCCAGATAGAGCTCTTCAATCAGTCTTTGGTGGTCTCTCATACTGTATATCCTTATGTTGTGTTAGAGAAGTATCTCTCTGTTACCCTTGGCATTCGGCTCGGAGAGCACGCCGGTTGCCTGCAGCTGCTCGATGATGTTCGCCGAACGGTTGTAACCGATCTGCAATTTGCGCTGCAGGTAGGAGATGGAGGTCTTTTTGTCCGCAAGCACCACCGCTTTCGCCTCTTCATAGAGCGGGTCGAGTTCGATCTCGCTCTCCCCACCTTTGTTGGAGACACCGCCTCCCTCTATAAGGTAGCTCTCGTCATACTCAGGCAGACGCTGCGCCTTGATGAACTCGACGATCTCCTCGATCTCCTCTTCGGTTGCCCACGGTGCGTGGATACGCACCAATCCGGTGGTTCCAGGAGGCGTAAAGAGGCCGTCTCCACGTCCCAGCAGGCTGTCCGCGCCCGTGGAGTCCAGAATGACTTTGGAGTCGATCTTCTGTCCCACACGGTAGCTCAGGCGTGACGGGAGGTTGGCTTTGATGATACCGGTAACAACATCGACGCTCGGACGTTGTGTGGCAACAATGAGGTGGATACCGCAGGCTCTGGACTTCTGCGCCAGACGCGCGATGGAGGTTTCCACCTCTTTGCCCCCGTTCATCATCAAGTCGGCAAGCTCGTCGATGATGACAACAATGAACGGCATCGGCTCGGCCGAACCGTCACGCTTGACCTTTTCGTTGTAGTTGTCGATGTTCTTGGTGCGCTTGTCCGCCATCAGGCGGTAGCGCCGCTCCATCTCGGCTACCATGTTCGCCAGTGCGGCAATGGCCTTTTTGGGCTCCGTGATCACCGGCGTAATGAGGTGCGGAATATCATCGTAGATGGAGAACTCCAGCATCTTGGGGTCGATCATCATCAGCTTGAGGTGCTCAGGGTCGTTCTTGTAGAGCAGTGAGAGGATCATCGCGTTGATCCCCACCGACTTACCCGAACCCGTCGTTCCCGCAATGAGCAGGTGCGGCAGCTTCTTGATATCTGTAATGAAAGGTTTTCCTACGATGTCTTTCCCCAGCGCCACGGTCAGCGGTGACTTGGAGTTCTGGAAGAGTTCACTCTCCAAAATCTCACGCAGATAGATAATCTCTTTGTGCTCGTTGGGGATCTCGATACCCACGACATCGCGTCCTGGAATGGGTGCCTGGATGCGGATCGTCTCCGCACTCAGCGCCATAGCAAGGTCATCCTGCAGCCCCAGGATCTTTGAGACCTTGACATTGGGCGCAGGTTTGAACTCGAATGTCGTTACCAGCGGTCCGGTATAGGTACGCACCACATCTCCGTTGATGTTGAAGAGTTTAAGCTTCTCAATGAGGTCTCCCGATTTGCGGTCGATTTCGGCTTCATTGACCTTGCGTTTTTGCCTGGGGGCTTTTTGGAGGAAGTCCAGTTTAGGCAGTTTGAAGTTCTTTGGCTTCTCCACTTTGCCCTTGTCTATCTCCTCCATCAGCTTGGAGTTCTCCTCCAGTTCGTTGACAATCTCAACACCAGACTTCGAAACGCTTGGCACGGATTTTTGAACCGGCTTGGCTTCTTCTGCTTCAGGCTCATCCAGATCGAAAGGCGGCGTATCATCAAGCACCTCTTCATGTTCTTCTATCACGGCTGTTTCCGGTTCCCGCACCGCTACCGTTTTTTTGGCTGCAGGACGTTTACCGGCAGGTTTTCGCGATCTCTTTTTGGGTCTGACGACTTCGGTCTCCGGCTCGTCAAGGATCGGCATCATCTCGTCCTCGAGCTTCGGAGAGGCGAAAGGGTTGGTAGTGAGCATCTTGCCAAACGCTTTCAGACCTGAAGCCATTTTTGCAAAAACACTGGGCCCCTCCTTTTTGGTTCTGCTTCGTGCCGTTTTCTCTCTGCGCTCAGGGATCAACGAACGCCACTCGAAGTCATCATCGACAATGAACACCAAAGAGAGCGCCATGATCATCAGCCACAGCAGCCAGAGCCCCGCCATACCGATGTAGGGCTGCAAAAACTCTACCACCTGTCTTCCCAGGAAACCCGCCTCATTGAGGTCAAGCACCAGAGATTCAAAAAGAATCGCACCGATAAAGAGGAGTACCCAGCCAAGATAGAAGTCAATATTCTTTCGTACCCTGGCATCGGTGTAGAGCTTGTAGAGCGGATAGAAGAGCAGCAGAATATTGACGTAGGCAAAGTAACCGAAGAGGTAGATATTCATATCGCCCACCATCTTGCCGATATGTCCTGCAAGTGCGGTATCTCTGAAGAAGGTGGAGAAAGCTCCGTAGATAAAAAGTATGGCTGTTATGATGATCGTGATCTTCACGCGCTGTCCTGAAATATAGCTTTTAATATTAATTAATGCGATTATTATATCAGATAAACTTTAGGCAGTGATTGAAAGCGGGTCAAATTGCCATATTTTACTGTGACTCCCTCTCTTAAACCGGTATTTAAGTTCATTGGGAGTAGAATTCGACTGCATTTGTACAAATGCTGCTGCCTCGGTGGTGGAACTGGTAGACACGTCAGACTCAAAATCTGATGGGCTTTGCCCGTGCCGGTTCGATTCCGGCCCGAGGTACCATATAATTATACAGAATATTTTGCCTTCATTGAAAGATGAAAACTCCATGCGGGAGTAGCTCAGTTGGCTAGAGCGTCAGCCTTCCAAGCTGAGGGTCGCGGGTTCGAGTCCCGTCTCCCGCTCCACTTCTACTGTTACTTTTACAAAATCTTAAAAAATTGACCCATATCACTTGACCGTTAACCCAATTTATGCTATAAATAATACAAAATATCTCCGAATTAGGAAAACCCATGGCACAAGAAGAGATCAACAAAGCCGTTTCGGGTGAGTATGCGCTCGGTTTCGAGATAGATATCGAAACCGATGTGGTACCGCCCGGACTCAACGAAGATACGATACGATTCATATCCAAAAAGAAAGATGAACCCGAGTGGATGCTCGAACTCCGTCTCAAGGCGTTCGAGAAGTGGAAGAAGATGGAAGAGCCCCACTGGGCGCACCTGACATACGACTCCATCGACTACCAGTCCATCTCCTACTTCGCCGCACCCAAAAAGGGGCCCGAAAGCCTTGACGAGGTGGACCCGAAGATTTTGGAGGCGTACAAGAAGCTCGGTATTCCGCTTGAAGAGCAGAAACAGCTTGCCGGTGTCGCCGTCGATGCAGTCGTAGACTCCGTTTCGGTCAAGACAACCTACACCGAAGAGCTCAACAAGCACGGCATCATCTTCTGCTCCATCTCCGAAGCGATCCGCGACTATCCGGAGCTGGTAAAGAAGTACATGTTCAGCGTCGTCCCTATGACCGACAACTTCTATGCAGCACTCAACTCCGCAGTCTTTACCGACGGAACATTCGTCTACATCCCAAAAGGGGTGCGCTGTCCTATGGAGCTGAGCACCTACTTCAGGATCAACGCGCTCAACACCGGGCAGTTCGAGCGTACGCTCATCGTCGCCGACGAGGGCAGTTATGTCAGCTACAATGAAGGGTGTTCCGCTCCGACACGTGACGAGAACCAGCTGCATGCAGCCGTTGTCGAACTGGTTGCAATGAAGGATGCGGAGATCAAATACTCCACCATCCAGAACTGGTACCCCGGCGATGAAAACGGCAAGGGAGGTATCTACAACTTCGTTACCAAGCGCGGTATCTGTGAGGGTGACAACTCCAAGATCAGCTGGACGCAGGTGGAGACCGGTTCGGCGGTGACATGGAAGTACCCAAGCTGTATCCTCAAGGGTGACAACTCCGTAGGCGAGTTCTACTCAGTTGCCGTTACCACGCTGGCACAGCAGGCGGACACCGGAACGAAGATGATCCACCTTGGAAAGAACACAAGCTCTACGATCATTTCCAAGGGTATCTCGGCAATGAAGGGGCAGAACACCTACCGCGGTCTGGTCAAGATTGGTGCCAACGCACACGGGGCGAGAAACTACTCCGAGTGTGACTCACTGCTCATTGGCGACCAGTGCGGGGCACACACCTTCCCCTACCTTGAGAGCAAGGATATTCACGGGCAGGTCGAACACGAAGCGACCACAAGCAAGATTAGCGACGAGCAGCTCTTCTATCTCAGACAGAGAGGTATCGACGAAGAGAGCGCGGTAAGCATGATTGTACACGGCTTCTGTAAAGAGGTCTTTTCACAACTCCCTATGGAGTATGCCGTTGAGGCGAAAGCACTATTGGAACTAACACTGGAAGGAAGCGTAGGATGAAAACACTGGAAATTAAAGACGTACATGCAAAGATCGGAGAGAAGGAGATTCTCAAAGGACTCAACCTGGAGCTTGAGCCGGGCAAGGTTCATGCCATTATGGGACCGAACGGTGCGGGTAAATCAACCCTCAGCAAGACCATTGTAGGCCACTACGATGTAGAGGTAACCGAAGGGGACATCCTCTACAAGGGCAAGAGCATTCTTGAGATGGAGCCTGAAGAGAGAGCGCTTGAGGGCATCTTCCTCAGCTTCCAGCACCCTGTGGAGATCCCGGGTGTCAACAATGCCTACTTCTTGAGAACCGCACTCAACGCCAAGCGCAAGCACGAAGGCAAGGAGGAGCTCAACGCCGCAGAGTTCCTGCGCGAGATGAAGAAGTACCTCGAGATGCTTGGCATGAAAGCCGATATGATCAGCCGTTCGCTCAACGAAGGCTTCTCGGGCGGAGAGAAGAAGCGTAACGAAATTCTGCAGATGCTGATGCTCGAACCTGAAGTGATCATCCTCGATGAGATCGACTCCGGACTTGACATCGATGCACTGCGTGCGGTCAGCGAGGGGATCAACATGATGAAAGACGGTAAGCGCAGCTTCCTCGTTATCACCCACTACAGCCGTATTCTCGACTACATCAAGCCTGATTACATTCACGTACTCAAAGACGGGCGTATCATCAAAACTGCCGGCCCTGAGCTGGTTGCACAGCTTGAAGAGGAAGGGTACGAGAGCATCGAGGAAGAGGCATGAAGCTGCTTGATCTCAAACAAAAAACCGTAGAGGAAGCTGCCGCGCTGCTTGGGGTTGACCCAAAAGCGGCTGCACTGGAACGCTTTGCGGCTATCGGTCTGCCGACAAAGAAGAGCGAAGAGTACCGCTACTTCCAGATAGAGAAACTCTTCGAAAAAGCGTACCGCACCCTCTCCTATGTGCCACACCCCATAGAGGAGTCTGACAAGATCGTCATCACCGACGGTATGGTTACCCATGCGCCCAAAGGGATGCGTATCTACTACGAGCAGTGCCAGGCGATCGATATGGAGCATTTCGATCCGCTGTACTACCTTGGACACCTGCTCAGCCCGCATGTGATCAAGATAGACCTCGACGGCGATGCAGACGTAGAGATAGAGCACCGCTACACCCAAAGCGGCGCACTGATCAACTACCGTATCGTGCTGCTCAATCAGGCCAACCGACACTCGACTCTCTTTGAGAGCTTCCACGCTGAAGATATCAGCGACACGCTGGTGCTGTACGGCTATGACATCTTCGTTGCACCTGATAGTACGCTTCGAATGCTCAAGAACCAGAATATGCATGACAACCGGTATGCCATGGTCGCTTCACACCGCTTCAAACTCGACCAGCGTGCCAATGCCGTCATCAAGAGCTTCGATATGGGTGAAGATATGGGACTGCAGCTGATCAAAGCAGAACTCGACCGCTATGCGCACATCGATGCAGGACACCTGCTCTACCTCAACAACGAAGCGCAGCGCGGAACGGTTTCGAAGATCATCCACAAGGGTGAGTATGCCACCTCCCATCAGGAGGCAAAAAACATTCTTGACGGTCACTCCAGAGGTATTTTCGATGCGCTCATCAAAGTGGAGCACTCGGCAAAGTACACCAAGGCGCACCAGAACTCAAAAGCGATTTTACTTGATGAGAGAGCCTACATGGCCGCCAAGCCGCAGCTTGAGATCTACATAGACGAACTGGAAGCAAGCCACGGCTCGACCACCGGGCAGCTTGACCCAAAACAGCTTTTCTATCTGCGTTCGCGCGGTATCAGTGAGGTCGAAGCGCGCAAGATGCTCGTCATCGCCTTTGCCAACACGCTCATAGAGCAGGTCAAGGATCACAGACATCAGGAGCTTATCAAGCAGACGTTTGATGAGGCATTTTATAGGTAGCAGGTAGCAATTTTGTATTTGATACTTAAAACCAACCTTAAATCTTTTTAGTTTGTAGGGTGTTGTCCCCCGACAACACCAACACCCCAAAATATAAACGGTGTTGTGAGGACACAACACCCTACAAGGAGACCATATGACAATGGAAGAGACACTCAAACAGTACAAAGAGGACTTTGCCCTCTTTCCGGATGACAACAGCAAGCTCGAATATGTCTTTGATCTTGGCAAAAAGCATACTACCCTGCCGCCTGAAGAGAAGAATGATGATACCTACGTACACGGGTGCTCTTCGGATGCATGGCTGGTAGGCGAATGCAAAGACGGCAAGCTCGTTTTAAGAGGTGAAGGCACCTCGGAGATGGCAAAAGGAATGATGACCCTGCTGCTGGATATCTTCTCCAACCGTACGCCTGACGAAATTTTATCGTTCGATCCTGCCAAACTGCAGGATCTTGGCATTGTCGAACTCCTCTCCCCTGTCAGACAGCAGAGTATGGAGGCGTTTTTGAAGAAGGTGTATGGGTATGCGCAAAAATGCAAGGAAAGCAGGTAGCATTTTTCATAGTTTACTTGAAGCGACTCTTAAAAGTCTCGTCATTCCTGCGAAAGCAGGAATCTTTACTTGAAGCAACAAAGAACATATAGTATCCAAACGTTAAGATCCCGGATCAAGTCCGGGATGACAAGAGAAACAAAGCTATATAACATCAATAAATTTTGATAAAATAAATCCAAACAAAGGATCATCTATGAGAGACCCAAACGATATTCAGTTCGATGACATCCCAAGCAACGCCGAAGAGATGGAAGCGTGGGAGCGCAAGTTCGGCAAGGGTGCAGAAGAGAACAGTGCCCCTGTTGGCGGCGTTGAGAGCCGTTTCGATCAGGTGGAGGATAGCTGCTTCAAGCCTGACGGGGCCGAAGCGGATGAAGCGATGAAAGAGAAGGTCATCGAACAGCTCAAGACCATCTACGACCCGGAACTGCCTGTGGACATCTACAACCTCGGTCTCATCTACGACATCGACTGCTGGAAGAACCCGACAAGCAAGCTAAGCGGCTGCAAGGTGGTCATGACACTCACATCGGCAACCTGTTCGATGAGTGAAGTGATCGTCGATCTGGTACGCTCCATACCGAAGCGTATGGAGGGGCTTGAGTGTCTCGATGTGGAGCTTGTCTTCGATCCGCCATGGAGCCAGGAGAAGATGAGCGACGAAGCCAAACTGGCGATGGGAATGCTCTAAAATTATGAAGCTTGTCGTAGCGATCACCGGTGCCAGCGGCGTGGAGCTTGGCAGAAAGTTTGTCGACTACCTGCCTGAACACATTGACGCACACGTGGTCGTCTCTGACAATGCACTGACTGTAGAGCAGTTTGAAAACAGAAATGTCACGCTGCACAAAAGCGACAATATCGCCGCTTCAATCTCCAGTGGATCGTTTGGTGTCGATGCCACTGCCATCATCCCCTGCTCCATGAACACACTGGCAAAGATCGCCTGCGGCATCAGCGACAACCTCGCCACCCGCGTTGCTGCCGTTGCACTCAAAGAGCAGAAAAAACTCCTCCTTGCCCCGCGTGAGATGCCCTTCTCCGCCATCGCACTGGAGAACATGCACAAACTCACCTCCCTCGGTGTCATCATCGCCCCGCCTGTGATTGGCTACTATGCGAATACACAGACGCTTGAGGATATGGAGAGATTCCTCATCGGCAAATGGTACGACGTACTTGGCATCCCCAACGAACTCTACACCCGGTGGGAATAACTCCTGAGAGAAGAATTAAGAGTGAAGAGTGAAGAGTTGTGGTATGCTTTTCTCACGAAAAGCTTTGATTCAAAAGAGAGCAAAATGACCCCCTTGAATAAAAGCATTGCAGAGCAATGCATACAAATAATCCTCAATCCTCAATCCTCAATCCTCAATCCCGTTTTCATAGGAGAAATCCGATGAGAACGGCAATATACCCCGGCACCTTCGACCCCATCACCAACGGCCACCTTGACATCATCACCCGTGCATGCAACATGTTCGACCGCATCATTGTCGCCGTTGCTGCATCAGAAGCCAAGAAACCGATGTTTACCCTCGAACAACGTATTCAGATGGTACAGGCAGCCACCAGGGACTTTCCAAAGATAGAGGTAATAGGTTTTGACAAGCTGCTGGTGGACCTTGCCGAAGATCTTGAAGCCAACATTGTCGTACGGGGACTGCGTGCGGTCAGCGATTTCGAGTACGAACTGCAGATGGGCTATGCCAACGCTTCGCTCAAACCTGACCTTGAAACCATCTACCTGATGCCAAACCTCAACCACGCTTTTGTCAGTTCTTCTGTCGTACGTGCCATCCTGGCCTATGACGGCAAGATAGATCACCTTGTAGCCCCCGAAGTACACTGCATTATCCGGGAGATACGTGCCTGATGTATGTTCTCTTTGAAGGCATAGACACGTGCGGAAAAAGTACGCAGATAGAGCTGCTCAAAAAGGCGCATCCGGAGATTGTGACCACACATGAACCGGGAGGCACAACATTTGGACAGAAAGCGCGCGAGATTCTGCTAAGCGATACCCTCCACTCCAAGCGGGCCGAACTGCTGCTCTTTCTGGCAGACAGGGCAGAACACTACGAAGAGGTTATCGAACCCAACCGTGACAAAGTGGTGGTCTCCGACAGGGGATTCATCTCCGGTATCGGCTATGCGCTGGCCAACGGTGATTTCGACTTTGACGAGCTTGTCAGCCTCAACCGTTTTGCTCTCAAGGGCCACTTTCCCGACCGTATCATCCTCTTCCTGACCGATATGCAAACCCTCCAGGAGCGCACCTCCCAAAAGGAGCTTGACGGCATAGAGCTGCGTGGTCTGTCGTACCTGCTCAGGGTCCAGGAACATATGAAGCAGAGTATCATACAGCTTGGCATACCCCACCTTTTTGTCGATGCTACAGACACGGTCGAGAACATCCATCAAGCCATACTAACCTACTTAAAGGTATAATCGCGTTTTCAGAAGAGTCAAGGAGACAAGATGATACAGCCTCTACGCGGTATGAAAGACCTGATGTTCGAGGACAGCCGACGCTTCGTGCATATCGTCACCACGGCCATCAAGGTGGCAAAACGCTATGGATACGGATATATCGAAACCCCAATCCTTGAAGAGACAGCCCTCTTTAAACGTTCTGTGGGCGACAGCTCCGACATCGTCAGCAAGGAGATGTACCAGTTCGAGGATAAGGGCGGCAACGATGTCTGTATGCGTCCGGAGGGCACTGCCGGCGTGGTACGCGCCTTCATCTCCGCAAAGCTCGACCGCCAGCCTGTAAAGCAGAAGTTCTATTACTATGGACCGATGTTCCGCTACGAGCGTCCGCAAAAGGGACGTCTGCGTGAATTTCACCAGTTCGGATGCGAAAGTTTCGGAGAGGCTTCGATCTATGAGGACTTCACGCTCATTATGATGATTTCCCAGATCTTTGACGAACTCGATATCGGCTTCGATCTCAAGCTCAACTCGCTTGGGTGTTCGGAGTGTATGCCTCCCTACCGCGAAAACCTCGTAGGCTTCCTGACCGAAATCAAAGAGGAGCTCTGTGAGGACTGTAACCGACGTATCGGCACCAACCCCATCCGTGTGCTTGACTGCAAGAATGAAAAGTGCCAGAGTCTGCTTGCAAACTCCCCCAAACTCATCGACAACCTCTGTGACTCCTGTGATAGTGACTTCAAGAAGCTCACGGCACTGCTCGATGATGCCGGTATCGCTTACGAGATAGACACCAACCTCGTCCGTGGCCTAGACTACTATAACAAAACCGCCTTTGAATTTGTCAGCAACGAGATCGGTGCACAGTCTGCCATTGCCGGCGGCGGGCGCTACGACAGGCTGGTAGAGTATCTTGACGGAAAGCCCACACCCGCAGTCGGTTTTGCCATCGGCATAGAGCGCATTATGGAGCTGGTAAAAATGCCAGACTCCTCCAAGGAAGGCTACTATATGGGTGCGATGGTTCCCGAAGCTGTCGAAAAGGTGTTGATGCTTGCCAACACTAAACGAAAGAGCAAAAAGGTAACTGTCGAATACACCTCCAAAGGCTTCAAGAGCCATATGAAAGGGGCAGACAAGGCCAATGCGCGTTTTGCACTGCTTATCGGTGAAGATGAGTTGGCAAACGGTACGGTGTGGCTCAAAGACCTGGAGACAAAAGAGGAGAGGACGCTCCCCATAGAGGAGATTGTCTAACGCTACGAAGCGGACCCGCTTCGTATCTTAAAAGGTATACATGATACCTGCAAAGAGGCTGTCGCCGCGCGGCCCTTCGATGAGTGAATGCTCATATTCGGCAACAAACTTGAAATCTTCATCCATCGCCGCTTCGAAACCTGCACCGAAAACGAAGTCGTGGTCGGTACTGTCGATGTCGAGTGCGGAGATCTTCTCCCACTCGTATTCATACCCTACTTTTCCGAATACACCAAGCTCTTCAGTCAGTTCATACGTATAGACCAGGTCCAGTGCCGAAGTGTAGTACTTTGCATTGACATTGACCGGCTCTTCTCCAACCTTTTTCTCAGTGACACTGTTTCCTGAATAGGAGAAGTCGTATTCTACGGCAAAACCGTTGCCAAGACGGTAGCCAAGGTCGATGCCAAAACCGTAGTCCTGGTCTCCGTCGAGCACTGCTTCTTCGTGATTGACCGTATCGCCAAAGATCATCATACCTTTGACGACCACATAGAATGGAGAGCTCTCTGTTATCTCCGTCTCATCGCTATCTACCGCTTCAATGTCGCCGCCTGCATACAGTCCGGTAAAGAGCATGGTTGCGAGCATGGTGCCGGTCAGAATCTTTTTCATTGTGTTTCCTTATGATTTTATTTATTTGGAATTATACCAAAACGTGCTTACTTCAGCCAGTTGACAAGGTCTCGCATCATACGGGTCATAATGTTGTTGGTCGCCTCGGCATAGCCGTTGGCATCGACAGTCGGTGTCGGCTCACGGTAGGAGAAGCGCTTCGTTTTGAGCAGCTTCCCGGTGTCGATATCGATAAGACTGAACTGAATGGAGACGACCGCGTAGGAGGCATCACCTCTGACATGGTGGGAGAAGTCGTAAATAAGCGGTTCAAGACGGTAGTCCGCATTGACCGTAGAGGCGTAAGGCAGAACCGCTTTGAAGATGCGGCTCTGCTCCAGTGCGGTAATGATCACCCCCTCAAGCAGCTTTCCAAGGTTGTTCGACCACTGGGAGTTCTGATAGGTGCCGTTGTCGCTGAAGCTGTAGGAGAAGTGCATCTTGTCGGTGATCTTCTCCTTTACCGCCATCGGATAGGAGACTTTCAGTACACGGTTTCTGTAGGAAGAATGTGCAACCGGTGCTACCTGCCCCGCTTCAAGTGTGTAGTAGGTAACAGGCTTGCCTTTGCCTGTACATCCGCTAAATAGCAGGGCTGCTGCCATTACACCAACCGTCAATAGATTTCTCATCTGCTACTCCCCCGGTCCAGGCCGCGACCTGCGTGATTTGAAAAGAATGTCGCTTGGACTCTCTTTAAGCTCCTGTGCCAGCGCATTGACCTGATTGGATAAGATTTCGATATCCACAAGCATTGGCTCAAGTATCTTTTTGAGGTTATAGTCTCCCCTGTCAAGACTGCGTTCGACTTTCAGTGTGACCCGATTGAAATTGCGTGTCGTCTGCATAAACTTTTTGACCGCAGGCACTGTGGCATTTCCGACCTTGTCAAATGTTGTGGCAATCAGATCGATATCCTCTTTTAGCTGCTTCATCGATACCCGGTACTCTGCAACAGTCTGGTTGATATCATCCAGCAGTACGCTGCCTTTGGCTGTCATCAGCTCTGTATTTTTCAAAATCCCGTTGAAATGCTCTATGTTCTCGTCGCTGAGCAGTTTGTCCGTCTGTACGACAAGGTGGGCAAGCTGGTCTGCAAGGGTACCGATATCTTTCTTGGTCTGGTTCAGCCACGATGAGGAGGACTTGATGACCGGGATATTGTCTTTTGAAGGTTTGAGCGTTCTGGCACTGTTGCTTCCCCCCTCGATCTCGATGGAAAGGAGCCCGGTCACCCCGAGCATGGAAGTGTGGGCGATCATATCTTCCTTGATGGGTATACCGTGTTTGATATTCAGCAGTACTTCCACACGTTGAATGTTGTTTGGGTCGATACGTATCTCTTTGACCCGCCCGATATCTACACCCCGCAGACGCACAACGGAGTCCTTAGAGAGCCCCGCGACCGATTCGGTAAAGTAGGTTTTGTACAGATCGTACTTCTGTGAAAGACCGTACTTAGCAAGCCAGAAGAAGAAAAGCACAACGCCAATGCCAAAAAGCAGCACGAAGAGGCCCACGATCGTATAGTTTACCTTACTGTACATCGACGCCCCTCCCTTTCAGTTTATCTGCGAACTTCTCTTTGGTGTACTCGTTCTTGAAAAAAGCTTCCACGAACGGATGTGTGGAAGCAAGCACCTCTTCAAGTGTACCCTCAGCTACAACGTGTTTATCTGCAAGTACCGCCATACGGTCGACAATATTGAAAATACTATCCAGATCGTGCGTGATCATCACGACGGTAATGCCCAACATCTCTCGTAATTCTACAATAAGTTTATCAAAATTCCTCGCACCTACCGGATCGAGCCCTGATGTGGGTTCATCCAGAAAGAGGAGTTTGGGCTCCATCGCCAGTGCACGGGCAAGCGCGGCACGCTTGATCATTCCGCCGCTAAGCTCACTTGGATAGAGAGAGCCTACATGGGCATCCAGCCCTACCAGCGCGATCTTGGAGCGTACCAGCTTGTCGCGCATCCGTTTGCTGAGTTTGGTGTACTCCTTTAGCTGCACTTCGATATTCTCGGCAATCGTCAAAGAGGAGAAGAGCGCACCGAACTGAAAGAGCACGCCCCACTCCCTGCGCAGCTGCTGCGCCTCCTGAAAGCCAATGGTATTCAGATCGCGGCCAAGCACGACTATCTTCCCCGCATTGGGACGCAGGAGCATGATCATCTCTTTCATCAGTACCGATTTCCCCGACCCGCTCTCTCCCAAAATGGCGAAAATTTCGTTTTCGTTCACACTGAGCGATACACCGTCGTGAATGGTGCGTTCCCCAAAGCGCGTGACAATGTCGCTTGCCTCGATAACCTTTTTCACAGCCCAAACTCCGTATAGATGACCGAAAAGAGCGCATCGAAGGCGATGACAAGGAAGATGGCGTTGACGACCGATGCCGTCGTCTGCAGTCCGATGCTCTCGGTATTGTCGGAGACTTCAAAACCGCGAAAACAGCCGATGGCTGCAATGATAAAGGCAAAGACCGGCCCTTTGATCATCCCCAGAATGTAGTGCTTGACCTCCAGCACCTCCTGCAGACGGTTGATGAACTGGTCAAAGGAGATGCCCACCACCATTTTGGAGGCGACCATCCCGCCAAAGATACCTACAATGTCCGAAAAGAAGATCAGCAGCGGCAGCGCGATCATCAGCGCGAAGATGCGCGGCAGCACCAGAAAGTTATACGGATCGAAGCCCATCGTACGCATCGCGGCGATCTCCTCGGTGATCTTCATCGCACCGATCTCCGCCGTATAGGCCGAACCGCTGCGCCCGGCAATGACGATGGCGGTGATCATCGGACCAAGTTCACGCACGATGGAGATACCCACCGTATCGACGATGAAGATATCCGCTCCAAACTTCGCCAGCTGTACCGCCCCCTGATAGGCGATAACCATCCCTACCAGAAAGGCGGTCATCCCGATGATCACCAGTGCATTGAAACCCGACTGGTAGATGTGGTAGACCGTCTCTTTGTAACGAATCACTTTGGGATGGGCAATGCCGTAGAAGAAAGAGAGAACCACGTGGCCTAAAAAGGTGATGAAATCTTTCGTATCGCTGATCAGCTGTACCGTCGCCTTGCCAAGCTCTTCAAGGAAACCCTGTTTTCGCGGTACGATCTCTTCGACCATATGCTCTTTGAGCATTTGGTAGAGCTCCAGCTGCGCATCGGTATAGTTGCGTACTTTGATGTCGGCACCACGGCTTTGTGCCTGCTCGATATATTCATTCAAAAGCAAAATACCGGCACTGTCGAAATCTGTAAGACCGGAAACGTCCACCTGTATACTTTTAGCCTGTGGAAGTCTCTGTATCAGCGTTTCAATCTGGGGAACAGAACGCAATGTCCACTCTCCGTACAGTGCTACCTCAAGACGGTCCCGATCCTGTTTCCACGCAATAAATTCCCTCTTCATTGTTTAATTATAGGTAAGTTTGGATTAAGTTTTGATATAATCTTCCAATTTATCCAAACAAGCGAGGCAGAGGGTATGAAAAACTTCGGTTTGAACATCTGGGGCGATGACAACTTCATCATCGACGGAGATACGGTCAATATCAACTATGCATCCAAACCCGCCCTGCTCTCAATCACGCAGGAGATTCGCGAAAAGGGCTACAAAGGGCCGCTGCTGCTGCGTTTCCCACACCTGATTGAAAAGCAGATCTCCACCCTCTTCAAGACATTTGACAAAGCCAAAAAGGAGTTTGGCTACAAAGGAAACTTTCACGCCGTATTCCCGCTGAAGGTCAACCAGTACCCCAACTTTGTCAATGCGCTTATGGAGGTCTCCAAAGAGTATGACTACGGACTGGAGGCAGGAAGCAAGGCCGAACTGATCATCGCAATGACCAAAACGCCTTTGGGCGCACCCATTACCGTAAATGGCTTCAAGGACAAGGAGATGATCGCACTCTGCTTCATCGCCGCCAAGATGGGCCACAACATCACCGTCACCATCGAAGGGATCGGGGAGCTCAAGACCATCATTCAGGTCCATGAGGAGTTCAATCATAAAAGCGCCTCACCCATCGCTCCGAAAATCGGTGTGCGCATCCGTCTGCACAGTTCAGGTATCGGTATCTGGGCAAAGAGCGGCGGCTACTCCTCCAAGTTCGGCCTCACCTCCACGGAGCTGCTCGAAGCCTATGAGATACTCAAGGAGCATACGCTGCTGGAGAACCTCTGGATGGTCCATTTTCATATCGGCTCGCAGATGGGCGATATCGCGCCGTTGAAAAAGGCGCTCAGAGAAGCCGGCAACATCTATGCCGATCTCAAGCGGCGCGGTGCGACGGCGCTGAGTGCCATCAACATCGGCGGCGGTCTGGCTGTAGAGTACTCCCAGCATGCCGCGTCTCAGGAGCGCAACTACTCGTTAAGCGAATTTGCCAACGACGTGGTCTACCTGATGCAGGAGATCGCAAAGAGCAAAGGGGTTGACGAACCCGATATCTTCACCGAATCGGGCCGCTACATCGCTGCGGCACACTCGGTACTGGTCGCCCCGGTGCTCGAACTCTTCTCGCAGGAGTACAACGAGAAGTGTCTGCGCCCCAAAGAGAAGAATCCGCCGCTCATTCAGGAGCTCTTCGACCTCTTCAACACCATCAAACGCACCAACGCGCGTGAGTACCTTCACGATGCGCTCGACCACATGGAGAGCCTGCTGACGCTCTTCGATCTGGGCTACATCGACCTGGAGGACCGCTCCAATACCGAAATTCTGGTCAACCTCATCATCAAAAAGGCGATCTTTTTGCTGCGAAGCGAAGGGACCGACGAGCTTAAAAAGCTTCAGGACCGCATTCAAGAGCGCTACCTTGTCAACTTTTCGGCATTCCAGTCGCTGCCGGACTTCTGGGGGCTGGGGCAGCACTTTCCGGTGATGCCGCTTAGCCATCTCACTGACAAGCCGACAAATCCTGCAAGCATCTGGGACATCACCTGCGACAGTGACGGCGAGATAGGGTTTGACCGAAACTTTCCGCTCTATCTGCACGACATCGATTTGAGCAAAGAGGAGTACTTCCTCGGCTTCTTCCTCACCGGCGCCTACCAGGAGGTGCTGGGGATGAAGCACAACCTCTTCACCCACCCCACCGAAGCGGTCATCACTTTCGATGAGGAGGGGAAACACCGCATCGAACACCTCATCGAAGCGCAGAACCTGATGGATGTGCTTGAAGACCTCGACTACGACACCGGCATCATCGACAAGGCGCTCAAGTACCGCATTGAAGAGTCTACACTCATCACACCCGATGAGAAGCGAGAACTGCTTGGAAAGATTTATCTCTATTTAAGTGAAAACAGCTATCTTAAGACCATTCAAGCCATCAGTGAAAGCACACAAGGAGAGAAAGCGTGAACCTGTTCCAGCTGATTCGGGAAGATTTTGCCAATGTCAAACGCAACGACCCGGCACTCCACTCCACATTCGAACTCTTTTTCAACTACCCCGGGCTCTGGGCACTTTTCTTCCACCGTATCGCCCACTGGTTCTACAACAAGGGGCTTCGCTTCCTCCCCAGGCTCATCTCTGCACTGGGGATGTTTCTGACAATGATCGACATCCATCCCGCCGCCAAGTTCGGACGGCGTGTCTTCATTGACCACGGTGTAGGGGTGGTCATCGGTGAGACGGCTGTCATCGGTGATGATGTCATCATCTACCAGCAGGTAACCCTTGGCGGGGTAAGTACCAACAAGGGCAAGCGTCACCCCACAGTAGGCAACAATGTCGTCATCGGTGCGGGCTCGAAAGTCCTTGGCAACATCACCATCGGCGATAACTCCAAAGTGGGTGCCAACTCCGTGGTGGTCAAGGACGTACCGCCTGACTCCACCGCCATCGGCATCCCCGCGCGTGTCCTCAAACGCGGCTACGACAAGAACCCGCTCAGCCACGACAAGATCCCCGATGTCAACAAAGAGCTCTTCGAATACCTCCTGCGCCGTATCGAAGTGCTCGAAGAGGCGCTGCCAAACAAGAAAAAAGAGAAGATCAAAGAGAAAGACCATACCCTCGAAGAGCTCTACGACAACTTCATCCACTCTATGGATTGAAACTTCTGATAAACCATCGGTTTCACGCGATAGCTCTGGCAGGCGCAAACAGCAGAGCCGCCCTGCGGGTTGAGTGCACCTTTGTCGCCTTCGCGTGAAACCTTTTGCCATTCATTATTCAGCTATTTCAATTCGCTAAGCGCGTGTGTATATGATACACACTCCTCTTCACAATGCCCTGCATTCCCGTTTTTAGTCGCCTGTCAAGCACTTTTGGTTATAATTTTCATTATTTTAGACAAAGGGATATTTATGCTTCTTTCAGACCGCATACAGACACTCTCACCCTCCTTGACCATCGCCATCTCTTCACTCGCGCGTGAGCTCAAAGCAGAAGGCAAGGACATCCTCTCATTCTCCGCAGGCGAACCCGACTTCGGTACGCCGCAGCGCATCAAAGAGGAGGCCATCAAGGCGATCAACGAAGGCTTTACCCAGTACACAGCCGTACCGGGCATCCCCGAACTGCTCGAAGCGGTGGCTACCAAACTCAAAAGAGACAACAACCTTGAGTACGCGCCCTCGGACATCATTGTCAGCAACGGTGCGAAGCAGTCGCTCTTCAACCTCTTTCAGGCGACCATCAATCCCGGTGATGAAGTGATCATCCCGGCACCCTACTGGGTCACTTACCCCGAACTGGTCAAGTATGCCGCCGGGAAACCCGTCATTATCGAAACTAACGATATGACCAAGTTCAAGATCACCGCCGACCAGCTTGAAGCGGCCATCACACCAAAGACAAAGATGCTCATTCTCACCTCACCGTCGAACCCCACAGGTTCGGTCTACACCAAAGAGGAGCTTGAAGCGATCGCGAAGGTGCTTGAGGGCACCGACATTCTGGTCGCCAGCGACGAAATGTATGAAAAGCTTGTCTACGGTGTTGACTTTACCGCTGCGGCAAGCATCAGTGAGGATATGTACCGGCGTACCGTCACTATCAACGGGCTCAGCAAATCGGTCGCGATGACCGGATGGCGTTTTGGCTATCTTGCCACCCCGAACAAGGAGCTCATTGCGGCGATGAACAAGCTTCAGAGCCAGAGTACCTCCAACATCAACTCCATTACCCAAAAAGCGGCCATCCCGGCATTGCTTGGCGAAGTGGACGATGAGATAGAGACGATGCGTCAGGCGTTCGAGGCGCGTGCAGTTGAGGCGGTCAAACTCTTCAACGACATCGATGGTCTCTCCGTGGTTGCGCCGCAGGGTGCGTTCTACCTCTTTGTCAATACAAAGGATATCTCCAGCGACTCCATCGCGTTCTGCAAGGAGCTGCTGCAGGAAACAGGCGTGGCGGTGGTTCCTGGTATCGGCTTTGGAAGCGAAGGCTACTTCCGCTTCTCGTTCGCCACCGATATCACGACCATCCGTGAGGGTATCAGACGTATCGAAAAGTTCGTGAAGAAGAGAAAGGAGGCGTAAGCCCCTCTTCTCTTCCCTCCCACTATGAAAACGTTTTTTTCAAGGTCACTGTTTTTCCTGTCACTCTCTCTTATCTCTCTTAACGCAACGCAACCCCAACCAAGAAGTGTCGATTTTGCCACGGTCATCAGCGGCGGCGTAAGCCTTGGTGCCTATGAATCGGGTTACAACTGGGCGATGATCAAGATGCTCAACACCCTCAACACTTCACCCAAATGGCACATAAAACCCAATCTCCGCTCTGTTGCAGGTGCTTCGGCAGGCTCCATCAATGCACTACTGATAGCCACCTACTGGTGCCAGAAACCCACCAACAGCTACCAGAACAGTGTCGAAGACAACCTCTTTTTTGAAACCTGGGTCAATCTTGGACTTGAGGACCTCATCATCAAAGGCAGCGACCCTCACAACAAGAGCACACTTTTCAGCCGCAAGGCGCTGAGGAAAAAGGCTGACAAGATTATGGCCCATTTGGGAAAACCTGTCTTCAAGGAGGAGTGCAGCGTCCCTATGGGCTTCACCGTTACCAAGGTCACACCCATTGTCGAAACCTATGAGAACATCCCTATCAAAAATCAGAACTTTTCGGTACCTTTCGATTTCACTGTACACCAAGGCAAAGTAACTATACGAAACAAAACAATGCCGGAAAAGAGTACCCTCTTTTACCTCTCCATCCCTGGTATCGAAAAGGACTATACCAGGATTGTCAATGTCCTCTTTGCTTCTTCCGCCTTTCCCGGCGCGTTCGAACAGGTCAAACTGCGGTATACCTACAAAGGCAGGGTACGTGAAAGCTACTTCATTGATGGTGGCGTTTACGACAATATTCCCTTAGGGTTAGCAACGGTGCTCAATCCAAAAGCGAACAACTTCCTGCTGATCGACCCCAACAATATGCGTAAGGAGCCGCCGTCTTCAGATGAAGATGAGGAAGAGCCTCCTATAGGTTTTTTCTCTTCAAGTCTCATTCCTCTGGTCAATTCCGTAGAAATTCTACAACAGATGAAACTCTACCAGGCAATCAACCGCTACTTCAGAAACCATCCGGAGCGAAAACTCATTCTCTCCTCACGCTACCACCCGCTAACAGCAGGCTTTCTTGAGCACTTTGGTGCATTTCTGGACAGAAACTTCCGCCTCTACGACTACCACGTCGGTGTCTATGACGCCATCTACCAGCTTGCCGACAAACTGGGAAAAATCGGTATCTACACTGAGCTCTCCCAGCCAGAGCGTATGGACCTGCTGATGCAAAAACTTGAAATAGACAAGAGCAAAGAGGCCTACACCGCCTACCGCTTCTTCAAGGCTACGGAGTTCCACCTGGAAAAACCGGACAGAAACAACCGCTACGGGGCCATCTACTACGCATTCGACCGAAAGCTTCCAGACAGCAAACGCTACAGTGCAGATGCATTCAAAACCTTTCTTGGCAAACTCGATATGCGCTATCTGCCCGTCAAAAAGGGAACGTTTCTCTACTACGCCAGAAAAGATGTCGACAACTGGTACAAACGCCCGCTACGCTACCTTGTCGACCGTGTCACCTACCTTGAGAACGAACGCGCCAAAGTCTACCCGGGCTACAAACCAACCGCCAAGGCAATGGGACTTGGTGCATGGCTGGCGTCGGGCATGCTCAAAGAGCAGGAGGGGTGGGATATTCTACCAATCAATGCCCCCTACGACCCTAAGGAGGCCGCTTACAGAAATATGCTGCGCTTTCTTCCTACGGAACTCGCCGTCGATACGGTCAACGGCGGCTTCTCCTTCGCCTATGAAGCTTACTGGTACCGTAAAATGGGCTTCCTTAACGGTCTGGACTTCAAAGCCTCCTACAATGTCCACGGAAGTGACGGTGATTTTGTGAGGTTCGATGCCGATGCGTTCAGCGAATACAACGACTTTCTGACCGTGGGTGCGGGAGTCAGCGCCTTTGGGAATGTGGAGCGCCGATTCTATGACAGAGAGAGCGCGTACGGTGGAAATCTCTACCTCGATGTCATGGATATCTTCCGTATGACCTATGTCTACCGACACGGCAACGTGCAAGACAACAACTACCTCTACTTCGGCGTAGAGAACCTGCCAAGCCTCATATACTGGCTAAGCCGCTAGAACTCAGCGCTTTTTTGTAAAGCGTGTCATCACATACCACAGCGTGCCCAGTACCGCAACGGCAAAGAGCGGTGCCAGCCACGGGCGGTGCTTGAGCCCCTCGAACATCGAAATGATCGTTTCACTCGCAAAGTAGGCACTCAGCCCGATCACACAGACAAAAACGATCGACGCGAAGAAGTTGAAAAAGACAAACTTTCTGAAATCATATTTGGAGAGCGCCATAGAGATGGGCACCAGTGTCTTGACCCCGTAAATGAACTTCTGTATGAAGATCGCCAGCACACCGTACTTTCGCATAATCAGTGTCGCCAGCGCCAGCTTGCGCTTGTGCTTTTTGAAGTACGGCATTACCTCTTTTTTCTGGTACTTGCCAAGGTAAAAAAGAAAGTTGTCGCCCATAAAGTTTGCAACTGCCGCGACCACCAGTGCCGTCGCCAGGTCCATATGCCCCATATAGGAGAAGACCCCTGCTGCTGCAACGATGAAAAAGGAGCCGCCAAACGAGAAAAAGGCCACCGCCAGATATCCCCAGGTCTCCAGTGAAGAAAAGTCCATAATCCAACCTCGAATAGAATGGGGTATCTTACCAAAACTTCACTAACACAGCCCCTCCCCCCTCTATCACTATCACTATCACTTTTCACTATCACTATCACTCCCCACTATCACTGAACCTCTGCTATAATACCGCCTATGATAAATACACTCCTCTCCATTCTCTTTGTCTATGTCTTCATCGCCCTTGGCTACACAGCCAAACGTCTCTTCAAAACACAGATGGACCCAAAGACCCTTACGCTGATGTCAGTCTACTTCATGCAGCCCTTTGTGAGTGTCTGGGGGTTCAGTACGGCAAAGCTGCACTGGGAGCACTTCAGTGTCGTAGGTATCTACTTTGGTATCATCTTCATTCTGCTCATTCCATCTATTTTTATTGCTAAACTCATCTTCAACGACCCCAAAAAGCGCTCCATCTTCTCCATTGCCGGCTTTGTGGGCAACACCGGCAACATCGGCATCCCGCTTGGCATCGCCCTCTTTGGGGAGCAGAGCGTCATCTACACGACGCTCATCAACCTCGCCAATGTGGTGGTGGTCTATGTGCTGGGAGCCTACATCTACTCACGCGGCAGTTTCGATGTCAGAACTTCACTTCTAAACATCATCAAGATCCCCATCATCCCCGCTTCGGCTATTGCAATGGTACTCAACCTCACACAGGTATCACTGCCCGCAGAGATTCTGGAGTTTTTCAAAATGGGTGCCTATGCCGGCATCGTGCTACAGCTCTTTCTGCTGGGTACCTTTCTCTACGGTATCAAGATCCGCGAAGTCCACCCCAAACTCTTTGCCGGTACACTCAGCCAGAAGTTTCTCTTCGTTCCCTTTTTCAGCGCGCTCATCCTCTCGCTGACCGACCTGCCTCTCTTTGTGCAAGCTGTCGTTTTGATGGAGATGACAACCCCGCTTGCCGTCGCCAACATCAACCTCGCCTCACTCTACGACTGCCGCCCGCAGGATGTCACTGCGCTTATTTTGCTAAGTACGCTGCTTTTCATTCCCGTACTGTTTCTCTTTACAATGTGGGTTGTTCCACTTTATACGAATTAGCGAACCACACTGTCACAATGTGGGTTTCAGCTTCTCTGTAACATACTGGTGTACCAGTGAATCGCACTATTCCACTTTTAATGCCACTACCTTTGCAATATATGCAAAGTCCCTGTCACTGCAAAGTAGAATCAAATCATTCTCAATGGCCGTAGCGGCAATGAGTGCATCAATACTGCTTCGAATGGTGATACCCTTTTTGCGACAGCTAAAAAAAAGATCTGCTGCCGCATCGTATGTTTCAAACCCGGGATAGTATATCTTCTGGGTAGTGAGATATTTTCGCAATATTTCATACTCTCTTCTATCTTTTGCTCCCTGCAGCAACTCCTGATAGGTCAGTGCCGAAATACCAAAAGGGATCTTGTGAAGCAGTATGTTTTCAAGTTTCTTGGTTTGCTTTGTCTCTTTCCCTTTGAAGAAATCGATTAGAACGGATGTATCAATCAGATACATGTCCTCTCCTTGCCTCTTTGTAATCGTATGTATCATCAAAGGCAATCTTCCCTTTCAGCTCCATCAGGGAAAGCTTCTTCGCATTCTCCACAAACTCCTTTAGAGCAAGGTTGACAAGCTCTTTCTTTGTCTTCAAGTTGGAGTAGCGAAACGCCTCTTCAAGCAGCTGGTCATCAATGACAATATTGGTTCTCATACTCACTCCTTTGTGTATATCTATGTGTATACTATAACATAGCTATTCTCAAAAAGCAACCGTGCAAACAGATTGTGCTACAATAGCCCAACAGTTTTCAACCTTGTTATTTTAAGGAGCAGCCATGTCAAACAAAACCCTCATCATCGGTGCCGGCGGTGTTGGAAATGTTGTCGCCTTCAAGTGTGCGATGAATGCCGACACATTCGGAGAAATCACCCTTGCCAGCCGTACCAAAAGCAAGTGCGACGCCATCGCCGAAAATGTCAAGGCAAAAACAGGTGTTACCATCAATACTGCACAAGTCGATGCAGACAGTGTTGAGGAGCTCGTTACGCTTATCAGAGAGACTGAAGCGGATATCGTCATCAATGTCGCACTCCCCTATCAGGACCTCACCATCATGGATGCCTGTGCGGCGTGCCAGGTGGATTACCTCGACACTGCCAACTACGAACACCCCGATGAGGCGAAGTTCGAATACAAAGAGCAATGGGCACGCGATCAGCTCTTTAGAGAGCAGCACATCATGGGACTGCTCGGCAGCGGGTTCGACCCCGGAGTGACCAACGTCTTTGTCGCCTATGCACAGAAGCACTACTTTGACGAGATCCACACCATCGACATCCTCGACTGCAACGCCGGTGACCACGGCTACCCCTTTGCGACCAACTTCAACCCCGAAATCAACCTGCGTGAAGTGAGTGCCAAAGGAAGATATTGGGAAAACGGTGAGTGGATAGAGACTGAACCGATGGAGATCAAACAGGTGTGGGACTACCCGGAAGTGGGTCCAAAAGACAGCTACCTCCTCTACCACGAAGAGATGGAATCACTGGTGAAGAACATTCCGCACCTCAAACGCATCCGCTTCTTTATGACCTTTGGCGAGAGCTACCTGACCCATATGAAAGTACTGGAGAATGTCGGTATGCTCGGCATCGAACCGGTCGAGCATCAGGGGCAGAAAATCATCCCCATCGAGTTTCTCAAAACCCTGCTGCCAGACCCTGCCAGTCTTGGTCCCCGCACCAAAGGCAAGACCAACATCGGTGTCTTTGTCAAGGGTATCAAAAACGGTGAGCCCAAAACGGTTTACATCTACCAGGTCAGCGACCATGAGAAGTGCTACGAAGAGGTGATGAGCCAGGCGGTCAGCTACACCACAGGCGTACCGGCGATGATCGGTGCAAAACTGATGCTTGAGAAGAGGTGGTACGAAGAGGGGGTACACAACATGGAAGAGTTCGACCCGGACCCGTTCATGGAGGAGCTCAATATACAGGGACTGCCGTGGAAAGTGATGGAGCTTGACGCCGATGCGACGCTGGAAGTGAAAGAGAACTAAACTTGAACGCCGCTTTTTTGCTGAAGAAGTTCATCTCGACCTTTCTGATGCCCCTTCCTCTTGGTGTACTCATTATCACTATGGGGCTTTGGCTGCTCTACCGTAACAAAGCCAAAACAGGCAAAAAAATGGTACTTGCCGGTCTGGGATGGCTTTTTCTACTCTCCTATGACCCTTTTGCCAACCTGCTGCTTTACCCCATCGAACACCGTTACCCGGCACTGCTGCAACCACCAAAAGAGACCCGCTACATCTATGTGCTTGGCGGTGGTCACCACACCGATGCAACGCTTCCTTTGACCTCACAGGTGGTTCCCGAGTCTGTGGTACGGCTCAGTGAGGGCATCCGCCTCTACCATGCATTGAATGACCGTACCAGACTCATTGTTTCAGGCTATAAAGGTCTCAATGATCCGACAACCCATGCCAGAATGGAACAGCAGCTCGCTATCGCTTTGGGCATTCCCCCAAAGGATATACTTCTTGTTCCCGGCGCACAGGATACACAGGATGAAGCCGAAGCAGCCAAGCTCATAGCAGGAAAAGCACCGCTCGCCCTGGTCTCCTCTGCCTACCATCTGCCACGCGCGATTGGCTGGTTTCAACAAGAGGGGCTGCACCCCTACCCTGCCCCGACATACCATCTCTCAAGCCTGACACACCCTCACTATTTTGAAATTTTCTCAGCCAATGCACTTAAAAAGTCGACCATTGCATTCCATGAGTATCTTGGCATACTCTGGCAAAAGATAAAAGGAGTCTAAGTGTCTTTCAACGGTTTTCCCAAAGAGGGGTTACAGTTCCTCTCGCAAATCATTGCCAACAACTCCAAAGAGTGGCTCGATGCCCACAGAGAGGAGTATGAGCGTTACATTGTCGCACCCAACAAAGCCTACGTTGAAGAGATGGGTGAACACTTGCAGATACTCGTTCCCACCATACATGCCGAACCAAAAACCAACCGCTCACTCTTTCGTATCTACCGTGACGCACGCTTCCACCTTGACGACCCCATCAAGACACGCATTGGCATCATCATGTGGCAGGGCAGCGGGCACCGGATGCAAAGCAGCAGTTTCTATATGCACTACGACCCAAACGAAGTCTTTGTCGCCACGGGCATTCGCAACTTCAAACCCACCCTGCTCAAAGCTTACCGGGCCTACATCCAAACCGACGCACGCCGTCAGGAACTTCACGCCATTCTTGAAGCACTGAAAGAAAAAGGCTACCAGCTACCCGAACCAAAATACAAGAAGTTCCCAAGAGGGTGTGATGGTGATGATGAGCATAGCTACCTCTACAAAATGGGAGCCGTCTACGCCTACACCACCTTCCCGCCGGACAATACCTTCCACTCCGAAGCGATCATCGACAGAAATTTCAAAATATACGAAGAGATGTTCGACCTTCAGCAGTGGGTCTATGAATTGACGCTGACATGTGATACGGAGCTTGATGTTTTCAGGTAACAACCATGTAGGGTGCGTAACCATGCACCACGTAAATTACGATACAAAATTTAATATTTTCCAAAAGCTCTTTTAAAAGGTGCGTGAATACGCACCCTACATATCCAATTGCATTCCTATAAGACTCATAAACCTCCCGTTGCATCCGTTCTCTTTCCGGTAAGAGAAAAAATGTTCCACATCACATGCGGTGCAGATGCCACTCATTTCAATATTCTCTTCAGTAATACCGGCTTGCATTAACTGCACTTTGTTTGCCAAAGGAAGGTCCAGCATAGCTTTGCCGTTGCCTTTATGCTGCAGCACTTCCGGCATCTCAATAAAGTGCGATGCGACATCCTCTCCCACTTCGTAGCAGCACTGCCCAATGGAGGGTGCGATACCTGCAATAATGTTCTCCGGTTTTGTGCCAAACTCATGCTGCATCCTCTGCACAGTTTTTAGTACGATATTGGCTTTGGTACCTTTCCATCCTGCGTGTATGGCGGCAACCGCTTCACTCTGCGGATCATAGAGCAAAACCGGTACGCAGTCAGCTGTCAAAACACCAAGCACAACGCTTTTCAGGTTTGTTACAAGTGCATCACAGTCTGCAACGGCACTCTCAAGGCTCTCCCAGCCTTTGGTATTGGGCTCCTTTACCACATGGACATGGTCACTGTGTGTCTGGTTGGCAAGCACAAAGTAGCACACCTCTTTCTTTTCAAAAAGTGCTTCAACCACTTTTCGGTTGGATACAACCGCCTCTTTTGGCTCACCCGTATGCAGCGCCATAGAGAAGCCCAGCGGATGGCTCTGGCTCTTCATCGTAACACCATGCAGACACCCCGGCTGTCGGCCCAGATTTTCAAAACGGAAGAACGGCTCCATACTTTCCCCTCTTATTACTTTACGATATAATACGCTAATTTAGTTTAACGGGGAATAGACGCATGGACTCTTGGCTTGATATCGACAAACGTATCTTCAAGCACTTCAGCTATCTGTTGATACTCCAGCTCATCCCCATTTTTGCCATCTCCTCCTACCTTGTCTATGAGATCAACCGCCACCTCTTCAACAAACAGATGATCTACTACTTCATCGCATTCGTTGCCTTCTCCGTAGCTGTTGTTATTCCGTGGCGTCGTATCATGTGGTGGTTCGCACCGCTCTTCTACCTTGTCAACCTTGCTCTGCTCATTGCAGTGGAGTTTGTCGGTAAAACGATCCTAGGTGCCAAACGGTGGATTGAACTTCCGGGCATCCATGTGACCATCCAGCCCTCGGAATTCATCAAGGTCAACGTCATCATGATGCTTGCCTACCTCATCCACAAAAAGCCGCCACCGGAGAGCGGCTACGGGCTTTTTCAGTTCATCAAACTCTCACTCATTATTGTCATTCCCTTTCTCGTTATCGCCAAGGAGCCAGACCTGGGAACCGCACTGGTGCTGCTCATTACCGGGTACGGTATTCTCTTTCTCATCGGTGTAGACTGGAAGATCTGGGTGACCATCGCCATTGTTGCAGGCGTCAGTGCACCTGTTATCTATGAAAAAGGTCTCAAGCCCTACCAGAAGAAGCGTATTCACGACATGCTCAACAAACCAAGCTACCAGGTGCGCCAGGCACTCATCGCCATCGGAAGCGGCGGTATGGAAGGCAAACCCAAAGAGGATGCTACGCAGACACAGCTGAAGTTCCTGCCTGTCTCCTCGACCGACTTCATCTTCGCCTACCTTGGGGAGCGTCTTGGCTTCAAAGGGATGGTCACCGTCATCGGCCTCTACATCCTGCTCATTCTCAACCTGCTCTACATCTCGTGGAAATACAAACGCGACTACTACATCAAAACCTTTGCGGGGGGACTGGCATTTCTTTTCTTTGTCTACATGGGGGTCAATATCTTCATGATCATCGGCCTTGCCCCCGTTGTAGGGCTGCCACTGCCTATGTTCAGCCACGGCGGAACCTCGTTTATCATCTTTGCCGTCATCTTCGGAATTTTGGAAAATTTAATTGCATTCAAAGACTACAGTCGTTATACTTCCGACGAAAAACTTACTATGCAGCCCAAAGCTGCAATCACTCCCAAATAAGGGTCTTTAGCTCAGTTGGTTAGAGCTCCCGGCTCATAACCGGGCGGTCCCGAGTTCGAGTCTCGGAGGACCCACCACCTACAAAATACTACCCATTCCAAGCAATAATACAAAGGGATCTTGATTGAAAAAACATACATTTCTTACTCTTGGTCTGATACTCAGTATACTTTCACCATCTTCTGCAAATGAACCATATAACTATGCAGGTATATGGGAAAGTGATGACGGTAAAGTGGAGATGACCTTCAAAAAAAATGGAAGGTGCATCCTTACAAAAAAGAAAAAAATAGTCACTTCAGAAAATGAATGTACCTGGGATCCCATAAACTGTTCTGTTTCCTTCACACATGGGAAACATCACATACAAGATGTATTCTATTTTAAACTCGATAACAATGAATTGATTATTGAACAGGACAAACGAAGTTTAACGCGTGAGCAAGCTGACTTGATAATGCATAAAATCAAGTAAAACGAAATGATACAGAAAAGAGGCAAGGCACCTCTTTTCTAAATAAGCTGAAACCTATTTCTTGATCTCAACAACCTTATACTCTACATTATCGCCCTGATAGACAGGCTCGAAGAGGACACCGTTACACTCTTTGTACCATTTGCCGTCGATATGGATGTCGGTACAGTCGTTGTCCGGGATGGTGGAGACGATGGCGCCGATGGTGATGGCGCTTCCCCAGAACCATGGCCAGTAGCCGCCCCATCCGTAGTACGGATAGTGGTGGTAGTGGTGATGGTGGTGTCCATGGTGCGGATGGTGTCCGCCGCCATGTCCAGGAGGTCTGTGGTTCGGTGGTCGGTGACCTCCTCCCGGAGGACGGTTACCAGGAGGGTTGATGCCCGGTCTTCCCGGTTTGACAGGTTTGGCAGGCTGCCCCGGTCTTACCGGTGTTACAGGCTTGCCAGGAATCGGCTTGCCGCTTGGCGGTTTGGGTCTTCCCGGTTTTGCCGGAGTCCCCGGACGCTGGATGGGGCGCGTACTTGGCTTTTGAACGGGTCTTGTCGATGGACGCGTGCTTGGCTTTTGCACAGGTCTTGTAACAGGTCTGTTGCCCGGTTTGCTTACAGGCCGGGTCGTCGGCCGTTTGGCCGGACGCGTACTTGGACGTTTGGCAGGCCGTGTCGATGGTCTGCTTACCGGCTGTGTCTTGGGTCTACTCGAAACCGGTCTGGTACTCTTGGGTCTGCTTACGGCAGGGCGTTTGCTTTTGGGGAAGTTACCGCCCTGGTAGCGGCTTCTGCTTGGTGATGGTCTGCGCATGCTGCTGCGGTTGAAGCTGCTTCTGTTGAAACTGCCGCGATTAAAACTGCCGCGGTTGAAACTCCGTCCGCCGCCCCTGTTGAAGCCGCCGCTTCGGCGCATACCGCCACCGCGTCTGGCATCGGCACTGTTGAGCAGCAGAAAGTGCACCTCCTGAAAACCTGTCTGCGCATCTGTCTCTACCTCCACCGTAGGAGAGAAGAAACCGATGGCGGCAAACACGACAATGAATTTAACCATAAACCATTTCATTTTCATTACGCTCCCTCCCCTGCCGGTTCAATGTCGATCTTGATAGCACCCTTTGGCGGATGGAAATAGAAAAGCCCGTCATCGAGCTGCTCATCAAGCTTCCAGCGCAGCAGCGTGCCGCTTCGCAGCAGTTCGGGCTCTGTCTTGTCGATGATGACGAACTTTCGGATCAGCGGCTTCTCATCGGCCTCAATCCATACCTGATACTCCTGTGTTGCAGAGACAAAACCGATATGGTGACAGGCGACATCATCCACGTCGGACATACCGAAGTAGTACCCTTTGCTGGTAGGAGGAATGCGCCTCTCCAGGTCCGTGTAGAGAATGTTCGCCAGCGGTGACTTGACATCGTACTTCTCAAAAAGAAAGTCGAGTGCCCTGTCTACGGTTTTGGGGACTTCCAGCTCTCCATAATAGTTTGTCAGGGCATCGTAGACCGTAAAGTGTCCGCTGTTGAGGTAGTACTCTTTCTCTTTGAGGTCGCCAGTGGTGATGATGCGAAGCTGCCCCGGACGCTTGAGGTCGATGTGGATGTGATGCGTGTAGGTGACCACCATCTTATCCAGCCAGGTATCGTCACTCGTCGTGACCGCATCGATGGAAAAGCGCTTGAGCTTTCCCATGTAACGGTAGGAGTTCATCAGCAGTGCTGACGGTACGGGGGCGACGTTCTCCATCAGCTTCGGTTTTTTCAACTCCGCTGCCGATGCATTGCCAACCAGCAGCAGTACACCTGCCGCCACTGCAAAAAAAGGCTTTTTCCAATGCATATCTCTTTTCCTTTTTTAATTTATTGGATAATTCTACCGATATTCGACTTACAAAAGCCGCTTTTATCCATAAAAGAAAATCCATAAAGATTATTTGGCTATAATTTACCAATTCTAATCTTACACTGAAAGGTTGTTCATGGCTTTAGCGATCGACCCCAGAACACTCGACTACGTGGCGCTTGGCGTATTCGTCACCGTCTCTATTTTTCTTATCTACCTTGTCATCTACATTCACGACATACCCTATGAGATTGCCAAGAAGCGGCAGCATCCCCATCAAGACGCCATACATATCGCCGGATGGGTGAGCCTCTTTCTGCTCCATGTCATCTGGCCCTTTTTGTGGATATGGGCCTATCTCTACAAACCCGGCAGAGGCTGGGGCATGGAAACCGTACAGATAGAGCCCTCTGAAGAGCTCAAAGGGCAGCTCAAGCTCATAGAGAAGCTCAGTGAAAAGGTCGAAACACTGGAGAAGCAGCTTGAAAGTGCCCAAAACGGCATTGACAGCTACGAACATAAGGTGGACAGCATCACCGGGAACGACACGAAAAACGAAGGAGGTGAAAAGTAATGGAAACGTTAATGCTCTTAACCTACATCACCTTCTGCTGGATCATCTTCAAGGTTTTCAGAATCCCGGTCAACAAGTGGTCCATCACCACTGCCATTCTGGGCGGTGTGGCGCTTATTGGCTCTATGCTGATGGGAATGGCCTATTTTCATCCGGGCTCAAAGACGGCACGTACCTACTTTGTAAGTACCGGTATCGTGCCAAACGTACGCGGCAAGGTCATCGAGATCGATGTCAAGCCCAACGAGCCTGTCAAAAAGGGAACGGTACTCTTAAAAATTGACCCGACCCCCTACCAGGCGAAAGTGGACGAGATCAAAGCACAGCTGGAGTTTGCACAGAAGCGTCTTGCAGACACAAAAAGACTTCTTGAAACAGCCGGAGGATCGAAGTTCGATGTCTACGAGTGGGAAAAACAAGTTGCAACCGCCAAAGCGCAGCTTGCCGATGCAATGTTCGATCTTAACAGCACCGTCATCAAAGCACCAACCGACGGCTTTGTAGCTCATATGCGTGTGCGCCCGGGGCAGATGGCAGTAACTATTCCCGCCCTGCCGGCAATGACCTTTGTCGATACCTCTTCGGCCACACTCATTGCAGGATTTGGTCCCGAACCGGTACAGAACATCAAGCCCGGAGACCCTGCGGAGGTGATCTTTCCAAGTATTCCCGGACGTACGTTCCAGGGCAAGGTGGTCAAAATGCTACCCGCCCTTGCTGAGGGAGAGCTCAATATCAATCGTAACATGTATTCGCTCAACCGTGCACTGCCTGAAGGACAGATACCGGTGGTCATCAAGCTTGACAAACCGTTCAAGGAACTTGGGCTGCCGCTGGGAGTCGATGCCGTTGCTGCTGTCTACGGTGCACATGAGGGCTTCTGGAGCCATGTGGCAATTATCCGTAAAGTACTCCTTCGTATGATGAGCTGGCAGTACTTCCTGCGCTTCCACTAAGAAGGAGTGAAGATGCAAACACGAAACAGAACACTCCCCTTTCTGCTCTCTGCTGCAGCGGCCCTGCTGCTTGGCGGCTGTGCCACCGATGCGGTGATGCCAAAAGAGGATGTCGCCGCACTCCAGGCAAAGCAGCCGCACCCTGCACACTACGCCAGCAGCTATGTCGGCGGAAAGGTGCAGGACAACTGGCTTCGTACATTCCGCGACAATACACTAAACCAGCTGGTCCGTGAAGCACAGCAGAACAACCCCGACATCAAGATCGCTGCACAGCGCATCGCTCAGGCAGAAGCGATCATGCGTTATACAAGTACAGGCATGATGCCTAAACTGAACATTCGGGGAAGTTACTACAGCGACAGAACATTCGATGTCAATGGAGACAGGGGAACGGGAAGCCTTGTGCTTTCACTGGATTGGGAACCCGATATATGGGGGAAGGTCGCCCATCAGACAAAACGTGACGCCTTTACCATGCAGGCGCAGGGAGCGTACTACGAATGGGCACGCCAGTCGCTCTCTGCCAATACTGCAAAGCTCTGGTTTCTTGTCGCATCGGACAGGATGATCTACGAATTTACCGATCAGGTCGTCGCCATTCAGACCAAGGCGCAGCATATCCTCGACCAGCGCGCAAAGATCGGACAGGGCACCAAGCGTGATGTGCATATGTCCCGCGCGATGGTCGCCGAAGCCAAAGAGAACCGTACGGCGGCACTCTCGGCAAAAGAGCGCGACACCCGTGCACTCGAGGTGCTCATAGGTCGCTACCCCGCCAATGCCCTGCACGCCAAACGGCTCCCTCCGGTACCCGCCCGTGTGCCTGCCGGTGTACCGGCAGACCTGCTAAACCGCAGACCGGATATCATCGCCGCGCAGTATCAGATGGCTGCGGCATTCCACAATGTCAAAGCGGTCAAACTGTTAAGACTGCCAAGCATTACTCTCAATGCGCAGGCAGGTGCCAGTATACTCCAGGATACACTCTCACGCATCATTGCAGGTCTCTTTATGCCCGTCTTCGATGCAGGCGCCATCCAGGCACAGATCGATGCCGCTACTGCCGAGCAGAAGATCGCCATCGAGAACTACCGCAGCACGGTACTCAATGCCTATCAGGAGGTTGAAAACTTTCTTGCCCTTGAAAGGCAGCTTGCTACACGTTACGCCTACATCAGTACGATGGTCAGAGAGTACAAAACCACCTACGACATGACCAAGGCCAACTATGAGATCGGCCAGGGTACCTACATCGATGTGCTGACCGTACAGGCGAAGTGGATCGGCGCACAGATTCTCAAACTGCAGGTTCACAAAGAGCGTCTGGTCAACCGCGTCAACCTGCACCTTGCCCTTGGCGGCAGTTTCGACAGGCCAAAAAGCAAACCCGCTTCCAAAGGCAAATAACGATGCATGAACATCTCATCTTTCTGGGAATCAGCATCGTTATTCTCGGCTATGGGCTCTTCTCGAAAGTGCTGGCAAAATACAATATCTCAGGCCCGATGATTTTTACGATCGTCGGGGTGCTCATCTCTCCGCTCGCCTTTGGCGAAAAACAAATTCATGCCAATGCCGAATCGGTACAGATATTGGCTGAAATAACGCTGATCATCGTGCTCTTCAGTGATGCGGCAGCCCTCAACCTGCAGCAGCTAAAAGCCCACTGGCGGCTGCCCACGCGTCTGCTCTTTGTCGCACTGCCGATTACCATTGTGCTTGCTACCCTGACGGCAATGTGGTTCTACCCCAACGAACAGACACTCTACGCGCTGCTGCTGGCACTCATTCTCGCCCCCACCGATGCCGCGCTGGGGAAGATTGTCGTCAGTGACGAGCGTATTCCTTCAACGGTGCGAAACACCATCAATGTAGAAAGCGGTCTCAATGACGGCATTGTCTTTCCTGTGCTGCTTACGGTGCTGGCGATGATTGCCTCCAACAGTACCACGGCCGAAAGCGGTTGGATGACATACATCGCCCAGCAGATCGCCATCGGTGCCGTTGCGGGTGCCTTTATGGGCTGGGCGGGTGCTGTGGTGATGATGAAAGCCCTCAAGAGAGGCTGGATGGTACACCAGTACAGCAACCTCGCCCCCATTGCGCTGGCCGTTCTCTCATTTTACTTTTCGGAACACTTTGGCGGCAACGGCTACATCGCCGCCTTCTTTTCCGGACTCTTTCTGGGCAACACCAGTGCAGTGCTGCGTGAACATGTGGAGAGTTTTGCCGAAAGCGAGGGAGAACTCTTCATTATGGTCTCCTTTCTCATCTTCGGTATGGTCTTCGTTCCCACTTCTCTGCCCTACTGGGACCTCAAAGCTTTCGCATTCGCACTGCTGAGCCTTACGGTACTGCGCATGCTGCCTGTCGTACTCAGTTTCGCTTTCTTCAAGGTCGACTTCGCAACCCGCCTCTTCTACGGCTGGTTCGGTCCACGGGGCATCGCCTCCATCCTCTACATCCTTGTAGCGGTCCATCAGCTTGGCGGTGTAAAGGGGCATGAGACCATCTTCGCTGTTGCCTCACTGACAGTTGTACTGAGCATCTTCCTGCACGGCTTCAGTGCACAGCCGCTGGCAGTTCTGTACGCCAAGAGCCACCCTGCAGACAAGAGCGAATAGCAAGAGGGGCAGTTCAACTGACTCCTGCTTGGCACTTTCTGGTTACATCGGTATCGAAACTCAGTTTCCCGTAACCATACAGTGTACTTTTCGCACAGATAAGGGCATCGACAAAATCGATATTTTTGCTTTCTACCAGATGCAGTGTCTCGATCAACACTATCTTCTCTCCCACTACCCCCGGCAGGGCAATGATCTTTTTCAAGTCCGCTATCACTTCCTGCTTTGGAAGTTTATAGAATTTTGTCATCACAAAATAGACTTCCATCAGGACAGACTCCAGGATCTCTACCCTCAACTCCCCTCTTTCTATTTTTTCAAAAATCTTTACGGATACCTCGAGGTGTTCCGGATGGTCTCCTACCAGAAAGCGTATGATCACATTTGCATCAATCAGATAAACCATACTTCTCCGCCATCGCTTCACGCATCGCCTCTTCTTTTGCCTGTTGCAGATCTTCCTGCGGTTTTACCCTCTTACGGTATTTTCCGGCAAGCGCTGAGACAACGTTTTGCGTCTCCATCGGATAGACGACAGCCACCTGCCTGTTTCGCCGCCTGTCCATAATGGTCACCGCTTCGTCCAGTTGCGTAATCAGTGTAATGTTTTTCTGAATTTCACCAATGGATACCGTATGCATAGAAAGTCCTTTTATATATTCTAATTTAATTATATATAAAAGATCTCCCCATGTCAAATTTATGCGACAGTGCTGCTCAACTTCTCGCTGAAGTGGTCCATCTTGAACTGCGTACCGGTCAAGTGTTCGAAACGGAACTTCGCACGCAGAAAATCAAAGCGTGATTCGTTCTTGTAGATTTTGAAGAGTTGGCGTATCATATTCTTTCGGTGAAAATCCTCAAAATGTGCCCCTCTTCGCGCACTCATGGGGCGGTTCTCTTTCTCCTCCCGACACTCCGAAAGGCTTTCACACCTTTCTACCACAAGGAATTTATAGGCTGCAAGCTCATAGTAAAAAAGATCACTGGTCTTTATCTTGTCGTAGGCGGAGAAACGGATGATCTGCCGCAATGCGTCAAGCGGCAGAATCAGCCCGTGCCACAACAGCGTGGTGTAGAACTTGACCACATAGCTGACGTTTTTGATCTTGTTGTGCGCCAGCAGCGTTTCGAAGTGTTCGGCAAGTTCGGGGGTAATGTAGCGCGCTCTGAAACGTGCTACCTCTCTTACGATACGCGCATGCTCTTTAGGAGGTTCGTTGACCAGCAGCTCCCATTCACGCGCCAGCACGTCGGTACGGTGTACCATCTTCAAAAATGCGGCATCGTCGGCTTTGATCTCGCTCAGCTCTTCGGGTGTAAGTTCGTTGAGCTGTTCGAGCACGTCCTTGAAAAGGGCGAAGTTGGTATCGTAGTTGGCAAGCTTCCGCTCCGCTTCACTCATCACCCCCTCACCCGTATGGATAAGCCCCAGACCGTACTGCTGTGCAAGCTGCTGATAGCGCAGAATCACGATGATTTTTAGCAGATTGCTCTTGTAGATGCTCTCATCGGCTTTAAGCATATCGTAGATGGATAGGTAGTACTTCAGCGCCTCCTGAACGAAACGGTAGATATCTTCGAAGTTGAAGTAGTTGCGGTGGTTGGCAAGACCGTAGCGGATGAAGGCGCTCTGCATCAAAAAGAGAATCTTGAGTGTGGGGTAGCTCTGTGTGGCCGCGACCACTTCTATCTCCTTTGCCGTGGCAAGTGACTCCTCCACATACGCCTGTCTGGAGATTTCGTGGTGGTGCAGCAGCGTCTCGAGCGACTCGCTTCTGGCGACAAACTCACGGTAGGTATCGTACGCCTTTTCATCCAGACGCTTGAGCACACTGGCAACGAAGGTGTAGCCGTGGCGGTACCCCACCTCAAAACGTGCCTGTTCGGTGTCGACCTGCAGCCGTTCAAACTGGGCTTCAAGGTTTTTCATGGCATCGGAGAGCATATTCCACTGCACGGCGATCTTTTCGCTGCGCCCTGCCCCTTTTGCCTGTACATTGTAGCTGTTGCGATGCTCCATTCCCGCCCAGAGGTTCTCAAAAGCAGTGTGCAGCTGCAGTTCTACATTGAAAAGCGTTCTGAAACGTCTCAGTACCTCTCTGTCATCCATTGTAGTGTCGTAGGTTTCTACCGACATAGTGCTGTCAACATCATCCTTCGCCACCCTTTCATCGAAACGCGGATAAAAGGTAGTGTGGTCACAGTGCAACGCACGGTAGCCGCTCTCTCGCCTGACGCTGTAAAAGCCATAGAGCAGGTGATCGTCGGTGCGGTGGTCGTACTCGAAAAAGCTGTAGAGTGCCCTGGCGACCCACTCGCGCTCATAGGGGCTCGAGCAGACAAACTGCATCCCGATAAGGTCATGCAGCGCACCACCTTTGAGAAAGACACCTATCGGATCGTCCAGTACCGACATATCGCGCAGTCCCAGCTTGACAAGCTTTTTGATGACACTGTCGGTGTATTTGTAGCGCACCTTGATAGTCGTCACTCCCGAAGCCTGCAGTACGGCGATCTCCTTGTTGCCCTCAGGCAGGGAAGCAAGCCTCTTGAAGTAGGCTGTAAGCACACCGGCAAAACGCGGCAGCAGGCCGTTGGGTTCAACGGCAGTACCATCCATCGGTACGGAGGTTTCACGCGATGGCGACAAAGGTGCATTCAAGCCGACAAGACGGTAATAGCCTCCCATACACGCCATCATCTTTTCAACAAAGCGTTCGGACTCCTCTTCACTGAGCTTCCTCTCCACCCCCTGCTCCGCCATTCGCTGACGCACCTCATCTTCGAGTAACTCAAGCGGTTTGAAACGCGCAGGCGGGGTAAAATTGAAAATATCGATGTAGGAGTGCATGGATGTCCTGAAAATGTGGATGTTGTGTGACATTATACCTTTTGCTTTCTGTACTTTTATGATAGAATAAATCGATATCTTTTAAAAGCCATCTACGGTTTCATTCGATAGCTCTGGCAGTCGCAAACGGCAAGCCGCCCTATGGGTTGAGTGCTCCTTTGTCGCCATCGAATGAAACCTTTACAGCAGATTTTGTTCAGATGTATTAAGTGAGAGTCTAAATAAGGAGTACCATGCAGCATCAGAGTATTTACGTTGCACCTGTCGAACCGCGTTCGGGAAGCCTGCTCGTCTCCATCGGCATCATGGAGATGCTCAAAGGGCACTACGAAAAGGTCGCCTTTTTCCGTCCTATCATCGCCGACGGTAGCAAAGAGGATGAGAGTGTCACCTTTATGCTCGAGCACTTTGGCCTAAAGATAGCATATGAGGCGTGTGTAGGATTTGAAGCAGGCAGGTATGTCGAGGCCTTTGCACAAAACAGACAGGAAGAGCTCCTCGAAGCCCTCATCGGAAAGCTCAGCACGCTGCATGAAGCGTACGACTTCGTGCTTATAGAAGGCTATCCCCGTGAAGCATTCTCCCACCTCTTCGATTTCGATATCAATCTTGCCATTGCAAGGAATTTGGGTACTGCCTACATTCCCGTCCTCAACGCCCACGGCAAGAGTACAGAGCAGATATTACAGGAGCTGCAGATAACAGACGAGATCATCCGTCAGGAGGGGTGCTACCACCTTGCATCGTTCGTCAACCGCTGTAACCCGAAAACGTTGAAAAGCCTCAAAGAGAGATTCGAAAAAGAGAAGCATAACCTCAATGCCTTTTTCATTCCCGAACATCCGCAGCTCGACAGGCCTACCCTCAGTGAGATCCAGGCGCATCTGGATGCAAAACCGCTTGCAGGAGAGCCAAAAGACCTGCAGCGCATTGTCCATGGGTACAAGATTGCCGCCATGGGAGCGGAAAACTTTCTTGCACACATCGAAAACCATGACCTGGTCATCGTACCCGGCGACCGTAGCGAGATCATCATGCTCTCTCTGCTCTCCTACTACGGCAGGAACCATCCCAACATTGCAGCCATCGTGCTTAGCGGCGGCATCGAACCGCACAGTGCCATCATGGCACTCATAGAGGATTTCGAAGCGCATACCATTCCGATGATGCTTGTCGAAAGCGACAGTTACCAAACCGCCCTAAGAATGGAGCGGATCCCTCCGCGTATCGCAACAGGCAGTACGCAAAAAATCACACTGGCAAAAGCGCTCTTTGACGAAGCGGTAGACAAGGAGAAGCTGCGCTCGCTTTTTAGAAAACAGCCTGAAGAGATTTTGACACCCACGATGTTTCTCTACCGCCTTGTCGAAAAGGCACGCAGTGACAAACAGCGCATCGTGCTCCCCGAAAGTGACGATGAACGCATTCTGAGAGCAGCGGAGATTATCACCCATCGCAGCATTGCCGACATCACACTGCTTGGGAATGAAGAGCAGATCCTGCATCGCTGTAAGGCGCTTGGTATCGACCTTGGCAGCGTGCAGATTGCCGATCCGAACGATGCAGCCATGCAGGAGAGCTTCGCACAGCGCTTCTATGAGATGCGAAAAGCAAAAGGGCTCACACTGAATGCTGCCAGAGATGCCATGGCGCACCTTAGCTACTTTGCAACGATGATGGTCTATGAGGGGATGGCCGACGGTATGGTCTCGGGTGCGACACACACGACTGCTGACACCATCCGCCCGGCCCTGCAGATCATCAAAACGTCACCCGGAGTGAAGATCGTCTCATCGGTCTTTTTCATGTGTCTGGATACCCGCGTGCTGGTCTACGGCGACTGTGCGGTCAACCTCGATCCTACCGCCGAAGAGCTTGCACAGATCGCCATCTCTTCTGCCGATACAGCCAAACAGTTTGGCATCGATCCAAAGGTGGCGATGCTCTCCTACTCCACAGGCAGTTCCGGCCACGGGCCCGATGTAGAGAAGGTACGCAGGGCAACACAGCTCGCACAGCAGATGCGCCCCGACCTGCTCATTGAGGGTCCCATCCAGTACGATGCCGCCATCGATGAGGAGGTGGCCAGGAAAAAACTGCCCGACAGCAAAGTGGCCGGACATGCCACAGTATTCATTTTCCCGGATCTCAATACAGGCAACAACACCTACAAAGCCGTTCAGCGTGCCACCGGTGCACTTGCCATCGGTCCTGTACTGCAGGGGTTGAGACTTCCGGTAAACGACCTGAGCCGCGGATGCAGTGTGGATGATATCGTCAACACCGTCGCCATCACCGCCATTCAGGCACAGTCAAAGGTTAGAGTGTGAAAATTCTTGTCATTAATTCAGGAAGCTCTTCACTGAAGTGCCAGTACTATGTTGCACAAAAGAGTGTTGCCTCGCTGCACATTGAACGCATCGGTGAGGCGCAGAGCAGGGCAACGCTGCAGTATGCTGAAGAAACACACATCGTCTCCAAACAGATTGCCAATCACCATGAAGCACTTGCTCTGCTTGTTGAACTTTTCAAAAGTGAGCGTATTCTGGAGGAGTTTCATATCCTCGATGCCATCGGCCATCGTGTGGTGCATGGAGGAGAGCACTTCTCCAAGCCGGTAAAGATCACTCCTGAAGTGATTGCAACGATTGAACGTGTCATCCCTCTGGCACCGCTGCACAACCCCTCCAATCTCGAAGCGATTCACGCATTTGCGGCCCACTACCCCACTATTCCACAGATTGCAGTCTTCGATACCGCCTTTCACCAGAGTATGCCCGCACATGCCTACCATTATGCCATTCCGCTGGAGCTTAAAGAGAAATATGCCGTACGGCGCTACGGTTTTCACGGCACCTCGCACAGCTATGTAGCCAAAGAGGCGGCAAAAATAGTGGGCAAACCGCTTGAAGCACTGCGGTTGATCACACTGCATCTTGGCAACGGTGCCAGCGCAGCAGCCGTCGCTTACGGGAAGAGCATCGATACCTCCATGGGGATGACCCCGCTTGAAGGGTTGATGATGGGTACCCGCAGCGGCGATATGGACCCGGCGATCATCCCCTACCTCGTACGCAACGGATTTGAGATTGAAGCGATCGAGACAATGCTCAACAAAGCCAGCGGCTTGAAAGGCATCTGCGGCACCAATGACATGCGCGATGTCACTGTACGTGCAGAAGAGAAGGATGAGAACGCCAAACTTGCGCTTGTGATGTATGTTTACAGAATCAAAAAGTACATCGGTGCCTACACGGCAGCCATGGGCGGTGTCGATGCTGTTGTCTTTACCGGCGGCATAGGGGAGCATGCATCAAAGGTGCGTTCAATGGTATGTGACAAGATGGAATGGATGGGAGTGGAGCTGGATACTGAAGCCAATAAGAAGGCTGTGGAGAGTGGCGGTATGATCTCAACACAAACAAGCAGGGTCACACTGCTTGTCGTACCGACCAACGAAGAGCTTGAGATTGTACGGCAGTGCGAAAAGGTGATAGACGAAATATAGAGACCTGACACCAAGATTCCTGCTTTCACAGGAATGACGGTGTGGAACATTTGTCATCCCGCACTTGATGCGGGATCTTGACGTTTATTAGCTCATTGACACAAAGATTCCTGTTTTCGCAGAAATGACGTTAACCACGTCATTCCGGACCTGATCCGGGATCTTAACGTTACAGATAGCGCTTCACCCGCTGCGCAATATGCCGGCTCAGACGCTCGAGCAGTCTGCTCTGGGTGTCGACAAGTGCGTCGACACTCACACCGCCGCGCTCACGGTATCCTATATTTTCCCCAACAATCAGCCTGTTGTTCTCCACATCGACCAGGCTCCATCGGCCGCTGAAAGTGACCACACCCGTCTGGGCGTCACCGTCGAAGCGTTCGACACTGAGGTAAATACGATAGCGGTCATTGACCGGGTCTTCCCATGGACGTACCAGAAAACTGTACTGCGGCAGCATCCTGGAGAGGTTATCTGCCAATACCATCTGAATATTCTTGTCAAAGGCACCCACCCAGCGCTCTGTTTCATTTATCTTAAGTCTGCTGGCAGAAAGACGTGTCACTATCTGCGGCTTGTCAAGATACTCCGGCAGACCGACTTCTGCGATGCCGACGACCGTTTTCTTGATGTGTTTGGTATGCTGCACATCATCAATACTTGCCGTATGGAGCTGGTAAAAGTTTGACTTGCTGCTGCAGCCGCCAAGCAGCACTCCCAGCAGTATGGCGGTAAACAAGACTCGTAATTTCATCTATTTTCCTTTCAGCAGTGATTCGGGATGGCGTTCAAGATAGTCTGTCAAGTTCTTTATCGAACGCGTTGCACGGGTTGCTTCGTCAAGCAGCTTCTGTATTTTTTTGTTCAACTGCGCATTGCTGTCAACATAGTTCTTTCGCGCTTCATTCATCAATGTATTGGTATCTTTAATCAGTTTCGAGAATCCGTCAAGAGACTGGTTCAGTTTCGGCAGTGTTTCACCGCGTGCATCTTTCAGCGTTGCATTCAACTCTTTGCCAATCTCTTCAAACGGAATAGCCGCAATACGTTTCAGAATTGTCTGCAGATCAGACTTGAGTGAAGCCATCGTCGCCGGTACGCTTGGAATCACATAGTAGTTGTACTCTTTTCTAAGCTCGGCTTTGGGCGCATCAGTATGGAAACTGAGATCAATAAAGAGCTCTCCTGTAATAAGATTTCCCGTCTGAAGCTGCGCTCTGAACCCCTTGTCCAGCAGTTTTTTGAAAACAGAGAGATCAACCACATCATCAGTGCTTTTTTGCTCCAATATCGTAAAGCGTTCAGGCTCTATTTTTATCAAAATCGGTATCTTAAACTCCGCCGTATCGGCATTTCCTACGAGAGAATAGTTGACCACCTCTCCAATTTCAAGCCCATGAAACTCTACAGGAGCCCCCACAGAAAGTCCTCTGATCGATTCGTCAAAATAGACCCAGAAATAGAGAGCACGCTTATACTCACGTTTTTTCGCCTCCTGCTTATTGGCATAGAGTCTGAAGAGATGTCCTTTAGAAACAGGTGTTCCCTTGCCGAATTCAGGAAAGTTTTCAAAGGCAAGTCCACCCATCATCACCGAAATGAGCGACTCTGTCTGCAGTTCAAACCCGTTTGCACCTACGTTGACATCTATCCCGCTGGCATTGAAAAAGCGCGTCTTGCTATCAATGAGTTTGTCAAACGGTGCTTTGACAAAAACTTCTATCGTAACATATTTTCCGTCAGCATCGAGTTCATAGGAGGCAACACTTCCCGCACGCAGACGCTTGTAATAGATAGGAGAACCGATACTGAGCGATCCGATGGTATCGGCTTTGAGTTTAAATGTCCGTCCCTTCTCTCCCGCAGTCACAACCGGAATATGGTCAAGCCCCTCGAATTGGCGTACCTTCTCTTTCCCTTCATGCGGATCGATGACAATATAGACCCCCGAAAGCAATGTATCGAGTCCCTGCACTTCCCCTACTCCAAGGCGTGCCTGCACTACCCAGAAACGGGTATTTTCACTGAGGAAAGGTTTCATGTTTTTCTTCAACTCCGCAGAAACCTTGACAGTCTTCAGTGCTTCACCAAAGGTCACATCAGTCACCTTTCCTACAACCACATCTTTGTATTTGATGGGCGTTTTCCCCGCCTGAATGCCCGCTGCGGACTTGAAGTTGATGACAATCTCCGGTCCCTTTTCGCTCCAGGACTGGTAAAAAAGCCACATTCCGATCACCAATGCAACAATAGGTACGATCCAGACAGCGGAGATGCCCTTTTTCTTCTCCACCCAGACCGCCTCTTCTATTTTGCTTTTCTCATGCGTTTCCTGCATCTGTTTCCCTCTTTTCTTGAATTTCCGTATCCCATATCAGTTTGGGATCAAACTGCATCGCAGCGATCATCGTCACAACGACCACCAGCAGAAAGTAGGTTGCACCATCCCCCGCTTTGATCTCCGTCAAACCGCCGAAGTGGACCAGTGCAATCATAATGGCGACCACATAGACATCGACCATTGACCACTTTCCGATAAGCTCTGTCAACACATACAGTTTTTTACGCTTCTTTTTATGCAGCGGACTCTTTTTCTGTACCGAAACGAGCAGATAGATCAGGATGATCAGCTTCGTGATCGGTACGATAATACTGGCAATGAAGATCACCGAAGCGATCAGATAGGAGCCTGTCTCCAGAAAGTAGATTACCCCGCTGATGATCGTATCGGCCTGTGTGCCGGCAAAGGTCTCCACCTCCATCATCGGCAGTACGTTTGCAGGAATGTACAGAATGATGCTGGCAATAACCAGCGCCCATGTGTACTGAATGCTGTTGGGTTTGCGCAGATGCACCTCTTCCCCGCATCGGGGACAGAGAACCGTGCCTTCACCTTTGTGCTTCGGGAGTTTGACCACCTGATTACATACATGGCAATTGGTCATCCCCAGTTCAATCGCTCTCATGCCATACCTTTTTGCCGGCGCCGTTCATCAACCTTCTCCCACAGCGGATGCGGATCGAACACCACCTGCATCGCCGCCATCACAAAAACCATCACCATGAAGGCCCAGAGTGAGAGTCCGGGAACAATCGTTCCCATCTTCACCAGTTTAACCATCGAAACGAAGACACCCACCAGAAAGACATCGAGCATCGCCCAGGGAAGCGAGTGTGAAAGCACCTTGAGTGCGAGCACCGTATAGGGCGGTATGATGCCATGATAGATCGGCCCGAAGAGACTCAGCATCAGCCCGATGCGGATCAGCGGTACGACCACCGTTGTCATCAGTACCGCTATACCTATGAGCCAATCACCCTCTCCAAACAAGTAGACGATGCTGGTCATGAAGTTCGCATGCGATGTATTGCCTACAACATGAAAGGAGAGAAAGGGAAAGTAGTTGGTCAGCAAAAAGAGGATGGCTGCAGCGATGGAGAGCGCATACATAATCTCCACCATTCCTTTTTTCTGCCGCAGCAGCACGGTACCGCAGCGCGGACACTTCAACCGGCCCTCTTTTTGCGTTTGGGGAATATGGAGTAATTCGTCACACTCATGGCAGCACACCATCTTCTCGGCCATCTTTCCCACCCCCTGCCTATTTGAGATGGAGCTTCTGTTTGAAGTAACTGTCCACGTCAAAATAGATCTCACCGCTCTCCTCTTTATAGGTGAGGTTCTTTCTGCTCACTTGGGAGATGTGATCAAACCCCATAATGGCAAGCAGTGTACGCATCCCCTTGATGAGATTCTTGTGATAATTGGCAATCTCGTGCCCCTTTTTAACAACGAGGTAGGAGGCTCTTCGCTTTGGATCCTGCGTCGCCATCCCTACCGGACACTGATGTGACCCGTACCCTGAACATAGACGCGCCCTGATGCACCCGCCGCTCATCATGAAGCCGCGCGCGATACCTACCGCATCAGCCCCCATCGACATGGTGATAAGCACGTCATCGGGTGTCAGCAGCTTCCCGCTGGCGATGATCTTGATGTCATCACGCAGACCGTGCTTGCGCAGTGCCGAATCCAAAATATAGAGTGCATTGTTGGTCGTAAGCCCGACAGACTCCATCATTTCAAGCGGTGCGGTAGCACTTCCCCCATCCCCGCTGTCGACAGTCAAAAAGTCCGGCAGCGCCTGGCCGAGCTCTTTTCGAATGGCAGCTTTTGCCACCACCTGTTCGACAGAATTCGCATCGGAGATAACGATTTTGAGCCCCACCGGCTTTTTGGAAATCTCCTGAAGCCGTCCGACAAAATCGAGCAGATGATCGATCGTATCGGCATAGGGAAAACGGTTTGGCGAGAAAAGATCCTTGCCCTCTTCTACACCACGGTAGTAGGCGATATCTGCAGAAACCTTCTTGCCTGAAAGCTTGCCGCCCGTCTGCTTGGCCCCCTGTGCGATCTTTATCTCCGTCATGCGGCAGAAACGCATCACCTTCGCATAGCGATCTTCATCGAAATTTCCATCTTTGTCACGCACACCGTAGAGTCCTGAACTCATCTGGAAAATAATATCGGGCAGTGATTCCGGCACCTCTTTTGGAAAGGCTTCCAGCGGTGCATTCCAGTTAATGCGGTAGAGCATATGGCTCTTCTTGTCATAGAGGTAGGTGTTGCTTGTCTTCTTGTTCAGTAGAATCTTGCGGTACGCCTTGAGTGCCATTGCACGGTTGAATACCTTGTCTAACACTTTGAAAACAAATTCGGCAAACGGCGTGCTCTTGACCACTTCAAGATAACCAATATCCTCTTTGCCGGGTTCAAGCGTATAGAGGTGGTTGGAGGTCAGGCTCCCCTCGCCGGTATTGACCGTAAAGCCTGAAAGTTTGGCACCAAGTGAAAAGGCACGCACCGCTTCGGGACTGAGCGCACCGTCACTCATGGCTGAACGGATAATGGGTGTTTTGGCAACAAATGGGATGGGGCGATTCTCTCCAAAAGTGACGGACATCTCTTCGGAGACTTCATCTTCGTTTTTCACATTCGCCGAGTGCTTGAGCACGAAACGCGACCCAGAAAAGGGCTGGGAGACAGAGAAAGACTGGTAGTTTGGTACATCTTTTGCCGCCTTGTAGACCCACTCGACCTTGTCGCGCGACTCGTAAAAGGTCTCTTCGGCAAAGTACTGACGCAGCGGTTCACGCAGCGCTTCGAAGAGGTAGCGGAAACGGCCGATGACAGGATAGTTGATCAGCAGCTGGTGTTTGCGCTGCACATAGCGGTCGTAAATGAACAGCAGCACCAGCCCGATAAAGAGCAGTACCAGTATCAGTTCGGTGAAGTTGCCGAGAAACTCCCAAATGCGGTCAATCATGCGCTATCCTTATATGTCCAGCGGTGCGGGACGGTTCATATCCAGTATCGCATATCCGATGCCGCCCTTCTGCTCAATACGCATCGTCGCATCGTAGGGCGGTTTATGGTCACGCAGTACATCGGCGAGGTCACCGAGCACCAGTCCATAGTTTCGACCAAGCGGCACCACCACACTCTCGATGTGGTTTTGGTGAATCTTGTCAGCCAGTACATGCAGCAGGCAGCGGTAGGCGCGCTCATTGGTCATATACTGCAGATAGTAGTCGTGCATGATGTCGATGTTGCCAAGCCACGCCTGACGCTCGTCGTAGGAGAGGTTCGGATTCTCCTCGACCTTTTTGCGGTACTGGGAAACAAGCGCATCCGTACCGGCCTGCCCCTCATCGAAAATCGCATCGATATTCTCGCAGTACTTGCCTACCAGTTCGACAAGCTCCTTGCCGTTATACTCTTTGGCACGAATCTCATGGAGGTTGATCTCTTTTCCCTCAGTTCCTGTAAAATCAAGTGTTTCAAGCAGTTCTACTGCAGCACTCAAAAAGGTATAGCTGTCAGGTTTGGAGGCATCGAAACTAACCCCTTTTTGGGAGACTTTCGGTTTGGCACCTACATACTTCAGTGTTTTCATTCGGGACCCCTCACATTTGTGGTATTGTCTATGGTAAACATTATATCCCATTCCACTTAATTAGAGGCGAAATCTACCCGCAAAAATACAGTCTTCTACGCTATAATTATAGAAATTTTCTGTGCACTTCCGCTATAGGTACACATTTTATTCTTAAATTTTCAACCAAAAGGAAATCTTATGCCTGACAGACTCGAAAAAGAGGAGAAGGTGGCAATTGCCATAGAGATCGCCATCAAACTGGGTCTTCTCTTCCTTGTCATCTACATCTCCTACCTTATCGCCAAACCCTTTTTGGCCCTCATTATCTGGGCTGTCATTATCGCAGTCGCGCTGCAGCCGGTAATAGCGATGCTGGAAAAACGCTTTGGCAACCGCAAGAAGATCATCATTGCCCTTACCGCCATCGTCGTGACTGCACTTGCAGTCCCTACCTACACGCTCTCCGATACGGTTGTCGAAACGGGCCAGGAGCTCGCTGCTGCCCTGCAGGACGGCTCCATCGACATCCCTCCCCCGACAGAAAAGGTCAAAGAGTGGCCGCTTATCGGGGAGAAGACCTACACACTATGGAACTCGGCCTCCCATAACCTTGCCAAAACGCTTGCCCCGTTCAAGAATGAAATCAAACACATCGCCGGTTCGGTCTTCTCCGCACTGGGCAGCGGTCTTGGTACCATTTTGATGTTCATCGCCGCCATGGTCATCGCCGCCTTTTTCCTGATGGGTGCTGAGGAAGGAGAGCGCTTCTACAAGACCATCATGCGCCGTCTGCTTGGAGACAAAGGCGATGAGTGGGCGAATCTCTCCACACTTACCATACGCTCCGTTGTCACAGGAGTGATAGGTGTCGCCGTTATTCAGGCATTCTTCGCCTTCATCGGACTGGTACTCATGGGAGTCCCTTTTGCCATCGTCTGGGCCCTTGTCATTATGTTCCTGACCATCATCCAGATGCCCGCCCTCCTCGTCATCGCTCCCATCATCGCATGGGTATTCTCGCAGGGAAGCGGAACGCCCGAAGTGGTCTTTACGGTCTACATGCTCATCGTCGGTGCACTTGACGGCGTGCTCAAACCGATGCTGATGGGGCGCGGCGTGGACATTCCGATGCTGGTCATCCTCATCGGTGCCATCGGCGGTATGATGCTCATGGGAATGATCGGCCTCTTCATCGGCGCGGTCATCTTCGCCCTTGCCTACAAACTCTTCGAACTCTGGATTGCGGAGGTCAAAGAGGAAGAGGAAGCGAAACAGGCATCATGAAACCACTCAGCCGGGAAAACAACTTTCTCTACCTCTTTGTCTCGCTGCTGCTCTTTCTGCTCAGCGGCGCGATCGTCGCAGAGTTCACCAACCTCTTCAGCAAAGGCGCCTTTGGCCTTATTATAGTACTGATGCTTGTCGCTAGCATTAGAAGCCTGCATACGGACAAGAGCTGGAGGAACGTCATCTTCTTTCTTGTGCCTGTCTTTGTCACACTCAACGTACTCGAACATATTTTTCCCGGAAAAATCTACCTCTTCCTGGTACTTCTAACACTGCTTGTCTTCTTCATCGGCCTCATCGCCAAAGCGTTTTGGCAGGTACTCTTCGAAGGGGATATCGATGCCAACAAGATCATCGGATCGCTGACGCTCTATATGCTTTTTGGGCTTGTCTGGGCAGTGATTTACATGATCATTATGCTCTTTGACCCGACCGCGTTCAGCGGCATAGAGGTGACAAGCTGGCAGGCGGGCTTTTCGCGCATGGCCTACTACAGCTTCGTGACACTGACCACACTTGGTTACGGCGACATTCTGCCAAAGAACCACATTGCCGAATTCTTCGCCTACATGGAAGCGGTCATCGGCGTCTTCTACATGGCCATCATCGTCTCAAGTCTCATCAGCCTGAGGCTCAACAGCATCGAAAAGAAGCGGAGCTGACTTTTTATGGCAACAGCGCAAGCGACACTGCACGGCAACACTGAAGGCAAAGCAAAGACCACACCGCTGCTGAACGACAAAATGAAGTTCGCCATCAAGGCTGCCGCCAGCCTGGTGCTGGTCTACCTCATCGGTTTCGCGCAGGGGTGGAGCAACATCACCACAGCCGCCACAACCGTCATGCTCATCGCCGCAGTCGGATCGCTTGAGAATGCGGTGATGAACGGACTGCTGCGTGTACTTGGCTCCATCATCGGTGCCGTTATCGGCATGGTGCTCATCGCTCTCTTTCCGCAGGAGCGCTTTTTGTACCTGCTGCTCCTCTCGATCGCCGTCACCTTCGTGCTGCACCTTACACGCACCTACAAAGGCGATATGACCGTCTTTATGCTGACCGGTATGACGATGATGATGATGTTTCAAAACGGCGATACCGACAATGTCTTTCTCTACGGTGTAGACAAGGCATTTATGACCCTTTTTGGCATTGCCGTCTATACACTGGTGGGCATTCTCGTCTGGCCGGTAAGCGGCAAAAAGAGAGAATTCGAACACGCCCAACAGCTTGCCCGGGCACTTCAAAATCGCTACGAAGCACGCCTTGAGGATGAGGCGACACAGAGCCGGCTCCACAACGAAGCGCTGCAGGCTCAGGAGCTGCTGCTTAAAAGCATTCCCCAGATCCCCGGAACCATGGAGACGAACTTCTCTCCTGCACAGTGGCGCAGTCTGATGCGGGACTTCAAGGCACTCGACACGCTTCTTTCTCTTTTGCCCACCTCCGCAGAGCTTTCTGATCTGCCCAAACCGGCTTCACACTATCTCAAAGGGTATGAGAGTGTTCGCAGCCAGATCGACACACTCTTCGATGACATCGTAAAGGGGTGGCACAAGAAGCGCATTATCGACATCCCAAAAGAGGCGAAACTCTCTGTCGATTTCGATACGACCGATGCACTCTCCCAGCTGCAGCGCGCCACACTTGGTAGCCTTGCGCTCGAGACAAAAAAGCTTCATGCACTGCTTTCGCGCATCGCAAGGAAACTCAATGCACTGCACCGCCCGGAACCAACACACTTTGTCGATGATGAACCCGTCAAGACGCGCGCATTCGACCTGCTCGATCCCGAACACCTCAAAGCCTCCGTCGTGACCTTTCTCATCTTCTGGACAGCCGTAGCATGCTGGATTCTCTTCAACCCTCCGGGCGGATTCATGGTCGTCGTACTGGCTACGGGACTGAGCGTCATTACCGCTTTCAGCCCCGTCAAACCCTCACTGCTGATCATCGTCTTTACCCTCTCCTTTCTCTTTGCCGCCGCTGCCTATGTAGGGGTACTGCCGCATCTCAACCACGGTGCCGAACTGGCACTCTTTTTGTTTCTCTATGGATTCATTGGCTTCTATTTCCTGCCCGCGCAGCTCTCCATCTTCTTTCTGCTGGGGCTGGTAACGATGAACATCGCCAACCAGATGTATTACGCCTTCGACATTTTTCTCTTGATATTGACGATGTTCTACGCCTTTCTCTCTCTGCTGCTTCTCTTTTACTACCTGCCGTTCTCAACAAAACCTGAACGCCTTTTTCTCATTTTCCAAAAGCGCTTTTTCAACCAGTCGCTCCAGCTGGCACGCTACCACTACGCTCTCATAAAGGGCAAAGCACGCTTCTGGCAAAAGATCGCGGCGCGCTACAACGCTCGCTACCTGATGAACACCGTTTCCAAGATGAAGCTCTGGGCCGCGCAGATAGATACCGGCTACTTCGACGACGTAGAGAAAGAGGCGCTGCTTGCCTATGTGCGCAACTGTGAGCGCTTTGCTACACTGCTGCTCATACACACCCGCACCATCGATGCGCAAAAGCACAATCCGCTGCTGCAGGCATACCTGCTAAAGCGGCACAACGCTACGCTTGCCAAAGCGCTTGAACACCTTGCAGACAACCCCTTTACAGCATCCGCTTCCGACCTGCAGACTGCGACAGAGAGATTTGAAAATGAGCTTTCGGACTTTTTCAAAAAAGAGAATCCCGAGCGCTACGAGAGAGAATCGGTGGTCTCTTTTTACGAAACCATCTCTCTGTATCGGCACATCTGGCACACCTTTTTTGACCTGGAGAGAAAAATGGCATACCTGAACCTCACCTCACTCAAAGAGAGCAGATTTTGATGAAAAAACCCGTTTTACACACACTCACCGCTACCGCCGCTTTGCTGCTGCTTGGCGGCTGCGCCAAACTGGGCCCTGACTTCAGCGGCATAGAGAACCCGCCCGTTCCCAAGAAATGGAAAAAGCATACAGCATCCAAAAGCCCCGTGGTACGCTGGTGGCGCACCTTCAATGACCCGGTACTCAACGATCTTGTCCAGAAAGCATACGCACAGAACCTCGATATCAAAAGTGCCGGGCTGCGCATCGCCCAGGCGCGTGCAGCACTTGGCATTGCCGAGGGGCTTGCCTTTCCGCAGTCACAGAAGATCAATGCGAAAGCATCCTCGACACGCACAGGCCTTGGCGATGTCGCCACCGCCGATGTGAGTTTCGATATGGGCTGGGAGCTTGATTTGTGGGGCAAATACGCACGCAGTATCGAAGCGGGTGAAGCGGGGCTCTATGCGAGTGTCGCCACCTATGACAACATTATGGTCTCTGTCATTGCCGAAGTGGCACGCAACTACATCAACTACCGTACCGCACAGGAGCGTCTGGCCTATGCGAAACGCAACGTCATCATCCAGGAGCGTGTTACGAAGATGACGGAGGTGCAGTTCAACTCCGGAAATGTCTCCGAACTCGATGTGCAGCAGGCACGCACACAGCTCTACAATACCCGAACCAGCATTCCCGCCGTGGAGCTGAACAAGGCCAAAGCGCGCAACGCGATGGCGCTGCTGCTTGGTATGGACGCGGCGGCTGTCGAACGCATGCTGCAGCACGGAAACAGCCGCACCTACACCGATGCCAGCCGCTTCATCGCCATGCATAAAGGGGTCATTCAGCTCAACGAAGGTCTCAAGGGCCTGGTCGATGTCAACATGGTACCAAAGGCGAAGCTCAATCCCAACTACCGAATCGACGCAAACCTCATCACACAGCGCCCCGACCTCAAGGCCGCTGAACATCTGGTACATGCCAATGCGGCAAAACTGGGTTCAAGTATGGCAGACCTCTACCCAAGCTTCTCCATATTCGGTTCTATCGGCTATCACAACACCAACCAGTACGGCAGCTGGCTGAACGGCAACAATCCGCTTGGCATCACCATCGGGCCGTCGTTTTCGTGGAACATCCTCAACTACGGACAGATCAAAAATCAGATACGGCTCAAAGACGCCATCTTCGAAGAGAGCCTTGTCAACTACAACAAAGCTGTTCTGGGTGCCGTTGCCGAAGTCTCCAACGCGCTTGAGGGGTATGCGCTCACACTCAAACAGCAAAAAGAGAACCAAAAAGCCGTTGCCGCGACGCTGCGCGCCTTCAACCTCTCCGTCATCCAGTACAACGACGGTCTGGTCAACTACCAGCGTCTGCTGACAACGATCGAGAAGCTCACCAGTACGCAGGACCGCTACGCCACCATCAAGGGAAATGTCGCACTCAATGCCGTGGCACTCTACAAGGCGCTTGGCGGCGGCTGGCAGATCAGCAGAGGCAAACGCTACCTCAGCAAGGAGACTGCAGCACGCATGAAGGCACGTACCGACTGGGGCAGCATGCTTGACGGCAACGCAACCATACTGCCGAAAGGATTTACCCATGAGTAACCCTTTTCCGCACGAACTAAGTATCGGTGATGTCTATTTCTCTCCCTTGCTGCCTGCCGTGCTGCTGGCATTTCTAGCTGCAGTCATCACAGTCATGCTACTCAATAGGCTGAAGCTCTCACGCTTCTTCTATGCACCGGCATATGTCTTCATCGCAATCATGGCACTCTACCTGGTGCTCATCGATACACTCTGGATCAAATTTTAAGGAACACCTATGGCAAAAAATATCATCAAACTGCTTTTGACAGCGGCGATTCTCGGCGCGGCACTCTACTTTGGATACAGCAAATACAGGGAGTATACAGACAATCCCTGGACACGGGACGGGCAGGTGCGTACACAGGTGATCCAGATCGCACCGCGTGTAACGGGAATGGTGACCAAAATTCATGTCAAAGACAACCAGAAGGTCAAAAAGGGTGACCTGCTCTTCGAGATAGACCCTTCACAGTACGAACTGAAGGTCAAACAGGCCGAAGCACGCCTGAAGCGTACCCTCGAAGCGGCCAAAGGAACAAAGATAGAGTATGAGCGTATCAAGAAGATTTATGAAAAGGACAGGGGTGCCGTCTCACAGAAAGACTATGTGCGCAGTCAGACCAATTACTTCAAGTCACTTGCCGATATCGACTCCAGTACCGAAGCACTCAATGTTGCCAAACTCAACCTCACCTATACCAAGGTGTATGCCGAAGTGGACGGCTACGTCTCCAATATCAACTTCCAGATAGGTACACAGGCGACAGCCAACAAACCGCTGCTTGCCCTTGTCGATACCGCCTCCTTCTGGGTATTCGGTTTCTTCAAGGAGGATGCCATCCCGGAAGTACGTGTCGGTGACGATGCTGTCGTAACCCTTATGGCCTACCCAGACACACCGCTCAAAGGCAAAGTGGAATCGATCGCATGGGGCATCTCCCCCTCTGACGGCAATCCCGGCCCCAACCTGTTGCCAAACGTCAAGCCGGTCTTTCAGTGGATACGCCTTGCCCAGCGTATTCCCGTACGCATCAAGCTCGATCCGCTGCCCGAAAACATCAAACTTCGTGTAGGAATGACCGCTTCGGTGCAGGTACTTCAACGCAGCCGTTCACGTTCAGTACACGATTCTGCGATAAAATAACCTTAAAAGCACAAAGGAGCCACAAGATGCGCAGCTACTTCAAGACCCTTTTGGCGGCACTCTCGCTGCTTTTGCTTGCCGGATGTGCCAGCCACGAAAACTTTGCCAAACACTACGATACGTGGGTAGGCAAGAACATTCACTACTTTACCGCCTCCTACGGCTACCCCGATACCACCTACAAACTGCCAAACGGCAATGAGGTTTATGTCTATGAAAAGACCCGTATCGACTCCTACCCGCAAATGGCACCGACATTCGGCTACGGGTGGGGAGGCTACTACGGCGGCATGATGGTCACCTACGGTACAGACATTGACTACAAAACCTGCAAACTCTTTCTGGAAGTCAACAAAAAAGGCAACATCGTACATTGGGGATCACGCGGCAACAACTGCGTGATGTAAGTTTGCACTGAGCCTGAATTTGTGGTAGAATAGATTAAAGATACTTAAAGGAGAATAAATGAAAAAGATGCAATTAATGATTTTGAGTACAGCGAGCATTGCACTGCTTGGACTCACGGGATGTACCAACGGACAGCTGAGCAACCCTGAAGAGAAAGCACTCATAGGTGCTACTGGCGGTGCCATTATTGGTGGACTGGTTGACGGGGGCAGAGGTGCAGCAGTAGGTGCAGCGCTCGGCGGTGTCTCCGGTGCGGCATACGGTGCGCATCAGGACAGCCAGCGCAAATATTACAGAGACCAGTACGGCCGAACCTACTACATCGACAGCAATGGACGTGCCGTCTATACCAGGTAATCCGAAAGGTGCAGAAAGCTGCACCTTTCTCTTTTAACCTTCCTCACTACTCTTCAAAAATGATGATGTCATAACTGTTTTTTGCTACAAGTGCCTTGGAACTGTGCACAGAGCCGTTACGGTTAACCTTGCTCAGCTCTTCACGCAGTTGATCGATCTCCTCTTGCATCTGGTTGATCTGCTCTTTGAGCTGCAGAATGATGTCGACACCGGCAAGGTTCACCCCAAGCTGGCGTGTCAGACGCAAAATGAGCTTCATCCGGTCAATATCACGCTGAGAGTAGAGACGCATACGCCCCTGTGTTCTGGAGGGTTCTACCAGCCCCTCACGCTCATACTGCCTGAGCGTCTGTGGGTGAATGTCGAGCATGGATGCTACCACCGAGATCAGATAAACGGGCTCATCATAACTATGCATCATCAACTCCTTTTACAGTTTCTCTTCACACATTTTTCTAAGCTCAGGATCGAGCGAATCGACATCCGGCAGAACAATGTTGGCTATGAGGTAGAGATCGCCTCTCAACGCTGTTTTTCTGTCCGGTACCCCTTTGCCTTTAAGTCTGAACTTCTGTCCATTCTTGGTGTTTTTGGGTACTTTCAAAGAGACCTCTTTCTCCGGTGTCTGTACCTGTACCTTACCGCCAAAGAGTGCCGTTTTCAGCGGCACATCGAAGGTTTTGTACAGATCGTTTCCTTTTCGCTCATACTCCGGTGAATCTGCCACCTCTACCTTGATAAGCAGGTCGCCGCTCTGGCCGCCTGCCTTTTTCCCTTTTCCTCTGACACGCAGGGTTTCACCGTTTTTGATACCTGCAGGGATCTTGATATCGAAACTCTCTCCATTGATGGAGATATGGTGTTTCCCGCCATTTACAGCCACAAGGAACGGTACGGTGATACGTGCGTGTATATCCAGATCCGGCGCCTGGTATCCGCCGCCGAAACCGCCACTACCGCCGAAGCCGCCTCGGGCACTTCCTCCGCCGAATCCGCCAAAGCCGCCGGCACCTCCGCCTCCGCCGAACATTTGACGCAGAATCTCTTCAAGGTCAACTTCTGCACCCTGACCGCGTGCAAAGTCATGGAAATTCTGACCGCCGAACATCTGGTCGCCAAACTGATCGTACTGCGCTTTCTTCTCAGGATCACTCAGCACTTCGTACGCTGCGTTGATCTCCTTGAATTTATCCTGCGCCTCCGGGTCTTTGTTGATATCCGGATGATATTTTCTTGCGAGTTTTCGATACGCTTTTTTTATCTCGTCAGCACTCGCATTTTCGCTGACGCCCAATGTTTCATATAGACTTTTTGACATGGCTAAACCTCTTCCTACTTATCAGATCAATACTCCAACAGACAATATTTTATGACAATGCGACAAACCTTGCACCCAACCCGAAGGGCGGCTCTGCCGTTTGCAAGGTGCAGGAGTGTTGTTATAAAATACCTCAGGAGCTAAAGAACTTCTTAATGTAACTTTAATTTTAGACGTATTATATCAGAAAAGTTTAGTCAATGTCAATCAACTTTAAGCTTTTTTTACACTTTTTTTTACTGTTGTAAAAATAGTCCGCTTTTGTGTACAATACCACTATGAAAATAGTACCCGTAGAGAGCCTCGACCTGCCCGAACTTCAAATATATCAGCGATTCAGAGAGAATGCATTTGGCAAGGATGGTTCCTTTGTCGCCGACAGCCCCAAAGTGGTCAAACTCATCATCGAAGCCGGTGTGGAAATCAAAAGCATCTTCGCCACACAAAGCTACTATGACGAAAACATTGAGTGGCTTTCAAAATACAACATCCCCGTTGCCTACGTCGCCCCCAAAGCGGTACTCGAACAGATCGTCGGCCACCGCCTGCACCACAATGTCATGATGCACGCCCTGCGCCCCGAAGAGACACCGCTTGAGGCTTTAGGCGATCATATCATCATGCTCGATGAAATCAGCAACTCCGACAATGTCGGTGCCATCGCCCGCAGTGCCGCCGCGCTGGGAGTAGACTCCTACCTCGTCCCGACACACGGCCCCCACCCCTACGCCAGACGCGCCGTGCGTATCAGCATGGGCCACATCGGCAAACTGCACTACCACCGCTACAGCGACATCAAAGAGACCCTCAAAGCACTCAAGCAGCTTGGCTACCGCATCTTCGCCGCAGAGGTCATCCCAGACTCCACCCCGCTCTCACAGGTCAAAGTTCCTCAGAAATGGGTGCTGCTTATGGGACACGAACAGTTAGGTATTGCTGAAGATATTCTGGCATTGTGTGATGAAGTGGTCACCATAGAGATGGAACCGGAGATCAAGAGTTTTAATGTGGCGATTGCGGCTTCGATTATGATGTATCAATTCAAAAGAGTGAGCAGTGAGCAGTGAGCAGTGAGCAGTGAGCAGTGAGCAGTGAGCAAATTTTGCATAGATTGCTTGAAGTGAAGCTGAAAAATGGGTCATCCCTTCGAAAGCAGGAATCTTTGCGTCATTTAGCCAATCAACGTCAAGATCCCGCATCAAGTGTGGGATGACTATCATTAATCATCAATAAAAGCTTTGCACAGCAAAGCATACCGACACTCCTACCTCCTACTTCCTCACTCCTCCCTCACTAAAAAGCATCCGCTTTTTAGTGCAAGAAGTGTCTTACCGTCGTAAAGTAAAGCGCAATACCGTGCTCGTTTGCAGCTTCGATGACCTCATCATCACGGATGGAGCCGCCCGGTTCGATGATGGCACTTACGCCTGCCTTGGCCGCTGCATCGACAGAGTCACGGAACGGGAAGAAAGCTTCGGATGCCATTGCCGCACCGGTGACATCGAGTCCCATCTCTTTGGCTTTCTTGAGTGCACACTGTGCCGCATCGACACGGCTTGTCATACCCATACCTACGGCTACCATTGCCGAGTCTTTGACGTAGACGACACAGTTGGACTTGGTAAGCCCTGCTACCTTCCAGGCGATCTCAAGGTCTTTCATCTCCTGTGCTGTCGCCTCTTTTTTAGACTTGAGCTGTGCGTTATGCACTTCGTTGTCACAGATGCAGTCAGCGTTCTGGAAGACAAAACCGCCGTCAACATGTTTGAAGTCGTACTTGTCGCCTGCCATCACAAGCTTTTCGCCACCCTGTGCAAAGAGTTTGATACGCTTTTTCTTCTCAAATACCTCCAGTGCGTCAGGCGTGAAGTCTGCCGCCATGATCACTTCAAGAAAGATTTCGTTCATCTTCTCTGCCAGCGGCTTGTCTACCACACCGTTGACCGCTACCACACCGCCAAAGGCAGATACCGGGTCACACTTGAGCGCTTCGGTGTAGCTCTCAAGCAGGGTCTCTTTGATGGCAAAGCCGCACGGGTTGCCGTGCTTGACGATACAGACAGCATTCTCATCCCCGAAACTTGAAGCAATTTTGAGCGCCCCGTTGACATCGGTGAGGTTGTTGAAGCTTGCTTCACCCTTGAGCTGTTTGAAGTTCTCGCTGAAGAAACCGTCAAACTCATAGAGTGCCCCATCCTGGTGAGGGTTCTCTCCGTAGCGTGTCTGGAACGCTTTTTTACCTGTGATAAACTGATACTCCCCAAAGCCGTTGTTGAAACGTCCATTCATGTAGTTGGCGATCATACTGTCATAGGCTGCGGTATGTTCAAAGGCTTTGATCATCAGATCGCGTCTGAACTCGAAGCTGTCCTCACCCTTTTCAATCGCTTCAAGCACAGGAGTATAGTCCGCTGCATCTGTAACGATGAGTACATCATTGAAGTTCTTCGCGGCGGAGCGTACCATCGTTGGACCGCCAATGTCGATGTTCTCGATAATCTCATCGAAATCATCGGTACGCTCGATGGTTGCCTTGAACGGATAGAGGTTGACGCAGACAAGGTCGATGCCCTCTACCCCAAGCTCTTTTGCCTGCGCCACATGCGCCTCGTCACCACGCTTGTGCAGAATACCACCGTGTACATACGGGTTGAGCGTCTTCACGCGCCCTTCGAAACACTCGGGGAACTTTGTCACTTCATCGATCTCGATGACCTTCACACCCGCCTCACTCAGTTTCTTGTAGGTACCGCCTGTAGAGATAATCTCCCATCCAAGCTTCTCAAGCCCCTTGGCAAACTCAACGATCCCACTCTTGTCACTCACACTCAATAATGCTCTCATTTTCTCTCACTTTTCATACAATTTAGTCTTTGGTCACTGAGCACCGGGTCTGCCGATGCGTAGGCGCCCATATGTGCGAAGCACGGCGCCGGAGTCATCGAAGCAGACTTGCGAAGTGACCGATTTTTTGCCTACTTTTTTCTAAAAAAAGTAGGAAGAAACTACAATTTACAGATCTTGTTCAATGGTTCTAGCAAAGGTATTGAAATAAATATCTTTGACACGATCCAGCGGCATCACCACCTCATTGACCTTCACATCTTTACCGCCGACATTCCCGATCACTTCCGCTTTGAGGCCAAGCTCGTTTGCCATCGCCATCACCGCGTCGAGATCTTCGATGCTGCCTACTTCAAGCAGGGCACGGCTTTGTGACTCATCAAAGATATCTCTGGCGTTCTCCAGTTCAAAGTCAACAAAGACACCCTTGTCGCCCACTGCCGCCATCTTGCTCAGTGCAATGGCAATTCCACCGAGGTTGACATCTTTGGCAGAGAGCAGCAAGCCTTTTTTGTTCGCTTCGATGACAAGTTCCCAAAGCGCAAGCTCCTTTTCGTAGTCGAAACTTGGCAGTTTGCCTACTGTCTCGCCGTAGAGCTCTTTGATGTAGAGCGATCCGCCAAACTCCCCTTTGGTCTCACCCACAAGAATGATGTGCGATCCCTCTTTCTGGAAAGATGAAGGCAGCACTTTATTCTCATCGTCATTGAGACCTACCATCGCAATGGCAGGTGTCGGGAAGACAGAGACACCGTTGGTTTCATTGTAGAGCGAGACGTTTCCGGAGACGACCGGCGTGTCGAGCGCACTACACGCCTCTTTGATCCCCTCACATCCCTCGGCGAACTGCCACATTACTTCAGGGTTTTCCGGGTTCCCGTAGTTCAGACAGTCGGTAATGGAGAGTGGTCTTGCTCCCGTCATTGCAACGTTACGACCGGACTCTACCACCGCCAGTGCCGCACCACCTTTGGGATCGATGTAGCAGTAGCGTGGATTACAATCTGAACTCATTGCCAATGCTTTGCCGTTCTCTTTGACACGGATGGCAGAAGCATCGAGGCTTCCGGGGTGTTTGGTCGTGTTGGTCTGTACCATGGAGTCATACTGATTGTATACCCATGCTTTGTCCACCACTTCAAGTGATGCAAGCAGTTTTTCATAGGCTTCCTGATTTTCAATCGGTGTGAAATCATCGACACTCTTGGCATTGACCTCGTCAAGATACGCCGGTCTTTTTGTCGGCCTGTCAAGTACAGGAGCCTCTTCACTCACTGGCGCAATCGGCATATCACACACCTTCTCTCCATGCCAGAAGAGCTCCATACGTGCTGTATCAGTCACTTCACCGATAACCGCCACATCCAGTTCCCACTTCTCGAAGATATCGATGATCTCCTGCTCACGCCCCTTTTTGGCACAGATGAGCATACGCTCCTGTGATTCTGAAAGCATAAAGTCATACGGGGTCATCCCCTCTTCACGCGCAGGCACTTTGTCAAGGTCCATTCTAAGCCCCGCACCGGTCTTGCCCGCCATCTCGAAAGAGCTTGAGGTGAGTCCGGCCGCACCCATGTCCTGGATCCCTACAATCGCATCGGTCTTGAAGAGTTCAAGACACGCCTCAAGCAGCAGTTTTTCGGTGAAAGGGTCACCCACCTGTACAGTCGGTCGCAGAGACTTGGACTCTTCTGTAAAGGAGTCGGAACTCATCACCGCACCGCCAAGGCCGTCACGTCCGGTCTTTGAACCGACATACATGACCGGGTTGCCTACACCCGAAGCGACACCGAGGAAAATCTCGTCAGTTTTGACAAGCCCCAGAGAGAAGGCATTGACAAGGATATTGCCGTTGTAGCTTTCATCGAAGCTCACTTCACCGCCGATGGTAGGCACCCCCATACAGTTACCGTAGCTTCCGATACCGTCAACCACACCGCGAACCAGGTGGCGCTGGTATTTGGCGGTCTCATCGTTGCCTCTTACCTTACCGAAACGTAGCGCATTGAGGTTGGCAACCGGTCTTGCACCCATCGTGAAGATGTCACGCAAGATGCCGCCCACACCTGTTGCAGCCCCCTGAAACGGCTCGATGTAACTTGGGTGGTTATGGCTCTCCATTTTGAATACCGCCGCCATACCGTCACCGATGTCGATGACGCCGGCATTCTCACCCGGTCCCTGTATGACCCACGGTGCTTTGGTAGGGAAACCATTGAGATATTTTTTGCTCGATTTGTACGAACAGTGCTCCGACCACATTGCGGAGAAGATACCGATCTCGACGATATTGGGATGGCGCCCGTCGAGAATACGGAGGATATCTTCATACTCCTCTTTGGAGAGCTTGTGGCTCTTGAGTACTTCATCTAGATTTTCAACTGGTTGTGACATAAAATGTGTCCTTTGTGCGGGTAGAATAAGGGTACTATTTTACTCAAAATGTGCTAAATATGCGCTGTTTGAGCAAGGCCCGGCATAGCCTATGTTTAAGAAGACGTGGTATCATTATGCACAGAAAAGATAACCCCAAAGGCTGCACTATGACAGAGATACTCCAAATGCTCAATCTCCAACAGAAGCTCAATGACGCTACCAACGGAGAAGGATGGGAAAACGGTATTACCAAAAACGGCAAACTGATAGACTGGAAACGCTGCGCCTATCTTGAGTGCGCCGAACTGATCGAGAGCTATCCTTGGAAGCACTGGAAGAATATCGATGCCAATCCGGATTTCGAGAACATCAAGATCGAAGCGGTGGACATCTGGCACTTCATCATGTCACAGGCGCTGGCCGATTACAAAACCAAAGAGCTTGGCACGGTTGAGGAGCTGGCGGACAACATTATCAATCTGCCCAACTTCGATGCGTTCCGTGAACCGACGGTGACGACCGAAAAAGACAACTACGAACAGATCGAAACGGTAGAGGAGATGATGCGCACCCTGCTCTGCGGCGGTTCGACGGAGAAGCTCGTAATGCAGTTTATCGATGTCGCGATGCAGTCGGGGCTCAACCTAGACAGCCTCTACAAACTCTACATCGGCAAAAACATCCTCAACCAGTTCAGACAGGACCACGGCTACAAAGAGGGGAGCTACATCAAAACATGGAACGGCGAAGAAGATAATGTGACGATGCAGCGCATTCTGGACGAGACGCCGCAGATATCACCGGAGGAATTGTACCAAAAGCTCGAAGAGGCGTATCCGGCGTAAGTTTTGATATATGGTTTCCGGAACCGGGAATTTATTCCCGGCTCTGGCGAGAATGAATTCTCGCTTCCAACTTCTCTTGGAATCGGAGGCTTCAGCCCCGCTAAACGTTATTTGTCCATTTAACGTTCGGCCGAAGCTGAAGCTTTCGGTTCCTTTTCCCTCATCATCCACATTTGATACGAATTCGTGACACGCATTGGCAAGTTTACACAAGAGTTTAGACACCAATGAATCTTCGCTTTCAAGACTTTCGGAACCGGGAATTGATTCCCGGCCTTGGCGAGAATGAATTCTCGCTTCCTTTCTCCTCTTCCTGCTTAGTACATACTCCCCACAAGGTCTTTCTTGACAACCTGATTTCCTTTGACCGTTACAAGGGTAGCGATACGGATATTCTTCGGGGTGTCATAGCCACACTCCGTACCGCACTTGACGGTACCTATGAGATAGTAGCTGCCGCTTGGTACACCGTAAAAAGCGAAATTCCCATTCGCATCGGAGGAGGTGAAGCGCAGGTAGTTGAAGAGTCTGTCGTCAGCCTTTTGCATTTTGTGTCCGCCGATGTAGCTCTCCCGGTACCACTGGTCGGAGTAGCTTGTTTTGGGATTGAGGTAGAGTCTGGTACCCTTACCCGGGATTCTCTGACCACCGCCGTCACTGACATAGATCTGCCCCTTGATCGTCCCTTTTCCCGTTCTGGCAAGTTTGGCATATTCGGAGACCGGGAACGCGATGCGTGCCACTTTCTGCCCATCCTCATTGAGTACCGCGCCGCTTTCGGTCATATTGTCATCAAGGTCGGAGATGTCGATATTCTCCTCATCATCCTCACTTGAACCCCAGCCGCTCTGTCCGTAACCGCTCTGGTCACCCGGGAGTACAGGCAAGTTTCTTTCGACACAGCCGGAGAGAAACAGCACTGCCATCAGTGCTGCAAAAAGATTGATATAGATTTTTTTCATGTTCACTTCCTCATTTTGTTTTGGTATTATACACTACTACATGCTGAAACATCAGCACTTCTTGCGTTTGTTCTCCATATACTTTTCCAAAAAGCCCTTGGCATCCTCATCACCGCTGAATGCCGCTTTCTGATACCAAAAGGCCGCCTGCTGGCAGCTCTTTTTAACCATATCACCCTTTTTGTAGCGCTTGGCAAGATGACGCTGCGCTTCCACATCCCCCTCTTTGGCAAAGCGGTGCATATGCTTGAGCTTGCGTTTTTCTCCACGGTAGTAGTTGATCGTATTTCGGATGAACCAGAGGGTAAAGAGTGCCAAAGCCCCGAAAATATAAATCTCTATATCACCCATCCCTATTTCCCCAGACAGAATTCGCCAAACATCTTGTCGAGTATCTCTTCACTGTCGTACGGTTTCGAGATAGATGAGAGTGCCTTGACCGCTTCTTGCAGATGATAGGAGAAGAACTCAAGCTCCCCATTCTCAAGCGGTATCTTCGCCTCCATAATGGCACGCTTGGCCGCTTCGACCGCTTCGATCTGGCGTGTGGAGATGAGCATCAGCTCCTCCCCCTCGCCAATGCCGTCAAGCAGCTTTTCCAGCGCTTCAGTCAGCCGTGCAAATCCCATCTTCGCACTCACCTCTATCGGATTGAACGCAGTAAGTTTCTCCCGTTCAAGCACGGCAGGAAGGTCCGACTTATTAATCGCGACAATCACATGCTTCTCTTTGGCAGCTTCTATCATAGAAATAATGCGTGCATCCTCTTCATCCAGCGGACGCGACCCGTCAAAGAGCGCGATGATCACATCGGCATCCTCAGCCGATTGCTCGGATCGCTCGATACCTATCTTCTCTATCGTATCTTCCGAGTTGCGGATACCGGCGGTATCGACCAGGCGGATAATATGTGATCCGATACGCACCTGCTCTTCGATGGTATCACGTGTCGTACCGGCAATGTCGCTGACAATGGCACGCTCGTAGCTGAGCAGTGCGTTAAGCAGCGAACTTTTACCCACATTGGGCTTTCCAATGATCGCCACCTTGAAACCCTCGATAAGCCCTCTTCTTCTGTGGCTCGCTTCGACAATCTGCTCTATCTGTGCTATGAGCCCATCGAGCTGCGTGAGGATACTTTCCATAATGTCATCAGGAATATCCTCTTCGGCATAGTCGATCATCACTTCAGAGTAGGCAAGCGAACGCAGCAGCGCCTCCCTGCTCTCGTCAACAAAATGGCGCAGCTCACCCTTCATCTGCTTGGCAAGGATCTTCGCCGCATCGACACTCTTGGCTTCGATGAGTTTGGAGATCGCTTCCGCTTCGGTGAGGTCGATCTTTCCATTCAGAAACGCGCGTTTGGAGAACTCTCCAGGTTGTGCAAGCCTGATGCCCATCGCCAGAATCGTATCGAGGACCTCCTGTGCTACGATCATACCGCCGTGACACTGGAATTCGACGATCTCTTCCCCGGTAAAACTGTTGGGGGCGGCAAAGTAGATGAGGATCGCCTGGTCGATCAGATCATTCTCTTTGTTATAGAGAGAGACAAGATGGGCATAGCGGGGTTTGATGGTCTCTTTCTTGGAGAGCTGCCGTGCCGCTTCAAGCGCACGCGGACCGCTGACGCGGATAATGGAAATGGAGGAGACACCGTGCGCAGTGGCAATGGCAGTGATTGTCTCAGCCATTACGCTTGGAGTTGAACTCGTTGATGACGACGAACTTCTTGCCAGACTTTCCGGTTTTGATCGCCACATATTTGTCAGGGAAGACTTCACGCAGCTGCTCGAGTGCAATCTGTACCAGAATCCCGTCAAGGAAACGGGTTTTACCCTTTCCGTACTTCTCTACATTCTCAATGACCGGCTGAATGTAGTTGCGTATCATCTCCTGCTGTGTGGTAAGGAACTCTGCAATCTCCAGCTTGATGTAGAGCTGGTATTTGCTGTGCAGCCAGTTGAAGAGCATGTAGGAGAGTGCATTGTAGCGGTACCCCTCTTTGCCTATCAGCAGCGCGGCATCCTCACCGTCGATGAAGATGAGCGCGGTGTTGTCCACCACATCGACCTCGACCACGTCGATATCGAAGCAGGAAAGCTCCATCAGGTGCTTCAGGCTCTCTTCAATGCTCTGTGCCAGCTCTCTGTCTTCAAATCCGCTCTCTGTCACAGCTTCGTCAGCTTCAGAAACAGCAGCTTTCTTGTCCGTATCGGCATCGAAAAACTGCTCAACTATGTTGTCTGTTTCAGACGGCTTTGGAGTGTTTTCTTCACGCTCCTGCGGCGTCTCCTGAACGGTTTCAATGATCACTGCCGCTACCGTCTCTTCGATGGTAGGTGCAGGTGTCTCTTCTGCCTGAGGTGGCACTTCTCTTTTCTGTATCACATTGGGATGGACAGTCGCTACAATGATCGCTTTTTTGCCAAAGAGTCCGAAAATCCCTTTACTTGGGTACTGGATGATCTCATATTTGAGTTCCGTAACAGAACAGGAGAGTTGTGACGCGGCCAGCTCATACGCCTCTTCAAGCGTCGCTGCTTCCACCTTTGTCATTTAACTCTCCTTGCCTTTTTTGTGTGCCATTGCTACCGCTTTGGCTTTATGCTTTTCGTAAGCTCTGTTGATGATGTACTGCTGGCCGATCGTAAAGATGTTGTTGACCACCCAGTAGAGTACCAGTCCTGAAGGGAACGGCATAATAATGAACATACCCGCCATCAGAATCGGGAAGAACTTGAAGATCTTCTCCTGCATCGGATCGGTAAAGTTGTTCGGTGTGATCTTCTGCTGGAACCACATAGAAAGACCCATCAGTACCGGCAGGATGTAGTACGGATCGGCTGTCGCAAGATTGTCGATCCAGCCTGGGATCCATACAGCCCCCTGCAGTTCGTCAGCATTGAGCAGTACACGGTAGAGTGCAAAGAAAACCGGAATCTGCAGCAGCATCGGTAGACATCCTCCCATCGGATTGGCACCGTGCTTCTTGTACATCTCCATCATCTTCATGTTGAGCTTGGCAGGGTCATCCTTGTACTTCTCACGCAGCTCTTTCATTTTCGGTGCGAGGTCTTTGAGCTTCTGCATCGACATCATACCTTTATAGGAGAGCGGGAAGAGTACCAGCTTCACCAAAAGTGTAAAGAGAATGATCGCCCACCCCCAGTTGCCGATATGGGTGTGCAGCCAGAGCAGTACCTTGAAGAACGGATAGGAGAGGAAGGTGAACCATCCAAACTCGATCGCGTCGGTCAGTTCAGGATTGATCGACTTAAGAATCGTATACTCTTTTGGTCCGACATATCCGCCAAGGTGCAGCGACTGGCTACCCTTGACAAAGAGGAGAGGATCGCCCTCACCGACTTTCAGGACCGAAACATCCATCCCTTTCTTGAAGTCGTAGAACATCGTTGCCACATAGCGGTCGAAAGCAGAGGCGATCTTGGCATTTTTGAACGTTTCGTTCCCTTTTGCATCACCGTCTTCGATGACCGTGATGACACCGTCAGCGGTTTTAACCAGCGCTCCGCGTACCAGCATATACATTGAGTTGTCTGCAAGCGGTCTGTGCCCGGGTGTAATGAAGTATGGTTCGTCGTTGGAGAGCTGCAAGTCGAGTGTATAGGCACCGTTTGGCTGGATGGTCACCTTTTTGGTTACCGTCACTTTGGAGAGCTTCTGTGTCAGTGTCACCGTTACAGGACCGTTTTTCGCATCGACCGTACCGCTAAGCGTTGCCGTATAGGGTGTCTTGAACGCTTCGGCATTGAGCGCAGCATCCGCGAAACGGATCTCGAGCGGTTTGGCAACATTGGCGCCCAAAATTTTGAGGTTGTGCCCCTCGGCATCCTGGTACTTCTTCTCAAGCAGTTCATACTGTTCAATACGCCCAAGCTCGTCAAATGTCATTTTAAAGGTATTTGAGACCACATAAAAGAGCGCCTTGTGCTGTGGCGTGTGCATTCCGTTTGCACTCTTTGCCGGTGTCGCTGTTTTTTCAGCACTCTTTGAAGCCGCTTTTGGCGCTTGGGGTGTCGACTGTGTTACAGCGGTACCGTTGGCTTCCGCTGAAGCAGGAGTCGGCTTTGGTGTAAAGAGGTAGCTGTACCCTACAAATACGAGAAAGGAGAGTGCCAATGCAAGGAGAAGTCGTTTGTTGAGATCTTGTTGTTCCAAAATAGTACCTTTGATATCATCTGAAGATGACAGTATAGTCTTTAGTCTGTTAAATTACGTTTGTGGCGCTTGAGTGCCCCGGAACGTTTTGTTGCATTCAAAAAGGCTTTGTGTGTCGCATCGTAGCCCTCATCAAGCAGTGCCGGTTTCGCCACCAGCACATACGATCCGCTTTCAAGCCTGTCACACAATTCTATAAAGTGGGCACGCAAAAGACGCTTGGCCCTGTTACGGTGTACCGCATTGCCCAGCTTCTTACTGGCAACGAACCCTACCTGATAGCTGTCTGTTTTTTGATAGAAAAGTACGAAGTAGGGAGTATGCCAGGTTTTGTCGGCACCCTTGTAGATGCCGTTGAACGCTTTGCTGGTCTTTATGCGTGTAAAATGCTTGATCTTGGAGATGGGATTATACCGCCAGTCTCTTTCTGCCTTTTGCTCTTCTTGCAGCGATCACTTTTCTGCCGTTCTTTGTCTTCATTCTTGTTCTGAAGCCGTGTGTTCTCTTTCTTGGTGTGTTGTGCGGTTGATAAGTACGTTTCATCTGTCTTTTCCTTCTTGTTTGCCCACGGCGTGGGTATATTTGGACGCGATTTTATCCAAAATGCGCTTATGGTTAGTTGAGTGTCTTGAAGACAATCTCTCCGCCAAGCCCCTCCTCTTTTGCCTTAAGGTACTCCTCTAGGAGTTTGAAGACGATAAATTTGATCTCATGCACCGTCGTACGCACTTCGATCTCCACACAATAGGGATCTTCGGCCTCATTGATCTTCATATGGCGCATGACACGGTCGGCAAAGTGGTACCCGCCGTCTATCTTCGTATCCTGACAGATCACCGCATAGATATGCCTGCTTTCATCAAGCTTGAAAAGGATGTCTGTATTACGCTTCTGCTCCGCTACGATTTCACCCACATCTATCTTGCTGTCGGAGATCAGCATCATTACAAAAGAACGCTCCTCGCGTCTGTTCATCAGATAATACATAATGTCAATCGTCGTCGACAGCTTTTCAATCATTGTAGCAGCGAGTGCAATATCGTCTCCGTTGAAACGAATCAATCCCCGTTTCGTATCTGTTTCACGCTTGATCATAGAGTCTCCAGTTTTTTTAATAGTATTGTATATGGGGCAATTATATCAAAATATTTTGGTTTTGGCTGATATAATGCGCCTATGAAAGATGAAATATACACAACACTCCCCTCTCCCTGCTGGCTGCTTGAAGAGAATAAGCTGATCGAGAACCTCAAAATCATCGAATATGTCAAGGAAAAAAGCGGTGCGAAAGTACTGCTGGCACTCAAAGGATATGCACTCTGGAAAAGTTTCGATACGATCCGCCCCTATCTTGAGGGGTGCTGCGCCAGCGGGCTCTACGAAGCAAAACTGGCTGCGGAGGAATTCGGTAAGGAGGTACACACCTACTCTCCTGCCTACAAAGAAGAAGAGATCGAAGCGATCGCCTCCATCTCGCACCATATGGTCTTCAACACTCCGTCACAGTTTCACCGTTTTGCGCAAAAAGCAAAAGAGACCAATCCAAACCTCTCCCTCGGACTGCGCGTCAACCCCGAGTACTCTGCTTCGCCAAAGGAGATCTACAACCCCTGTGGTCTCTACTCCAGACTCGGCACGACACTGGAGAACTTCGATGAGAAGCTGCTGCCCAGCCTTGACGGACTGCATCTCCATGCCCTCTGTGAACAGGACAGCGATGCACTCGAAGTGGTGCTGGAAAACTTTGAAGCGAAATTCGGCAAATATCTTTCAGAGATGAAGTGGATCAACTTTGGTGGGGGACACCACATTACCAAAAAAGGGTACGATATCGAAAAGCTCATTGCACTTATCAAACATGTCAAAGAGAAGTATGATGTAGAGGTCTATCTCGAGCCGGGTGAAGCGATCGGCTGGGAAACCGGCGTACTGGTGGCGACTGTGCTTGATATTGTCCACAACGGTATCGATATCGCCATTCTGGACACCTCTGCCGAGGCGCATATGCCCGACACCATCATCATGCCCTATCGGGCTGATGTGCGCGGTGCAGGAGAGGCGGGAGAGAAACCCTATACCTACCGACTTGGCGGCAACACCTGTCTGGCAGGTGACATCATGGGAGACTACAGCTTCGACACCCCCCTGCAGTTAGGTGACAGAATCATCTTCGAAGACCAGATGCACTACACAATGGTCAAGGCGACCACTTTCAACGGCATTAAACTCCCCGACATCGCTGTAAAAAGATGCGACGGCACCATAGAGGTTCTCAAAACATTCGGATACGAGGATTTCAAAAACCGGCTTTCCTAAAAGAAAGCTTGAACTTTCTATTACTTTTTGCGTTTAATGACAATATCATCATCTTTTTTGTCCGAACCGAAGCCTTTGAAATCTTTTCGGTAAAGCACATCCACCCCGGTCGACTGACTGTTGAACTGAATATCTCCTTTGATATTACGGCTGTAGTCGTACTGTATCTTGATCGTTGGTATTTCATCCTGAATGTAGATGGCAGTCACATCGTCCATAATCTTTTTACCGACTTCGAAGCCGCCGGAACCGATTACCAAATGGTCAAGCTTCACCCCGGCATTCGCCAGGGCCGACTTGGCCATCGCGCCACCCATCATCTTCATCATCTCCTCTCCGTTGCCGCTGCTGTCTTCGTTGACTGTACCAAAGAGAATCAACGAAAGGATCTGCTCCCGCTTCAAATGCGGTACCGAAGAGAACTCAATAACAGGAATGGCAGGCGTACCCGTCACCTGAATCTTCACAAAGTAATCAAGCGTCGTATAGTGCGCGGTAATATCGAGTCTCGGCTTGGACGGGTCGCCGATAAAGTAGATATTGCTCTTGTCAAGAACAAACTTCTTCTCCTGGAACTGGTAGCTGCCGCCCTCGAGCAGTGTGACATCTCCCAGTACAAAAAGCGGTGAATTTTCAGACTTCTGTATGCTCAAATCGACCATTGCCTGAATATCGATACCGCTCTGTTTGTAGAGCAGAGGCTCCTTGCTCTTGATGAAAATACTGGTACTCAAGCCATCCATGAAGGATGGACCAGCACCCTCTTTTTTCTTCTTGATATCCTGCACAATGATCACATCGTCATCGGTAGGGAAACTCTTCTGACCAAGATCATAGGTGATCCTGCCACCAAGCAGCACCACTTCACCTTTGATATTGGTTTTGGGGCCGTTGAGCAGTGTTTTGAGATCGATCTTGCTTTTTATATCGGCAAACTTGTGTTTGATGTGCAGTTGTGCCGCATTTGCATCGATCTTGCCTTTGGCCTGTTTCAGATCATAGGTGCCGACGACTTTTAGCTGATCGTTCAGCCAGAACGGACTGATCTCTACGGTATTGCCTTTGAGGTTAATGACTGACGGTTTGCTCGCATAGATTTTCATACCGTCATAGGTAAGCGTATAGGATTTGAGCTGCACCTTTTGGGTACTTGCCGCCAGAACGACCCTGATATCATCCACTTTCATCGCACTCTTGCGGTCAGTCTGATAAACAATATGCGGTGCGCTCAATGAGAGTTCCGCCTCTTTGAGCTTTTTGATCTTCAGTCCAAGGGCGATCTTCCCTTCCACCTTTGGAATAGCCGGAACAGTATAGACCGATTTGATGCTTGCAAGCATCTCCTTGACCGAACCGACATTGGCCTTGATGTCGATATCACCCTTGGTGCTGCCCTTGACATTCATACGCAGTCCGGCAAGCTGAAGTACTCCGTCGACATTACCGTTTTCGGGAAGATAGTGTACGGTAGCGTTGAGCGCACGTGACGTCAGTTTCGCATCGATCTTCTCCTTACCGGCTGATGCACTCAATTTCAACGGAGAAAGGACATCAAGGTGGAGATTTTTGTCGAAGTTTCTCAGCAGTGAATTTTTGGGAATTATACTCGTCACATCGGCCTTGATGGTATCCGCATAGTGCACATTCACATCGATATCGCTCAAATTCGAGGTAATCTTCGCTTCAGCATCGAGCGGCGTAATCTTAGCAAAATCAAGCGGTATTTTGACAGAGAAGTCAGCTTTTGCCCCCGCAAGCTGTTTTGGCAGTGGTGCCATTTTGTCAAGCTGAAGCGTTCTTTTGTTCGAAAGCAGGAAGAGTCCCTTCTTGAAATCGTCCGAAACAAAACTTCCTTTCATATTCTCCGCATCGATCGCTACGTGGACAGCCTTGTCTGTACCGCCGTATGTCACCGTAAAATCGTTCAGCGGCTGTGTCAGTTTTGCATCGATGCCGATAATCTTTGGTACACGCAGATTTCCACGATAGGAGATGTTGCCGTCCATGACAAAACGGTTGGTCAGACGCACCCCCTTGGCGTATGGTGTATCGACCTTGACTTCGCTGTCTGCCGTAAGCACTTTGCTCTTGGGAACAAACACGATATGGCTCTTGAGCAGCGGTACATCGATGTTGAACGGCTCCGTTGCATTGGCATCTGCAGTGACGTTCGCATCGGCAAGCGTCGTTGCATTGGACTCTGCCGTGATATTGTTTTCTGCCGGCAGCTGCAGCAGTTGCAGCATTTTGGTATCCAGGTCTGCAACGATCTTCTCCTGGCTTGCATCGAGGTCGATGACAATGTCACCGATCGCCTCTTTGCGAAGCGGCAGTTTGTAGGTATCGAAGAGCGGCTGATTTGGTGTGACTACAATGCGCCCCTTGAGGTGGTTGTCACTGATCTTGGCATCGTAATTGAGGTTGGCCAGATTGGTCTGGCCGCGCAGCATTACCTTTCCTGTCTTGGCCTTCAACGCATCGATGGCAAAGAGAAGATCGCTTACATTCAGGTCCAAAAGCTGCAGCTGCACAGGATCGTAGAGTGCAGGTAGAAGCCCGACATGCAAATGCTTGAGTTCGAGCTGCTTTGGAATGAGCGGATTGTCCGGCACTCCTGCAGTCGTATTGCTCTCTTTGGCCTGCGGTGTCGCTTCTGCAACGGTAGCATTCGTTTCGTTATTTTCAGCTGCCGGAGCGAAAGCCTGCTGCAGCGCCACAGTATCGACTTGGTCGATATCGAGTATATCGATCGTCACCGTTTCACCCTGAAGTCCGGCACGTAGTGTGGCTTTAGTGACGTTGGTATCGATGTCCACACCGAGCTCTCCGATCGACACGGCACCCGCAGTAGGTGTCATCAGTTTTGGTACATCCGCCTTGACATCGCGCAGGCTCAGTACTACCTTATCTATTCCGATACCGCTATAGGTACGCTGCTTGAGCGAGGCGTTGAAGTGTGCAAGCCGCACCTGCCGAGGTATCATAGGATTGAGCGGTGCCTCTTCTGCCTTCTCATCACTTTTCGCTTCAACACTCTTCTGTGTGGCTTTTGTAGTATCGCTCTCCTGGGAGAAACGGGCAACAAGTGCTTCAATCGCTTCACTGTCGATTTCGCTCAGGTCCAGCACGTCAACTTTCAATATCCCGTCATCGAGCGATGCCTGCAGGTTTAGCCGTGTCACATCGGTATCGAGTTTCAAAGAGAGCATGTCGACACCAACCTCATCGGCAGCATAGAAGATATCTTCGGCATCGAGTGCCACCTTTTCAAATGCGATTCCCTGCTCCTTAAACGGTGAGACCGCAACATGGACCGTTGCCACCTTGATCTTCAGCGGGAACGGCGCACTTTCGTTGCTCTCGGCAGGTTTAGGCTCTGCTTCATCCGTTGCGAATGAAGCGGCAAGCGCTTTGATGGTATCGATATTGACGTCGTCTAGTGCGATGGTGTTGATCTTGACCGTTTTATAGAGCATCTGCGAGGGGTCAAGATGGAACTTCACCTTGGAGACAAGCGGCTTCCTGTTGTACGCCAGTCCGTCGATGGTGATGCCGGTAAAGACATTTCCCCGGATATCACTGTAGGTGATGTTGTAGTCAGGCGCAAATTTGTCCGCTGCCATTTTGATGACAAAAGAGGAGTTGACCAGTACCACAAGCAGCGCTACCAGCGTCACTACGAATATCGCCAGCCACTTCAGCACTTTTTTTACCATACGCATACTTCCACCCCGTTTCTTTTTTGATTCATGCTATGCATCAGAACGACTGTCCAATCTGGAAATGCACTGCCCACTGTGACGTGTCATGCACGTTAAAGCCCGCATCTAATTTGAACGGACCGATCGGTGTCAGGTAGCGCACTCCTGCACCGGCTGCACTGATCACTTCACCACTGAAATCGTAAGGATCGTATGCCAGCATCGTATTGTCGCTGAATACCGCCGCAGAGAGGTCTCCCCAGACAGGATAATCCAGCTCAAGTGAGAGGTTGGCCATGGTCTGTGCACCGTTGACGGCAAAGGAGGTAGGCGACATGATTACCCCCATCTCACGGTATCCGTAGGCACGGTTGTAGTAGACACCCCCTACCAGGAACTTCTTCGACTCGGGAATGCCTTTCGGAGATTTGTCTATATCATCGATAACACCTGCCTTGCCTACAAGTGCCATTGTCAAATCTGCCACTGTATAGATGCCACGCAGCTCCAGCTCCTGCCTGATGTAGGAACTCGACTCCGTTTCAGTCGCCAGCCCCAACTCGGTATCGTAGGCGATATAGTAACCCTTTTTCGGGTTGAGCTTATCATCACGTTTATCGTACACAATCCGCAGATAGGGGTAGGTAAGCAGATAATCCGCTTCGGTAATGGGAACTGTTTTACCGGTATCGGGATCGACGTAGAGTGTTTTGCCTTCGCTGATAGAGTCACTGGAGATAGAAGGATTCTCAAACGCCATCCCCAGCCGGATAAGCCACACCTCGTCGGTATGCTCCAGATAGGCACGTATGAATGTTTTCTCTTCCCGGAACCCCTCATATTCGAGATTTGAGTAGCCCAGTTTCAAGCCAAAATCGATAGCATAGTCAAACGGGTAGAAGAGTACCGGTTTGAAAAAAGAAGCGGTCGCCAGCTGCTCACGCTGCGACCATGCCGCTCTCAAACGCAACTGCTGCGCATTGCCAAAAAAATTGTTCTTCACAAACGTACCATGCACCCTTGCGCCTACATAGGTGTCATACCCCGCACCAAACTCGACATGGTAAGGCTCTTCCATCTCACGCACGACAATATCGACCGGTACGACGTTGTAGAACTTTCTGTCCACACCCACCTGAATCTTGTCGAATGCACTCAACGCTCCAAGCGCATCGTAGGTTTCACGCACACGCTCGGTACTGAAGCGGTCTCCGGGAACGGCACGCACACGCGATCGGATCACATCATCACTGACAGTCGTCGTCCCTGTTACTGTCATATTACCGAAGGTACACACGCCTCCCTTGTTGACGATAAAACGGATATCTACCGTATGTTTGTCCAGATCGACAAAGGCTTTGGAGTCAAGCTCGTACGAGCAGTAGCCGTCTTTCATCAGTGCGTTGATGATATTCGCCTTTGCCCGGGTAAAGGCGCTTGTTTTGAACACCTCACCTTTTTTCAACGCTTTGATTTCATCGGTAATATCAAAATCACCGGTGACATTGATATCATGAATGCGTACCGGTTCCCCTTCGGTGATCTTGATCTTGACGACAGAACCTGCTGTATCGATTTTGAACTTTGCATCGTAATACCCTTCAGAATCGTAAAAAGCACGCAGCGCCGGACGTACTGTAGGAAGAAGCTTTACCTTGATGGTCGGTGTTTTATCCTTCCAGAACTGGAAGAAGCTGGCATGCTCTGCCGAGATGGCATCGTAGACAGCATCGACGTCGAGTGCTTCGACACCCTCTATCTCCACAGGCTTTGTAGCGAGCAGTGCTTTATCATGTGTACTCTCTTCCGGTGTAGTCGTGTTACTCTCAGCTATCAGCAGCGTTCCTGCCAAAAGAAACATCGTAACCAATCGTTTTAACTGCATCTATTCTCCATTTTCAAAACAAATAGTTTCTTCATTATAATTTTTTTCATCCCAAAAGGTCTCTTACGCTTTGGCGAGGATCCTTGCCCTCTTCGATCATCGCGTAGACCTCTTCGGCAATAGGGAGGTAGAGCCCTTTTTCCTGTGCGATTTTATGCAGCGCTCTTGCCGTAGGAACCCCTTCGGCCACTTCGCCAAGTTCTTCCAGAATGGCATCCATGCTTTTGCCCTCGGCCAGTCCCAGACCGACGCGGTAGTTTCGTGATAGCTTCGAACTTGCCGTCAGAAAGAGGTCGCCTGCACCGCCAAGAGAGAGAAAGGTCTCACTCCTGGCGCCGAAGGCTTCTCCAAAACGTGTCATCTCCACCAAACCGCGTGAAATGAGCGCTGCACGGGCATTGTTCCCCAGACCAAGTCCGTCACTCACCCCGCCGGCAATGGCAATGACATTCTTGTAGGCACCCGAAACTTCAGCCCCCACCACATCGTCACTGACATACCCCTTGATAAAATCGGGCAGAGCATCGGCAAAGGTTTGGGCAAGCGTAAGATTCGTCGAACTGATCATCAGTGCTGTCGGCAGTGACTGCATCACCTCTGCAGCAAACGAAGGGCCTGAGATGTAGGCGAGTCTATCCTTTGAGATAAACTGTTCGTATATCTCGTTTAAAAAAGATCCTGTACTTGTCTCAATACCTTTTGCCGCAACGAGTATTTTCTGCCCCCGGTCTTCAAAGTGGGTTTCCATCCACTCCCGCACAGACTGTGCCGGAATTGCCATAACAAGATATTTATGTCCCAGAGCCTCATCCAACGATACGAAATTTTCAATATCGCGCGCTTTGCGTGAATGGATCACCACATCGTTTTTCTGGCTGTAGGCATGATAGAGTGCCTGTCCCCACTTTCCGGCTCCAATTACGGCCATTTTCATGCTTTCACCTCCCGACACAGATCGACTTTTTTGTGCAACAGTTTTTTAAAGTTTCGCAGCTTCTCCACCTCTCCCATGCAGACAATAATGTCACCACTCTCCAAAACATGCTCATGTCCGGCAGTAACAAACTCAAAAGAGTGGATATTAACACTTGTATCCACAAGTCCCACCAACAGGACATCGTAGCATGAAAAGTCAATCTCATCGATCTTCCTGCCGTGCAGGAACGATCCTTTCGGCAGCTCCATCTCCATAAAACTGATACCGGTTTTGCTCATCACAAAATCTTTGAGCAGCTGTGTGGCAACAGGGCGGTTGAGGATATTGTGGATGCGGTTTGCACTCACTTCATAGAGGTCGATCACCTTGGTGGCACCTGCCAGTTTGAGCTTGCTCGAGGTGTGAATGGAGTCGGAGATGGCAACGATGGAGAGTTCCGGGAAGAGAGAACTGAGTGAGAGGGTGATGAAGACGTTGTAGTGCTCGTCATCCATAATGCAGACAACCTGGTCATAGCTTTGCGGATCAAGCTCCAGAAGCGACTCGTCACTGCTCATATCGATCAGGGCGCTTTCTGTAAATCCATCCTCTATCGCACGTTTGTAGTTCTCCTCTTTCTCTTCGACAATCTTGAGCAGGTAACCGTCATCGAGCAGACCTTTTGCGATGTGACGGCCATGCGCACCGTAACCGAAAACCAGAATGTTCTTTACTGACATTACGCAGCCCCTTTGTGGATCTCTTCGAAATGTTCCAGACTGATGCTTCTGCCGATCACCAATAGTACATCGTTATTCTCTACCGTGATATTCGGCGAAGGGTTAAAGAGAAAGTCCCCGTTGCGGTGGATACCCAAAAAGAGCAGCCTGAACGATTTGAAATCGATCTGTGAAAGCTGTTTTCCTGCCAGATCACTGTATCTGCGCATATGAATTTCGTAAATCTGGGCTGCATCCTTCCCGGTCAAAACAGCATGCAATGCCTTATACATTGTCGGCTGCGTAATGGCAATATGGATCATATTGTTGACCACTTCGTGCGGCAGGAGAATATGATCTGCTCCTGCATATTCAAACTTTTTGACCATATTCTGTGCATTGGCACGCACGATCACTTCAATTCTTTTTGAGATCGATTTGGCAGTGAGCGTGATATAGATATTCTCCACATCACTGTTTGTAAGGCAGAGCAGTGTGATCTTGGCATACCTGGCGTTGAAGCGCTGCAGCACTTCGGTACGGCTGGCATCTTCATGCACAACATCGTACCCCATGCGGCGTGCCGCTTCGACACGCTCACTGTCCTTTTCAAGAATGATGTAGTCTTTGTTCCCGTTGTGCCCTTGTCGGAGGAACATTTTGGTCATCTGCCCGTATCCGCAGATGATCAGAAACGATTCACTCTTGTTGATCTTTTCGATGATCCTCGACTCTTTGACCTCATTGAGTTTTTCGGAAAATGCAGAGACGATCACCGATGTCGCAAAGGAGATCATCGCAATCCCGAATATGATGATGACAATCGAGATGGTACGCCCCTCATCGGTTACCGGGGCGATATCACCGAAACCGACCGTAGAGATCGTGATCAGTGCCCAATAGATCGCATCGAAGAGCGATTCGATGTTGGGGTTGATCCGCTCCTCGAGCACATAGATGGCAATCCCTGCAGTCATCATCATAAAAGCAAGCAGGAAAAGCAGTGTATAGAGCTCGAACTGCTTGTTCTTCAACACTTCTATGAACTGGTTGATACTCTTGGTATAACGCAGCAGTTTGAGCACCCGGAAGAGGACGAAGATACGCAGTACCCTTACCGGACGGTAAGCAGGGAAGATCGCCAGCAGGTCAATGATCGCCGAGGGGGTGAGCATATAGCGAAGTTTCTGCCTAAAAGCCTTTTTCAGCGGCTTCTTCGCACTGAACGGTTTACCCAGGAAACGGCTGTCGCGATACTCATCGAGCACCATTTCCGAGATATCGTTCACCACCCAGAGACGCAGCAGATACTCCACGGCAAACACAAAGGAGACAAAATAGAGGTCGTAATACTCTATCCATATTGGTACAGGATGCTTCACCTCATAGATGAGGATCACTACGGAGGTGACGATCAGAAAGACGATGGTCAGGTCAAAATATTTTTTATAATCATTCTGGGGGTTTGTCAGCAGATTACGGATATGCAGTTTGGTTTTACGATAGCGTGAAGAGTTGTGAAGCTTTCGGGCAATCTTGAGGATGGTTTCATTCATGCCCGCAGCTCCCTCTGTTATGAGAGTCTCTGTTTGAGGAGCTCGTTGACCTTGGCCGGGTTTGCTGCACCCTTGCTTGCTTTCATCGTCTGTCCGACAAAGAAGCCAAAGAGTTTCTCTTTGCCTGCTTTGTACTCTTCGACTTTATCGGTATTGGCTGCCAGAATTTCATCAATGATCGCCAGAATGGCACCATCGTCACTCACCTGTACCAGACCAAGCTCTTCGATGATCGCATCGACATCACGGTTGTCGTTCTCCATCATGAAGTCAAGTACCTCTTTGGCACCCTTGCCCGAAACCGTACCGTCGGCTATTTTGGAGACGAGCGTACCGAGTGTCTTGGCATCGACAGGTGACGCTTCTATGGCAAGCCCCGCTTTGTTCAGGCGGCCGAGCAGCTCGGAGGTCAGCCATGTCACAGCCGTTTTAGCAGTTGCTCCGTTTTCAAGCATCTCCTCAAAGTAGGCAGCCATCTCTTTGGCTGCAGTGATCACGAGTGCATCGTAGCGGCTGATACCAAGCGCCTCCACATAGCGTGCCACCTTTTCATCGGGCATCTCGGGAATGTGGCGTGCAGCCTCTTTCATCTCCTCGGTTACCACCAGCGGACGGAGGTCCGGCTCGGGGAAGTAGCGGTAGTCAGCCGCCTCCTCCTTGCCGCGCATCGAACGGGTCTCGCATTTGTCGACATCGAAGAGTCTGGTCTCCTGTACCACCTCCTGCTCATAGACGCCGTCCTCATACGCCTCTATCTGACGCTCCACCTCATACGCGATCGCCTGGGCGACAAAGCGGAAGGAGTTGAGGTTCTTGATCTCCACTCTGGTACCGAACTTCTCCTCACCCTTTGGCCGAATGGAGACGTTGACGTCACAGCGGAAAGAGCCCTCTTGCATGTTTGCATCGCTGATGTCAAGATAACGGACCATCGAATGGAGCTTCTTGAGGTAGGCAACCGTTTCATCACTGCTGCGCAAGTCCGGTGCTGAGACGATCTCAAGCAGCGGTGTACCTGCACGGTTGAGATCGACTTTGGAGTGGTTGCCTTCATGCATGTTCTTTCCTGCATCGGCTTCCAGGTGCGCTTCGGTGATGTTGATCGTTTTCTGGCTGCCGTCTTCAAGATCTATGGTGATCTTCCCGTCTCTCAGGATCGGCTCATAGAACTGCGTGATCTGGTAGGCGCTTGGAGAGTCAGGGTAGAAGTAGGATTTTCTGTCAAAGCGGCTCGCTTCGTTGATGGTGGCATCGACTGCATTGGCAAGACGCATCGCCTTGATGGCTGCCTCTTTGTTGACAACAGGAAGCGCACCGGGCAGTGCCAGACAGGTAGGACAGGTGTTACTGTTCTGATGCTCTGCAAAGGAGGTAGGGCAGGCACAAAAGAGTTTAGTCTTCGTATTGAGCTGAACATGGACTTCAAGACCGATCACGGTTTCAAACATCGATTTTCCTTAAGAAAAAGTGTGGGGTGCTAAATGGTAGATATTATACCGTTTTGGTAGTTTGGGAGTGCTGAAGCTTCTTTTCTATCTCTTCCAGCAGACGTGTCTGTTTTTTGAGCTCTTCCAACTTCTCTTTGTCTGTAATGAAATATTCGAGCAGTACAACAGCGATAAGTCCAGGAATGGCACCGATAAGTGCGGAAACAATGGCAAAAAGAAGACTGTCGTGGTAAAAGGAGAGAAAAGAGGTGGTTGCCCCGATGAGCACTATTGCCCATGAGACACCCAAAAGGAAATTGATCACAAAACCGAGCGGTCCGTTCTCAAGTCGCATAGAGGGTTACACAGCTCCCATCGTATCGATGACAGGATCCGGTGCTTTTTCATGCTCTTCATCGATCGCTACGGCACCTGCAAGATAGACGTAGATAAGGATCATGAAGACAAATGTCTGCAGTAGTGCCGAGAATGTCAGCAGCAGGTATGCAGGCAGCGGTGCGATGAACGGTACGAGCATCAGCAGTACCCACAGGAAGAGGTCATCACCCTTGATGTTACCGAAGAGTCGGAACGAGAGGGAGATGATTCTTGAGATATGTGAAACGATCTCGATTGGGAACATCAGTGGCGCCAGCATCTTTACCGGTCCAGCAAAGTGCGCAAAGTAGTGTACGACCCCCTGTTTTCTGATCCCCTCATAGTTGTAGTAGAAGAAAACCATCAGTGCAAGCGGCAGTGTGATGTTAATGTTCGATGTCGGAGACTCGAAGCCAGGAATGATACCAATCACGTTGGAAACAAAGATAAAGAGACCTACTGCAGCAACAAGCGGCAGGTACTTTCGCGCCATCTCTTCACCGATCACATCTTTCCCCATAGCAATAACACCGCCAAGGTAAGCTTCCATGACATTCTGTGTACCGGTCGGTACCGCTTCCATCTTCTTGGTTGCAGACTTTGCGATCCATACAACAATCCCCGCTACCAGCAGCAGGTGTGCAATCATCACGGCTGTATGATTGTGCTCTCCCAAGATACCGCCAAGGTAAGTAAATACACCTTCCATAAAACATCCTCATTACATAATTTGCTGTATTTTACATAAAAAGGACTAAATTACGGGTTAATCTGGACGAATAAGTGACATTTTCTCCTGCCCGATGCGGTAGAGTGCAAAATCATATTTGACAGGGTCATCTGGATCCCACTTTCGAAAAAGTTCGGTCAACTCCAACACCGCCTTCATATCGTAGCTTTTCCGCTTGAGCAGTCCCAGTTTTCGTGCCACCGTGAACGTGTGTGTATCCAGGGGCATCAGAAGAGATGACGGCGGTATCTTCGACCAGAGCCCCATATCGAGCGCATCGGAGCGCACCATCCAGCGCAGGAACATCATATAGCGTTTGTATGTCCCTGCCGACAACGGTTTTTTGGGTACTTTGCCGATGAGAAAGTCGTAGCCGTAGCTTTGGTGCAGGTAGCGCGCTCTTAGCGTAGCGATGAAGTGCCACAACCCATCGAGGATGTTCTCCTCCTTTTTATACCCCTCGTAAAAGAGAGACTCGATGCCGCCAATGCTTTTGAGCCACTTTAACGCTATGAAGAGTGCTGCGACATCTTCTGGTTTTTGAAAACGGTAGTAATGTGATTTTAGAGCCTCTTTGATATCTGCCTCATCTGAATCCAGGAGGGTAAAATCAAGACTTTCGAGAAATTTGACGATCTGTCCGGCATTGCCATAGGCAAAGAGTGCACAGACAAGCGCAACAGTTTCATCACGGTAGCGGGATGCTACCAGCAGCGGATCGGGACGGTCGTAGGAGAGTTCAGCAGCATCGTTGCGTCTTGCCGCTTCAGCTTCAAGGAGCGCTTTGATTTCGGAGCGTTTCATCGTTTGGACTCTTTTCTACTTTCGTGGTCTTCATTTTATACTGAAACCGGGAATTCATTCCCCGCTCGGAGAGGGATTCTCCTTTCCATGACTAAGTCATCCCTCACTTGATGCGGGATCTTGACACTCATTGGCTGATTGATGCAAAGATTCCTGATCAAGTCAGGAATGTTCTGTGTTAAAAGTCAAGTAAAAATACAATAATTTTACTGTAAAACCATATAATTCCTATCAAATGCTTTTCCGCTCTTCAATACACCAAAAGCTTGAC
>JALTVI010000067.1 GCA_027049035.1 Sulfurovum sp. | reverse complement strand
ATTGCCAATCAAATGCATTAAATGGTCCATCCAAATATATTTAAAATCATCATCTGGATTGGGAACATGGAGGGCGCCAAAATACATGTCGATTTCACGAGCCCATATATCAAAAATCTTGAGATACCCATCAACAACTTCAGTAGTTACCCATATATTTGACATGCTAGAAACCTTCTCATTGTAAAGGCATCTGAAGACGGAACCAAGCGTATATGGCTTCTTTTTTTCCCACATGAAACTATCTAACACTGGCTCTTCCAATGCCCTCTTCAGGGTGAACTTCGGCGCGGGGTCCAGCTCCCCAATTCGATCGGGTATCGTATCTTTCGAAACGGACACCAATGTCTTGAAGATGATCTCCCGGTAGGGAGGCTCCAACAAATCCTGCGGCGCCAGGATGCTGATGAAAACAAACTGTCTTTCCGTTTCACTCATTGTTCACTTCCAGCCTTTCCTACACCACTCACCTCAGATTATATTCTTTCATGACCTGCTTCGTGATGTCGGTCAATTTTCCTGTCACCGGATTGTATTCAAATATTTGACCTCTGGTTTTGCTCACAAGTTCCGCCACTCTACCCGTCACCCTCGCTTCTGGAGAAACGATTAGGTTGTATTTTAGCTGATTCTTCCTGGCATAAGTATATTGCGCCTGAATCTGCCCCGTTCTGTAAACTGGCGTTTTTCCTCCCTTGACTTCCCAAACCGCGCCTTTCAGCGAATCCGGAATCGTGTTCCGCGCGGTTCCGTTCAGCAATTCGCTTTGAATCTTGAACGTATTCTTCGGCAGGCCATCCGCCACCTACCCCGTTAACGAGTGAGGCGACTCACGGTGACGCCGGAAAAATGGCCTTCTGGCCAATCCGTGCCATTTCTGTATGAGGAAAATTTTTAGGGGCTGGCCCAGATAATTAGCCCATATGTTTCTTAACCCATTGTTTCAATTGTCTGATTTGCCTTTTTGGATCACTGCAATTGAAACGCCACTCACACTCCTTCAGGAACAGCCGAAAATGCGCCCTCGGAATGCCGTTGAAACGGCGCAGATGACGCTTGGCCTGGTTCCAGAAATTCTCGATCCCGTTGATGTGGTTTCTGCCATCCGCGAACAGCTCCGAATGATTGATCCGCACGTGATGGAAATCGGAAACATCCAACACATCATAGCCCTTCCAGCAGTCCGTATAAACAATGCTATCGGGCACGATCTTGCGACGAATGACCGACATCAACGTCTTGCCGGAAGCATCTTCGATAATCTTCACATAAACCCTGCCACCACGTTTCAACAGACCGAAAACAGGCACTTTTCCGGCCGCGCCACGTCCTCGCTTGCCCTTGCGCCTGCCGCCAAAATAGCTTTCATCTGCCTCAATCTCGCCAGCCAGCAGCTCCTCGCTCTCTTTTTCCAGCTCATAGGCGATGATCTCGCGAAGGCGATGAAAGAAGAGAATGGCTGTTTTCCGGTTCACGTTCACCAGCCGAGCCGCCGTGCGGGCAGTGGCACCGGCAACGAATAATTCAATGAGACGCTCCTGCTTGTAGCGACTCAGACGACTCTTTCTCGCAAGCTTCCCCATGGCCCCATGATAACCTCATAAACCGGTTATCTGGGGCAGCCCCATAATTAAAAAATTTATCATGATAAATAATTGTCAAATTAATTCCAATATAAACTAAATCGTATTTATTGCTATTATTAAGTTAATTATCCATTTTTCATTATATATTTGGTAATTTATCCAAAAGTTTTTTAAATTCTTCTTTAGTCATTCCTGTTAAAGTAGGCATTTCCCAATCAAAAAATTTCTCATCAGAAATAGCATGATATATTAGAGACCTTATACTTGAAAGCTCTATTGCAGATAAATTTGTTTTTGGTATTACATTATAAATGGATTTATATATTTTTTCTATTACTTTACTTTTATTATCTGTACAGATAATAATATCTCCATTCATTTCTAGCCTATCCAGAGCTTCTTTAATTGAACTCCACAATACTTCGTCACTAGAGTTTCCAAATTTTTGTTTCATTTTACACACATCTCCCTACCTTCATGTTTCTATATTAATAAGGCTGTCTTCTTTTTGGTATCTTTTGCATATATTCATTCCAGTTTTTAGGTTGAAATGCTGTACCTCCATCTTCTGCTCGTGGATTCCTGATTACTACTGTATGACTTTTTTCTTGAATATAAAAAATCCTACCATCACGTGCATAACGGACATCACTTGGATTATTCAAAACATCTTCTATATGTTTTGCAAATTGTTGACGCGTTCTAATTCCTATCCCCATAAACTCCCCTTGGGTAAGAACATGCTTTTCAAAACTATGGCCTGATGCGATCTGTTGTGCAAGGAGTTTATTAGTGAGCGGGGTGTCTCCTATCTTTGTAAAAACAACCCGAATATTGCCGCCGTTTGCGCCGAGGGTGTTGGGATCAAACTTGATTTCAATCCGTATTCCCAGGCTTCTCAGCGCCGCGACACCGCCGACGGCCAAATCCATGAGGGCGGTCATGCCCTCGGCGGTCTGGAGATAATGCTCAGAAACGCCGGCCTTGATCAGTGCCTGCTCTATTGCGGAGGCAGTGAATCGGCCCTTGATATATTGCTCCAGCCCCTGCGCGGCGCGATTGGCGCCCAGAACCGCATTGGCAATGCCAAGAGCACATAGTGCTGCTCCGGCACCCCCGCTACCAACCGTGCAGAGCGTTACGCCTCCAAACATGAGGGCGCCGTTGATCATCTTCCAGCGCCCGTCATATCGGGCCAGCTCCGCGAACATTTCTCGAACCGCCGCCTGCCCCGTGAGCCTCTTGTCGCCGAAGACGTTCACAGCCAGTTCATCAAGGCTCATGGGAGTGCCGCGAGGCTCTATGAGATGTGACGATAGAGAAAACTGATCTGCGGTAATATATCCCCGGATGATCATCGCCTTTTCCCAGACAAGATAGGCGCGCGCTTGCTGCACCATAGTCTGGCAAGAAGAATCGCCGGCCAAACATACGGCGATCATCTTCTGTGTTTGCAGTCGGGATATTTGTTGTAGCTTCTCCCAACGTGACTTTAGATTTTCTTTGTCACATCTCCGCTGTCCAGCATCACACTCTATTGTTTCTTTGATTAGTTTCTCCACCTCCCGCATTTGCTCATGTGTCAGATAGTTGTAGAAGGCGGCGGATTGGGCAATGGAGGCGCCCTGGTTCACGTCCGCGCCGTCGCCGCCGACGAGCAATGCGGCGGCGGCGCCAATGAGCTGGCTGACGGCGGAGAGCTGCTCTTGACTGAGGCCGGAGAACAGCCCGGCGTTGGCGGCAATGGCCGAGGACAGGGCCGCCGCCGCTCCGGCTTCGAACTTGCCGCCCGTGGCCTTCGCCGCCAGACCGCCGGCCAGCGCGTGGGCGATCATGTTCAGCACCGGCAGGTCACGCGCACCGGTGCCGTCGGTCAGATCACCAATGGCCCCCTGCACCCCGGCCAGCACCTGGCTGACGCCCACACCGCGCAGGTTCTCAAGCAACTGCTTGTCGAAGCGCCCGCCCTGAATGGCCGTGCTCAGCCCGGCGCGCACCACCGAATGCACCACCCCGCGCACCAGCTCCGGCCCGAGGGCTTAGTCGTTTCTCGGGAACGCAAGGATGATTGGAGTTATGCCAGGGATTGCGAGGTGAACGCTCCCTGCCCCCCACTTTCAACGGGAGCGTTCAAGGCATTTGCGCACGGCACGCCCGATTTCTTCCGGTGAGGAATCCGCCGGGATGAAAAATTTTTTCTCGCCTATACCTTCGGCACTGGAGCCCCGGAGGCGCGAAGGGAGGAATTTCATCTTGTCTGGCTTTTTGTAAACGCTGCATGCCCGGCAATCTGTATAGAATGTCCGCCAACTTTTCACGCCCGCCGCCTGCAAGAGTGGTTCTTCTTCCTGTCCTTTTTCAAGTTCATCCCAGTCAATATCCTGAATCCCGTCTTTCCCCGCGGCCAGCACCTGCAACAAGGCTTTCCCCAATTCTGCATCCGACACACTCACCGGCAAGACCAACACTGTATCACCGGTATACCTAAAACCCGTTACACTTCTGTCTTCGGATGCCAGATAGAATTTCCCTTTGCGTAGGTAAACTTCCGCCCCCGGAACGAAGCGGGGCAGTCCTGGTTCGTTTGATTCCTTGGAATCCCGGCCCAAAAACGACGCCAACAGCTGCATCAAAGACAGGCCCGGTTTATTTGACTTCATAGAATATCACCCTCACGCCTATTTGCTCGCCATAAGCTTGCGCCCGTTGCATCTCGCGCAACTGATCAGGCGTGGCCCTGCCTTTCGGTATGCCAATGTGCACTTCCCGTTGTGTGATGTCATCGGCGACAATCTTACGCCCACTCAGCTTATAGTGATCGAATTGATTTGCCTTGTCGATGTAGTTCTTGATCCTATAGTAAACCCTGTTTGACTGTCTATAACCAGGCGCACTGAGATCGATGGTCTTGGCGCTGATGGCACGGCCGTTGTAGAAGTAATCAAAGGTCTTGAAGTTGTCCGGAAGTTTCGCGGATTTAGGTAGTTTCAGGGCCGTACGCAGAGCATGCTCGAATGGATACCCCTGCAGCGTGATGTTCCTCCAAACGATATCCGAAACCCTGATCTTTTTTACCCCAAGCTTACGCTTGGCACGGTAGATTGACGCGGCTCTCTTCATGGCGCGGATGCCGCGCACGCTGGTGGCCGGAATGAAGATGCTAACGATTTTTGAGGTGCCCTTGAGTCGGTTGCGAGTAGCTGGGTCAAGGCTACTCCACCAGCGAGAAACCCTCTTGCCCGTGCTCTCGTCCACATAGGTGACCAGGGCATCGACAGCGCCATTGACTGACCCCAGGAACTCGAGCACTGCTTGTGTGGCATCGGGATGATGCTCCATGGACAGCTCAATGGCCTTATCAATGCCAGCCGAAACGGCTCAGCTCAGGGGATCTCTACCAGCCCCGATTTCCTCCAACCCCTTGATCGGATTGCCGCGCCCAGCGGCTAGCACCCAGGACGCAACAAGAGCCAGGCCCGCAATGCATACACCACCACACAATGCGTTGTTGGCGGCGGCATTTTCACCAGTATGAGCTGCGGTATCTACATCCAGCCCCACTACGAG
>JALTVI010000066.1 GCA_027049035.1 Sulfurovum sp. | reverse complement strand
TTTAACACAGAACATTCCTGACTTGATCAGGAATCTTTGTGTCAATTAGCCAATAAACGTCAAGATCCCGCTTCGAGTGTAGGATGACAGGTAATCTACTTCATCATTCCTGCGAAAGCAGGAATCTTTGCGTCGATTATGCAAAAACGTAAAGATCCCGGATTAAGTCCGGGATGACAGAGAAACAGTAAAAGGGAAACAACCAATAACCAATACACCAATTACCAGTAACCCATAACTACGTATATCACATTTCCACATGCCTGAAAAAGTCCCTCACATACTCATACCCGGAGTAGAGTGTCAGCGCCACGGCGATCCAGAGCAGCAGAGTACCTCCCGGCCAGTGCATGAGCAGAAAGCCTATGGCGATCATCTGTGCGACGGTTTTGACCTTGCCCATCCATGAAGCGGAGATGTCAAGCCCCTGCGAAACAGCAGAGACGCGCAGTCCTGTAATGAAGAGTTCACGTGTAAGAATGAGAAAGATCGCCCAGGGGGAGGCCATGCCCTGCATCATCAGCCCGAGAAAACCTGCAAGGGTGAGCATCTTGTCCGCCAAAGGGTCGAGTATGGAGCCAAGTACAGTCACCTGATCGAACGTCCGGGCAATGTAGCCGTCAAAGAAGTCGGTTGCAGAAGCGACCACGAAGATGAATGCCGCAAAGTAGTTCAGCCAGCTTGGGTGGATGCTATGAAAGAAAGAAGCATCCTGGTTGACAAGAAAGAGAAACATCAGCGGTGCGAGCAGCAGGCGGATGAAGGCGAGGATGTTTGGGATGTTCAGTATTTTGGTTTTTGACATGGGCAGGTTCTCATATATAATGTATTGTGGAGTGTATTTTAGCATAGTAAAGATGTGAGTAGGGGAGTGACCGTTATTGGTAATTGGTGTATTGGTTATTGGATGTGTGTATTTCCATGTTTGTCTGTCATCCCGCACCCGATGCGGGATCTTTATGTTGTTTGGTTGATTGACGTTAAGATTCCTGCCTTCGCAGGAATGATGAGGTTTCTATATGGAGGGAGCAGGTGAGAGGGAGAAGGGAGCAGTTAAGGTTTGCATAAGTGAGCATATGAAAAGTTTCTACCTTCTACCTTCTACCTTCTACCTTCTACCTATCTAAACGTCGTTCCCCCATCCACAACGATCGTCTGTCCGGTGATCCAGCTTGCTTCATCGGTGCAGAGGAAGTAGATGGCGCCGGCGAGGTCCTCTGGTGTTCCCATGCGGTCGAGGGCGGAGCGTTTGATGGTTTCGGCTTTGACCTCTTCGTAGTTGGTAAAGGCGCGCAGCGCATCGGTTTCGATGGGGCCACCGCTTACGGCGTTGACACGGATGCCCATTTCGCCAAGCTCTACGGCCGCGTAGCGTGCCATCGCTTCTACCGCCGCTTTGTTGGTGCCGTGTCCTGCGTAGTTTTCGATGTAGATGAGGTTACCGGTAGAAGAGAGGGTAACAATGGATCCGCCGCCAATCTTCTCCATACGTTTTGCCGCCTCCTGGCTGCCTGCAACGAATGCGCCGACAGTAGCGGTATAGATGTTAGTCAGGCCCTTCTTTGGGCGCAGTTTCATGAACTTCCCGTAACCGCCGACGACCGGACGGCCGTAGATCATGGCGTTGGAGACGAAGAAGTCAACACGGTCGAAGTCTTCATCAATAGCTTCAAAGAGCGGCTTGAACTGGTCGGTGTCAAGAATGTCAAGCGGGTAGGCTTTGGCTTTGATGCCGTACTTCTCTTCAAGTTCTGCAGCGATGGCATCGGCTGCGTCCTTGTTGGAGTTGTAGGTAAAGGCGACATTGACGCCGTTTTGTGCAAACTTCTCCGCTGTGGCTCTTCCTATTCCCTTGGTCGCCCCTGTAATGACAAGGGTCTTTCCTTTCATGTCGCTCATTATGCTACTCCTGCAATGGTATATTTTTTCATCGTCTCTTCGATCTTGCGCATGTTCTCGCTGCTTGGCGGTACCAGCGGCAGTCTGTACTCCAGCGTCTCCGTCAGGCCGGCGATGTACATTGCCGCCTTGATGGGGATGGGGTTGCTTTCGCAGAAGAGCACCTTGTTGATGGCAAAGAGGTCGTCGTTGATCGCCTTGGCGGTCTTGAAGTCACCTGCAAGCGCAGCGTGCGCCAGTTTGGCCTTGAGGTCCGGCAGTAGGTTTGAAGTAACCGAAGTCACACCCTTTCCGCCGCTGGCAAGAATGGGGAAATCGATGGCGTCGTCACCGCTGAAAACGTAGAGGTCGGGCACCTTTGCAAGCAGCTCAACGGTACGCTCGATGGAGCCTGTAGCCTCTTTGATACCCATGATGTTTGGTACATCATCGAAAAGACGCTTGACGGTGTCGGGAAGAATGTCCACACCGGTACGTCCGGGAACGTTGTAGAGCATGAATGGCACTTCCACTGCAGAAGCGATGGCCTTGTAGTGCTGGTAGAGCCCTTCCTGGCTTGGCTTGTTGTAGTAGGGGCTTACCGAGAAGAGGGCATCCACACCGCACGCTTCAGCGTGTTTGGCGATGTCGATGGCTTCGTGTGTGGCGTTGCTTCCCGCACCTGCAAGTACCTTTGTTTTGGTGCCCTTGCAGACCTCTACGGCGATTTCGATGCAGCGTTTGTGCTCATCATGGCTGAGCGTGGCGCTCTCACCTGTGGTGCCTACGGGACAGACGGCATCGATATCGTTGTCGATCTGTCTCTGGATCAGTTTGGCGAACGTCGCTTCATCGAGCTTGCCGTTCTTGAGCGGGGTGATCAGTGCGGTCGTCGCACCGGTGATATAGTTTTCCATTACTTCTGTTCCTGCGTTGGTGTGTCGGTCTCGTGCTTTTTGAGTATGACCGTGGTCGAGTAGTCGTGGTCGAAATACTTTTTCGCCACGCGCACGATATCTTTGAGCGTTATTTTATCCAATTTCTCTTCATATTCAAGTAAAGGTTTGAGGCTGCCCTTGGCAAGGTAGTCACCGTAGAGGCTTGTGACATTGTTGGAGCTCTCAAGCGAATAGATGAATTCGGCTTTGGTGTTGATCTTGACCTTATCGAGCTCCTCCTGTGTGACATCGCCTGTTTTGAGCTTCTCAAGTTCGCTTAGGATCTCTTTTTCGACATCTTCGATGGCGACACCCGGATTGGCCATCGCCATGATGACGAAGACACCGGGGTCTTTCATCTCCATATTGTAGCCGTAGATCTGGTTGACCAGATGTTTTTCGTGCACCAGTTTCTTCTCAAAGCGCGAACTCTTTCCGTGGCTGAGGATGTGGCTGATGGCCGAAAGGACCACCTGGTCATCATCTTCGTAGTTGGGGATGGAGTAGGCGATAGCGATGGTGTCGACCTGGTTGCTCTCTTTGTGCAGCACCGCACGCTTGGCACCGTCGTTCTTGGGCTCTACAAACGTCACCTTCGGAATAGCGTGTTCGTTCTTGATGGCACCGAACTTCTCCTGCGCCTCTTTGAATACCGTTTCGGGTTCAATGTCACCGGCTACGACAAGAATGGCGTTTTCGGGCTGGTAGTAGCGGTGGTAGAAGTTGCGGATATCCTCTATTTTCCAGCTTTGGATGTCTTCCATAAACCCGATGGGCAGCCAGTGGTAGGGGTGGTAGACGTAGTGGGTGTTAAAAAGGCGGAAGTAGAGATAGCCCATGGGGTTGTTGTCGGTACGCAGCCTGCGCTCTTCGGCAACCACATCGCGCTCTCTTTGGAACTCTTCGTCATCGAGCTTGAGGTTGTGCATCAGCTCCGCAAACAGATCGAGCGTCATACCGAGGTTCTTGCTGGCAGTTTTGATGAAGTAGTGCGTCTTGTCAAAGCCCGTGGCGGCATTGTTGACACCGCCGTGGCTCTTGACGATGACATCGAACTCACCCTCTTTGAGCTTCTTGGTCGATTTGAAACTGAGGTGTTCGAGCATATGCGCCATACCGCTCTTGCCCATCGTTTCGTTTCGGCTGCCGACTTTGTAGTAGATATCGGTCGTGATGACACCCGATTCGTTGTGCATAGGGATGACAACGACCTCAAGACCGTTGTCGAGCGTTTTGGTGTAGTGTTTTGGCAGTGAATTGGCCATGATCGCTCCTGTGGCAAAAAATAGTGCGAGCACTATTTTTTTGATTGATGATTGATGATTGATGATTGATGATTGAATGGTTTTTTGTATATGCATTTTTTTCTCCGCGTAGGGTGCGTAGTCACGCACCAATTTATAACGGTGCGTGACTACGCACCCTACAATTACTTCCAATCCGCGCCTATCGCTTCAGAGATGTGAGTGTACCCGTCTTTCTTTAACAGGGCAACGACTCCTTCGTTGATCTCTTTGATGAGGGCGGGGCCGCGGTAGATGAGCATGCTGTAGACCTGCACGAGCGAGGCGCCTGCCTTGATGCGTCTGTATGCCTCTTCAGCCGAGTCGATGCCGCCTACGGAGATGAGCAGTGTCTTGCCATAAAGCGCTTTTCCGACTGCCCTGAAGAGTTCGTAGCTCTTTTGTGTCAGCAGTGCGCCGGAGATGCCGCCGAAATCCTTGGCGTTGGGGGTGAGGCTGTAGTCGATGGTGGTGTTGGTGGCGATGATACCCGCCGCTCCCGCTTCGACTGCTGTGGTGCAGAGTGCAACGGCATCTTCTGGAGCCATGTCGGGCGCGATCTTGAGCAGTACCGGCTGGTCGGTGATGCGTTTTGCCATGGCGAAGATGTCGTTGATGAACTGTTCGTTCTGCAGGTCACGTAGTCCCGGTGTGTTGGGAGAGGAGATGTTGATGACGATGTAGTCGCCGTAATCTCTGAACGCATGAAAGAGTGTTTCGTAATCTTCCAGTGCTTTCTCTTCAGGGGTGGTTTTGTTCTTGCCGATGTTGATGCCGATGGGGTAGTCGAAGAAGTAGAGCTTGTTGAGTTGATCGAGCATATATCCCATGCCCTTGTTGTTGAAGCCCATGGCGTTCTGGACCGACTGCTCTTCTACAAGGCGGAAGAGTCTTGGTTTGGGGTTGCCCGGCTGCGGCTTGGGTGTGACCGTACCGATTTCGGTGAAGCCGAACCCGAGCATGGGCATGGAGGTGATGTACTGCCCGTTCTTGTCGAAGCCTGCACCCAGCCCCACAGGGTTTTGAAAGGTTCTTCCAAAAAATTGCTGTTTGAGCATGGGGTCTGAGACAAAGAATTCGTTTGAAAAGTGACGCAGCGCAGGGGGACAGTAGGCAGCGGCTCTGAGCCCGAAGCCCGCGACGGTATGCGCCGTTTCGGGGTCGAGTTTGAAGAGCAGTTTTTTAAGGGTATCGTAGGAAAAAAGTGACACGGGTCTCTCCGGAATGGTTTGTGCGATTATACCCCAATCTCAATAAAAGTAGTGCAGGGAGAGGGTTGCTCCCTGAAGCGTATCAAGGCCTTCTATCTTCTGAACAAGATTGTAGTGGTATCCGATATCGATGTCGATGCGGTTGCTGGCGTAGATGATGAAACCCGCCTGTCCGCCGTAGCTGTAGCCGTTGCTGTCCTCTACGGCATCGTTGTCGTAGTGGATGTAGTTGATATTGGCGCCGAGGTAGGGGCGGATCTTCGGGGTGCCGAACATCGTATCGAATGGGATGTAGTCGACATTGAGGGTGACAATGCCAAGGTCCTGCCCGTACTCCAGCCCGAAAGTGGTACGCCAGCGCAGTGTCTGTTTGCCCACATGAAAGGCGCCGGTGGTGTAGTTGTTCTTCTTGCCGTTTTCCAGCTCTGCCTGGTGGTAACTAACCGATGCGCCGATGAACGGAAACTGTTCTTCAGCCTGCAGTGCAGCCGCAGTGACAAGTGTAAGCAGTAACAGCTTTTTTATCATCAGGCGCGCTCCCACACCGTGCCCTCCGGCGTGTCCATGATGGCAATGCCCATCTGTGTAAGTTCGTCACGGATCGCATCGGCAGCGGCGAAATCTTTGGCCTTCTTGGCTTCGGTACGTTTGGCGATGAGCGCTTCTATTTGCTCTTTGAGTGTTTCGTCCACGCCGATCTGGAAGTAGCTGTAGGGCTCCTTGCCTCCAAAGCCAAGCAGGGTGTCGATGAACGCCAGGTTGGCAAGCGTCTCTTTTTTGAGGGCCTTGTTCTTGGGGTTCTCATCGAGTTTTTCGTTGGCTGCGGCGACCATTTCGTCGATGACGGAGAGGGCTACGGAGATGTTGAGGTCATCGCTCATCGCATCGAGAAGCGCCTTTTTGAACGCGGGGTTCACTGCCGAAGCCTTGCCGGGAAGCAGGCGCTTTTTGAGGCGGTAGAGCTTGTCGAGACGCTTTTTGGCTGCAAGCAGGTCCTCTTCGTTGAAGTTGAAGTCGTTGCGGTAGTGCACTGAGTTGAGGTAGTAGCGCAGGATCTCGCCGTCGTAGACTTTGAGGGCATCTTTGAGAAAGAAACTGTTGCCAAGGCTCTTGCTCATCTTCTCGCCGTCGATCTGCACGAAACCGTTGTGCATCCAGTACTTCGCCAGCTCGTGTCCTGTCGCACAACGGCTCTGCGCTGCTTCGTTCTCATGGTGGGGGAAGAGCAGGTCCGCCCCGCCGCCGTGGATGTCTATGCTGTATTCGCCGTTGCCGTCAAAATACTTCTCTATCATCGCCGAACACTCGATGTGCCAGCCCGGACGTCCCGAAGCGAAGGGGGCATCGAAGCAGATGTCCTCTTCTCCCTTGCAGGCTTTCCAGAGTGCGAAGTCTTTGGGGTTGCGCTTTTCGCTGTTGTGCGCCACGCGGCTTAGGTTCTCCTCCTCGTCGTGGACCTTGTGGGAGATCTCTCCGTAGCGGGGGTCCTTGCTGGTGTCGAAGTAGACATCACCGTTGCTGACGACATAGGCGAAGCCTTTGTCGATGAGGCGCTGGATCATCGCTTCGATGGCCCCCAGTGATTCGGTCGCCTTGGGTTCGATGTCGGCACGCTGCACGCCAAGCTGTGCCATCTCCTCAAGATATCGGTCGATGTAGTAGGCGGTGATCTCCTGCATGCTTTTTCCGGTAGCTTCGACCTTTTTGATGATCTTGTCGTCGATGTCGGTGAAGTTTTTCGCCAGCGTCACTTTGTACCCCAGTGCACGCAGCGTACGCGCAAGCAGGTCAAAGGCCAGCGAACTGCGTGCATGTCCGAGGTGTGCGTCATCGTAGACGGTAGGGCCGCAGACATAGATGCTCACTTCTCCCTCTTTAATGGGCTCGAAAGGGCGTTTGGTTTTGGTAACGGAGTCGAAGATGACCATGATGAAGATGCCTTGATGAATGGTTTTGGGGATTATAGCAAAATTTGGTTATGGGTTGTATTTTGGGTGTGCATTGTTATTGGTTACTGGTGTATTGGTTATTGGTTATTCTTTCGGAATCGAAAATTTAACGAAGTGTATACCTTTATGTGTATTTTCGGCTAGTGCTATCGAATAAGACCAACTATCCACCCATTAAGCAGATACATTGCTACAGCAAAAATCGGCATCCCAACAAGAAAATAGATGCTGCGTTTGTTGAGCAGGATGCGTTTGAGTATGCCAAAGCCTACCTCTTTGACGGTAAAACCAAAGAACACCCAGCCGCCGATACTGCCTGCAAGTGCCAGTCCTGCTGCGCCTAGGGGGTGCATCAGCATCAGGGAGAAGCTGACGGAGGTGAGAAGGGAGTAGACAGCCACTTTTGCCGCTTTTCTGTGGCGGTGGGAGGCGTAGAGAAAGAGAGAGAAGAGTTTGGCAAGGCCAAAAGGAAGCAGGCCTACCATATACATACGCAGTACCTCCATGGTCTGCAGGGTCTCTACATGGGTAAATTTGCCGCGTTCGAAAAGAAGCCAGATGATGGGTTCGGCAAGCAGAATGCCACCGATCATCGCTGCACCGAGCAGAAAGGCAAGCAACCAGAATGCCTGTGTGAGGTTTTCGTAGGCTTTCTCCTCTTGATTGTTCTTTAGCGCCTTGGAAACAGTCGGAAAGAGCACCGTTGCCGTTGCAATGGCGATAATGGCCAGCGGCAGCTGGAAGATACGGTTGGCATAGAAAAGAAAGGAGACCGAACCGGTAGCGAGGAATGTCGCCAGAATCGTGTCGACAAAGGCGGAGATCTGCGGAGTTGAGTTGCCGAGGATCCCGGGCAGGAAGAGAGATTTGAAATGTTTTTCTTCCTCTTTGACATCCTTGACCTTTCGGTACTTCCAGCCGCCGATAAGCAGACGGTCGAGTTTGAAGCGGTGCAGGGTAATCAGGTGTGCGACGATCTGCAGCACCCCGCCGATGAGTACAGCGAAACTGAGAGCGTAGGCGACGGTTTTTGGGTCATGCTTCATGAATATCCACAGTGCGGTGATCATGGAAATGTTCAGCAGGGCTGTCGACATCGCCGTTGTCGCGAAGTGTTCCTTGTACTGCAGCAGCGTCGCCAGGAAAGTGACGATGAAGATGAGGTCAAGATACCAGAAATTTATCGCCGTAAGCGGCGCGGTCTGGTCTATCTGTTCCCAGCTCCACCCCCATGCAAGCAGCTTTGTCATGGGTTCGGGAAAAATGGTGATAATCAGTGAAAAGGAGACCAGAAAGAGCAGAAAGCGCAAAAAGATACTTGTGGCAAAGACCCCCTTGTGCTTTGAGGCGATGAAGGAGGGCATGAACGCCTGTGTAAAAGCACCTTCAGCAAAGATACGGCGAAAGAGGTTGGGCAGCTTGAATGCGACAAAGAACATGTCCGACCAGACCGATGCACCAAGTGCGGAAGCCATAAGCACATCACGTCCAAGTCCCGTTACCCGTGAGAGGAGTATGCCGAAACTGTTGGTAAAGATCGATCGTAGGCGCATGGTTCTCTTTTCGTTTGGGTTTTGCGTATTTTAGCGAAAGGTTGATTTGAGGCAGAAATATGACAATATGACATTTTTTGCGCTATACCTGCAGAAGTCGTGCTATACTTTCCAAAACGAACGAAAAGGAACGCAATGATAGTCGGAATCGAAGGGAGTGTGGAGCACAAGGACCCCACCTATGTGTACCTGAACGTAAACGGACTGGTCTATGAGGTGCACATCTCCATCAATACCTCAAACGCCATCAAAGAGAAGCGGGTGAAGCTCTTTGCTACGCGTATCATCCGTGAAGATACCGATGCGCTTTACGGCTTTATGGAGCGTAACGAAAAGAAGATGTTCGATACGCTCATCAAAATAAACGGTGTAGGTCCCAAAGTGGCACTGGCCGTCTGTTCGACTTTCACTCCCGAAACCTTTGCCAAAGTGGTCACCTCCAAAGATGTCGGCATGCTAAAACGTGTTCCGGGCATCGGTCCCAAGGCGGCAAGCCGCATTCTGGTGGAGCTTGCCGACTTCATTGTCGATGGTGAGGGAGCAGGGGAGAGCGTGGGTGCGTCGATGGTCGAAGCTACCATGGCCCTTGAGAGCCTCGGCTTCAAAAAAGATGCGATCCAGAAAGCCCTTGCAGGATGCAGCGGCGATACTGCCACACTGGTCAAAGAGGGCTTGAAGAAGCTGCAGAGATTGTAGGTTTGTGATTGGTTATTGGTGTTTTCGTATATTTGGGAGTGAGTTTATGTGTCATCACGTACTTGATGCGGGGTCTTGATGCCGAATGGTTAATTCACGCAAAGATTCCTACTTTTGTAGGAATGACGGAGTTTTGGAATCGGAGGCTTCAGCCCCGCCAAACGTTAGATTGCCAATATGACTTGTTGCTGAAGCTAAAGCATTCGGTTCCCACTTAGCTATTTAAGGTTGACTTCAACCAATCCATGCAAAATTTCCTCATTCCTCACTCTTTCCGTGTTCCGCAAACACAAGCTCCCCCACCGGCTGTCCGATGGCATTGGAGACGACATTGCATTTGACGATAAAAAGGTAAAAAACCGTTCTGTCACAGACGTCGTAGAGGGATTCGTAGTTGCCCATTCCTTTTGAGAGGACGATGTCTGCGTTTTCAAAAAGCTCTTTGGCGTATGTGTTGGCGTAATCAAGGTCGAAGCCGGGTGTGGGGACACCGGTGTCCACGATAGTTGCGACATCCTCCAAGAGCTTTGCCTCTTTAACGGTAACGTCGTTGATGATGGGTTTGCCGCGTACGAAATAGTAGACATCGATGTCATAGGCATCTTTGATCTTTTCGATGAGAAGCCGGTCGAAGATGTGCTCTCCGGTGTTGTCACCAAGGTAAACAAGACTTTCTGCCTTCTTTAAGGACTCTTCGAATGCCTCAAAATCATCTATGGCGAATTTCCGGTGAAAGTGGCTCCGGATGACTTCGTTGAGGTCGAACTCCTGCTGCGCACCAAAATCGATGACATTCCCGATAACGGCAAACTTGACGGCATCGTGCAGTGTCTTGACAAAGGGGGTATCAACATTGAGTGCGATTTTGGTCGCCGCCTCCTTGGCTTTGGCAACAGGGTCATCGATGCCTGTGATTTCGGCGATTTTGGCATAGGTGTGCTGCGCGATCTGCGGCGGTGTCATTGCAAGAGAACTCTCGATCAGGATCTTTGCCGTTTCATCAAGCAGGGTTTTGCTTGTTGTATCGTCAAGCTGCAGCAGCTTGGTGACCTTCAGCGTCTGGTTCATTATGCAGGTGATACAGTCGGGTTTGATGTGCATGTTAGCCTCTTTTTGGATTTTGATTCCGGTTGGTGAATGCTACTGTGGTTATCGATATTTTCTACTAATTTTCAACGTGGGTGAGGATGAATCCTCACTTCCTGTCTCTTTAAGCTTTTCATTAACCAAACAATGCAAAATTCCCTTAACCCTTAACCCTTAACCCTTAACCCTTAACCCTTAACCCTTAACCCTTAACTTAACCCTTAACCCCTTTTCAGCACTCTCCTCGCTGAAACGAAGCAGTCACGATAGTGGCCGTGTGTGATGGGAGAGATGATAATGCCCTGTTTCTTGGAAGCGGCATGGATGAACTTGCCGTTGCCAAGGTAGATACCCACATGGGTGACGGGAATGCCGCGTTTTTTGTCGGTCAGGAAGAAGAGCAGGTCGCCTTTTTGCAGGTTGTCAAGATCGACAGGTATCCCCTTTTTCGATTGTGCCCAGGCGGTGCGGGGGAGGTTGACACCGTTCTTTTTGAAAAGGTACTGTACGTACCCTGAGCAGTCGAAGCCCTCAGGTGTCGTACCGCCCCAGACATACTTGCCGCCCTTGAAATATTTGGCGTAGCGAAGGAGCGCTTCGCGGTCGGCAGAAGTGAGGTGGTATGTCTTTCCCTTTTTCTTGGCAGCAGTACTCGCCTTTGCGATGCGTTCAGCCGCTTCCCGTGCCATCTGTGCTGCTCTTGCAAGGTTCTCTTCGCGGTGCAGCGCATCGTAGATAGCCTGCAGTGAATACTCTCTTGCATCCTGGTTCAGGCAGGCATTGTTGCACTTTTTAAGATGCTTCTCTTCGACGACTTTGCCCTTTTTGTCGGTGATAATAAATAGATTGGCGGCATGGAGCAGAAACGGTGCCGACAGCAGAAGTAATAGTTTTATTCCCATACAGTATTTTAACATAGTTTGATAATGATCTCTGCATACTGCAGGGCAGATATCTGTTTTATGTCAATGGTGGGTTCCGCAGAAGTTTGCGTCGCACCCATGTACACTTCCGGAGAATTTTGAATTATTGATAAAATATTTCAGGATTCTCTTCTTCTTTTGCTGAAAGAGACTGCTATTGAGTGATGCAAGCGCTTTGGTGTTACCTTTGTGTATCTTTTCAAGTTCGCCAGGTGTCTTGAAAAAATACTCCCAGTCATCCTCATCGATCTGTTTTGCCATATAGAACGGCGTGCCGTGGCAGGGGCTGCAAAGCTTTGTAACAATACGGAATGCTTTGGTATCATACCTCTCTGCAGCGGAGGTGCAGGTAGAGAGAAAGCCGATGTAGAGCAGTAGTATCCATCCGTTTTTTTTCATACTTGACTCCTTTGTCAGAGATTGTATGCAATATCTGTGTAGATGGCGTGTAGTCTTCATTGGGTATAATGCGTGCCATGAAACACAAAACGATTATTGTCGGGGGTGGTGCGGGAGCGCTGATGCTTGCCTCTCTGCTGCCTCCGGGAGATGCTGTTATTGTTGATGCGAATGCCAGGGCTGGAGAGAAAATACGAATCTCAGGAGGCGGAAAATGCAATATTACCAATGCGGTGATGGATGCATCGTATTATCGTGGGGATAAAGCATTTATAGGTCATATTCTCCAACAGTTCAATGAAAAAGCGTTGCTGTCGTGGTTGAGACGGCAGGGGCTGCAGCCTGTACTTCGGAAAGCCCGTCAGTACTTTTGTCCGAAGTCGTCACAGGAACTGCTTGAGATATTGCTCAGGCAGAGCCGAAAACAGCGTTTTTTATACCGTGAAAGGGTGATGGAGGTGCGTAAAAGGGGTGATATGTTTTATGTCAGGACTGACAAACGTATGCTGACCGCCCCCAATGTTGTGATTGCGTCAGGTGGATTGAGTTTTCCGAAACTGGGTGCCAGCGGTATCGGCTATGAGATTGCCGAACACTTTGGACATACTGTAGCAAAAACGGCACCGGCACTGGTAGGCTTTACGGTGCAAAAGGAGCAGTTTTTCTTCAAGGAACTCAGCGGCATATCGACTGATGTGGTCATTACTGTGGGACAGAAGCGGTGTGAAGGTTCGCTGCTTTTTGCACACAAGGGTATCAGCGGTCCTGCGGTACTTGATGCGTCGCTCTACTGGGAGAAAGGGAAAATTGAGATCGATTTTCTGCCGGGCTTTGCATGGGGGCAGATACGGGGGAGCAAAAAGCGCCTTACTTCGCTGCTGCCGCTCCCAAAGCGGGTTGCTAAGGCATTTTTGGTACAATTTGCAATCGAAGACAAGGCAGGGAGTGCGCTCTCTGAAAGAGAACTGCAGCAGCTTCAAACACTTCACCGTTATGCATTCGCACCGGCAGGGACCTTTGGCTACAGCAAGGCTGAAGTGACCAGAGGCGGTGTGGCAACCGATGAGATAGATGCCGAAACAATGCAGAGCCTGAGGACAGAGGGGCTCTACTTTATCGGTGAAGTGATGGATGTTACGGGACAGCTTGGAGGCTATAACTTTCAGTGGGCCTTTTCAAGCGCCTATGTCTGTGCACAGGAACTAAAAAAACAGGGGAAAGAAATATGACAAAACGTTTTGTGTGGGCGGCACTCTTTGCAGTGCTGCTGAGCGGCTGTGTGGGAACGCCGGACAGTGAAGGGTGGCACAGCAGTCAGAAAGAGGAATTTTTGCAGATTTTGCAGGATGATAAGTACGCTTCGCGTTGCGGTGATGAAGCACTTTACCAAAAAGTGCGCCAGAGCGAAGATTCGCGTCTGATGTTCAAACTGCTGGTTGACTATACGAATCACCTTGCCAACAGTTGTATTGACATTCCAGGTTTCAAAGCGGCACAGGCTGAGCGCAAGACCCCCAAGTTTAAAAGTACCTATGAGATTTACACGCAGAAAGTAGATCCAAACACTATTAGAACACAGTTGAAAGCGGGTAGAAGTATTGAGCAGATTCTCAAGCCTTATGTGCCGGCCTACAGGGAGTTTGGAAGACTGCTTGCTGCATACAAAACACTTGAAAAAGAGCCCGGTGTCGACCCGGAGAAGCTGCGCAAGGTGAGGTTGAGTCTTGAGCGTGTGAAGCTGATGAAGCCGTTGACCAGCAAAAACTATGCGCTGGTGAACATTCCCGAGTTCCGCGTGCGTATCATAGAAGACGGCAAAACGGCGATCAGTATGAAAGTCATTGTCGGCAAGAAGCGTCTTCAGACGCCGATCTTTGGAGAGAACCTCAAGTATATTGTCGTCAATCCGCAGTGGAATGTACCGGACTCCATTGCACGTAACGAAGTGATTCCAAAAACATTGAAAGATCCGGGTTACCTGAAACGGAACGGACTGGTGATACGCAAAGACTACAACCTCAAATCGCCCGCACAGACATTTGAGCCTGCACTGGCGCGTAACTATGTCGGAGGTAAGGGACCGGTACCGTTCAAGTTTATCCAGCCGCCATCGAACCGCAATGATCTTGGGCGTGTGAAGTTCCTTTTCCCCAACAACCATTCGGTCTATATGCATGATACACAAACGAAACATCTTTTCAAAAGAGCAGTGCGCTGTTACAGTCACGGATGTGTACGCCTAGAACGTCCCAACGAGATGCTCAAACATGTCATAGAGAACTATACGAATCTGACCTGGGATGAGGCAAAAGAGAAGTATGACAGTTTGGAAACCCACTACATTACCATTACGAAGCCGCTGCCTGTTCATACAGCTTATCTGACAGCCTATGTGGAGGATGACGGTACGGTTCACTACTTCAACGATGTCTACGGATATGACAGAATACAAAAACTCAAAAAATAAGGGGCACGGATGAAGTGGACGAGAAGATGGCTGATCCTGGCCGATCTTCTTGTCGTTTCACTGCTGCTTCTTTCATTTCTTCCCCTCTTTATCGATATACCTCAGCTGCAAATCCCAAAGCCTGTTACGGTGCAGACAGCTCCTGTAATCCAAAATATACCGTCTGAACAGAACGAGAGCAATGGTTCGGCATGCACACCGAGTCCGCTGCCGGAACAGAATGTTTCGCTTTCTTTGACAGATCTTTTGAGAGAAGAGACGAACCGGACGATGAGTCTTGAAGAGGTGATGCGTATTTCACAGGAGGTAGCGATGCAGGAGTATCTTGAACGGCGAAAATATCAGTTCGTCTCACTTAAAGAGCGTCTTAAAACACTTGGGCTCAAAAAGGGTGATGCCGTTTACATTCGTATCTTCAAAAAAGAGGCGATTCTTGAAGTGTGGATGAAGAAAGAGGAGCGCTACGTACACCTCAAAGACTATGCCATCTGTGCCTACTCGGGACATCTTGGACCCAAGCTGAGAGAAGGGGACAGGCAGGCACCTGAGGGCTTCTACCGCGTCTATAAAAAGCAGCTCAACCCCCACAGCAAATTCCACCTTGCCTTCAACCTGGGGTACCCCAATGCCTACGACCGTGCACACCACCGTACCGGCTCATTTTTAATGGTACACGGCAACTGTGTCTCCATAGGATGTTATGCAATGACCGATGCAAAGATAGAGAAGATCTACGGGCTTGTTTTCGCCGCTTTGCGTAATGGACAGACCTATGTGCCGGTACATATCTTTCCGTTCATGATGGAAGATGAGGTAATGGATGCCTACAGTGAGAGCCGCTGGTACGACTTCTGGATGGAGCTCAAGGAGGGGTATGACTACTTTGAAGCCGAAGAGGTACCGCCGAAGGTGGAGGTTGTTGACGGGCACTATGTTATTTCAGAGGCGGAGTGAACGTAGAAGTTATCATCTTATTTTCAAAGTGTGTCGGCAAATGCTATGTACAGCAGCGGCAGAATCTGGTATGATAGGGGAACACACTGAAAGGATGCACCTATGCAAACCAAAAGACTTTTGATTGCCGGCAGTATGCTGGCAACGATTACAGCATTTGCCAACCACCCAAGTTTCGACTGCGGCAAAGTCAAGAGAGACTCTGCGGAGGGGATCATCTGCCGGTCTGACAGGCTGATGGACCTTGACAGGGAACTTGCCGATCTATACAAGAAGGCGATAGCCGTAGCAAGCGACAAACAGCTGCTTAAAGCGGAGCAGCGCGGCTGGATCAAGGGTCGCAACGACTGCTGGAAAGCGGGTGATGAAAAGGCGTGTATGGTTGATGCGTATCAGTCGCGTATCAAAGAACTCATAGAGAAGTACCAGCTTCCCGACTGCATATTGAGGAGTGCCGATAAAAATGTTTCGGGTGCATCTGGAACAAAATACGCATTTGACAAAACCTTTACGCTTGAGGACATTACCTTTCACGTACAGGCGACCAATGAGGGTTCGGAGAACACGCTTATTATCACGCCGTCCGGACTCAGTGAGCGAAACGATGTCATCAAACAGACAATAGACGGTATGGTAACGGGCGCGGAGATCGCCGACCTGAACAATGATGGCTCGCCGGAGATCTATATTTATGTCACTTCGGCAGGTAGCGGCTCCTACGGCTCACTGGTTGCCTACAGTGCCAACAACAAAGCATCACTTTCAGAAATTTACCTGCCGCCGCTGGAGCAGAACAAAAAGGCAGCCAAAGGCTATATGGGGCATGACGATTTTGCCATTGTCGGCCATACCCTTGTTCGCAGCTTTCCAATCTACAGAGACAACGATCCCAACTGCTGCCCGACAGGCGGAAAGCGGCAGTTGGAGTACAAGCTGGTCCCGGGTGAGGCGACATGGCAACTGCAACTGATGGAGATGCGCGATTTCAAGTAGTTCACTATTTGAACGTCATTAATGCATAGCCTCTGTTTTGGTAATGGATCGTGTCGATGAAGCTGTTGGGGGAGATCTTCACAAAGGGCAGCACCTCTTTTTGTGCTATGTCATTGAACTCCAGTGACATGGCGCAGGCGATCACCTTGACACCGCGTTTTTGGGCAAGTGTCTTGAGGTAGCTCTGTGCCTGCTTGATATCCTCTTCATCCTCATCATCGACAACTTCATCGTACAGCTTTGAGACCATCGGTACGCACTTGCCGTGCAGTGTCAGTACAAAGTCGGCTTTGTCGCCCTGTTTTTCAATCATATCGATGGTCTTGCCTATCAGCCACATGCGGCTTTTGATGTAGGAAGCGTCATCGGAACTGCAGTCAAAGACAGCCTTGTAGGTTTCGGCATGCATAGCGGTAAGTGTCAGTATCAGACAAAGAAGGTACTTGCGCATTACGACTCTCCTAGTCCGAAGACATTTGAGAGGGTATTGATGTAGTTGAAGTAACCGGTGATGGCGACCGCTTCGATGATCTGCACGTCACTCCACCCCATCTCCTTGAGTGCGTCGATATCCTCTTTCATAATCTTGTAGTTGTCTTTCTGTGCCGCACGAATGCAGAAGTTCAGCAGCGCTTTCTCTTTTGCATCAGCATGCATCGCTTCAACTCCCTGGAGAATCTCTTCTATCTGGGGGTCACTGAGCCCCAGCATCTTGGCGATACTTTTGTGGACATCCACACACATTTTGCAGCCGTTCTCTTTGGAGATGAGAAGGGCAATAGCCTCTTTGATATCGTAGCTGAGCGTTGTTTCGTCAAGCAGATATTTTTGTACCATGCCGTCGGTTGCCATGTAAATCTTTTCGTCAATGGCCAGCAGCTTGAAGATCTCTCCAAGCTTGCCGGTCTTTTCCAGGATGGGACGTGCTTTTTCCTGTATAGCAGGGCTCATCTGTTCAAATTCAGGTAGGTCAATATGTGCCATGGTTCTCTTCCTTTTTAAGTATTCAATTGTGAGTCATATTTTGGTTACAGCAGTTCCTCAAAGGTCGTGTTCTCAAGCTTCTTTTTGAGTACATATTCGACAATCTTGCTGAAAATCCCTTCATCTTCCGGTTTCATCGTTTTGACTGCCTTTGCCAGTACGCGAATGTCGTAAAGGCTTGGGTAGATCTCTGGTACAGGCTTCTCCAAGTTGAGCAGTCCGTAGACTGCCATGATGGCAGAGCGGACGGAGTACTCTACGGTGAAGACACAGTCGTTCTCGATCTCGCAGAACTGTCCCAGGAAAGCGAGGTTGGTACTGCCCTGCGGGATGACCTCGGGTCTGTCACCCTTGAGGCGTGGCATGAACTGGCTGGTGATGTAGGGCATCATGGCGGGAATAACAATGCACTCGTCGATGTAGGGCTGCATGTCGTCCGCATCGATACCAAGGTGGTAGAGCAGCTCCTGCAGCAGCTCTCTGCCTGAACATTCGCTCATCTTCTTGTCGATGAAATCCCCCTTGTTGTCGGGGAAGAGGGCATAGGCCCAGGCGACGGTCGTGTCTTCAGGCTGATTTTTGAACTGCGGCTGGCGGTTGACAGTGACACTCATGAGCCAGCTTGAGTCCTTGACGGTGATGATACCGCCTGTTGCGGTACGGTGGGGCAGGAACTTGCGTTCAGCGAAATCTTCAAGCAGTGCGCGCAGCTTGCCACCTTTTGCCGTGATGGTAAAGGACTCCCACTTGGTCTTGTCGATGTCGCTGCAGAAGACTTCAGGCTTTCCGAACGCTTCATCTTTTTCTGAAATTTTTTTCCACAGGTGCCATACCGCTCCCTCGCTTCTGTCAAGCTCCGGAGCAGTGTCCATAGTACCAAGAGAGCTATTTTCGGTCATGGAGCCGTTAGTAAAGAAGACAAGATCATCTCTGGTCGTTTCGATGACCTCTTCCTTGCCGTCGCTTTCAAGATGGATAGCCGTAACGGTTTTTTCTTCGTCTGTGATGTCGATGTCAAGGTCGGTGACAACGGTGTTGAAGACGAATTTCACCCCTTTGGACTCCAGATGTTTTTTCAGCGGAAGTACAAGCGACTCGTACTGGTTGTATTTGGTAAAGACAAGCCCGCGCATGGTACTCATGCCCGGTACAAGGTGAATGAAGCGCTGCATATAGCGTTTCATCTCCACGACGCTGTGCCATGTCTCAAAAGCGAACATGCTGCGCCAGTAGAGCCACATGTCCGTTTCGAAAAAGGAGCCGTCGAAGTAGTCGTCCACCGTCTGTGTACCGAGATCTTCCTCTTTTGCCAGCAGCAGTTTTGTCAGTTCGTGGGTATGCTTTTCGTGCAGTCCGAGATCGGTTCGGCGGTGCTTCTCGCCGCGGTTGTAGATAACACGTACCTTGGAGAAGTTTGGGTCTATCTCGTTGAGTTCCCTGAACTCGTCAAGTACCGTGCGTCCCTCCTCTTCGATGGAGGGGATCTGCCCATAGAGATCCCACAGACACTCGTAGTGTGCTTCCATCTCCCTGCCGCCGCGTGCGACAAAGCCCTCTTCGGGCGTACCGGCACCGTCAAGCGCACCGCCGGCAACGCCGTCGTGTTCGAAAATGGTGATCTGTTCACCTTGCATATAACCGTCACGCATCAGGTATTCTGCTGCTGCCAGAGAGGCGATGCCCGAACCGATGAGAAAGGCACGTTTTTTTTCGATGCCTTCAGGTTTTCTGGGGTGGATTCGTTGGTAGTTGTTCATAGTAGTCCCTTCATATTTAGAAAAGTGATGGATGTATAGTATATCGTAAAGTGAACATAATATTGACTTTAGCGTTTAAATGACGTATAATAAAAGAGATTCAATACGTCAATAAGGATGCACATGTCTACGAAACTCACACTTTATATTGAAGATGATCTGATCGACCATGTCAAGAAGTATGCCAAAGGGCATCAACTATCTGTTTCCCGGGTAGTGAATAACTTTCTGAAGCTGCTTAAGGAGGAGTCAGATATTCAGGATAGGGTATCTGCCAAAGTAACGCGGCCTCTTACCCAATCCCTTAAAGGAGTGCTGAAAGAAAAGGATGTGACAATTTCTGATTATCATGACTATTTGGAAGAGAAGTATCTGTGAGAGTTGTTTTTGATACGAATATCGTGCTTGACCTTCTTCTGGACCGTGAACCTTTTAGTGATGAGGCCGAAATACTGTTTGGGATGGTAGAAGAGGGGCGTATTGTGGGGATACTGTGCGCCACAACACTGACGACAATCCACTATCTGGTCAGCAAGTCAAAGGGTAAAAAGGAAACAACAGAGATCGTAGCCTCCCTTTTAAAACTCTTTGAGGTTGCCGGTGTTACAAGAGGTGTTTTGGAGGATGCATTGGAAGCAAATGACAAAGATTACGAAGACAGTGTACTTTACAGCGCTGCATACCACAGCGGGGCAGATCTAATCGTGACACGAGATAGGTCAGGCTTTTTAAATTCGAAAGTTTCGGTGATGAATCCCAAAGAGCTGCTGGCATTTCTTTCAGCAGTTAAATGAAACCTCTTTGGAATATGGTAAAATACAGTAACTTAATACAATGGTGAACGATGGCATCCAAAGACGTAACCTACAACGGACATACCTATACACTCTCCTATGAACTTGTCAATCCTGCCCAGGAAGCGGTATTGCTGGTACTTCACGGATGGGGAAGCAACAAGGAGATCATGAAGCAGGCATTCGGCAAAACGCTGCCCAAATTCAAACACATCTACCTTGACATGCCCGGTTTTGGCAAAAGCAGCAACGATACGGTACTTCAGACAGAGGATTACGCCCAAATCGTACGGCTCTTTCTTGAGGCACTTGGCGCAAAACCAGGGGTGATTATGGGGCACTCCTTTGGCGGAAAGGTGGCGACACTGCTCAACCCGCCCTGTCTGGTACTGCTTTCAAGTTCGGGCATTCTGGTGCCAAAGCCCTTTGGCGTGCGTGCGAAGATTGCGCTTACAAAAATACTCAGACCGCTTGGGTTCGGTAAGCTCTCCAGACTCTTCGCCTCCAAAGATGTCGAGGGGATGAGCCACGAGATGTACGAGACTTTCAAAAACGTCGTCAACGAAGATTTCGAGCACAACTTTTCCAAGGTTACGGGAAAGGCGCTGCTTTTCTGGGGCAAGGCCGATACCGCCACACCGCTGTGGACTGCGGAGAAGATTGAAACACATATCTCTAATAGCAGGCTCTACCCGCTGGAGGGAGACCACTTCTTCTTCCTCAACCATGCGCCGTTCATTGCGCAGACTATCTCAGACCAATGTAAGGATACCCACTGATGCAGCTGCTTAACCTCGCTTTCTATTTTGTCTTTCTTGTCGCCATGGGCTACTACGCCATTACCAACCTGCAGTGGTACAGCTACAAGCTCGAGCGCGTGGCGTTTCACCACACCAAACCCTGGTGGCATTTTGTCTATTTTCTGATCCCCTACGGCATCTATATGCTGGTCGATTACGTCAGCGACTATGCCTTCGTCGTGGTCATTGCTTATCTGGGAATGCTCTATGCATGGTACCGCGGGCTTGATAAACCGCTGGTATGGACAGGACGCGTCAAGCGCTTCTATGCGGCACTGCTGCTCTTTGGACTGCTCTTCGCGCTGGCGTGGGGGCATCACGGTGTGCTCATCCCCATCTTCCTTGCCTACGGGGTCTCCGTATTCATAGAGAAGATGCTCTTCAACGGCTTCAAGCGCAAGGCGCAGGCGAAAATCGAGGGAATGCAGAATCTTACCGTGGTGGGGATTACGGCAAGCTACGGCAAAACCAGCATCAAGAATTTCGTAGCCCACCTGCTCTCCAGCCGCTACAATACCTACGCTACACCGCGTTCGGTCAACACGCTTGGCGGCGTGATGAAAGATATCAACGATGAGCTCTCTGAAGATACGGAAGTCTACGTCGTCGAGATGGGTGCCAGAGGGGAGGGTGACATCGCCGAAATTGCCACCTTTGTCAATCCGCACTACGTGGTGGTAGGAAAGATAGGCCCCGCACATATCGAGTACTTCAAGACCATGGAGAATATCCGCAACACCAAAATGGAGATCATGCAGACCAAACGTCTGAAAGAGGCGTGGGTGCACGAAAGCGCGATGGTCAAACCTGAAAATGAAAAGGTGCATATTTACGGCACTGGGGAAGTAGCGCAGGGACACCCCGAGCTGCCGATGCCCGAATTTATCATCAGCGATGTGGAAGCGACCCTGGAGGGGACCAGCTTCACCCTCAACGGTACCCGTTACACGGCAAACATCCTTGGTGCGTTCAACGCGATGAATCTTGCAGCAGCCGTACTTGTTGCAAAAGCGATGGGTTTGAGTGACGAAGAGATACGAAAGGGACTTTCGACCCTCAAGCCGGTCGACCACCGCCTGCAGCGTATCGATGCCGGCGGCAAGGTGATCCTCGATGATAGCTTCAATGGCAACATCGACGGCATGATGGCAAGTTTCGATCTGTCAGCAACATATCCCGGCAGAAAAGTCGTAATCACTCCCGGATTGGTAGAGGTGGACGACGCCCTGAATGAACAGGTTGCCAAACGTGCCAACGAAGTTTTTGATGTCGTTGTGGTGACGGGGGATTTGAACTATGCGATCTTCAAAGCACATGTCGACCCTGAAAAGCTGGTGAAGCTTGCCTCCAAAGCGGAGATGGAACAGATGCTGGTGGAGCAGACGAGGGTGGGGGATCTGATCCTCTTCGCCAACGACGCCCCCTCTTTCGTGTAATTTTACGTCATCTTTGAGCGATCCTCTTCGTTTCGCTCAGTCACTTATTCTTTAGTAAGCTCCTTCGCTCCACTCACGACGATCGCCCAAATCTAACGCAAACTTACACGAAAGCTATGTTTTTGTTTGATTTGCATGCATCTTTGAGGGAGTTTGCTTAGTCACTTGCTACCCAGCAAGCTCCAGCGCAACAACCCTCAAATCTACATACAACTCGAACAAAATTCAATAAACCTGTTGCTCATTACTCATTATTCGTTCCACTCACGACGGATTGCCCAAACCCAACGCAAACTTATACGAAATACTTGTTTGTGTTTGATTTAATATTTTTTCAGAAGTGTTGTAATATCTGTCGTCCCGCACTTGATGCGGGATCTTGATGTTGTTTGGGTGATGAATACAAAGATTCCTGGTCAAGCCAGGAATGACGAAGTTTAAGCTTCACTTTAATCCAACCATGAAAAATTTCTACCTTCTACCTTCTACCTTCTACCTTCTACCTTCTACCTTCTACCTTCTACCTTCTTATTCTCCCATTCGCTTGAAAAAGAGTTCATGTGATTTGCTTTTGAGCAGTATGCCGTCAATGCCGTGGCGTGTGGCCTTTTCAACGGTGAAGCCTTCGTCGATGGCCTGGTGCAGGCGTTGGCTGACGAAGCTGAAGAGGTTGCCTCGGCAAGCCATACGGGTGGTGCGAAGTCGGCTGGTGTAGGTGCCGTCGGCTTTTTTGATCAGTTTGCCGTTGATGCGGTTGCAGGCATCGAAGCCGTCGATGACCATTTTGGAGGGTTCGAAGTCCAAAATGGCGCGTGCTTTGCGTACTTCGTAACCGTCGAGTTCACGCAGGTGCCAGTCACCCTGAAGTTCGTTCAGGTCTGCCGGAGCGGCATTGGTCGTTTGGGCAAAGAGAGTCAAGAGGGTTATGGCGTAAACGATGGTACGTTTCATGAGGCATTCTCCATTTTTGGGGTAGAGTGTGTATAATCGCTGAAACTATACAAAATATCGGTTAACGGAGCGTATATGAAAACGGTATTGGGTCTACTTCTTATTTCTGTGTGGCTTGCAGGTGCGCAGCTGAATATTTCCCAAAAACAGGCGGCCTACATCGCCAAAAAGATATGGCAGAACGAGGGTGCGGGAAAAGACAAGTACCTTGTGTGGTGGAACAAGGGGGAGGATTTCGCCTCCGTGGGTATCGGCCACTTCATCTGGTTTCCCAAGGGGCATACGGAGCGTTTTAGAGAGGTCTTTCCTATGGTGGTAGCCTTTATGCAGCAAAAAGGCGTGAAGATGCCAAGGTGGCTGACGCCGCAGACAGACCTGCCATGGCAGACAAAAGAGGTGTTCTTCAAAGCCAAAAATGCCAAAACGAAAAAATACCGGGAACTCTTTTCGTTCCTGAAGCGTACCATGCCCCAGCAGGCAGCCTTTATGGCGCAGCGTACGGCCGATGCTTTGCCGCAGATGATTGCGAACATCGACGACCCTCAAAAAGCCGCGGTCATCAAACGCCGTTTTATGCACATGCTCTACAAAAAAGACGGCACTATCGATGAGCGGGGGCTCTACATCCTCATCGACTACACCAATTTCAAAGGTGAGGGGACACTCAAAAGCGAACGCTACAAAGGGCTGGGGTGGGGGCTGCTGCAGGTGCTTGAACACTTCGATGAGACGAACCCGAACAAATACAGAGCCTTTTCCGATGCTGCCAAGGCAATGCTTGACAGACGCATCAAAAACTCCCCGCCTGCACGTGGTGAAAAACGATGGCGAAAAGGGTGGCATGTGCGGCTGGATACTTATTGGAAATAACGGCATTGCAATCTGGGAGAAGATAGGTTATAATACTATGAATACGCATAAGGAGTACGCATGAGTCATGTATACAGTATCGATGCACCCAAAAAAGCAACCAATCTCTCTATTAATAGCGATCTTTTAAGACAGGCAAAAGCGTACGGTATCAACCTCTCTGCAACACTTGAAGCGAGTCTTGAAGCGCTGATCCGAAAAGAGAAGGAGAAGCAGTGGCTTGAGGAAACCCGGGATGCGGTAGAGGAGTACAACGAGTACATTCGTAAAAATGGAACCCTTGCAATGCGTATAAGGAAGTAGGGTGCAGCAGTTTTCAGTGTATGAAAACCTCCATGAGGAGAGTAGAAGAGTCTATCCTTATTTACTCAATATACAACACCCTATACACAACCGTTTTGAAAGTATGTTGGTGATTCCGCTTGTAAGAAAACGCAAGCCTATTCCCAAACTAACCCCGGAAATAGTGATTGAAAAGAGTATTTTTCTTGCCTATACGCCGGAAATGTTAACGATGTACCGCAGTATGGTGGGCAAAGAGGTGTGCAACCTCTCTCATCGTTCCGGTGAGTTCATCAATGCCGTCGATTTTCTCATAACAGGATTTTAAATGCAGCTCTCCTACTATCTTGACCGTGTCAGCAAATACGCAGGGCTCCTTGCTGCGGTACTGGTTGTCGCACTCTCTTTGCTTGTCGCCTACGATGCGATGATGCGCTACCTCTTCTCTGCGGGGTCGATTGCCCTGCAGGAGGTGGAGTGGCATCTGTACGACATGGTCTTTCTGCTGGGGCTCAGTTATGCGCTCAAACACGGCAAACATGTACGGGTAGATATTTTTTTCGAGCACTATTCGAACGATACGAAGATGGTCGTACAGATTCTCTCTATGCTGCTGTTGCTGCTGCCCTTTGCCGCGCTTTTTACTGTAGATGCCTACGATATGGCGCTTCAGAGCTACCTGCAGCATGAGGTCTCACCCGATCCGGGCGGACTTGGTGCGCGCTGGTTCATAAAGGGGATGCTGGTGCTTTCGTTTGTGCTCTTGATGGTGCAGGCTCTCAGTGAAGTGCTCAAAGCCTATCATCAGCTTGAGAACAGGGGAGTGCTCTGGCGCGTGCTTGGTGTCGTCGCACTGCTTGGCGGTCTGGTTTATGCCGCGTGGTTTAACCGTATGGCATTCTGGGTAGACCCTGTCTTTTTGATGTTTGCGCTGGCACTCTTTTTGCTGCTTGGCGGTTTTCAGGTGGCGTTCGTCTTTGGCGGTGTGGCACTCTTCTTTGCGCTCATCTCCGATGAGGTGGGGCTGCATGTGCTGGAGATGCTGCCCTACCGTACCTACGGCATTATGGGCAATGTAACTCTGATGGCGGTGCCACTCTTTATCTTCATGGGACTGATCCTTGAGAAGTCGAAAATGGCCGAAGCGCTGCTGCATTCGATGGGCAAACTTTTTGGACCGGTGCGGGGCGGCCTTGCGGTCTCCGTGGTGCTGGTAGGTGCCATTCTGGCGGCAAGTACGGGGATTGTAGGTGCTTCAGTGGTGATGATGAGCCTTATCGCACTGCCGCTGATGCTCAAGCAGGGGTACTCCTCATCTCTTGCCAGCGGATCGATCGCTGCAAGCGGTACGCTGGGGCAGCTCATCCCTCCCTCCATTGTGCTTATCGTTCTGGGAGACCAGATGCACTTGAGTGTGGGTGATCTCTTCAAGGCAGCGGTAGTACCGGGTCTGCTGCTTATATTGCTCTATATTCTCTATATCCTTGGTTTCGCATGGCTGAAGCGTGACGCCGCACCTGCCATCGTCTCTGATGATCCTTATCCTGTCGTACTCAAAGAGGCACTCAAAGCCATCGTGCCGCCGCTGCTGCTTATTGGTGCGGTGCTGGGATCCATCTTCGCGGGCATCGCTTCCCCTACGGAATCGGCGGCCATCGGTGTGCTTGGCGGTATGGCACTGGCAACCTATAACAGGGTAATGAACTTCGAGCTGCTGCGTTACGCGGCGGTGGAGACGGTAAAGCTTACAGCGATGATCTTTATGATCCTCATTGGGGCAACCGCCTTTTCACTGGTATTTAACGAACTTGGCGGTGGAGAGATGGCGCTGCACTTCTTTACCGGAGAGATCGGCGACAAGTGGATGTTCATCCTGATTGCCATGGCGGTGATCTTTCTGCTGGGCTTCTTCATTGACTTTATCGAGATCGCCTTTGTGGTCGTACCTATTCTCGTGCCCATTGTTGCCAGCTTTGGTATCGACCCGGTATGGTTTGCCATACTCATTGCGATGAACCTGCAGGCAAGCTTCCTCACACCGCCTTTTGGCTTCGCACTCTTCTACCTCAAAGGAGCAGCGGGTGACAAGGTAACCACCGGTGCCATCTATAGAGGGGTCATTCCCTTTATTGCGCTTCAGATGGTTGCACTGCTGATCATCGTACTTTTCCCTGACCTGATCTATCTCTTTGGGAGATAGCGCTGAGCGTTGAGTGTTGTGATACTCATTGCATAGCTAAATGCTAATTTTATGCTATAATACTATCAAAAGTAAGTATAAAGGTAATTGCATGAAAACCATAGGTATCAAAGATCTGCAGGTCAATCCCGCTATATTGACACGTTCTCTTGAAGCGGATGAATATGCCATGATTACCAAGCGCTCCAAACCCATAGGGCTGGCACTCTCCTTTCATGACAGTATCATTACTGAAGGGCTTAAGACCTCTTTGATGATAGATGCCTACCAAAAAGGGCTCTTGAGTCTTGGTCAGGTAGCACAGGCACTGGAGATACCCAAAGAGCAAGTGATGAAACTGCTCTCTGCGATGGGCATAGATGTTGTAGCGTACGATTTCGAAGATGACATGAAGGGTGTGGAGCACTTTTTATGATTATCAGTGACAGTACTACACTGATTATTCTTTTCGATCTGGAGCGGCTGGAACTGCTGTCAAACCTCTTTTCGGAAGTGATCATCCCTAAAGCGGTGTATGATGAGATATCGGTCAAACAAGAGATCACTCTGCCCGAGTTTATGAAAGTAAAAGAGGTGCAGCCCTGTGATAAACTCGATACGCTTATGATGCTGCTTGATACCGGAGAGAGTGAAGCGATAGTATTGGCACTGGAGTTGGAGATGCCGCTTATCATCGATGAGAAAAAAGGACGAAAGATAGCCTTGCAGGAGGGGATTGACATACTGGGGCTACTGGGTGTGGTATATCTGAATATCAAAAAGTCGTATCTTACTTCAGAGGAAGCCAAGGCATTCCTGGAGGATGCACGCTCGCGCGGATATAGAATTTCCCAAGATTTGGTTGATGAAATGTTTGAAAAGCTGTAGGTAAACTGGACTGATATGCCGGTCAGCGCCCCGAGAATAAGAGATAGACTCAGCTCTTTATGTAAAGAGTCGGCTGAAGAACGATCCTTTCCCTGCCAGTTTGTCGATAAGTTCGAAGTAGTAGGTTTCATTCTTGAGCCCGATTTCCGGGTATTTGAGCTTTCCGTCAGGCATCACAGCGATGGTGAAAGGTACCGAGCGTACTTTGAAAGCATCTGCCAGTTTACTGTTTTTGCTGATGTCGCAGGTTGCGACCACTACACCGTTCTCTTCAGCGTATGCGGCAAGCCTCTCATCTATAAGCTGGCGCAGCATTTGGCATGGCCCGCAGGTAGGGGAGTAGAAGTCGACAAGAACGGGCTTGTCGTTGTTCTTGATGATTGTTTCGTAATTTTTGTCTGTCAATTCCATAGTAAAGTATGTTACAATATTTCAAATAAGAAAGAGGGGTAGCGTATGACGGCAAGAGAGAGCATTTTACTGCTGCAGCGGCATATGAACGAAACGGTGATCGGGCAGGAGCATATTGTCGAGCGTTTTATCATCGGGCTTCTGGCAGACGGCAACCTGCTGGTTGAGGGACTGCCCGGGCTTGCGAAAACACGTATCGTCCGTTCGATGGCGGACAACATCGAAGCGAAGTTTTCCCGTATCCAGTTCACGCCGGACCTCTCTCCTACCGATATTATCGGGGAGGAGCGGCTCTACGAAGAGGATGGCAAGCGGGTCTTTCAGTTTCATAAAGGTCCCATATTTGGAAATATCATATTGGCAGACGAGATCAACCGCGCCCCTGCGAAAGTGCAGTCAGCGATGCTTGAAGCGATGGAGGAGAAGCAGGTGACTGTAGCGGGGCGGACCATCAAGCTGCCCCAGCTCTTCATTGTGCTTGCGACACAGAACCCCATCGAGCAGCAGGGTACCTATCCGCTATCGGAGGCTCAGAAAGACCGTTTTCTGATGCATGTGGAGATCGGCTATGTCGATATGGAGTCGGAGTTCAAGATGCTCAAACTGCTTCAGGAGGAACGCTATACGCCAAAGCAGATTGAAAAGCGTCTGCCCCAGGAGATGATCTTCGAAGCGCAGAAAGAGGTTGCGAAGGTGACCATTGACGATGCGCTTGGGCACTATCTTGTGGAGCTTGTTTTTGCCACCCGATATCCACTGCGCTACAGCAAGCAGCTTGGTGTCATGATAAACGTTGGGGTAAGTCCGCGAGGCTCTATCGCGCTGCAGAAGTGTGCACAGGCGTATGCCTGGCTCAAGGGAAGAGCGCAGGTGCAGATCGAGGATATTCAGGAGATGGTACATGATGTCTTCCGTCACCGGATGATCATCAGCGAACATGCAGAGCTCAATGGACGTACCATAGACGATGTCGTCGACATCATACTGGAGCAGGTGCCTCTTCCTAAAGGATACGAGCCGAGCGAGCGTGAAAAGATGATCAACAGAGCGAGGGCATAAATGGATAATTTTACTATTGAACTCAAACCTGACACAGTCGACAACCTGCAGGCATTTTCCGAACTGTTGAACAAGGATATCAACACGATGCTTGAAGAGGCGCTGCAGCGCTACTTTGAAGAGGAGCAGCAGAAACTCATTGAAAAGGGCATCGAAGAGGATGCGTCGATGACCAATCTTGATTATGATGAGTTTTGGGATGGGCTTGATATAGGGTAATGTATAGGTAGCAGGGAGTAGGGAGTAATGTTTTTGTCATCTTGCACTTGATGCGGGATCTTGATTTCATTGGTTATTGGTTATTGGTTATTGGTTATTGGTTATTGGTTATTGGTTATTGGTTATTGGCGCGTGGTGAATTTCCGGATCATATAAACAGTAAAGAAAAAGGTGTACTGCAAATGGTTGATACAGCCTATTTTTCCGATATCTTGAATGAAGATGTGCAACGGGCAGCTTTTCTTACACAAGGACAGATAGGTCCCATCTACCGCCTTGAGACCCATACAGGGCGATATCTTCTTAAAACCTCCGAACCCTCCGACAGGCTTGCAACAGAAGCGAATATGCTTGAGGATATTAAAAAATATGACATTGCTTCCCCGCAGGTTTTTGATGTTTCCAGAACCCATCTTCTTATGGAGTATATTGAAGAGGAGAGGGTGAGTGTTACGCTTCAGGAGGAGATGGCTGCCCAAACGCTTGCGAAGCTGCACAGTGTAGGCAACGATGCGCATATGTACGGCTACTGGTACGATACGACCATAGGCCCTTTCGAGCAGAGAAACGAGCAGACACAGTACCACTGGGCACTCTTTTGGGCACAGATGCGGCTCATGCCGATGGCGCAGCGCTGTTATGAGAGCGGGGCGCTGCCAAAGCGGGAGATGGAGCGCATCGAAGTACTTTGCAGCAGGCTCTATACGCGCATTGACATGCGAAAGATCGTCCCCTCTCTGATACACGGAGACTTGTGGAGCGGCAACATACTATTTAATATGAAGGGTGCCGTGCTGATCGACCCTGCACTCTATTTTGCCGACAGGGAGGTGGAGTTGGCATTTATTGCGATGTTCAACACTTTTGGGGAGCGTTTCTGGGAAGTGTACACACAGGTACATCCGCTGAGTGGGGATTTTTATGAGACCAGGGTGCCGCTCTATCAGCTCTATTACTATCTAGTTCATATGGCTATTTACGGTGAGAGCTATCTTGCTGGAACGATGAACTGTCTTGATACATTGAAGGTGTAGCAATGGATACAAACAAGGTGTGGCTCAGGGTGCGAAAGGTTGCCAAAGAAGCGACACTCCTGCTTCTGGTGGTTTTTATATTTTCAAATATTATAAGCTGGCTGCGTGCCCCGAAGCTTGAAAGTGATGTGTTGACGCTAAAGGAAGCAAAATTGATTGACGGCAATGGTTGGCGGTATGAAGTGGGCAAACCGCTGTTGCTGCACTTTTGGGGAGCATGGTGCCCTGTGTGCCGCACTGAAGCGCCAAACATCGATGCCGTATCGGAAAAGTACAATGTGGTGACCGTGGCTGTCAACTCCGGAGACGATACCGCAGTGGCACAGTACCTCAAAGCGCACAACCTGCATTTTAACGTCATCAACGACCCGCAAGGTGAGTTGGCGAAGCGTTTCAAGGTAACGGTATTCCCGACGACATTCATTTTTGACGCCAATGGCAGACTCAAATTCACCGAAACGGGGTACACGACCACGGCCGGTCTGCTTGGGCGCTTGAAGCTTGTCCATTAGTTTGGCAAATTTTATTGTATTTGGACAGATTTTTGCTACAATACTTTTAACGGACGTTTGTCGGCTATGCATCGGCGGTGCTGACACTGTTCAAACAACTACACAAAAGGAGAAGTGATGAGGAATGAAAAACAGACACTGCTGCGTAAAGGGATAATGGGACTCTCCGTTATCTGTGCGTCGCTGGTACTGGTAGGAACGACCCCGGCCCAGGCCAAAGGTCCGGTAACGGCACCGACAGCGAAGGTGGAGACAAAGCAGGGTGCGCTTACCGAAGCACGCATCAATGCGGTGCTCAAAGAGGCATATGAGAAGTTCAAGAACGATCAGGGCGGCAAGAATGCCGATTACATCAAGGCGCTTGCAGAGGTCGATTCGAAGATCTTCGGTATTACGCTTGTCACACCGGACGGTAAAATATACGAAATAGGCGATACCAAAGCGGAAGTCTCCATTCAGTCCATCTCCAAGGTCTTCACTGCCGCGAAGGTGATCCAGGAGAAGGGTGAGAAGTTTATGCAGGAGAAAATCGGTGTCAATGCGACGGGGCTGCCGTTCAACTCCATCATCGCCATCGAACTGCACGGCGGAAGTGCTTCCAACCCCTTTGTCAATGCGGGTGCAATCCAGTCCACATCATGGGTAGAGGCAAAAGACTCCAAAGAGCGCTGGGCGAAGATCAAGCAGAATATGGATGCTTTTGCTGGAAAGAAACTGGGCTTCAACGAAAAGGTGTACCACTCTGAGGTCAACGACAACAAGCGCAACCAGGCGATATCCAAACTGCTCGATGCGTACGGTAGAATGGGCTCCGACCCGCTCGAGGCGACAACGGTCTATACCAAGCAGTGCTCTGTCAACATCACTTCGCACGACCTTGGGGTGATGGGTGCGACCTTCGCCAACCACGGTGTCAACCCCGTAACGGGCAAACGTGTGATCGACAGCAAATATGTACCGAAGATCCTTGCCATCATGGCAACGGCAGGCCTTTACGACAATGCCGGTGACTGGCTCTACCTGACCGGAACACCTGCGAAGTCCGGCGTTGGCGGAGGAATCCTTGCTATCGTTCCGGGCAAACTTGGTATCGGTGTGGTTTCTCCGCCGCTTGACAAGTACGGTAACTCCGTAAGAGGGCAGAAAGCCGCTGCCTACATCATCGACAAGCTGGGTCTCAACCCGCTGGCGCAGTAGGGGGCAAGGATGAAGGTCGCTTACTCCAAAGCAGCCGTTGCGCTGCTTTTTGCTGTATCTGCAAGTTCGCTGCTTATGGCATCGGAAAAACTTGTAACATCAAACAATGCAACAACCGATGATGACCATACCTACGAAACGGTCACGCATGAAAATGTGAAAGATGAAGGCATTGTAATAGGGGATGGCTGGAAAGTCTCCGGTGATATCCGTGCAGGGTATCTCAACTACGATTACAGCAATCCGCCTTCTCATTATGATGGAGACGGTAAAATCGTTCCAAACAATCCAAATGTCAACAAGGGGCATGCCGACTCACGCGGTATCTATCTGATACCGAAAGTCTCCATCTCTTCACCAAACTACAACGGTTTCACTTTTAAGATCACCGGTTCGGGTGCGACCGATTTTGGCATCAACGATCCGCTCTATGAGCAGCGTACCTTTGTATTCGACCCGGTAGAGCGAAAATCCTTTGCTGCGCTTCAGGAAGCCTATGTGGCGTATGAGACACCAGATGGTGCGCACAAGTTCCTGGTGGGTGCCAAAGAGATCGTCACGCCGATGGTCGACGCGGATGACTGGTATATGCTCGCAGACAGCTTTCAGGGTGCCTACTATATGAACAAGAGTTTCGAGAATATCATGTTCGCCGGCGGGTACTTCTACAAGATGATCGGTGTATGGGACAGCGGTGCCAACGGTACCGAGTGGCATACGATGAGCGATGCCAGTTTCGTAAACGGTGATTACAAAAAATTAGCCGGCGACGAGGGTGTCTGGACGGGTGTTTTCCAGTACAGTGACGACAAGCACAACTTTCAGGTGTGGGACTACTACATGAAAGACTACTACAACACTTTCTTCGCGCAGTATGACTACACTGGCAAGGCGGAGAGCTTCACGTACGATATGGGTGCGCAGTTCATCGACTTTCAGGGGGTAGGTGGTCTGAAAGAGTACTACAGAGATGTTCTGGGTGGCCGTGCAATCGACTACAGTATCTACTCCGTACGTCTCAATGCCAAGCATGAGACAGGATTCGACATCGCCCTTGGCGCATCGTTCTATACCGACGGTGACGGAACGGGCGATACCCTTGGTGCATGGGGCGGTTACCCATACTTTGCCAACGGGATGATCTTCCACTTCTTCGAAGCGGGGAGCCTGCGTAACGCCAACTCCTACAAAGCGCAACTTGGTTACGACCTGGGCAAACAGGGGATTGACGGACTCTGGATTGGTGCGCGGTATACCTACTTCGACCTTGATCCACAGTACTCCAAATCTTCACTCAACGGGGAAGGGCAGGAGTACCAGAAGCAGTACGGTCTGCGTGTCAGCTACAACCACCCAAGCGGCTTCTACTTCACCGGTACCTATGAGTCTGTAGATCTTGACCAGCAGCCTGATATCTCCGCGCTTAGACTCATTGGCGGATATAAGTTTTAATATTGAGAAAGAGGGGGAACGATGACGACTGCAAATGCTGAAGAGGCGGTGCTTCCCTTTCTTCACTCCCATCTGGACTTCTCCTTCTTTCTGGTGCTTGGCATTGGATATCTGATTGGGAAGCTCCGGTTTGGTTCCGTCACGCTCGGCTCGGTTGCCGGCGTGCTTTTTGCTGGTCTGATCTTTGGATACTTCGGTTTCAAGATCTCAAGTTCAGCCCAGATGATCGGATTTTCCCTCTTTATCTTCTCCGTAGGCTATCAGGCGGGTCCCGGCTTTGTTGCGGTGCTCAAGCAGGATGGCCTGAAGTACTTCGCCCTTGCCGTTGTGGTGGCGACGACAGGTTTCCTTGTCGCTGCGGCGTGGGCCTACCTACTCTCCCTGCCGCCAGGGATGGCGGCAGGTCTGCTCTCCGGCGGCCTGACCTCCTCACCCACACTGGCGGCTGCGCAGGATGCCGTACAGGGCGGCTCCGTTGCCGTTCCTGAAGGGTTTACCAAAGAGCAGCTTGTCAAGAATATGTCGATGGGGTATGCGGTCACCTACATCTTCGGGCTTGTCGGGCTCATTATGGTCATTCAGTATCTGCCCAAACTGCTTGGTATTAACCTGCCTGAAGAGGCCAGGCGTTTCAGTGAAGAGGGGAAAGATACGGTGCCGCTTCCTGACAATGTCGTACTACGTGCCTACCGCATTACCAGTCCGGAGGTGGAGAATCTCACTCTGAATGAACTGCGCGAAAAATACTGGGACAGACGCTCGGTTGTCAAAGTCAAGCGTGAAGAGCGATTCTTCCCTGTCGATGAACAGGGGCTCAAGGTGGGAGATATCGTCGAAGTGCTCGGCCCGCGAGAATATTTTGCAAACAAGGTCTCCAAGATTGCGGAGGAGATCGTGCCTGACTGGACCAGTGAGGATGTCGAAGACGCTGCGCAGATCATTGTCGAGAACGAAGATGCTGTGGGACATACGCTTGGAGAACTTGCCATACAGCGCCGCTTTGGGGTGATGCCCATAGAGATACGCCGTAACGGCAAGCGACTGGCGTATGACGACAGCCTTGTTGTCCAAAAAAATGATGTCATTACGGTACTTGGAACGCCGCACCAGATAGAGGCGATGGGAGAGTTCATCGGAAAAGTGGAGCGAGAAGGGGTGGAGACCGATATGATCACGCTTTCGTTCGGTATCGCACTGGGACTGCTTATCGGTACGCTGAGCGTCAAGATCGGCGGCGTCTCCATTGGCCTTGGCTCGGCTGGCGGCCTGCTGGTTTCGGGACTCTTCATCGGGTTCAGACGCAGCATCAAGCCGACATTCGGACAGCTTCCCGAAGCGACACGCTGGTTCTTGATGGAGTTCGGGCTGCTGCTTTTCATGGCCGGTGTGGGGATGCGTGCGGGCAGCGGCATACTCGATACTCTGCAGCAAAACGGTTTGACACTGGTCGTTGCCGGCATCTGTGTGACTATCATTCCCATCCTTGTGGGCTACTTTGTCGGAAGAAAACTGTTGGGTATTTCTCCTGCACTGATCTTTGGTGCCATCACGGGTGCCATGACCAGCGGAGCGGCACTTTCGGTGGTCATCAAAGAGGCCAAAAGCCCCGTTCCCGCCCTGGGGTATACCGGCACCTACGCCTTTGCCAATGTGCTGCTGGTCATCGCCGGATCGCTCATCATGCTCTTCTAACGCCATTTCGCTTTAAAAAAAGAAGAGTAAAATACGCCCACAACAATCTTTTACAAAGGAAATTTTATGGAAAACATCCCAAATTGTCCAAAGTGCGGCAGCGAATACACCTATGAGGATGGCGACCTCTACATCTGTCCCGAGTGTGCGTACGAGTGGAGCAAGAGCGAAGCCGAGGAGGCTGAAGCAGGATTGGTCGTCAAAGATGCCAACGGAAACATTCTTCAGGATGGCGATACGGTAACGGTCATCAAGGACCTCAAGGTCAAGGGAAGCAGCGGCGGTATCAAAGTCGGTACCAAGATCAAGGGGATTCGCCTGGTTGAAGGAAGTGACGGGCACAACATCGACTGTAAAGTACCCGGCGTGGGCGCTATCAAGCTTAAGCAGGAGTTTGTCAAAAAGGCATAAGCCTTTTTGCTTTTAGTTCTTGTACGTGTCGAGCATCGTCTCCTGCTGCTCCTGAAGCGCCTGCTTCTGCTGGTAGACAGCCTTGTCGTGTTCGGTTACGGGCGGTGTGTCGGAGGACTGGAAACTGAACTCCGAACATCCGCTAAAAAGCAGTGCAGCAACTGCTGCCAAAAAGAGTGTTTTGATCATTTTTAAATCCTTTATCGGTTGTGTGCGAAAAGCATAACCAATCTTCCCTAAAAACCACGCTAAAAGCCCTTCATCACCGTATCGAAAAGAATGTCTACCTCATGGTCTTCAAGAAAGACCGTCTTTTTGCTTTTGAAAAAATCGAGTATCTTCTTTGTCGGCAGTGCAGCTGCGTAGATGCAGTACGGATGTGCCGGTTTGAACGCCTGCATCAGGGCAATCTCCTCTTCGATGCGCCCTTCGCAGATGTAGCAGTGCTCTTCGGGGTAGAGACGCCCTTCAAAATCGAGCAGCCTGATATAGCTTTCACAGACGATGCGTTTTGGGTTCTGGAGGTGCCACCGCTTTGCGGCATCGAGCAGCAGGTCGAAATAGAAAGGGTCAAGTTCGTCGGCATCCTTCAGGTGAGGTTCGAACTTCTGGATGAAGTTGTGCCAGAGCATCAACCGGTTGCGGTCATACATCCACTCAAAGCCAAGATGCGAAAGTGAGCGTAGACGCGGCAGAAAGCGTCCATCCTCCCCCTCAACTTCGAAATCGATGAGGTTCCCAAGCTGCAAAATGGAGTGCCGAGCACCGTAAAAACGGTAGTAGGTCCGAATATGGCTGCGTGTCAGAACGAGGGCGATGGAGTCTTCGTTCTTCGCTTTTCGTACACGTAAAATGAACCCTTTGATGCCAACGCTCCTCTGAGATTTTTGATGGAACGATTATAGTGCGTTTTGGGTTAAAAAGTGTCGCGCCTTCGGGCAGGCGGGCGCTTCTTGAAACGGTGTTAAAGGAGTTCTAACGTATATTTAAGTATAATCATCCCCATTTCGGACGCTTATACAAGGGCGTTTTTTCATTTTAATTCAAGGTTGGACTATGAGAGATCTCTATACTTCATTCAAAGACAATTGTGGATTCGGGCTGCTGTGCTCCATCGACAATACCCCGTCACATCAGAATCTGGAAGATGCCGTAACCGCACTTTCACGTATGATGCACCGCGGAGCGATCGCCGCTGACGGAAAAACGGGAGACGGCTCCGGACTGCTGCTCTCCATGCCAAAGAGTTTCTTTGCAATGAAGGCTGCCGAGGATGGTGTGGACCTTCCCGAGCAGTACGGCGTAGCGATGGTCTTCTCCCGCAACGAAAACGACTTTGCCGTCATCGAAAAGGTTTGTAAGAACAATGACCTTGAAGTGGTCTATACCCGTACCGTGCCAGTCGATACCAATGCGCTTGGCGAGCAGGCGCTCTCAACCCTTCCAACCATCAAACAGGTATTTGTCGCCCCGCAGGGCGTGGTTGCCTCCGAGCGTTTTGATGCGCTGCTTTATCTTTCTCGCAAAGAGATCGAGCATGAGCTCAAACACGACAAAGACTTCTATATTCCCTCATTCTCATCCAAAGTGATCTCCTACAAGGGCCTTGTGATGCCTACGCACATCAAGGAGTTTTACCAGGACCTTGCAGATGAGAAGTTCGAGATCTCTTTCTGTCTCTTCCACCAGCGTTTCTCCACCAACACGCTGCCCGAGTGGAAGCTGGCACAGCCGTTCAGGATGATCGCACACAACGGTGAGATCAACTCCGTAACGGCAAACCGCTTCAATGTCAAGGCCAAAATGGCGGCAGTCAAATCCACAGTCTTTACAGATGAAGAGATGAAGCGTCTGACCGATGTGATTCAGGACGGTATGAGTGACTCTGCAAGCCTTGACAACTTCATGGAGTTCCTGCGCATCAACGGTGTCGATTTCTTCAAGGCGGCGCGTTCGCTCATTCCTGCACCGTGGCACAATGCGCCGCAGATGGACAGTGAACTCAGAGCCTTCTACGAGTATGCCAGTACCTGCTTCGAGCCTTGGGACGGTCCTGCGGCGGTAAGTATGACAGATGGCCGCTACATCGGCTGTGTGCTTGACAGAAACGGTCTGAGACCTTCGAAATACATCGTTACTACCGACAACCGTCTGCTGATCTCTTCAGAGTACGGTGTCCTCCAGGTTCCAGAAGATCAGATCGTCGAGCGTGGCCGTCTGCAGTCTGGCGAAATGATGGGTGTCGACCTCAAGTACGGCAAGGTACTCAAGTCCAAAGATATCGACGATTATATTAAATCGATGCACCCGTACAACAAGTGGCTTGGCGAGAATATGAGCTACCTGCAGGAGTATGTCCCCAATACAAAGGTAGATACAGTCTCCACCGACCATAAAGAGATGGAGGCCAAGCAGCGTTACTTCAACTTCACACTCGAAGTAATGCGTGAAGTGATCAAGCCGATGGTACTCGAGGGCAAAGAGACCACCGGTGCGATGGGTGACGATACGCCGATTGCGGCATTCTCCACACACCAGCGCAACTTCACCGACTTCTTCAAGCAGAAGTTCGCACAGGTTACCAACCCGCCGATCGACCCGATCCGTGAAAAGACCGTTACGAGCCTCAACACAGGTTTCGGTGAGATCCGTAACGTCCTCTCCGACGATGCGGAACATGCAAAGCGTCTCAAGACTGTTCTGCCGGTGATGTCTGCGGAAAAGTTCGCCATCTTGCAGGAGTTCGGTACCGAAGGAAACGAGAAGTACGACCCTGCTTACAAAGTGGCTTCGTACGATACGACCTACACGCATGATCTTAAAAAGAGCCTGGATACGCTTGTAGAGAAGATCGTGGCCGATGTCCGTGACAACGGCATCAGAACGATCATCCTCGATGACAGAAACCTCTCTGTGGAGACCAAAGTCATTCCTATGGTCATGGTGATCGGACGCCTCAGCCAGGTGCTGCTTGAGCAGAAACTCAGACACCTTGTCAGCATCGTGGCGGCAACGGGTGAGGTCTTCGACCCTCACTCTGCAGCCTGTATGATCGGTTACGGCGCGGCGGCGGTCTATCCGTACCTGCTCTACTATACTGTCGAGCAGCTGATGAAAGATGAAACAGACGATATGCCGTTGACACTCAGACGCGTCAGACGTGCTATGGGTGCCGGACTGCTAAAGATCATGTCCAAGATGGGTATTTCGACGATCTCTTCTTACAGAAACTCCAAACTCTTCGATGTGATCGGTCTGAGTGATGAGGTTGTAAGCGAATGTTTCAACGGCTCTGCCGGGCTGCTTAAAGGACTGGGATACGAAGATATCGACCAGCGCCTCAACACCTACCACGACCGTGCCTATACCGACGAGTTCGAAGGGAAGAAGAATGCGCTCTACAAAGGCGGATTCTACAAGTACAAAAGAGGCGAAGAGTATCACGACTTCTCAAGACCGGTCATCTCCGCCATTCAGAAAGCGGCCGAGACAGGCAGTAAAGAGGATTACAAAAAACTCTCCGAGATGATCGACAAGCGTGACAAGAAGTTCATCCGTGACTTCTATGAGCTCAACTCTGCCAGAGAGCCAATCAGCATCGACGAGGTCGAGCCTGTCGAGGAGATCTTCAAACGCTTCTCCTCTGCTGCGATGTCTATGGGATCTATTTCGCAAGAGGCGCACGAGGTGCTTGCCGAAGCACTCAACACCCTTGGCGGAAAATCCAACTCCGGTGAGGGTGGAGAAGACCCTGCGCGTTACGGTACCATCAAAAACTCCAAGATCAAGCAGATCGCTTCCGGGCGTTTCGGTGTGACACCGGAGTATCTGCGCTCTGCCGAAGAGATTCAGATCAAAGTGGCGCAGGGTGCGAAACCGGGTGAAGGTGGACAGCTTCCCGGAAGCAAGGTCTCTCCACTCATCGCGAAGCTGCGTTACACCAAGCCCGGCGTGACACTCATTTCACCGCCGCCGCATCACGACATCTACTCCATCGAGGACCTTGCACAGCTGATCTTCGATATGAAGCAGATCAATCCTAACGCCAAAGTGGCGGTCAAGCTGGTCTCCACGGCTGGTGTAGGTACCATTGCAGCGGGTGTGGCAAAAGCCTATGCGGACAAGATCATCATCTCCGGTGGAGATGGTGGTACGGGTGCGGCACCTATCGGCTCCATCCGCTTTGCAGGTAACCCGTGGGAGCTTGGACTGGTAGAGGCGCACAATGCGCTTAAAGCCAACAACCTGAGACAGCTTGTTACCGTAGAGACTGACGGTGGCCTCAAGACGGCACTCGATGTCGTCAAAGCGGCAATCTTCGGTGCGGAGGAGTACGCGTTCGGTACCGGTGCACTGGTCATCGTGGGATGTATGATGCTGCGTGTCTGCCACCTCAACACCTGTGGTGTGGGGGTCGCGACTCAGGATCCTCATCTGAGAGCACGCTTCAAAGGAAATGTCCAGAAGGTCATCAACTACTTCACCCTGCTGGCCGAAGAGGTGCGTGAAATCCTCGCGCAGCTTGGATACAGAAGCCTTGAGGAGATCGTCGGCAAGACGGAACTGCTTAAAGTGATTGATGACGAGTTTGCCAAGAAGTTCGACTTCGAGCAGCTGCTTGAGAAAGTGGATGGCATCGATACATGTCAGGTACCGTTTAACGAGCCGTTCGACAAGAACGAGTACGAAAAAGAGATTGTCAAGGAGCTCATGCCTACCATCGAAGACCCGAGCAAGCCTGTGGTCATCGAGCGTGCCATCAGCAACCTCAACCGAAGTTTCGGTACACGCATCTCCGGTGAGATCGCGGCACGTCACGGGAACAAAGGACTTCCGGATGACACCATCACCATCAACCTTAGCGGTGTGGCGGGTCAGTCGCTTGGCGCATTCCTTGCCGAGGGTGTGACCATCAACCTCAGAGGTGCAGGGAACGACTATATCGGTAAAGGGATGAACGGCGGACGCATCGTCATCACTTCAAGCAAGTCAGGGCCTAACTTTGCACTGGGCGGCAACACCTGCCTTTACGGTGCTACAGGCGGAACGCTCTACATCAGCGGTATGGTAGGTGAGCGTTTTGCGGTACGTAATTCCGGCGCTACGGCGGTTGTCGAGGGGACAGGAGACCACCCTTGTGAATATATGACCGGCGGTACGGTCGTGATTCTCGGCAACACCGGTGTGAACTTCGGTGCGGGTATGACCGGCGGTAAGGCGTTTGTCTACGATGAAGAGAACACCTTTTATGAAAAGCTCAACCCCGAACTGGTCGAAGCGATCCGTATCGATACGGACGAGTGGGACTTCGAAATGTTCGAACTCAAGCGTCTGCTTAGAGACTATGTCGAAAAGACAGGCAGCAAGAAAGCGCAGGAGATTCTCGACAACGCGAGAACGGCTGTACGCAAGTTCTGGATGGTCGTACCGCGCGGTGCACGTCCGACGCTTGAGATGAACAAAAAAGGGGAATGATTATCATCGCTTTGCGATGATAGTGAAGAGTGAATAGTGAAGAGTGAAGAGTTTTGGTTGGCTTTTCATTCTGAAAAGCCTTTTTATTGATGTGAAGGATAAGCGTTGGATCCGTTTGTTGAAGCCTGTATTCGTGCCAATGAAGAGATTAGCAAGGCGATAGAAGCGGGATTTGACGCGTCGTGGTTCGAGAAGACCGATGTGGGTGCGGGCGGAGATGTGAGTTCGCGTCTGGACCTCTTTGCCGAATCGGTCTTTGTCAAGCATCTCTCCTCTTTTGGATTCATCGAGTCCGAAGAGTCGGGTATTATCGGTGAGGGAGAGGCGCACATCATCATCGACCCCATCGACGGCTCTGCCAACGCGCTTTCACACTTTCCCTACTACGGAACCTCTGTCGCGCGCGTCAATGCCGACGGTGTCCTTGATGCCGCCATTGTCTGCAACCTTGCCAACGGTGACATCTTCATCAAAACGCCCGGATTACCCCTGAAACAGGGAAAACTCTTCAATCCACAGTTACACGAAGTTAGGCATGTTTCCGATGCGGAGATAGGGCTTTTTGAGAAAGCCTATGCCAATCCACAGCTTGTCGCACAGCTTGACGCTTCGGGGCTTAAGTTCCGTGCTCCAGGTGCCATTGCGCTTTCGCTTGCCTACGCGCACAGCGTGAAGTTCGTGCTCTTTGCAGGAGCGTTTCGCATTTACGATTTTGCCGCGGGTCTGGCGCTTTGCGAGGGGCTTGAAGTGGTGGTTGAGCAAGATTATGTTATAGTATCGAAAGAAAAAAGCGTGGTGGAGACGATCGAGAATATTATCGTCGAAGCCAGGCGGATGCAAGAGGAAGTGTAATGGAATTTGGAAGTATGTTCAGCAGCCTGTTCGGCAAAGAGAAGCCCAAAGAGGAACAGCAAAACCAGTGGATCAAGTGTCCGAAGTGTACCTCCCTGATGTACTACAAAGAGGTAGAAGCCAAGCAGAATGTCTGTCCCAAGTGTAACCACCACTTCCGTATCAGTGCGGACAAACGTATCGCCTCCATTGCGGATGAGGGAAGCTTCGAAGAGCATGACGCTTCACTTGCACCGGTCGATCCGCTCAAATTCACGGACAAGAAGTCCTACAAGAAGCGTCTGGAAGAGGCCAAAGCCAAAACGGGCAAGACCTCTTCGGTTGTCAGCGGCAGCTGTACGATCGACGGCATTCCTGCAGAGCTTGTGGTGTTCGACTTCGCCTTTATGGGCGGAAGCCTCGGTTCGGTCGAGGGGGAAAAGATTGTCCGTGCGGTCAACCGCGCCATCGAAAAGGAGTGCGGTGTCATTATCGTCTCCGCGTCAGGGGGAGCGAGAATGCAGGAGAGTACCTACTCACTGCTGCAGATGAGCAAAACTTCCGCAGCCCTCAAGCGCCTGAGCGACAAGGGACTGCCTTACATCTCCGTACTGACCGATCCGACAATGGGTGGGGTTTCGGCGTCATTTGCGATGCTGGGTGACATCATTATGGCAGAGCCCGGCGCACTCATCGGGTTTGCAGGGCAGCGTGTCATCAAGCAGACGGTGGGTGTCGACCTGCCAGAAGGTTTCCAGCGTTCGGAATTCCTGCTTGAGCACGGTCTTATCGATATGATCGTCAACCGCAGTGACATGCACAAGACTCTGGCAGACCTGCTGCGTCTGATGGACAAGAAGGCAAGCTAGAGTTTCAGTACACCCTTTACCCTGTCGACGCTGTCGCCTTTGTGCAGACTCAGTCTCACGACAGACTCCTCAAGCGCTTCAAGCTCATGCACCACATTGCCCTCCAGGGCGATGACATCTCCCTCGTTCAGTATGACCGACTTCTCACCGACACCAAAATCGATGCTGCCTCTGAGTGTCATGACCGTAATGGGAAACTTCGTTTTGTGCGCTTTCATCACCTGACCCTTTTTGAACGCGATGCGTATCTCTTTTCCAAAACCGCTATCGAGCATCGGCGTGATGACGACACTTTCGTCACTGAAGTTCAGGTCCTTGTAGAATGAGGCTGTCTGCACAGTATCTCCTTTTTTACACGCATTATAGCCGCTTCTTTCTCTTCCGGGCTTGATATCTCTCAAGTGAAGTTGGGTATGATTTTGGCAAAAAAGGATGCCAATGTACAGTGTGGATTTTGACGGCAGAGCGTAAGCCCCTCCAAAATTGTCTGTATCGGACGCAACTATGTCGAGCACATTTACGAGCTTGGAAACGAGATTCCCTCACAGATGGTGGTTTTCAACAAACCAAACTCTGCAGTAAGCGACACACTCCGTTACTTTGGCGAGACGACACGTTTTGAGGGGGAGATATGTTTTCTTGTTGAAAAAGGTGCCATTGCCGGTGTAGGCTTCGGGCTGGACCTGACGCATGCCGACATACAGAACGAACTCAAACGCAAAGGACTGCCGTGGGAGCGGGCAAAGGCGTTTGACGGCTCTGCGGTATTGAGCGGCTTTGTGCCCTTTGGCGGGAACATCGAAGCGCTTTCGATGAAACTCTACCGCAACGATACGCTGGTGCAGTTTGCCGACTATGCACTGATGATCTACAAGCCGGATGTGATGCTTGAAGAGATCAAAGGCTTTATGACGCTCGAAGACGGTGACATCATCATGAGCGGTACACCAAAGGGGGTCGACAACTACAAAGCGGGTGACCGTTTTGTCGGTGAAGTGTGGGAAGGTGAGAGGCTTCTTGTGCGCACCGAGTGGACGGCAGTACGCCGTTAACGTTTCTGCGTTAGAATGCGCAAAACCATCTCAAGGAGAGAGATTATGAATAAAATACTTTTAGGTGCGCTGCTGCTAAGCGCCGCACTCTTTGCCGAAGTCAAACGCATCGACGCGGACGAGCTTGTTAAACTGCAGGCCAAAGGGGTGCCTGTTATCGACATCCGTACCCCGATGGAGTGGAAGCAGACAGGTATTATCAAGGGGGCGCACAAGATGATGTTCTTCACCCCCAACGGACAGCCAGACCTTGCCGACTGGTTCTACAACCTCGGACGCATCGTCAAAGACAAGAACCAGCCTTTTGTCATCTACTGCGCCCACGCCAACCGATCCAAAGTGCTTGCCGAAGGGCTTGACCAAATGGGGTTCAAGAAGATATACGAACTCAAAGGCGGCATAGAGAACGGATGGATCAAAAAGGGAAAGAAGACTGTCAAACCGTAGTGCTACAACCCGAGTTCGTTCATACACGCAACACAATAGATCGACTCTGGTACCAGCTTCAGTCTTTCCAGCGGGATCTCCTCCTCACACTCTTTGCATATACCGTATTCGGGGGTATCGACCTTTAAGTAGGCATGTTTGAGCCTGTTGAGGCGTTTGGTCGCCTCTTCGTATCTCTGAAAATGGATGCTCTGCTCCTGTTTGAAACTGATGTGTGCAACCTTGTCCGAGGTGCCCTCTCCTCTGTTTGGATAGATGGCCGATCGGATCTCTTCAATTTCGTTTCCAAGACTCTCTATTTGCTTTTCTATGATCTGCTTGAATGCTTCTCTTTCTGTCGGGGTCATTACGGTTTCCGTTTCATTCTTATTGCCCGTCAATCGATGAACTCAACGACTTCTTCAAACGGCAGCCGTATCTGCTCACTCTGCGGGTTGACACGGTAGCCAAACGCTACCATGACAGCTATCTGGTACTGCTTCGTATCGATCTCAAGCAGTGATTCCACATTCTCCTTTTCGAACCCCTCGATGGGGCAGGAGTCTATCTTCTCATACGCTGCTACGGTCATCATATTGGCCAGGGCAATGTAGGTCTGTCTTGCCGTCCAGCAGTAGGTCTTCTCATCGGTTGAGAGCGTGTCGGCAAGGAAGTTGCCGTAGAGGTCGATGTAGGCTTCTATCTTCTCAGGAGGCAGGGGGCGTCTGGCAAAACGCTTCTGGGGAATGCCGCTTTGGGGGCGTACGCTCTCGATGGCGGCAAGGATGATGACAAGGTCGGAGCAGGTGGTGATCTGCGGCTGGTTCCAGCACAGTGGCTGGAGTTTTTCTTTGAGTGCATCATTGCGGATGACAAGAAACTTCCACGGCTCCATCCCGAACGAAGAGGGGGAGGTGCGTCCGGCTTCGAGGATGTAGCGCAGCTTCTCTTCAGGGATCTTTTTGTTTTCGTCAAAGAGTTTGCAGGCGTGTCGGAAGTGCATCGCCTCTGTGAATCTGTTTTCAAACATTGGGGCTCCTTTTATGCTAACTGTGAAAGGATAACCCAAAAGAGGTTAAAGCCTTTCGATGATCGCCTCTATCTGCCGTCTGTGGACGATCTGGTGTACCATGCCAAGGATGGACCACTGTTTTGGGTTGAAAGCGCCAAACCAGGGGTGTTCGGAAGTGTTGTCTATGTGTATGTCGCCAAGGTTCTTTTCCATATCGTTGCGGTAGCTTTGGAGAAAATCGGCGAACTGTTCGACGATCGTTTCATCGATCTGGGTGTAGGGTTTGACATCCTCTATGGCCACGTGCCCGTCAAGCTTTTTCCCCTGAGAGAGTGGAGGAATGCGTTTTTGCAGCGCTTCGCCTACGGTGAGAAGATGGCGGATGACCATCGCTACGGAGTAGTAGCGTGAATTGTCTTCAAGGCCGAAGAGTTTTGGCACCAGCACCCGTTTGAAAAGCGCTTCGTGCTCAAGCGCGGAGGCGAGCCTGAGAATCTTCTCTCCCTCCCTGTCATACACATCCCACGCACGCTCCCATGAGATCGTTCTGTTCAGCAGTGGAAACAGCACATAGATGGCAAAGAGGCGTTTGGGTTTTGAAATGCCCGCACCGGCACGCTCCAGCGTAGGGATGAGCTCTTTGGAATCTTTGGCGTACATCATTATCCTTTTTTTACTGCAAGTATAGTCGTTTACGTTTGCCAACAGTATAAGAAAAGAGGCTATTTATATCGGTTTTCTTCCCTATATGATTTTGGCGTTGATTTATAGTGTTCTTTGAAGCGGGCGATGAACCAAGACGAGGTACTGTAGCCGCATTCGGCTGCGATCTGGGCAATGCTTTTGTCGCTGTGCAGCAGCAAAAAAGTGGCTTTCTGCATCCGCTGTGCATCCAGCCACGTTTTGGGAGAGGTGCCAAACTGTTTTTGAAACGCTTTGTGAAACTGAGAAGGGCTCATGCGAAGCAGTTTCTGCATCTGTTCGACACTCCCTATGATGTTGAGATTGGCTTCGAGAATGAAGCGCATCCGCTCTTTTGAAGTAGCGCCAATGTGACTGAAAAAGGCTTTTGTCGCATCCGGAAAGTGCTGGAGAAGTTCCAGAAGCAGCAGTTCGAACTGTTGGGAAAGCAGTATTGTCTGCATGGGTGTTTTTTTGCTATGGGTCTCTGTCATCGAGTCCAGAAGACGCTGTATGTTGCCGCACGCTTCATAACCGACAATGCTTATCTGTTTTGGCGGCGTGTGTATATCGATGCTGTATCGCTTGAGAAAATCGTGCAGGAACACATCGTCAAAGAAGAAGCTGAGTGCCCGGTAGTCTGGGGAGTTTTGGTTGCTGAAATAGTTCCCCTGTGCGAAGAGTACGGCTTGCTGTGCGCCAATGGTAACCGTATCGCCATTTATTTCCACCTTTTTGTGACCCGATTCGATCAGCGTGAGCCCATGCATCGTATTGCGTACGAGCACCCTGTGTGCTTTGGTATGCATCCGCTCGACATAGAGATGTTCGTTTATTTCGATGAGCGTAGGTTCATTTCGTTCTATCTGGTAGTTGGGAATGGTTACAGTCATAGAAGACTCCGGCTTGTTAGAGGATACATCGGTGCCATACTCTTTTTTTGAAAAGTGTAACTACCTCACCATAAATTCAAGGTGAAAAGAACACCCTAAAAGTGATACTCATCCATTACTTGACATTTTCAACTATATGTTATACGCTATGGCATAAAAATCAAGACTGTGGAATGAAAAATGATTGCGGTAAGACTATTTCAAGCATTGAAAAAGAGACTTAATATATTTAAAACGAAAATAGAAGTGTTCAACAGACAGCTTCACTTCGTAAGAAGAGAGAAAGAAACGGAATGTATCTCTTATGAGCTTGGCAAATCACTCTTTGGAAAATATGAAAGTACCCAGAACAATCTTTCAAGTACCTATAAAGATAAGTTGAAAGAGAAGCTGTATGAGAAATATCGTTTGAAAACTCAAAAAGCAGTGTAATGATAAATAGAAAGGTAAAAAATGAAACTTGAAAACATCATCCCATGGGGGCGCAGCAAGAAAGAGTATATGCAGATGTTCAATCTTACCAAAGAGGATGTGACAGGCAAGCGCATTCTTGGTTGCGGTGACGGACCGAGCAGCTTCAATACCGAAGTGGACTACGACGACGGGCAGGTGGTCTCCATCGATCCGCTCTATGCCTACAGCAAAAAGGAGATCATGCAGCGCATCGACGAGGTGGCCGAGGATGTGATGGCGCAGGTGAAGGCCAATGCCGACAAGTTTGTCTGGAAGAACATTCCCGATCTGGAGTCGCTTGAGCATATGCGCATCGAAGCGATGATGGAGTTTTTGATGGATTATGAGGACGGCCTGGAGGAGGGGCGCTACATCGCTGCGGAGCTTCCCAATCTTCCGTTTGAAGATGGCAGTTTCGATCTGGCGCTTAGCTCCCATCTGCTTTTTTTGTACAGCGACCACTTGGATGAAGCGTTTCACAAAGCCGCTATCGAGGAGATGCTGAGGGTGGCCGATGAGGTGCGCATCTTTCCGCTGCTGACGCTGGAGAACGAACCCTCACCCCATGTTGAGCCCGTTATGAAGCATTTGGAGTCCAAAGGATACAGTGTTACCATCGAAAAGAGCGGATATGAGTTTCAAAAGGGTGGTGACAAGATGATGCGCATTGTCCGAAACTGAGAGAGCGAAGATGCAGCAGCTACCAAGCGCTTACAGCGAGCATGATTTGACACCCCAAGAGCTTGCCGACCTCAAACGTGCCAAAGCGATACTGGAAAACCCCGGCTTTGCCATGAAAGTCGCTGGCTACATCGGCAAGCCCATTGAGTTCGCCATAGACAAGATAGACTCCGAGACTGTCAACCGTGTGACCTCCAAAGCGCTTGGCAAGGCGCTCGATGTCGCCATAGGCAGCCTCGATGAGGTAACACCGACCGATACGCCTGCCAATCTTCAGCACAAACTGCTTGTTGGCGGCAGCGGTGCGGTGGGCGGTTTTTTCGGTATGGCGGCACTGGCGGTGGAGCTTCCCATATCGACGACCATTATGCTGCGAAGCATTGCCGATGTGGCGCGTTCGCAGGGACACGACCTAAGCCAAATGCAGACACGGCTTGCCTGTCTGGAAGTCTTTTCGCTGGGGAGTAGCAAAAACAGTGAGGACGATGCAAGCGAAAGTGCCTACTTTGCGGTGCGTGCCACACTTGCGTACGAGATGAGGGCCGCACTGCAGAGCGTATCGAAAATGAGCGCCAAGGCGATCCAGGATGCACTGCAAAGAGGGCAGATGCCTGTACTGATCCGTTTCATCAACACGATCGCGTCACGCTTTGGCATTGTGGTCTCTGAAAAGGTCGCTGCGCAGGCGGTACCGCTGGTGGGTGCTGCGGGCGGTGCGGCGATAAACGTACTCTTTATCGACCACTTTCAGCAGATGGCCGAGGGGCACTTTATCGTCAAACGGCTGGAGAGGAAGTATGGTGAAGAGAAGATCGCCGCACTTTACAACGCTTTGCCGGCAGAAGTGTAGGGGTTGAGAAGATGTTTGGCAGAATGAAAGACGCGGCACTCTCAAAAAGTGCAAAAGCGGCACTGAACAGTTACATGAAGGAGTATGGAAAGATGCTGAAGCTGGAGCTTGACTCAAAGAGCAAGAAAGTGATGATGGAAGTGATGCTCGAAGGCGAGAAGGAGCCGCTGCGGGTCGAGGTGGATCGCTATGAACTGACGCAAGAGGGTGGCAGACACTACCTCAAAGCCTACGGCATCCACACCTCACGTGCCTGGATCAACACCGTTGCAGCAACTTACCTTGAGGGGAAAGCGTTTGAGATACCGCAGCAGTATGTGCAGATGCTAAAGCTCATCGTATAATGTTTTACTATGATGTGAAAATATTTTTTGTAAAAAAACGTTTTTTTGGGTAGAATTATCTCAACAAGGTACATCGTACCGACAAGGGGAGTATCTATGTCCAAAAAAATGCTTTTTCTGTCTCTTCCGGCATTGCTTGCTGCAGCTGCCGGCCACATCTATCTTTCACTGAGTTGGCCTGAGTCCGGCGTATTGGGTGTAGCGGCATTCCTGCTTACAGCTCCCTTTGCCGCGCTGATGGGGAAAAAAAAGCGCAGTGCCACGCTTGAAGTAGCCGAAAAACCCTCCGATGAAGAGAGTGAAGCCTACCGTCTGCTTGAGAAGAAGTTCAGGGCAGCTTCCGAAAAGGCTGAAAAGCTTGAGCACGAAAAGAAGATGACCGAACTCTTCTTGGCAAGTATGTCGCATGAAATCCGTACACCGCTTAACGGCATCATAGGGCTGACGGAGGTGCTTGAAGGTACGGAACTCAACGCCGAGCAAAAAGAGTTTGTCGCACTCATCCGTGACAGTTCGGACAATCTGCGTGTTATTGTCAACGATATTCTGGAAATTTCCAAGCTCAACTCCGGAAAGATGGAGCTTGAGTGCATTCCTTTCGATGTGGTCAGGAAGATAGAGTCTTCCGTGGAGCTTTTCAGGCCGCGCTTTGACGAGAAGCATATCGTACAGACACTTACTATAGACCCGAAGATACCAGGCGAGGTCAAGGGCGATCCCACGCGTCTTTCTCAGGTTATCACCAACCTTGTCAGTAATGCCATCAAGTTTACCGAACCCGGCGGAAGCATCGATGTGAGTGCGAAGTTTGTCGAGAACAGAGATGGCAGAGTCGTTCTGAAGATTGCCGTGAAAGATTCGGGTATCGGGCTTAGCAAGGAGCAGCAGAGTAAGATATTCGACGCCTATGCACAGGCGAGTGCCAGTACCACACGCAAAGCGGGCGGTACCGGGCTTGGATTGACGATTTCACAGAAGATTGTCCGCTCTATGGGCGGAGAGCTTGCCGTAGAGAGTGAAGTGGGCAAGGGGGCGACATTCTACTTTACCGTCGCACTCAAAGAATCAGAGCAGCCAGCCGCATTAGAAACACCGGCAGAAGAGTATGCCGCAGTCGAGCCTGAGGTTGTGGAAACGGAAACCGTAGAGGCTTCCGAGGCCGAGGCAAAACCGCTTGAGATTCTGGTTGCCGAAGACAACCCTATCAATCAGAAACTTATCCGTATCGTCCTGGAGAAGCTTGGCCTCAACGTGACCCTTGCCAGCAACGGTGAAGAGGCGCTTGAAGCGTGCAAGGCCAACCGCTACGATATGATATTTATGGATGTGCAGATGCCGGTGATGGGCGGTGTGGAGGCAACACACAAAATTTTGGAGTACGAAAAAGAGAACAATCTTGCCCATGTACCCATCATTGCACTGACCGCCAACGCCCTTGCCGGTGACCGTGAGAAATACATCGGTGAGGGGATGGATGACTATGCCACGAAACCGCTCGATGTCAAGGTCATCGAGAGCCTCGTCGAGAAGTACTGCGGGTAGTGACAGTGCTTCTCAATATTCTCCACATTTCCCTAAAATTAACTCGTATATTTGACAATAATTAAAAAATAAGATACAATTTTTTAAAATAATTAAAAAGGATATGTCTTGACGCACTGTCCAATCTGTGAAGAGGGCCTTGAGATTACGGCACTCTCCTGCCCCACCTGCAAAACGGAATACGGTGGAAAGTTCTACTTTCCCCGTCTTGCAAGGCTGAGTGTTCGGGAGCGAAAGCTGGCCGAGGCACTGATACTCCATGGAGGCAGCCTCAAGGAGATGGCCGCCGCACTTGAGATCAGCTACCCCACACTCAAAAAGCGCCTTGGGGAGCTCTCAGCCTCACTTGAAGCGAAGCAGAAAGAGGATGAGGTACGCATTGAGCAAATATTCTCCAATATAGAAGAGGGAAAGATAGAGGCAAAAGAGGGCATTAGATTGATACGGGAGATCAACGGTGAACTATGAAGCACGCATTGCCGCACTCAAGGCAAAAGGGATATTGGGAGAGAAAGAGGCGCAGCAGCTGAAAGATTCGGTGCACAACAGTGTCGAAGCGCTGCCAAAGCGTCGATCGTTCTCACTGGAAATTGCAGGCGTCGTTTTGCTTATGGCAATACTGCTTTTTATTGCCATACAGACAGGTATGACGGATGCTTCGGGTGATGTGGAGAATGTGGCGCAGACTCTCAACACTACGCGTGCAGGTGTCGGTGCGGGCAGTACATTTGGCTTTTTGCTTCTTGCTGCGGGGGTGGTCGGCTTTCTTCTCTTTTACCTGCTTGTTCACCACTTTTTCAATCGTCTCTGGAGACACCAGGAGCAGATGCGGGCCATTGGTGAGATGATAGCCGACCTTGAAGTGCGAAAAGAGAGACTTTCAGAGCGTGTCGAGAAGGTACTGGCGCAGAGAGATGACACAAACGCTACTTCGGTGCATATCGGAACAACGGGAAAAGCTGAAGCGATGCGTATTTTGGAAGAGACGGAAGCGTCGCTTGGAGAGCTGCAGGAGCACTATGCCGCACTCAAAGCAGTCTGCCGTTATGAGAAGGGAAAATTCCCTTATGCTTTGGCATCTCTGGCAGGTACTCTGCCAAATTGTGAATAGGAGAATGGAATGGAAACGAAAAAGGGTGTTACGGGGTATCTGCTGCTTTTTACGGGCGTACTCTTTTTGGTGATAGTGGGGTGGTTCGCGCTGAGTTACAACAGTATTGTAACCAAAGAGGAACGGGTTAAAACGGCATGGTCTCAGGTGGAGAGTACAATGCAGCGCAAAGTGGACCTGCTGCCCAATCTGGTCAGTGTGGTCAAACGGTATGCTGCGCATGAGAAAGAGGTGTTCGAAAAGATCGCTGCACTCAGAGCGGAAGCGGGCAGTCTGCTTCATAGTGCGGACAACGGTGAAATGAAAGTCCAAAAGCTTACGGCACTGCAAAAGCAGATGAATGCGGCAACGGGAAGACTTTTTGCCGTGGCGGAAAACTACCCTGATCTTCGCTCTTCTGAGCAGTTTCTGCAGCTTCAGTCACAGATAGAGGGGGCGGAGAACCGTATCAATATTACCCGTATGCAGTTCAATGAGGCGGTGGGAGAGTACAACGCCTACCTGCGTCATATTCCTGCAAACATTGTCGCTGCACTGGGCGGATTCAAGCCAAAGGCTTACTTCGAGGCGGACAAAGCTGTACACAAAAAACTGAAACTGAAACTGGAGCTGTAGATGAGACAAATATTGATGGTAGCGGCTGCGCTTTTGTCGCTGATACTGCTTGGCGGCTGTGAGAAGAAGGAGCAGACACTGCAGGAGAAGGCTGCGGCACAGAAAAATGTCATCATCGATGATGCCTATGTGCTGCTTGACAAACCAAAGGTGATGAAGATGTACCGTGAGTACAACGAGGGGCTGTTAAGGGACTACGACATCGACTTTCGTGTCGTCACCACTGTTTCAGACGAAGATATCGACACCTTTGCCAACAAAGAGTTTGCCAAACTGCAGCAGGAGAGCCGCAGTAAAAGCGGTAAAGCGCTGCTGCTGGTAATCAACACGGTGCAGGACAAGGTGCGTCTGGAAGTGTCACAGGCACTGGAGCCGGTTTTTACCGATGCGTTTGTCTCCTACATTGAGCGTAAAGGCTTCGTGCCCTATTTTAGAGACTACAAGATTGCTGACGGGGTCTATATGGCGACCGAACTGGTGCACGATCGTGCCACCGAAGCGGCGGCAGGCAAGGAGTTTGTAGCGCCTATGAAGAGCAAATCCATAGGCGGCGGGGCGAAGACAAAGGCGCATATTGGTATTGCCGACCCCAATGCGAAGCAGGGTGAGGCCGTATCTGCCAAGGCTTCCGATACACCGAAGGATGTGATGGAACGTTATTTGAAGGTGCTTAAAGCACATAACAAAAATCCCAACCTGGATATCTACACCGATGCGACCAAAGCTTTTTTCGCCAAATGGACGGTGACGGACATCAACCAAGACCACGAAGTGCACAATATCGCCCCGTGCAAAGCGCACTATGAAACGCTTTATGATACAAAAAACCAACACGCCGTTCTTGCGGCACTCCCTTATGACAAGTACCGCAAATATGCACCCTATTTTTTCAAAAAAGAGCAGGGCAAATGGAAGCTCGATATCGCTACGATGGCACAGGTGTTGCGATTTAATGCGCAGATGGCATTTCATTTCGATATTGATAAGCGATTGCAGAAAGAGGGAAAATACTATGCATACGCCTTTGACGGGTATTACTTCGATGGCAATGGTTATCCTTTCACGTTCACAAAAAAAGATCCGGAGTGGGAGAAGTATCGCTGGAAATATAGCTGTAACGGCTACTATCACCCCGGCGACAGAAAAGAGGACAAACATTGCTGGATACGGTATGCGCTTCCGGGCGGACCTGCCAATGTGCGCCTGGGACTTGCGGGCGGTGATAAAATTTATGGTTTTGGCGCAGAGGGAAACCGCAAAATGAAGGTGACCATTCGTGAGCTGATAGACTACCTCAACAGTGTGCCAAGCGGAGAGGTGGCAACCGTTGTGTTGGAGCACTACTATCTTGACGGCAAGGAGACACACAACTTCGATGCAATTTTGAATCCGAATGTCGAAGTGCGTTACGAGATACGGCAGGGGATCGCCCCGTAGGCAAATGTATGGCAAAAAAAAAGTAATAACTATGTATGCTACAGGCACCATAATATAACTGAAGAAGATGGAAAGCTATAAAATGGAACAGTTAAAATATTTAATTACAAACCCCTACAGTTGGGTGCTTATCGGTGCAGTTCTGATTTTGCCATATCTATTAAAATATATGAGAATACTATACCCTGAAACTTTACGCAAAAAAATGGAGGAAGAAGAGGCTTGCACATTGGAGCTCTACCAAAAGCCGCAAATGAGAACGATGCGAAAAAATATGGTGTTCGCTATTGTTATATCCCTTATTTCAAGTTATGTACTTGGATATCATCTGATGGAATCGTCGAATCCATTAAGAACTTCCAAGAATATTTTTGTGCTTTTGATCGTTCTCATAGCTTTGTATGCAATAGTGGTAGAATACAAAATCACAAAGGGTAAAAGCTGTAAAGATGTAATTGTCGGCTACAAGTATATCAAATGGCTTGCCATTGTTGAAGTAACTGTATTGGTTGTGGCAGTAGTCATATTCGGCATTATGGCATTGTTGAAGTGAGAGTGTGGACTGATGAATATATACGATGAAGGAAAAGAATGAAACAATTGTGGTTATATGTAGTGTGCGTATGTATTGCTTTATCGCTACAGGCGGCAGAAGGAAACGACCCTTTCAAAAAGATCGAATACTTCAAACTCAATAATGGAATGCAGGTCTATCTGCTGGCAGACCCCAAGGCAGAGAAGACGCAGATAGAGCTGCGCGTTAATGTGGGCTACGATAACGAAACCGACAAAAACTACGGTATTTCGCACCTGGTGGAGCATCTGGTTTTTCGCGACAGACGCGTGCCGCACCATGACTATCTTGACTATATCAAAGAGGAGGGCGGCACGAACGTCAACGGCTACACGAAACGCTACGAGACGGGGTATGTAGCGACGGTACCGGCTGAAAAGTCCTACTGGGTGGCAGAGACCTTTGCGCAGATGCTCTTTGACAAGAATGTCACCGATGAAGATCTTGAGATAGAGCGCAAGGCACTGCAGACGGAGATCGGTGAGCCGCACTGGTACTACCGGCCGCTTTGGGCGCTCATGCACTTCTTCGATTTCATTGGGCCGCCGGCTGAGAATTTCTTCAAAGACGAGTTTTCCATTCCAAAAGAGAAAGAGCTTCCAGACCGCTATCTTGCACAGGAGAACAACAAACGCTTTACCCTCGATGAGGTGATGGCGCGCTACAACGCCTACTACTATCCGGCGAATATGAAGCTGATCATTGCAGGGAACTTCGATGTACAAAAAATGCGCAGTTTCATAGAAAAGCGTTTTGGCAAGGTGAACAAAACCGGCTCTTTAAAGGTTGAAAAGCCGCATTACACCCCGAAACTCAACGGCAAACCCTACGAGCGTTACTATGAAGGAATGCCGGAGAACTACGCCTATGTGGGTGCGAAGTATGTACTGGATGACTATAAAAAGTACCTGATACTCGACATCTACACCTATTCGCTGGCCCAGCGGCTTCAGCAGCAACTCCGCAACAAAGAGGGCAAGACCTACAGTGTCAATGAGAGCGGTTTTACAGACAAGAATGCGGGTGCTGCGCTCATTGGCTTTGACGGGCTTGCCGATGTCTTTTCGCAGAACATCGCCCAGGCCGAAGCGATGATTGCAAAAGACAGCAGGAAGATGGAGCCGGCCGACATTCAAAAAGCGATGGCGCAGTACGAGAAGCGCTACTACACCTCCATAGAGCACGACAGCGATACGCTGATGGGGCTTGTGGATATGGCGGACTACCTGAGAAAAGAGCACAATATTACCGACAAGACTTCGTATGATATCTTCAAGTCCATCACCCCTGAAGCGTTCCAAAAGACCGTCACCGAAACCTTTACACCGCAGAACCGCTACCGCTACATCGCGCGTGAGTACTACTATTTTCCTATGGAGATGGGCGTGCTGTCACTGACCGTACTGCTCTTTTTCATTATGGGCTACGTGGGGCTGTATGGCTGGCAGCTTCGCAGACAGGGTATCCGTCTTACCCAGCGCGACATCCGTTTTCAGCGCAGGCTCAGCAGCCGCTTCATGGGTTTTTTGATCCTGACGGCAACGATCATCATCGCTTCAGTTGGCTTTGAATGGATCAAGTATCTGCTCTCCAAGTGGATCATGGGAGACCCGTACTGGCTCCTGACGCTTGAAGTGCCCTACAGCTATATCGCCACGGTACTTGATGCATTTGTGTATCTGTTGTGGTTCTTCTGGCTCTATGTGACGCTATGGCGATACTATGCGCGTATTATCGTTACGGATGACTATCTCATCGCCACAGGTAACAGGGTGGCAGTCATCCCGAAAGCACAAATCACCTCTATAGCCGTAGTCCCTGCAAAAGAGCGCACGTGGCGCCGTACACTGGGGACGATGTTTCGATTTTGGAAGCCGGTGGTGAAGGTGGAGTTGAAAAACGGTGAACAGTATTATCTTCGAAGCGCTAATGCAGAGCATTTGAGAGAAGATTTGCAGAAGTGGCTGTATGTATAGGTGTGTTCTAAAATGTTAGTCAGGTAACATTGACGGTTTGCCCAAAAGTGCTATACTCTTTGCATATAAAGATATAAAGGACAGCATATGGGACAGACAGCATTGAAAAAAGTGGTGATCATCGGTTCAGGCTTTGGCGGATTGCGGGCACTCTACCGTTTGAGTGAATACCATTACCGCTTTGAAGTGACAGTGGTGGACAGAAACGACTACTCACTGGAGCGTCCGGCACTGCCGGAAGTGGCGCTGGAGGAGAAACCGGTTGAAGCGGTGCACATCGAAACACCGCCGCAGTTTCGCAAGCACAATGCGGCATACGAACAGGGTGAAGTGGTGCGTATCGATGCCGATGTACAGAAGGTAGTGCTTGATTCGGGGAAAGAACTCCCCTATGACTACCTCATTATCGCAAGCGGGGCGGTCAAGGATTACGATGCGATAAAAGGGTACCGAGAATACGGCTACTCTGTCTGTGACGACAGGGAGGCGGTACGGCTTCACGAACGTCTGAAAACCTTTGAGAGCGGCAAGATCGTCACCGGTGCGGCAAAGAGCGAGTTTGGTACAGAGGTGGATGCACCGCCGCTGAAAGCACCGTGCGAAGGGCCAATCGGTGAAGTGATGTTCATGCTCGACCATAGACTGCGAAAATCCGGCAAGAGAGAGGTAAGCAGTATCGATGTATTCTCACCGTCGGAGATCTTCTTCGAGGATGTAGGCGACAATGCACGTGCGCCGGTTGCAAAACTGATGGAAGAGAAAAACATTGCCCTGCATACGGCAAAAGAGCTTGTGGAGATCACCAAAGATGCCGTACACTTTGCGGACGGATCGAGCCTGCCGTGCGATCTTGCAATCATCATTCCTCCCTACAAGGCACCTGTATTCATTGCCCAGAGCGGTCTTGGGGATGACAAAGGGTGGGTGCCTACAGACAAGACGATGAAGCACGTCTCATTCGACAACATTTATGCCGTAGGTGACGTCAATGCGCTGGCGCAGCCGAAACTGGGGCATATTGCCATCAACCAGGCCGATGTGGCCGTCTCTGCCATTTTGAAAGCCGAAGGCATTGCCGATGAGGTGGTGGCATTCAACCCCGAAGTCTTCTGCATTATGAATATGGGAGGACACGATGCGGTGCTCATCTACTCCAATGCCCTCTACAACGGAGCCTACGACATGGCGTGGCACTCACCGATGGCGAAGCTGATGAAGGTAAGCTTCGATGAGGAGTACCACTACACCCACGGGCATATGCCGCCGGATGTTGCAGTCGAGGCGCTCGAGGAGATTCTGCACCGTTTTGCCAAGCAGGATTAACCTGTGCTATAATAGCCCATAAGAACAACGCATAAAAAGGAGTCTGCCATGGATGGAATCAAAGGGCTGCTTTTTGACATTGGCGGGGTACTCTATGTGGGCGATACACCCATAGAGGGTGCACCCCGGACGATTGCTACACTTATGGCGCGCTACCCGATGCGCTTTCTGACCAATACCACACGCACCACTCCCCCAACCATTTATGAAAACCTAAGCCAAATGGGCTTTGCCATCGCGCCTGAAAGCCTCTTTACCGCCCTTGATGCGACCAAGTCCTGTGTCAGGGAGCGGGAGGGCACTGTCTATACGGTGCTCACAGACGAAGCGGAGCGCTACTTCGACGAACTGCGTTCGGAAAATCCCGATTTTGTCGTGGTAGGCGATGCACATACAAACTTCACCTACGCACGGTTGAATGGTGCGTTCCGTGCGCTGCAAAACGGCGCGAAGCTTGTCGCAGCTGCGAAGAACCGCTACTTCAAAGATGATGACGGTGCGCTTTCGATGGATGCGGGCGGATTCATCGCCGCGCTGGAGTTTGCTGCGGGAGTAGAGGCGACACTCATTGGCAAACCAAGCAGAGACTTCTTTACGCTTGCCGCCTCTTCGATGGGGCTTGAACCAAGTGAGGTGCTGATGGTGGGTGATGATATCGAGTCGGATATCAAAGGCGCGCAGGATGCTGGGATGAGAGCAGTGCTGGTAAAAACCGGCAAGTACCGCGAGGGTGACCTTGAAAGAGGCATAACCCCTGACGGGGTGCTTGAGAGCGTCGCGCAGCTTCCCGAGTGGCTGGAGACCTCTGTATAATTTCAGTGCAAAGTCCCAGTATGCTTTTTGGCTATAATTGTGGAAAAACAGAAAAAGGAGTTGTAATGAAACGTATTTTGACCTCTTTGGTACTCTCCGGTGTGATGGCCGTAGCGGGCAACTTTACCCTTACAAGCAGCGATATCAAAGGGCAGCTGACCAAAACGCAGGAGTTCAAGGGCTTTGGGTGCAACGGGCAGAATGTGTCCCCCGAACTCAGCTGGAAAGATGCACCAAAGGGCACGAAGAGTTTTGCCGTGACAGTGTACGACCCCGATGCACCCACGGGCAGCGGCTGGTGGCACTGGGTGGTCGTCAATATTCCCGCCGATGTTAACAAGCTTCCGGCCGGCGCGTCTGGCAAGATGATGCCAAAGGGTGTGGTAGAAGTGTCAAACGACTACGGTATAGAGGGCTTTGGCGGTGCCTGTCCGCCAAAAGGCGACAAGCCGCACCGCTACGTCTTTACCGTATATGCGCTCGATGTGCCCAAACTTGACATAACACCCAAAACGAAAGCGCCGGTGGCGGGGTTTATGATCAACGCGCATACCATTGGCAAAGCCTCCATTATCTCCTACTACGGACGATAGACCATCATGCAACTGCCACCGCTGCTTGAAGAGGCTGCCAAAGCGATAGATGCCGCAGGCGGCAGAGCCGTACTTGTCGGCGGGGCGGTGCGTGATATGGTGATGGGCAGTAAGCCAAAAGATTTTGACATTGAAGTCTACGGCCTGCAGGAGGTTTCGCAGCTTGAAACGCTGCTTGCATGCTTTGGCAAAGTGTCGGCGGTGGGAAGGAGTTTTGGTGTACTGAAGCTGCATACGGGGGAAGAAGTGTACGATTTCGCTTTTCCCCGTACCGAAAAGAAAACAGCAAAGGGGCACCAGGGCTTCGAGGTTGTGCCTGACGGGGGGCTGGCCTTCGCCACTGCGGCAAAGCGGCGGGACTTTACCGTCAATGCCATAGGCTACGACCTGCTGACACAAGAGATTCTCGACCCCTACGGCGGCCTCAACGACATTCAGTTTGGTATCTTGCGTCATATCGACGATGCTACCTTTGTGGAAGACCCTCTGCGCGTCTACCGTGCCGTGCAGTTTGCCGCACGCTTTGATTTCGAAGTGGCCGAAGAGACAGCAGTGTTGTGTCAAAAGATGGTAGCAGAAGGGATGCTTGAGGAGCTGCCAAAAGAGCGGGTGTATGAAGAGTGGAAAAAGCTGCTGCTCAAAGCCCCCAAACCCTCTGTCGGGTTCAAACTGATGCGAAAGTGGGGCATTACGGCACGCTACTTTCCCGAACTGCACGCACTCATAGGGGTACCGCAGGATCCCAAATGGCACCCGGAAGGGGATGTGTGGGTGCATACGATGATGAGCGTCGATGTGATGGCGGAAATGGTGAGTAGTGAGCAAGGAGTAGTGAGCAGGGAGGAGAAGGAGAGATTGAAGCTGCTTTTTGCCGAACTCGGCCATGACTTTGGCAAACCCCTTACCACCACCATAGAATACGAAGATGGAAAAGTTATAAACTGGCAAGAGCTTAATAAAAGTGTTTCGCAAGAAACACATACCACAATTCCTCATTCCTCATTCCTCATTCCTCATTCGAATGCTCGCATTCGATCGCTTCGCCACGAAAAAGCCGGCATCGAACCGACACGTACTTTCCTCTACCGTCTGACCAATGAGCATGACTTCATCGAAAGCATTCTGCCGTTGGTGGAACATCATCTCAAGCCTTCGCAGTTCTACAGGCAGGGTGCCAAGGCAGGGGCCATCAGGCGGCTGGCGACCAAGGTAAATATAGAAGAGCTGATATTGGTGGCAAAGGCTGATTTTTTGGGGCGCACCACGCCTGAGGCGAAGCGGGGAGAGTACCCAGCAGGCGAGTGGCTGCTTGAGCGGGCGAAACAGCTTTCGGTGTGTAACAGACCGCTGAAGCCTCTGGTGCAGGGGCGTGACCTCATTGCACTGGGCCTGGAACCCTCACCAAAATTCAAAAGCATACTCGATGCACTTTATGACAAACAGATGGATGGTGATTTTGAGGACAAAGAGGCGGCACTGGCGTATGTGAGAGAACACTACCTCTGATGAGCGGTAGCGATACACGCTTAACAGATTTACCAGACAAACGATGCAGCTTAAGTTGTTCCAAAGCGCATATGTCATAATTATTAATAATAAAGTGTCAGTTTCACTCGATAGCTCTGGCAGATGCAAACGGCAGAGCCGCCCTACGGGTTTGGGTGCATCTTTGTCGCCATCGAGTGAAACCTTGATAAAGAAACAATCAGACAGTTGAATAGAGTAAAAAGGAGCACGGATGCAGGAGATCATCGCACATATTGAAAAATCCGTACACGACCTGGATGCATTTGAAACAGAAGCGTTTTTAAAGCTGCTCGATGTCGATTCGCATCTGCACTGGAAGGCGCACTTTCCCGTAGCTGTCGTACATCACAAAAGCAGGGTCGATGAAGCGACGGCTTCCGTGCTGGCAAGAGAGGGTGTGCTTGACGATGAGGGTTTTACCCAAAGTGAATACAGTTTCGAAAGACTACAAGAGCTTGTAGAGGAGGCACCCAATGCTTTCAAGCAGGTGGGTGCACTCTGTATCGCCAAAGAGAGTGACAGCTACAAGTATGCACCAAAACGCCCGGCGGACAAGTGGAAGAAAGTGCTCGACAACGGCAGTTTCAAAGCGGTGGTGGAAGCAGGTGAGTATGGCTGTGAGAGTCTCTGTGAGATAGAGACGAAGCTGCGCGATCTGATGCGAAGCAGCAAGGAGGTACCCTCACTCAAGCCTATCGGTTTCGTCTGGGTGGCGGCACTGTCAAAAGCGGAGTCGATAGGCGAACTGTTGACACACTACTTTGGCAACTGTTTTCTGGATGTCGACTGCGGCGACCAGCATATCTACATAGGGTGGAGTGAGACGCTGGGCGGCATCGATATGCGCCACTTCGTCTGCCCGCCGGCAAAGGAGAAGTGATGGAAGAACCCAAAAATGTACTGGGAGAGCCGCTTGAGCCCTGCTCTCTGAAACCGCTGACGGGTTTCTACCGTGACGGCACCTGCTACTCCGGGCCGGACAATCCTGGGGTGCATGCAGTCTGCATCTATGCGACAAAGGAGTTTCTGGAGTACTCGAAGCGGGTGGGTAACGACCTCTCCACACCACGACCGGAGTTCAACTTCGCCGGTGTGAAACCAGGACAGAGCTGGTGTCTGAGCGGTCCGCGTTTCGTGCAGGCGCATAAAGACGGCATGGCGCCGCACATCTTCATTCACGCAACACACGAGAGGATGTTGGAGCTTATCGACCTTGGCACCCTCAAAGGGTATGCGATAGACCTCTGACTCACCCCATGGGGTAGAGGATCGCTTCGTGTACCCTGTCGCAGGCGCGCAGTACGTCGTCACTCAGCTTCATATCCATTGCGGCAAGCGAAGCGTCAAGCTGGTCGGCGTGTGTCGCACCGATAATGGTGGAGGCAACGAAATCGAACTGTTTTGACCACGCTGTGGCAAGTGTGACCGGATGAAGTCCGGCATCTGCGGCGATCTTGAGGTACTGCTGTGTCGAAGCGAGCGTCTTGTCGTTCATGAAGCGTTTGGCCATGGCGCGCTGGCGCTGGTTGGGTGACTTGAGATAAGCAGCGAAGCGTCCGTTGGCCTCTTCGGGTTTGCGTGTCTGGTTGTACTTTCCGCTGAGCACGCCGCCGGCAAGGGGCGAGTAGGGCAGCAGTGAAACCTGTTCCTTTTGGCACAGTGTAGCGAGTTCATCGAGAAAACGCCGGTTGAGCAGGGAGAAGTTGTTCTGAATCGACTCGAAACGGGCGAACTTTTCATACTTTGAGACCGTTAGCGCCTTGGCTGTACCGTAGGCGCTGTCGTTGGAGGTACCAATGTAGCGTACTTTCCCTGCACGCACAAGCCGGTCGAAGGCTTCGAGCGACTCCTCTATGGGCACGACGGTATCTGGCCAGTGCATCTGATAAAGGTCGATGTAGTCGGTCCTGAGACGTTTGAGGCTCCCCTCGACAGCTCTTTCGATGTGGAAACGGTCGATGGCGGTCAGCCCGTGACGGATGGGCGGTACGAACCAGCCGCTTGCCGCACCCGCCACTTTTGTGGCAAGAATGATACTCTCACGCGGTTTGGTCTGCAGCCACTCCCCCACCCAGCTTTCGGTGAGGCCTGCCAGTTTCGCATCTGGCGGGACGGGGTATAGCTCAGCCGTGTCGTAAAAGTTCACACCATGCGCATAAGCCTTGTCTATAATGCGGAACGCCTCCTGCTTGTCGCACTGCGTACCGAAGGTCATTGTCCCCATACAGATAGGTGAAACGCGCAATCCCGTGCGTCCTATGTAGCGATAGTCCATTTTTGTATCCTTAACGTCTGTTTTGAAATATTATAGCAGAGAAAGTTCGTTATAATCTTCACAAACGATTCAAGGATTCCCCGTGAAAAGACTTCTTCTTTTGATGTTCGTTCCTCTCTGGCTGAGTGCCCAGAGCTTTTTCGTGCTCAGCGGCGTAACGAGCTACGACCCCATTGTCGTCAACAATGCAGCCAAGACAAAACGGTTTACGCCGGCGATTCTGGAGATGATGAAAAACGTTTCACGCGAAATGGGTGTGGATATCTCGAAGCACACCTCCCGCGTGCTTGCCTTTGTCATCAGCGATGTCTCTCTGGATGAGTGTGTGGGGCTCAAGGTCGATCTTGAAGTGGGGGAGTATGTCACAAGAGAGGGCTCATCACAGCCGGTCTTTGGCATTACCTACAGCGATACGCGCCTCATCGCTCCGGATATGAAAGATATCGGCGATGTGGATGACGAGCTGGCCGATGCGGTCGAAGAGATGCTGGAGAAGTTCAAGCTGCAGTGGCAGGAGGATAACAAGAAGCTCTCTGAGACGAAAAAAAGTGTTACGCACGAGAATTTCGCCAAAGTGATGGGGTATACGCAGGCGTATGCCACAGCCAAAGCAAAGGCGCTCAAAGCGGGCAAACCGATGCTTGTCTTTATGACGACAAGCTACTGTCCGTGGTGCCGAAAGCTTGAGAACCGCATCCTCTCGCAGGATGCTGTCGATGCGAAGATAAAGCAGCGTTTCGTGCCGGTGATGCTCAACATCGACAAGGACAGCTTCCCCAAAGCGCTTGGCAAGACACGCTTTACGCCCATTCTCTACATCGTTGACCCTAAAAACGATGCTGTGCTGGCACAGTTTACAGGGTACGTGGCAAGGGAAGACTTTTTGCACTATCTAAAGCAGGGGAAGTAGCGAAATATGAAAAGAGTAGCCGTTTTTCTTTACGCTGTTTTCTCCTATCTCTTTGCGATGTCGGGGCAGATCGCGTTCATTCTCTACATCTCTCCATGGGATATTATGCCTTGGCATATCGACCGGGGTGCCGGAGATATTACTGTTGGTGCGGTTGCAGTCGACCTGCTGCTCATTGTTCTCTTTGGGCTGCAGCACACGCTGATGGCGCGCAAAAGTATCAAACGCAAACTCTTTGGCAGGCTGCCTGAGAGCATAGAACGCTCGACCTATATCTGGCTCTCGGGTGCACTGCTTTGGCTTATCATCCTCTTCTTCCATCCCTTTGATGGGTACCTGTGGGATTTGAGAGGAACGGTGTGGGGCAGTGTGCTGAGTGTGCTTTTTGTCGCAGCCTGGCTCTTTTCGACCGTGGCGACCTTTGTCATCAACCACTTCGAACTCTTCGGTCTGCAGCAGGGGTGGCACTACCTGCGCGGGGTATCTGCCAAAGAGATCCCGTTTCAGGTGAAGCTGTTCTACCGGTTTATCCGCCACCCCATTCAGTTGGGTGTACTCATCGGACTCTGGGCGACACCGGCGATGGGGTACGGGCACCTGCTGCTGAGTGCGGGACTGAGCCTCTACATTCTCATAGGGCTCTACTACGAAGAGCGTGACCTTGAGCGCCATTTCGGGGAGGCATACCGTGAGTACAAAAAGCGGGTGGCGAAGCTGATACCTTTTCTCTACTGAGAGGGATATATTGTCTTAAATATGAAAGGAACATATCGTGTTTGAACCATACCTGAAAGCCACTCCCATAGTCGACTACGACCACCCTGCAGTGGCGGCAGAGGCGAAGCGTCTGTCGGAGGGATTGAGGGATGATGTCGCCATTGCCAGACGCTGTTTTGCATTCGTGCGCGATGAGATACGCCACAGCGGTGATGCCAAAGACAACATCACCACCTGTAAAGCCTCTGAGGTTTTGGAACACCGTACAGGATGGTGCTACGCCAAGAGTCATCTGCTTGCCGCACTGCTGCGTGCCAACGGCATTCCGGCAGGATTTGCCTACCAGCGCCTGAGCTGTTCGGAGTACAAACCCGACATCTACTGTCTGCACGGGCTTAACTGGGTCTATTTGAAAGAGTATGGCTGGTACAGGGTAGATGCGCGCGGCAACAATGAGGGGGTGGATGCGCAGTTTGACCCGCCGTATGAGAAGCTCGCTTTTGAAGTCGGAGAAAATGAGTTCGACCTGCCTGAAAATCTTCCCAAACCGCTGGATGTCGTCGTTGAAGCGCTGCGAACACACAAAAGTTACGATGAGATGATATGCAACTTTCCGGATATCCAGTCAAAGAGCTAAAGAAAGGGAAAAAATGATGAACAGCAGCACAATAGAGTGGTCACAATACCTTGCGGCCGTATGGCGTACGAACAGGGCGTACCTCAAGCCCGTAAAAGATATAGACTTCATCTCTCTTGAGTCACTCATAGGCATAGAGCGGCAGGTGGAAGCGGTATGCCGCAATACCGAACAGTTTCTCGCTGGAGAGGAGGCCAACCATGTACTCCTCTGGGGTGCAAGGGGAATGGGGAAGTCGTCCATTATCAAAGGGCTTTTGGCAAAGTATCACAAAGAGGGGCTTCGTGTCATAGAGATTCCCAAGGATGACCTGGTACATCTGCTGGATATCTGCGACGATATCAGGGAGCTGGCGTACAAGTTCATCATCTTCTGCGACGACCTCTCCTTTGAGGAGGGGGATGCCAGCTACAAAGCGCTGAAGAGCACACTGGAGGGTACGATCGAGTCCCCGCCAAAGAACATACTGGTGTACGCGACATCCAACAGAAGACATCTGCTTCCCGAAAGAATGAGCGACAACCAAAGCCGTGAGATCATCAACGGAGAGATCCATCAAAGCGATGCGGTCGAAGAGAAGATGTCGCTCTCTGACAGGTTCGGTCTTTCACTCTCTTTCTACTCAGTGGACCAGGAAACCTATCTAAATATGGTGGAGCACTATTTTGGTGATATGGGTGCCGAGAGGGAGAAGATACATAAAGAGTCGCTGCGATTTGCGACACAAAAAGGCATACGAAGCGGCCGTGTGGCGAAGCAGTTTCACGCCTACTATCGCAATCAGATGCAAAGGATGAGGTAATGGTTTTGTGTTTTGAGAGTCTATCGACAGAGCCCTTGAAGGGAGGAAGTGTATGACATTTGAAATGCTTGATGCCTATCTGCTTGGCAAAAAGGGTGCTGCATTCGACTATCCTTTTGATGATAAGGTGCGTGTCTACCGCATTGCAGAGAAGATGTTCGCGCTGGTTGTCGATACACATCCACTTAGAATCAATCTCAAATGCGACCCCATTTATGCACTTGAGCTTCGCAGTATCTATGAGGGAGTGAATACCGGGTATCATATGAACAAAAAACACTGGAACACGGTGATACTTGAAGAGAGTGATGTGGACGATGAGACGGTCAGGGAGCTGATAGACCACTCCTATGTACTTGTCTATAAGAGTTTACCAAAGAGGAAGCGCGAGGCGCTGGGCTGAATAGAGGAGGATAAAAAGGTGTCACTCATTACATTTACCGAAGAAGAAAAGGGTGTTCTGACAGAGAAGATCAAGCACTATTTTGAAAATGAGCTTTCACAGGAGATAGGGCAGTTTGATGCCGAATTTCTGCTGGCGTTTTTTGCTGACGAGATAGGCGGATACTTCTACAACAAAGGACTGTGGGATGCGCAGGATATTTTCAAAGAGAGGGTAGAGAGTATCACGGATGCCATCTATGAGCTGGAAGTGCTAACGGCTTTTTCGGGCAAGTAGACTTTTTTGGCTATACTCTGTTCTATGGACGGCACATACAGATACAGAGCATTCATCAGCTATTCGCACAAAGACAAGGCTTTCGCTTCGTGGCTGCAACGAAAGATAGAGCGCTATATCGTGCCAAGAGCGCTGCAGCAGAAGTACCCGCATCTTCCCAAAGATCTCAAACGCAGCATATTCAGAGATGATGATGAGCTGTCTGGAGGAGGTGCATTGACACCCGCGCTGAAAGATGCCCTCAAGGCATCCCAAAAGCTTATTGTCATCTGTTCCGAAGCTGCCGCGAACTCCTCCTGGGTTGATAAAGAGATACGCTTTTTCAAAGAGATGCATAAAAACGGACATATCATCCCGCTGATCAAAGAGGGAGAGGTGCAAACGGTCTGCCCCAAAGCGTTGAAAGAAGGCGGCTTTGAGCCTCTTGCAGTGGATGTTTCACAGGGGCGTCAAAAGGCGTTAGTGAAGGTCATCGCCGCGCTTCTCGATGTGCCGTTTGCCGAACTGTGGGCAAGAGAGAAAAGAGAGAGGAGAAAGAGGGCCGCCGTTTGGGGAGTGATGGCAGCTTTCGTACTGATACTGGGGGTGTATACCTATGTGCAGTACAGCGCTATTGCATCCAACAACCAACTGGCAGAGATCGACAAAGAGATATCACACATCGAGTACAGGCTCCGCCACAATCCGCCAAGTGAAGATGGCGTATACAGGCTGGGCGAGAGGCTGAAAGTTCTCAAAGATGCCAAAAGAGCCAAGGCAGAAACACTGAAGTGGTTCGGTCTGCTGCATACCCCTGTCTCAAAAAGGGCAAAGGCACTGTATGACAAAGAGGGTGTCGATGCGGCACTCGCACTGCTTGAATCCTCTAACTCCGCTGCAGAAGATGCCGTCTATGCCAGGAAGAATATGCTGCGTGCCAAACTTTACGCTGAAAAGCACGACTACGCCGAAGCGATGCGCTTTTATGAAAAGGCTGTCGCGGTGGATGAGAGTTATGAGAATATGTACGACTATGCACTCTTTTTGATGCAGGAGCATCAGATGAAGAGGGCAGCTGCGCTGCTGGAGAAGCTGAAAGGCTACGACCTCGAACCTGCGCAGCGGGCGAATGTGCTCAACAGGCTTGGTATCGCGTACCGGAACCTGAAGTGCTACGATGAGGCGAAAACAGCGTACGCCGAGGCGCTAAAGCTTCGAAAGGAGCTTGCACGAAAAGAGCCTGATAGATACACCCTTGACCTGGCGTGGACATACAACAATCTGGGAGTACTCTACAAGCAGCTTGACCTTCCAAGCGAAGCGGAGAAGATGCACTTCAAAGCCTTTGCGCTGCGCAGAGATCTGGCAAAAAGAGAGCCTGAGAAGTACACTTTTTATGTTACCTGCTCCATGCATAATCTTGGCGAACTCTACAGCACGCTGAAGGAGAATGAAAAAGCCGGGCATTACTTTGAAGAGGCCATAAAGATACGAAGAGATATGCTTGCACGCGATCCCAAAAGGAACATTCCCGCACTGGCTACCTCGCTGCAAAATCTGGCAGACCTCTATGCAAAAAGCGGCAAGCCGGCCAGGGCCAGGCCGCTTTACGAGGAAGCGCTTCGATACAGGGAGATCTTGGCAAAAGAGAATCCTCAAGCCTACGAGAGCGCGTTGAAAGAGACGCAAAAAGCGCTTGCTGCACTAAGCGCAGGAGAGAAGTGATGCAGCACAGATTTCTGTTACGGTATATCAGAGACGAGATGCAAAGGCAGAAGATAGACTTTAAGAACAACGAGGCGTTTTTTAGACTCTTTATGGAAGAGGAGCCCTGGGAGGCGTACCGTTCGAATATGAGCAACTGGCTTGGCGGCACCAAAGATGGGGTGATACACAAGCGTGCGTTCATTGCTGCCGTCAATGAGAAGCTGGGACTTTCTCCTGAAGTGTGGCAGAGCGGTGAGCTTAAGCAGAAAGAGGAGGTGATGCGCGGCGTAAAACGCTTCAAAGAGGCACAGGAGAGGGATGCGCTGCTTTTCCCGTGGGTCGAAGAGGAGAAGATGAACGAGGCGCAGCGTGCGTTCATAGACTTTGCAAAGCAAAGGAGTGTAGAGGAGATAGAGCAAGCACGAAAAAGCATCTCGGAGAGTTTTGTCAAACGGTCGAGTACCCAGCCTTTTCTCATTGCACTGCTTGAAGTGATGTATGAAAAAGGTGCGTACGATTTTGTCTATGAACATATCTTTCCACATCTTCTGGATACCTACGACAACGGTATCAAGGCGAAAAAAGCGCACATCTACGCCTCTTTGAAGGCACCGATGTATCGTGAAGCTTTCGACATTCTCAATTCCATTAAAGGCGATGATGCCTGTCATACACTTGCCCTGAAGACTGCGGCTGTCTCGAACATACGAAGAGAGAGGTTTGCTTCGGAAACTTTGACAAAGGCGTCGCTGAAGGGTCTGCTGGAGACATTGATGCAGAGCTACGGCAAACTCTATCTGCCCGAGGATCCTCAGGGGTACTATACGGGTATCAACCTTGCCTATGTGGTGTGTCTTTACAATATTATTTTTTCAAAGGAGTCTGTGCCGAAGGGAATACCCGATGAGGTACAGATATATAAAGAGGTGCAGGGTGCCATAGCAAATGCCAAAGCGTCCGCAGTGCCCGAGGAGCGATACTACGCCGCTATGAGCGAGCTGGAGTTCGGTCTGCTGCTTGGAAAGCGGGGAATACAGCAGGAGCTGGAGTATATGCTGGAGAGTCTGAACCCCAGCCAGCACCTCATAGACCAGACCAGAAGGCAGTTGGGCGCCTTTTTTGTCGATATCATAGAGGCGTTCGCAGAGAAATTACCAGACAACATCGATGCTGTAAAAGCCTTTTTGGAAGTGCTTGACGCCTATACGCTATCAAGGGGATTGCGATGACCATTGCCGTTACGGGACACCGTGATGTGGTGATGGATGAGAGGCTTTTAGCGGCGCTGGAGGCATTTTTTGCCAATGTTTCAAGCGAGTATGAGCATATCGTATTGCTTTCCGCGCTGGCTGACGGAGCGGACCAGTGTGTGGCCAAAGCCGCTTTGCAATACGATAACATAGAACTGCAAGTCCCGCTTCCTATGGATGAAGCGAGTTATCTGGAGAGCATCGCGGACAAAGAGCACTTTCATACGCTGGCAAAAAGTGCAAAGGCCGTTTTTACGATCCCACAACGGCAAGAGGATCCCTATACGAATCTCGGGCATTTTCTTGTAGAGTGTGCCGATGTGCTTCTGGTACTCTGGGACGGTACCTACAACGACAAGGCGGGCGGTACGGGCGAGGTGCTGAAGTATGCCAAAAGTGTAGAAAAACCCATTGTTCACATTGCTGTAACCCGCGCACATAACTGAAAAATCCAAAAAATCCAATTTTCGTCATTTACAATTCTTTTAGAACAGATATGTTCTTAAAAACTTTCCAAAAGGATGTATACAATGAACAGAAGAAAATTCCTGACACTAAGCGCCGTTGCGGCGCTTATGCTACCTATAGCTGCATTGGCTACAGACTACAGAGCCGAAAAACCCGATACCTGGAAAGCCAAAACGGTAGATGAAGCCGTCAAGGCACTCTATGGCGATGTGACGCCGATAGAGAGCAGCGATGTGCACATCAAGGCGCCAAAAGTGGCTACAGGTGCTGTGCCGGTGCGTATTCAGACGAACATCAAAGCCAAATCGGTTGCATTTTTTCAGGATGTCAATCCCGAAAGTGCCGTAGGGGTGTGGAGTGTTCCCGAGGACGGTATTGTCGATTATCATCTAAAGATCAAACTGCGACAAAGCGACAAACCGGCAGTGTTGAGCGTAATTGTTGAGGGGCTTGACGGCAAATTCTATACGGCACACACTTCAGTGACAGTTGCCGGTGCAACTTGTGAAGGATAAACGATGAAAAATATGATAATTAAAGCAAAAGAGAAAGAGGGCATTGTCAAAGCCAAAGTACTCATTCAGCACAAGATGCTGACATACAAGCAGGCAAAGAAGAAAGGGGTGGAGGCGAATTTCATCACCCACATCGTTGCCAAGGTGGGAGAGAAAGTAGTATACGAGTTTTCCACGAGCCAGTTCCTTGCCAAGAACCCAGTGATCAAGTTCAAGTTCCGGGGCAAAAAGGGGGATGTGCTGGAAATCGCTTGGAGTGATACTTCAGGGGCGCATGTTAGTGCTTCGAAGAAGATCAAATAATACTCCAGCCTACGGTTGTTATAGCGTATGAGAGAGCAGACTCGTACGCTATAAAAAAAAGATATAGACAAATGGTTTCTTAAGGCCTCTTTGCCTATTCAAAAGATAACCCCATATCCTTTTTTTGAATAATCCCGATGCTTCGTTTTGAGTATGACCTCTATCGCAGTTTCGCGCTTGTAGGTCTGTATACGTTTTTTGTAGAGTGTAATACCAAACACTCCGTACTCCAAATAGTAAGGATCGCTTTTAGACTTTTCTCCTACGGTAAAGATCACTTTGGTAGTGGTGAGCACGGCTTCTGGGTTGGTGTTGTTTTTCGTTTCGTTCTCAAACCACTCAAAGAGGTAGGAAAATACGGGAGGAACGGTGATGGATTTGCCGTTGAATGTTACTGTTTCACACAAAAGATCGATGCTGTACACACCGGCTCCGCGTTTGTTGAACGCTTCAGCATCCGCAATGAGCCGCCAACCGTTCAATATGCCTATGATCGCATCTGCGAAATGGTTGAGTCTGTTGCGTTTCATTGTCGGCTTCTCTTCAGCCATGCACCAATAGCATTGCTGACACTTTGTGCGTTGCCCAGATCAGGAATCGTGATCCGGCGCTCATCTGTCAAAAAGAGCTGTACTCCACCACCACTCTCCCAACTGCTTTTGAGTATGGATCTTTTTTGAAATACCCTGTTTTCAAACAGAGAGCTTATCTCTATCCTGTCAGAGTGAAGTTTGATCTTGGTGAATGCTTGATCTGCTACTTTGAGTGAAAACAAAAGTGTTATCACAAGCATCACGGTACCTAAGGTTTTGCTGCTGTAGAGATAAACCGCAAGTGAGCAGAGCATAAAAGAGAGAGCAGCAGAAAACATAACGATATTCATTTTTTTTGATGCCGATAGTGTATTTGCTTCTTTTCTGATTTTCATGTTAGCTTTGATCTCTCTTCTTTCTTATGCCTCTGCCAAAACCTTTTGAGCAAATGCCCTGTTGCGTGATTGCCGTATCTGTTTTATCGGCCAAAGCAGTTTCCAGGTCATAAGATAGGCGCCTTTAAGGGTCACTCCGCGCATACCGTTATGACCCTCTTTTTTGAAATACCCTTTGGCGATGAGTTCATCCTGCTCCTCGTTGAGCAGCCTTGCGATGGTCTCAAGCTCTCTGCCTTTGGGAAAGGTAACGGCTGTTTTGGAAGCAAGGTAGGATGCGATGATCTTTTCGGTTATGGCAACAAGTTCGGAAACGTTTTGTGCTTCAGGAAAGCGGAACATCACTTTTCTCGGTGAGGGTGGATACGCCGGATCCATAGAGGCGTTTAGCACATCGATAACGGTATCGTCGTCAAAGAGTTGAGAGACCTCGGGAAATATCTCTGTAGGGACATTGGGATTGCTGACCTGTGTTAACATGATATAGAGTTTTTTCTCTTCATTGCCAAAAAGCATAAAGTGCGTAGCGGTCTGCTGCATTGAAAAAGCCGAAGCGGCGATATAGCCAAACCCGTTTGCTTCGATCTCCTCCGCCAATGCATGAAAACGCTCCTCTGTCTCTTCCATAACGGTCTCTTTGGGAACCGAATCGAGTCTAAAGCGTTCGGGTTGTCTGTTTTGGCTGTAGACCAAGAGTGGTAGAAGAGTGTATATGCCGATAAAACCGAGTCCGGCAACATAAAGTAGTGTTTCAATCATGGCACTGTCCCAATGTATATAGTTTCATTCTTTTACCTCTTATGTCACTTTCGTTATTGTAACAAAATTTGAACGAAAGGGATTTTTATAGACCAGTAAGATACTTCCATACGTAAAACTAGGCATTTACATATGAAAACAATTTTTAAAATGCCATTCACAAGTGGTTGGATAAGTGCTATAATTCAAAAATGGGCAGTTGTTCTTTAGCAACCGTTTATCACTACAAGGGAGTAGCACTGGATGAGAAAATATCTTACGTTATATGCGGGGGCACTTTTCATGATAGGGTTGAGCGGTTGTGGTGATCCTTCGCTTGACGAGATCAAAGAGAAGATTGTTAAGGTAGAGACCCGCAATGCCAGCTATACGGCTGTGAATAAAAAAACGGGTGCCTACGGCAAGTACCAGATACTTCCCTCGACCGGAAGGTTCTACGCCAAAAAACTCAATATTCCCGTTTCGCAGTGGCGCACGCCCGAAAATCAGGAGCGTATCTTCGAAGCACTGCTTCAGGACAACATAGATCAGCTCAAAAAGCAGGGACTCGATATAGACGCCTTTACCGTCTACGGCTGTCATCAGCAGGGTGCCAACGGGTTTGTCTGTATCATGAAAAATGAAAATCTGACAAAAAAGTTTCACATCAAGCTTCGACGCAATCTTCCCCCGCAATACCGTAATGTTGATCCGCACGATTTGCGGCAAACATGGATAAACTACTGGAAGAACAAGATGGAAGAGGTGTAGTAAAATAACAATGCGACATAGTGTGTATAAAAAATATGCTATAATATGTATATTCAAGTACACACTTTTATAGGAGTATTCATGTCTGTGCGTAAAAATTTTACGATGCCTGAAAAAGTGGCGGAAGATCTGGCGTATCTTGCCAAAAAGATGGATAAGAAGCAGAGTCAGGTGATACAGGAGCTTATTGAAGAAAAAGCTGCGGAGTTCGAGATAGAGAAAAAACTGGAAGCGGCAGAAAAGCTCTCCGGAATGTTTACGGGTATGTTTCCTGAACATGTCGATATTCAGTGGATAAAGGCGAATAGTGAGAGTTAAAAAGATCTTTTTTGACGCCAATATCTTCAATGATATTTTTGACAGGAACAGGTCGACCCATACAGAGAGTTATTTGGCTTACACAGGGGCATTGGCAAAAAGGATGACGATATATACAAGCTGTGATATTGCAACGAATGTATACTACATTACCGCAAAATACAGAACGAAAAATGAAGCATTGGATGCGATAGAACTGCTTAAACAGAGTGTCAGCATCATCCCTTTTGGAGAAGATGAACTCGCACAGACGATTGCCCTTATGAGAGAAGACGGGGACTACAAAGATCTTGAGGATACGATTCAGTATATTATGGCACGTAATATCGGTTGTGATGTTATCGTCAGTAATGACAAGCGTTTTGTTTCAAAGGAGATAGCGATAATGGACTCCAAAACCTTTGTAAAGAGGTTTGTATGACATTCGCAGATGCAATACTGAACTTCTACTTCTCCCTCCCGAAAACCTTCTCTCCGCCAAACGGTGTGGAGATTATCTACCCCTATGACACTCCCGAAACCCGCAGGGTAATGGAGACTTTTTACCGAAAGTACTATGATGATACCGGTCCTCGAAGGCTGATCTTTGGCATTAACCCCGGCAGGCACGGTGCAGGACTGACAGGTGTGGGGTTTACCGACCCGATTTTGATGGAGGAGAAGTGCGGCATTGAAAATACGCTTGAGAAGCGCAGTGAGCTCAGTGCCAACTTCATCTGTGAAGTGGTCGATGCCTATGGCGGGCCTGAATGCTTTTACGGTGATTTTCTTTTTACGACTGTACTGCCTTTCGGGCTGCTGCGCAACGGTAAAAACTATAACTACTATGACGACAGAGAAACGCTTGCCTATTTTGAACCGCTGATTGTGGAAAGCATTAAAAAGCAGATGGCGTACCCCAATGTCAGCCGAAGCATCGCTACAGTGGGGCAGGGCAAAAACCTTGACTACCTGAAAGCACTCAATGCACGCTACGACTTTTTCGATACCATAGAGGTACTGCCGCATCCGCGTTGGGTGATGCAGTACAGGCGCAAAGAGAAAGAGAAGTATATTCAGAATTATCTTGAAGTACTTAAAGGACTTTTATAGAGTGTTGCACACTGAATGCACACTTTTTACATAAACTGTCAAAAAAAGAGGTTCTCTATGCGACACTTTGCAATAACGTTATGGATACTATTTCTCACTACGGCACTCTTTGGTACAGATACAGCCCCTTTGACACAAAGTACCATTGGCGTGATGGCAGGCGCGTTCGGTGCGGGTCTGCTGCTGACCTTTACACCCTGTGTGCTGCCGATGGTGCCGATTGTCTCAAGTATCATTGCAGGGCAGGGTGAAAACCTGACAAAACTCAGGGCTTTCTGGCTCTCGCTTGCCTATGTGCTTGGTACAGCGGCAACCTACACCGTAATGGGTGCGCTTGCGGGGGCGACAGGGGAACAGCTGCAGTCGTACTTTCAGAATGTCTGGGCCATCGGGGCGATGAGTCTGGTCTTTGTCCTGATGGCACTGGCAATGTTCGGTGTCTATACTATCCAACTGCCGGCTTTTTTACAGTCCAGACTCGATGCACAGTCACGTAAACTCAAGGGCGGTTCGTTCGTGATGGTATTTGCCCTGGGGGCGGTCTCCGCGCTCATTCTGGGTGCCTGTGTTTCACCGGTGCTCATTTCGTTTCTCAGTGTCGCCATCGCCACACAGGATGCCGGCCTTGGGGCACTGACAATGTTCTCGCTGGCACTCGGTATGGGGGTACCACTTATTGTCGTGGGTGTAGGGGCGGGGAGCCTCATTCCCAAAGCAGGCGGATGGATGGACAGTGTCAAGCACTTTTTCGGTGTCCTGCTGCTTGCCGTGGCGATTTACCTCTTCAATGAACTCAACCTCGTCTCCGAACTGCTTACTTGGGGGCTTTTTGCCATAGCCATTGGTGTCTACCTCGATGCCCTCGAACCACTGCCGCAGCCTGTATCAGGCTTCACCTACGTGAAAAAAGCACTGGGTGTCGTGCTGCTGGTATGGGGTGTTATTTTGCTTGCAGGAGCGGCAAAGGGTGCAGAAGATATGTGGCAGCCGTTGAAAAGTGAGCCTGTTGTGGTTGCAAGCGAACGCGGTGTGCCCCAAACCCTTCCGTTTGAACTTGTCTCTGACATGAACGCCTTTGAGGCAGCACAGCAAAAAGCACAGAAAGCGGGCAAACCGCTTGTGGTCTACTTCTACAGCGATACCTGCAGTGTGTGCAAAAAGATGAAAGCGACAACGCTGAAAGATTGGCGTGTCAAAAAGATTCTGAATGAGAAGTTCGTGGCGGTGCGTGTAAACATTACCAATCACTCCGATGAGAAGAGTATGGCGATCAAACGCCGTTTCAAAGTCTTTGGAACCCCGACCATCCTCTTTTTCGACAGCCATGGGGAACGATTGAAGGATGAAACGATTTACGGCTATGTGTCACCGGAAGAGTTTTACGATCTGCTCGACATACTGGCTGAATGAGGGTTACTGCCACACCTCTTCACTGGCACACTCGATAACAGGGTCTTTTTTTGTCACATCATCTATCCAGCGCAGATAGTCGAACTTGGCGTCATCGAACTGCTTCATCATGATCTCCGGCACATCGTAGGTGTGCAGGCGCTCGATAGTCTCTTTCACCTGCGGATAGAGTGAGGTTTTGGTCTTGATGTCGAGCCTGATCTCGCGGGAAGTGATGATCTTTCCTTTCCACCGGTAGGAGCTCTCGATGGGGCTCTTCTGTATGCAGGCGGCAAGCTCCTCCTGCAGCAGTGTCTGGGTAATCAGTTCGACATTCTCGTCATTGTCGGTGGTGGTTGTTACAGTGCAGTAGTCAGAGGCTTCCATTCTCTACCTTTTCAATGAAGTCATGAACGCAGATTTCGATCATGCTGTATACCTTTTCAAACCCCTCGAAACCGGGAAAGTAGTAGGGGTCGGGCACATCCTCTCCCCCAAACCCGCCGAAGTCTCCAAGCAGATGGACGTTGGAAAAGCCCTGTACTTTGAGGTCTGTAAGATTTTTCCTGTCAAGTGCAACAATATGGTCGTAAGCGCTTTTGTCCGATTCGCATATCGGACGTGAACGCTGGTGGCCGATCTCTACACCGTGTGCCTTGGCGACTTTAACGGAATTTTCGCAGGGCGGTTCCCCCTTATGCCATCCGCTGGTACCGGCCGAGTCGGCTTTCCATGCAAGTCCCTTCTTTTCAAGGTGCACTTTGGCGATGCCTTCTGCAAGCGGACTGCGACAGATGTTTCCAAGACAGACGAAGAGGATGCTTTTGGGCTTTGTTTGCAATTTCATGAAGGCTATTTTAGTATAATTTATCCTAAAAAGGAGAACGGATGTTCGAAGTAGCTGAATATATCGGCATTGTCGCCTTTGCCATATCCGGCTTTTTTGTCGGTGTGCGCAGCAGGCTCGATTTTCTGGGTGTCCTCATCTCCGTATTTCTTACCGCCTTTGGCGGGGGGATCATCCGTGATGTCATTGCCGACCGTACTCCGTACGCTTTCAGCAGCAATGTGCCTGCTGCAATGATACTGGGGGTCATGACACTGCTGATTCTCTTCCGTTTTCATAAACGAGACTCCATAGAAAACCGTCCTTTTTTCATCCTCAGTGACTCTATCGGGCTCATCTCCTTCAGTATTACAGGTGCGATGATCGCGCTGGAAGAGGGACTCAATCTCACCGGTGTGCTGGCACTGGCATTCATTACGGCTGTAGGCGGAGGCATCACGCGTGATGTCATCATCAACGAAGTGCCTTTTGTCTTCAAAACAGGCTTTTACGGTACGGTCTCACTACTGATCGGGTTGGGTGTCTTTGCACTGCAACGTGCCGATGCCATCAACTTTCTGACACTCTCCCTGCTCTTTCTGTTCGGGGTAACACTGCGGATGGTCGCCTACTACAGGAAGTGGTCGGTACCGATGGTGTGACGCTGTGTCTCAGCGTGTATGTTCGAACCACAGTTTCAAAAAGGCTTCACGCTCATACTGCACGGCACCCAGCGCGAACTTGTAGGGCATATAGCTCTGTCCCAGGTTCCAGAAATCGATGCCGTGTTCATGCAGAAAGTGTGCCAGCAGTACAAGCTGTGCGGTACCGTAGTTGCGAAAGCGCTTTTGGCGGCTGGAGAAGCCGCTGAGGCTGGTGTAGCTGTCACCGATGATGTAGCCGACTTCACCTGCGATCATCTCTCCCTCCTCTTCAATGTATGCCGCGACTATCTGAAAGTCCGCTTCGACATGTTTCGTTGCATTGAGTGTTGCCTGGTAGGCGGGGGTAAGCCAGCAGTTTTTGTGATAGCTGCGTATCTTTTCGCAGACGGTATCGATTTCCGATGTAACGGTCAGCTCTACGCCGCAGTCAAGAAGTTTTTCCACTTTTCGGCTTGTATGGAGGTTTTCGTAATGGAGCAGGGCGTAGGAGAACTGAATCTCGGGCAGCAGCAGTTCTATACCCTGGTAGATATCGGTGACGGCGATGAAGCCCGCCTGTGCCTGAGCGATATAATATTCCGGACTGTAGTTGTCGGTCCAGTAGTAGTTGCGCTGCATATTGGGGTAGACTTGCTGCCAAAGAAACGCCATGTCGGTTACCTGCTCGTAGTGCAGCGGGTAGATGCCAAGCTGGATGTCGCTCATGGTACGCTCCTTAGATTTTGCTGTGCAAATTGTAGCAAAAAGCGGTACAATAACGAAATTTTTGGAGTTGTGTATGAAAATCAACGTTATCATTATCGACAAGAAAGGGAAAGACCAGCTCTATGCTTCGCTGGTGGAGCACTACAAGAAGATCGCCAAACCCTTTGCGAAGGTGGAGGTGATCGAACTTTTCGACAAAGAGACGGCCAAGGCGCACGATATTTCACCCGAGGCGGCGCAAAAAGCTTACAGCAAAGCGTTCGAGAGATATCTTGCAACCGGATTTAATGTCGCATTGGACCCCGCTTCAAAAGAGGTTGACAGTCACCAATTCGCAAATCTGCTTAAGGATAGCGCAACGGTAAACTTCTACATTGGCGGTGCCTACGGGCTTGAGAGGGATTTTCTAAGCAAATGTAATAAAGCTGTATCATTTGGTAAAATTACGCTTTCACACAAGCTGGTGAAAGTTGTGCTGCTCGAACAGATCTTCCGCGGTCTGACGATCAACAACAATCACCCATATCACAAATAGGAAAAGAAACGTATGCTGACACCAGAAGAGATTGAAATGTTCAAAAACAAGCTGCTCGATAGACGGGTACAGATAGAGAAGAACCTGACCGGTACTACACTGGAGCTGAACGAAATGCGTTCGCTCGAGCTCAACGACGAGGGAGATTATGCCGCCGCTTCCGCAGAATCGGTTGTCGACAGTGCAATTTTGGAGCAACAGCGCAAGGAATTAGCGGAAATTGACCTCGCTTTGGATAAAATAAAAAACGGAACCTACGGGATTTGTGAAATGTGCGAAGAGCCTATCGGGAAGGCGCGCCTTGAGGTCAAGAACTTCGCCCGTTTCTGTATTACCTGCAGGGAGATCAACGAAAAAGAGCAGCAGCAGTAAGCCCCTGTCTGCTGCAAAAAGGGGAGTATAATGAGACTCGGTCTGTATATTTTTGCAGCATTGACGCTGATGGGCATTGTTGGTGCACTCGTGCATGTGGTAAACCCGAACAACTTCATGATTGAAGTGATGGGCGTGAATTTGAACTTTCCGGTAGCCGTATGGGTGATTTTGCCGATGCTGCTGCTGCTGGTCTTTACGGTTATCCACATGTTCTATTACGGTGTCAAGAGTTACTTCAAGACCAAGAAGTGGGAGAGTGACGCCGAAACACTCGAAGATGCACTCTACTGGTCACTGCTTAACGAGCCCAAAGAGCAGAAGTATATGGTCGACAATATCAAGCGCTCTGCCGTCCTGCTTGGCAAGTCAAACCTGACTCTCATAGACGGTGTGGAAGGACTCAGTGAGAGACTCAGCAAGATCGTCAACATTCTCAACAAGATCAAAAACGGTGAATATGTCGACCTCAAAGAGAACAAACTCTCCAAAGTCTTCAACGAGGGCAATCCACATCTCATCCAGAACCGTCTCAACCGACTTGCCAGCGACCCTGACTTTGTCGAAGAGGTGATGAAGTCTTCGGACAAGTTTTCCGAACTGGTACGCAAAGAGGCGCTGCGCATCTTTGCGAGCCGTGAGACATTCTTCAAAGCACGCAAATATGCGAAAGTTTTCGATGTAGAGAACTTCATGGTAATGCTCGAGCGTGCCGTGGAGGATGAAGAGGTCGGTCTGACTCCGGAAATTCTTCAGGACTTCATTGAAGCACTCAAGCTCAAGTGTGCCGACTTCGTGCGCATTGCACGTCTTACCAAGAAGATCTTCTCTCCCGAGCAAAATCTGGCACTCTTTAAAAAGTACCAGAAAGAGAACCCAAAAGCGCAGAATGCCTACCTCTATCTGCTCTTTGAATATGAACTTCTCGATCAGATTGAAGCCTATTTCGACGAGTTTGAAGAGGGTGAGTTCGTGAAATACCGTGCACTCTATGAGCTGAAAAAACAGGACAAGCGTTTCAAACTTGAAGAGTTGATCGATGCAGAGTCGATCTGCAAGAACGTTTAGGCTCTATGGCGAAAATAGACTTTTCCAAACCCGTGTACGCACTGGCCCCGCTTGCGGGCTACACCGACCTTCCTTTCCGCTCCGTTGTCAAGAAGTTTGGTGTCGATCTGACCGTTTCGGAGATGATCAGCTCCAACGCACTCATTCATAACAGCAAAAAGACATACCGTATGCTTGAAAAGGCACCAAGCGAGGACCCCTATGCCGTGCAGATAGCAGGTTCGGACCTTGAAGTGATACGCAAGGCGGTCGGCGTGATTAACGAAGAGGAGGGGGTCAGTGCCATCGACCTCAACTGCGGCTGCCCCGCACCCAAGGTTGTCAACAACCTTCAGGGCTCTTCGCTGTTGACAGACCTGCCGCAGATGGGCAGGGTGATAGAGACGATCAAAAAACACTCCAACAAGCCCTACACCTCTGTGAAGATGCGCCTGGGCTTCAACGAAAAGAACCATGTCGAGATTGCCCGCATTGCTGAAGCGAGCGGTGCAGACTACATTGCCGTTCACGGGCGTACAAGGGCCGGGCGCTACAAGGCTGCCGTCGATTACGATGCCATTGCCGAGATCAAAGCGGCTGTCTCCATTCCGGTTATTGCCAACGGAGATATCGATTCGCCGCAAAAGGCCAAGTGGGTGCTCGAATATACCGGGGCTGACGGCATTATGATTGGCCGTGCCGCAGTCAAGGCACCGTGGATTTTCGCCCAGATCAAAGAGGGGATGGTGGAGCCAAGCTCGGCACTTATCAAAGAGGTCGTACTCGAGCATTTCGACCAGATGGTGCGCTACTATGACCGCTACGGCGCTATCATGTTCCGAAAAAATCTGCACGCCTACTCCAAGGCGGGCTTCCAGGGAGCTTCGGCTTTTCGGGATACGATAAACCGTATGGAGGAGCCTTCGGAGATACGTGAAGTGATCGAGGCGTTCTTTTCACAGAAATTCAGGCATGAAGCTTGACAGAGCTAAAGCGTTTATAGGCTTGAAGAGACTATAATCCCATCCAAAAAGAGGATTTGCAATGACCTTTGTGCTGATTAAGACGATCCATCTGTTCGCGGCATTCATCTACGGCGGCTTTCTCATTACCGACAACCTTTTTCTCAACAAGATACAGCGCTCTTTTTCTGCCGAAGAGCATCAGAAGATTCGTGAATCGTTCATGAAGTATGTCCGAAAGGTGGTGCCGCCAAGCCTGTTGGTAGCTGTCTTCACGGGACTCTATCTCATTAGCCAGGTCTACGGCCCTATCGGACCAAACGGGCTTACCTGGTTTCAGATGCTGCTTGGACTCAAAGCCTTTCTCGGTATCTGGCTGGGACTGCGCGGCGGACTGCAGGTCTACTTCAAGATCCAGCCGCTGGTTTTCAAGGGACACCAGCTACCGTTTGCGTTTGTACTGACCATTATCTTTCTCTCACAGTTTATGTACCTGCCGGTTGTGTTATAATCACCCTCATATTAGGAAGAGGTAGGCCATGTTTATAGAACTTGCACTTGTCGGCATCTTCATCGGTGCCATGTCGGGCTTTTTCGGTATCGGTGGAGGGATGATCCTCGTGCCGATTCTGCTTGCAATCGGCTTTGGTATCAAAGATGCCATCGGTATCTCCATTGTGCAGATGGTATTCTCTTCCGTATTTGGCTCCTACCTTAACTGGAAAAAGGGCTCACTCATTATCGGTGAGGGGATCTTTGTCGGTATCGGCGGTTTTGTCGGTGGATATCTTGGCGGCTATGTCACCCACTATGTCTCCGATGCAGTGCTGCAGTTTCTCTTTTTCGGCATTTTGCTCTTTGCGCTCTTTCGTCTCTTCTTTTCGAAGAACCATACCGACGATTCACAGACCAGAAAACTCAACAAAGGTGTGCTGTTTGCCATAGGTCTCATTATCGGTATCTTCTCCATCACGCTGGGAATCGGCGGCTCCATCATTCTCACTCCCATACTGGTAGGGCTGCTGCACTATCCGCTCAAAAAGGCTATCAGTGCAGGGCTCTTCTTTGTTGTATTCTCCTCCATCGCCGGTCTCATCAGCCGTTTGATGATAGGTACTATCGACTTTGCCGACGGTCTCATCGTTGCGATTGCTTCACTCGTAGGCGTATTTCTCGGTATCTGGCTCAAAGACCACGTACACGACAGACACCACAAAGCGGCGCTCATACTGCTCTACCTCATTTCACTGGTGATACTTGTCAAGAAGATGTTCTTTGCGGGGTGAAGCAGGTAGCAGGTAGCATTTTGGGGAAGCGAGGATTTCCCCGCCTTTGCCGAGAATGAATTCTCGGTTCCGGAAGGTGCTGTAGGAAGCGAAAGCTTTATTGAAATGTATGCCCTTGGGTATAGCTTCGCCCTCATGCTAAATAGTTGAATAACGTTAAGTGGGACTGAAAGTCTTCGATTCCGAGGGGGCTTTGAGGCGAAGATTCATCTTCGCCAATGTGTTGAACGGCAAAAAACGCAATGCGGGACTAAAGTCTCCGACTCCAAGAAAATTGGAAGCGAAGATTCATCTTCGCCAAAAAGCCTGGGGACACATTCCCGGTTCCGACACACCCAATAACCAATACACCAGTAACCAATAACTACCCTACAGATACCCCTTCACCGGCAGCAGCCGTGTCAGGTCGGCGCCGATGCGTTTCCAGAAGCCCGAATGGGGCGGCCCGTAATATATTTTCGTTTCGCCGTGTTCCTTCGTTTTCCAGATAGGACCGTAGAACTGGGTATTGCTGTAGACGCTTTTGGGGTAGGGACCGTAGGAGAGTTCGTAAAAATTCTCCGGCTTTAAGATCTGCTTCACCAGTGCCTTCTCTTCAAGTGTCAGTTTTTTGGAAGTGATGAAGACGACCAGTTCGGTATTGAGCTTGTCCGAGCGCGGGTCGATGTTGGCCGAGCCGATGACCATGCGGCTGTCGTCGGCAAAAATGAGCTTGGTGTGCAAAGAGAGGGATGGGACATGCTTGAGCCCCCTTTGCTTCTTCAGTCGTATGAGCAGCGAGGGTTTGAGTTCGTAGAGGTGTACGCCCATTGCCACAAGCGGTTTGATCGATTCGACATAGCCGCCGTAGACAGGGAAAACATCGGTGGATGCCAGTGAGTTGGTGATGACGGTAATCTCCACACCCTTTTGCCTGAGGTGTTTGAAGCGTGCAAGCATCTTGTCGCTGGGGATGAAGTAGGGGGAGATTATGATGAGCTCTTTTTCGACTTTGATAAGCGCTTCATCCACCTGTGCGGAGATGTGGTAGGTATTGTCGTTTTCGTCTGTGAGCACCTTTTGCGGGTGGTCGTAGAAGAGGTCGGTTTGTCTGGCTACGGTAAAGGTCAGGCTGCCCTGCTGCAGTTTCTGCAGTATGGAGTTGTGGTAGACCTCGTGAGCGATAATGCTTCGGTTGAACTGTTCGATACTGCCCGCCAGTATACACGAAGCGTCGTTAAAGCCGTTTTTGTCATTGATATCGACAACTTTGTTGGCATTGACAGAGACTTCGGAATTCCAGTAGAGTGCAAAGGCTTTTTCCAGTTCCGGTACGAGTTTTCCGATGGCGATGACATCGTAGTCAAGAAAGAGCGTTTCGTCGCTGCTTGCGTAGTAGACGTCACCGATGTTGCGCCCGCCGATGATGGCTGCGGTGTGGTCGGCGATGAGCGCCTTGTTGTGCATCCGCTTGCCAAGGCGGTTGACATCAAGCAGCAGTGCAAGGTTGCGGAAGCTTTTGCGCAGGCGGTTGGGGTTGAAGAGTCTGAGTTCGATGTTGGGATGCTGTGCCAGCGTGGCGATGGCCTTGTCTTTGCCTGTAGTCGAGATATCGTCAAGCAGTATGCGTACTTTGACACCGCGCTGGGCGGCCATATAGAGGTGGTAGGCGATGAGGTGTCCGATAGTGTCGGTTTCGTAGATGTAGTACTGTACATCGAGGCTCTTTTGTGCGTGGTCTATCAGAAAAAGCCGTGCTGCAAGGGCATCTTTGGGCAGCGGCAGGGGGTAGAACGCCGATTTGCCTGCCGCAAGCGGTCTGTCTGTTCGGTGAAGATAGTGTTTGAGCGGATATTTCGTTTTTTTGATGACAGGCAGGCTGCAGGCCTTGGTCTGTTTTGGCTGCGGGGCAGGGGTGCAGCCTGCAATGAGTGCGGCGGCAACAGTGAGAAGTATCGTTTTCAATATACCAATTTCACTTTGCATACGCCGTCCCCTTTTTGAATATGAAGTATTATAGTCTAAAAAGGTTGGAATACAACTTTGGTTATACTATACCAATAAACCAAAAAAGGATGCACGATGAAGAAAAGCGTATGGGGGCTTCTGCTCTTGACAGCGACACTGCTTGCCGGAGGCAAGGTACTCTACAGCATCGATTTTACAAAACAGCCAAAAGGCAATGCGGTTTCTGTGCTTGCACCCAAAGGCTACGAGTTTCTGCTTGATTCCAAGAAGCTCAACCCTACCATTACTGCTAAAGGGGTGGAGATGTCTACGCACAAACAGCTGGCGGGCCTGTGGGGACTGCGCCTGAAACAGCCGCTGCGCAATGTGGGCTCCGTAGTCATCGAGTGGGGTGTGGAGCGGTTTCCAAAGGGTGCGAACTGGGAGCAGGGCAAGAACCGTCTGGCGCTTGGTGCCATCATCGCGCTTGGGAAGCAGAAGTTTTCAAGCGGTGTGCCGTTCGCACCGTCGGCTCCCTACTTTTTCGGCCCTTTCATCGGAGAGAAAGAGAAGGCGGGCAAGCGCTATCTGGGCAGGCTCTACAAAAAATCGGGCCGATACTATTGTGTCTCCAACCAAAAAGGGCTTGTCAAGACACGATTCGAGATCGACAAGCGGTTTCAAAAAGAGTTTGGCAAGAAGACACCGCCTGTCGTGGCATTTGGATTTCAGATGAATACCAAAGGAACGCAGGGCGGCGCGAAAGCCTTTGTAAAGAAGATCACCTTTTACAGCAAATAGGAATGATTAAAAAATGGGCATCTTTTTGCACCTTTTAACAAAGTATGCGTGTGCTATAATGAATGCATGTCAAACTTGAAACAGCACCACGCTTTACCGGATATGCCGACCTTTCACCCAGGACTGGTGGTGAAGTCACCCAGACTCGACGGCGAGCGTGCCGTTGCCTATTCTGTGGGCTGGGATGCGCAGGTTAAGACACTCTCCAAGCATGAGCGCCTGCTCATCGAAATTGCAGGGTTTCATACACCCCACATTCAGTTTGGCTCCACAAGCTACAACGCCCCTTTTCTCGTTCAGGGCGTCTGTCCCAAAAAAAGCGTGGTCATCACCTACAACCGTACCGAGGGCGTGGTAAACTACCGCAACCACAAACTTCAACCGGGCGAACTGCTGGTGATGACGCGAGATGAGGAGATGGACCTTGTCATCAGTCACAGCAACACCACCTTTACCATCGCGATAGACGAAGATTATTTTCAGGAGTCCTTCTTTGCCTACTACGGCGTGGCGTTTGGCGAAGCATCCAGGCGTAAAACACTGCTGCTCAATCCAAAAGAGGAGCTGGCCTTTCTTCGTTTCATCCAGAGCTGGCTTCACTATTTCGTCGAGTACGAAGCGACCAAAAAGCTTACGCTAGATTATGCCAAAATAGAGACGCAGATCATCCATTCACTCTTCTCTTTCATCATTGTCGATGACGCTTCGCTGCGAAAGGAGAATGCCGTTCTCAGGCGCGCAAGGGAGATGCTCCACGGCAGTCTGGACCATGATCTGAAACTGACCGATACGGCAAGAGAGCTTGGTGTCAGCCAGCGTACGCTTCAGTACACCTTCAAACACAATCTGGGTATGACGCCAAAGATGTACCTGCAGCTGCTGCGTCTGCACAAGGTGCGAGAAGAGCTCAAGGCGGCAAACCCTTTCACGACAAAAGTCTCCGATGTCGCGCTTAAATATGCTTTCTTTCATCTGGGGCACTTCGCTTCGGAGTACAAAAAACTCTTTGGAGAATCTCCCGTAGAGACCCTCAGGCAGTAATTTTTTTCAGATTGCGTTTTTCCGATATTGCATACGCCTCCTTTGTGTTACAATAGAGCAGATTGTGTAAGGAGGAAACAGTGAAACGGATACTCACAGCTGCCGCGGCTCTGCTGCTGCCCGTGATCGCTTCTGCGGAGATGTCGCAGGAGGAGATTGCCAAAGCGACACAGAACCCGCTGACAGCGATGTACAGCATTCCCATTCAGAACAACACCTATTTCAATGCAGGTCCGCTTGGCCAGACGAAAAACGTTACCAATTTCCAGCCGGTCATCCCCATCGACTGGAGTGACGACTGGACACTGGTGACACGTACCATTATGCCGCTTACCTATCTGCCCTCAGGCATGACGGTCAATCCTCAGCTGGGTATCGATGACGGTACGGAGTTTGGTCTGGGCGATACCACCTTTACTGCTTTCTTTACGCCCAAAAACAGCGAAGAGGGTGATTGGCTCTGGGGTGTGGGACCGGTCTTCTACCTGCCTACGGCAACCAACGATTCGCTTGGAACCAAAAAGTGGGGTGCGGGGCCTGCCGCAGTTGCACTGAAGATGGATGGCAAGTGGGTCTACGGCGCACTGCTGATGAACATCTGGTCTTTTGCCGGTGCCGGACAGGATGCGGGCATTCAAAAGGTTAACCTGATGACCTTGCAGCCCTTTGTCAACTACAACCTCGATGACGGATGGTTCATCTCTTCTGTCCCCATCATCACCGCCAACTGGGAGGCCGACAGCGACCACCGCTGGACCGTACCGCTTGGTCTTGGGGTAGGGCGTGCGATGAAGTTTGGCAAAATACCGGGTTCTGCGCAGATTCACGCCTACTACAACGCCGTCACACCGGATGATTACGGTGAAGATTGGCAGCTGCGTATTCAGGTACAGTTTCTCTTCCCGAGATAAACCCATTTCAACATAAGGAGTATGAAAATGATATTGAAAAAAATGACACGACTGATCGCGGCAACGCTTGTTACCGCTTTTGTCGGCACCTCTGCCGTCACGGCAGCGACACCCAAAAACGAGGAGCTCGACCGCATAGCGATGCAGAGCTACATCTACACCTATCCGCTGGTACTGATGGAGATCACACGCAAGCAGATGACCAATATGCCGTTGGGAGAGAACCCCAACCGCGGTCCGATGATGCAGTTTACACATATCCGCACCTTCCCCAATGCGAAATTCAGGGAAGTGGTACGTCCCAACTTCGACACACTCTATTCGCTGGCATGGGTCGATGTGAGCAAAGAGCCTGTCATCCTCAGCGTTCCGGAGGTCAAAGACCGTTTCTTTATGCTGCCGATGTACGATATGTGGACAGACACCTTCGCAGTGGTGGGTACCTACGCCAACGGCACCAAAGCAGGCAACTACGCGCTCTGTATGCCAGACTGGAAAGGCAAGCTTCCCAAAGGGGTTGAGCGTATCGATGCGACGACACCGATGTTCTGGATCATCGGCCGTACGCAGACAAACGGCCCGAAAGACTACGACTATATCCACAAAATCCAGGACGGTTACAAACTCACGCCTTTGAGCTATTTTACAGCAGGCAAGCCCTTCAAACCTGTCTTCAAAAAAGACAAAAGCGTGGACGATGTCACGCCGCCGGTGAAACAGGTAGAAAAGATGGATGCCAAAACCTTCTTTACGATGGCGATGAAGCTTATGAAAACAAATCCGCCGCACGCGACAGACCAGGTCAGACTCGACCGTATGAAGCGCATCGGCTTGACGCCTGATGGGTTCGATTACGACAAACTTCCCAAAGAGGTCAAAGCGGCACTTGAGAGAGCCACTGCAAAAAGTCACGACGTCATGCGCGAATATGCATCGAGACTGGGCAGCATCGTCAATGGATGGCAGATATTGACCAAAAGTGTGGGTGTCTACGGTATCGACTATCTCCAAAGGGCGACGACCGCATTCTACGGACTCGGTGCGAACCCCTACTATTGGGCATTCTATCCGCTCAATGTTACCGACAAAAACGGCAAGGTTCCGACAGGAGACAAAAAGTATGTCATCCACTTCGACAAAGAGCCGCCGGTGGATGCTTTCTGGTCCGTTACGATCTACGATAAAAACGGTTTCCCCATAGACAACCCGATGAATCGTTACGCAATAGGCGACCGTGACAATTTAAAGTTCAACGCCGACGGTTCAGTGGATATCTATATCCAAAGCACTTCGCCTGGCAAAGAGAAAGAGTCCAACTGGCTGCCAAGCAGCACGAAAGGGGTCATCAGCCTCGTCATCCGTATGTACGGCCCGAAACAGGTGGCCATCGACGGCAAATGGCAGCCGCCATACCTCGAAGAGGTCAAGTAGATCCTCTTCGGCCACACTGCCGGCCCTCCGGCAGCCTCCCAACCCCTCAACCCCTAATTTCTAACCTCCAATCTTCCAAAACGTATCTATGAACACAAAAACAGTTTTGTAGAGAGTTTTACTTCAAAGTATCACTTGAAGAAACTTGTATACTTCGAACTTCATCACACAATGGAAGAAGCCATTAAGCGTGAAAAACGGTTGAAAAAATGGAAAAGGGAGTGGAAAGTTGCATTGATTGAAGAGAAAAATCCGGAGTGGATTGATTTGTATGAAAGTATTTTGTAGCAGTGTTTATGCCACTCCCGTGATAGCAGGAATCTTTGCGTCAATCAGCAAATTAGCGTCAAGATCCCGCATCGAGTGCGGGATGACGAGGGGGTTACCGTCATTCCTGCGAAAGCAGGAATCTTGACCTCAAGCAAAGGCGACGCGTTCTATCCAAACGTCAAGATCCCGCATCGAGTGCGGGATGACGAGGGGGGTTACCGTCATTCCTGCAAAAGCAGGAATCTTGACCTCAAGCAAAGGCGACGCATTCCATCCAAACGTCAAGATCCCGCATCGAGTGCGGGATGACGAGATGGAATTATAGGAGAAAAAATGCAACCTGCAGTTTATATCCTTAGTAACAAAAAGAACGGAACACTATATATTGGTGTAACCTCCAATTTCTAATTTCTAATTTCTAATTTCTAATTTTTGAGCCCCCTAAGTGTGACGCGACAATACCGGTGCATTGGAAGGAATGACCAGACGAATGGCATTGGGGATGATTTCGTAACGGATCGTTTTGGCATGGTAGGGTTCTCCGTCGAGGTTGACGGGGATCTCTTCGGCGGAAGCGGTCTCTATCCAGGGTACCTGCAGGTACTTGACGAAGGTGCCTTCCAGCGTAGGGTTTTGGATCTCCCTTAGAATCTGCGGGATATCCATCAGCGTAAACTCTCTGATGGCGACAACATCAAGCAGCCCGTCGTCTATTTTGGCAAGAGGTGCGAGCATCTGTCCGCCGCCTGCCTGCTTACCGTTGCAGATGGCGCCGGCAAGCACCTTTTCAAGGTGCAGTGCGTGCTCGGGTGTGGTGATTTTGCTTTGGTAGGGAACAAAATCGAGGGCTTTGAGCACCCCCGTTAGCGTGTAGGCGCCGCCGCCAAGAAAGTTTTTGAGCTCTACCGGTGTCTCGGCGGTAACCTTCGCGCCAAATCCTGCGGTTGCGGTATTGATGAAGTGGCGTTCGTTGGCTTTGGCAATGTCGATGGGGTGTACCTCGCCCGATGCGGCAAAACGGAGTGCTTCAAGCGGCTCATTTGGGATGGTGCAGGCGGTTGCGAAGTCGTTGGCGGTACCAAGGGGCATGATTGCCAGTTCGGGCCGCAACTGTGCCGGCATCGCAGCGAGTGCATCGACCGATTCGTTGACCGAGCCGTCACCGCCGCCGATGATGAAGCGTCGTGCTTCAAGACTGACCGCCTCACCTAAAAAGCGTGCCACATCGCCATATTCGAATGTGACACGTACCTCCAGACGCTCATTACTGCTTTTTCGGAATGCCAAGATGGCATCACGGACTCCCGGGAGTGTCGCTTTTTTGCCGTTAAGGACGAGATAGAGCATCTTTACCGCTTCTTGTTCAGTTCTACCAGTGTCGTGATGACCGGCATCACCTTGTTCAGTCCAAAAACGGTGCCTGAAGTCAGAGAATCGACACTCTTTTTGACCTTGACGACACTCTCTTTGAAGTCGCCGACACCCTGTTTCATTTCGTCGATGTCTGAGGAGACCTGCTCCCAGGCAAAGTCGCGTATCTCTTCGATGGCCTTGGCTTCGGCAATATTCTCCTGTCGGGTCGAGATGAAGAAAAAGAGTGCGGCGACGGCAAGGTTGATGCCTGTCAGAATACTTACAGCGGCAAGAGGCGTACGGGTCTGTACAAGGTAGAGATAGACCGTGACGTTGAGTAAAATAAGCGTGACAAGTACAGCCAGCAGTGCAAGGGCTACCCAGAATGTCTGGCGGCTTTTGGTGCGCATCTGCAGTCCCAGCAGCGCCTTTTCGCTCTTGACGAGCAGTTTGAGTTTGGTGTTGAGATCCTTGCTCATAGATTCTCCTTTATTTCGATGAGAGTGCGTGGCCGAAAGCGGCGCCGAGTGCGAAGAGGACAATGGCAGAGGTGGGCGAGAGGTTGTCGTAGTCTTTTTTAAGGGTTTCAAGCAGTTCGTTGAGCACCTCTTTGGCATCACTCTTGCCTGATTCGATGCTCTCCATGATCTCTTTTGCCTTCGCTTCAGCCTCTTTGGCTTCGGCTTCTTTTGCCTCCTGCGCTTTACGCGCGGCCTCTTCCTCTCTGTGCTTGCGTTCGGCCTCCTCTTTTTTAAGCGCTTCGAGTTCCTTTTTGAGTTCTTCGAGTTCCTGTTTCATCGTCGTTCTAGGCATCTGCGCCTCCTTGTGTGGTGTTGGTTTTATAGTCGCTCAGCAGCAGGGCGATCCAGCGTGTCTGTTCATAATGGTCGAAAAGGTACTGCATCATCATTGTCAGCGGTACGGAGAGGATCATCCCCGCTGGCCCAAAGACCCAGCCCCAGAAGGTCATCGACAGAAAAATCACCAGTGCCGAGAGCCCAAGCCCCCTGCCCATGATCTTGGGTTCGAGGATGTTGCCTACGACCATATTGACGACGATATACCACAGACCCACCCAGAGTGCGGTGCCGATGCCGTGCGAGATGAGGGCGAATGCCACGGCGGGAATGGCGGCGAGGATGGAGCCGATAACGGGGATGAAATTAAGCGCAAAAGCCAGTACCGCCCAGAGGTAGTAGTAAGGAATGTCGTAGAACCAGAGGATGGCAAAAACCCACACGCCCGTAAGTAGACTGGTCTTGACCTTGATGCTGAAGTAGGACTTGACCTTCTCAAGCAGCTCCTGAAGCACCGCTCCGTCAATACGGTAGGTTTGTGTAATTTTCTCAATTTTATTGTAAAAAAAGGTCGATTCCATCAGCATAAATGCAACCATAAAGAAGATGAGAAAGAGGTTGGAGAACTGTTCGTTGGCCTGTGTGACAAGCTTTTTCAAAACGCCCGAGAGGTTGCTTTTTTGCAGCATCATATCGACTTTCGCCTCATCGACAGTGATACCATAGTGTGAAAGCCCTGCAAAGAAGTGCTGTAGGCTCTGGGTAAAAGAGGCTTTGATGTTCTGGTAATTCGCCGAAAAGGCAGCGGCCTCTTCGGCAACATAGCCTCCTACAAGTACGACGGGAATGAGGCTGATGACAATGACGGCAAGCAGCGACACCCCCTTGGGAATGCGTTTTGACTCAAGCCAGGTAAACAGAGGTGCCAGAATGACGGCAATGGCCACGGCGATGAGAAAGGGGACAATGAAGTCCGAGGCCGCTTTGAGCAGAAAAACGGTGATGAGGATGCTGGCACTGAGCACAAAGAGCTGCGTTACGGGCCAGATAGCCTCTTTTTCTGTCGGTTTTTGCATTGCCGGTTAGGAGAGTATGCTCTTGATCTTTCCGTAAGCGTTCTTGAGCTGCTCTCCGGCAAGTTCGAGCGCCGTTTCGACATCTTCACTCGACTCCGCATCGATGCCAAGCTCGGCTGCGGCTTTGAGTTCTGAGGCGGTATCGCCTGCGACATCTACGACCTTTTCGGTCTTTGCCTTGAGCTCTTCGTAGAGCGGTTCGAGTTTTTTAAGCTCATCCTGTGCTTCGGCAACACCGAGGTTGGCCTTGAGGGTCAGTTCGTCTTTGAGCTGCTTGAGGTCGTTTAGCATTGTGTCGAGTTTGTTGGTATCCATAGTGTTCTCCTGAAGTCTATTTGAAATCATTATACCATACCAAAAGAGATTGTGTTAGCGGAAAAGCGCAAATCCAGCCCTCTTTTTTATGATTTTGCGTTTTTCCGATAAGGATTGCCCGGTTGTTATGATACTATGTAACATATAGATTTTACAGACGCAAGGAGTATGAAATGAAAAGATATACAGCAGCGCTCACAGCAGCGATACTTTTAACTACAGGGGCAATGGCAGCCCAGTCGTGCCCAAAGGCGTACTACGCTCCGGCGTGGGACCACCAGGCACCGACTGTCGATGCCTTCAACTATGTACGTGCAGAGACGGATGTACAGTTCAAGGATTATGCAAAGGTATACGATGCTTTCGGCAAGTTTACCCACAGCCGAAAGCCCTACAATATCGACAAGCAGGTCACACACAGCGGTAACCGGGATACGATCTACTCTTTTGGCATATTTGACCTCTCCAAGTCACCGTTGACTATCGAGATGCCTGAGACAAACGGGCGCTATATGTCACTGATGCTGGTGAGTGAAGATCACGATATCTACCCTGCATACTATGCACCCGGCAAGTGGACCTTCACTGAAAAAGAGATCGGTACACGCTATGTGATGTTCGCTATCCGAACTTTCGCAGACCCCAATGACGAAGAGGATATGAAAAAGGCCCATGCCCTGCAGGATGCCGTGAAGGTCATCCAAAAAGAGAAAGGTGACTTGAGCGGTTTGCCCGAATGGAACAAAGAGGAGATGCTGACGCTGCGAAAGGCATACAACACCATAGGAAGTACGACTACAGACTCCTCCAAATACTTCGGTGTCAAGTGTGACCGCTCCTACCTTGAGAATGCGATGGGGGTCGCTGTGGGCTGGGGTGGCCTGCAGGCAGTCGATGCGACCTATGTGCCGGTCACGCCGAAAAAGAACGACGGCAAAACGCCCTATGTCCTGACCGTACCCAAAGATGTGCCTGTAGACGGTTTCTGGTCAGTCACTGTCTATAACAAGGACCGCTTCATGGTCAAAAATGACCTCAACCGCTATTCGCTAAACAGTGTCACGGCGAAGAAAAATGCAGACGGTACGACCACCATCCGCTTCGGCGGCGATCCGAAAGCCGAGAACTACATCCCCATCGTGCCGGGATGGCAGTATATCGTAAGACTCTACAGACCGCACAAGGAGATACTCGAAGGCAAATGGAAGTTCCCGACTGCTGTGGAAGCGAAATAAGGAGCATGATTATGAAGAAACTTTTGACACTCTCGCTTGCAGCGGCGACACTTGTTGTTACTGCAGGAGCGAACGAAAAAAGGGTCTACGAGCCGACACCCGAAAGCATTGTGATTCCCAACGAACTTAAAGGGCCGCTCGGTACCTACACCTTCTACGATGGTATGCCGACAAAAGAGACGGCAAAAAAGGCGTACGACCACCTCTACCTGCTGCGTGCGACCGATGTGTTCCTCAACTTCCAGTCGGCTGTCTCCATCGAGGCGCTCAAGCGAGGCCAGGCAAGCATCGGGGCAGATAGCGCTAACAAGGTCATTGTTTTCGACGACCTAATGGATTCGCGTCCGCTCTTTTTGACCGGCAATACCGATACGGTCTACGCTCTGGCGATGCTCGATCTTGAAAAGGACGGTCCGACCGTCATCGAGATTCCCAAAGGAGCTGGACCGGGTACACTTGACGATGCGTTTCAGCGCTTCGTTGTCGATATGGGGGCACCGGGGCCGGACAGAGGCAAAGGGGGTACCTACATCATCCTGCCTCCAGACTACAAAGGTGAACTCAAGCCGACGGTAAATGGCGGCAAGAATCCTGTACCTGCAGAGGTAAAAGTGGGCAACTCTATGCGGAAAGTATGGATCGCACAGTCGCCAAGCTACACCAACTGGCTGATTCTGCGCGGTTTTCTGGTCGACGGAAAGCCTGACGCGGCATCGAAAATGTGGCGTACGGGACTGAAGATCTATCCGCTGGCCAAAGCCACCAATCCGCCAAAGATGGCATATATCAACGGGTCGAACAGGTTTTTCAACACTATTTTGCCTACAGACATGCGTTTCTACACCTATCTTGATGCTGTGATCCAAAAGGAGCCGTTGGGATTCATCGACCCCGAACTTCGCGGACAGGCGGCAGCCATCGGTATCGCCAAAGGTGATACATTTAAACCCGATGCACATCACAGGGATCTTCTCAAGCAGGCACTTGCCATCGGTAATGCCGCTTCGCGTACGCTGGCATTCCGTCCGACTGACCCAAGAGCGAAGATATTCCCCGACAGAGAGTGGTACCTCGCTTTTGTCGGCAAAGACAACCGCTGGCTTGGCGGTGACGGCAGAAGAGGGCGGGATCTCGATGTGCGTACGGCCTTTTTCTACATTGGTACGGTCAACACACCGGCGATGGCCATTGAAATTCCAGGGGTAGGTTCCAACTACGGTATGGCATTCACCGACAAGAACGGTGACATTCTCTACGGTGAGAAGACCTACACGCTGCATCTTCCCGCCAATGTGCCTGCCAAGCAGTTCTGGTCGGTGGTACTGTACGATACGATGACCCGTTCCCAGCTCCAGACTTCACAGCCTTTCCCAAGCATCAACTCCAACCGTGACAAGGAGAAGCTGGTCTACAACAAAGACGGCTCCATCGATCTCTATTTCGGCCCGAAACCGCCCAAGGGTAAAGAGGCCAACTGGGTCGAGACGGTTCCCGGCAAGTCGTGGTTCACGGTACTGCGCCTCTACGGTCCGCTGCAGCCGTGGTTCGACCAGACTTGGAAGCCGGGTGATATAGAGCTGGTGAAGTAAGGGAACGTACATGAAAAGAAATGCAGCGCTAGCAGCAGTGCTCTTTTCTCTGACCGGATGCGGATCGAGCGGGGGACTGGTCATCAACCATCTCAATACAGAGTATCTGCCTGCCGTACAGAAAGATGCGATGCAGGATAAAAAGACACTGGAGTTTGGAAGAGAGTGTCTTGGCAGTGCAAAAACTGTGCAGGAAGCGAACCTGTGCAATGCCAAAGTACGACAGATGGACCCGCAGATAGACATAGACGACTTCATCCGGTGGAATGAAGCGGAGCGGGCAAGGGTGCTTGGTATCATCGATGAGAATCTGGCGGCGACCGACTGTATCTTGAATGCAAAAGATATCGAAGAGGCACTGGACAAATGCGAATAAACAGGACAAAATTGTCTTAGAGGAGAAGAATATGAATATAGGAAAGCAACTCTTCAGCAGTACCGTGGCGGTACTTTTGATGTGCAGTGTGGCATCTGCAGGGACACAGACCATTACTGAACCGATTGGAGGCAAACCACCCGCTGGAATGAACCCCTCAATCAAGGACTACAATTACCGGACTAAATATATGTATGCCTTTGAAGCAGCAATATGGGCGATGCCTGCAGTGGGTATTTACGGCTTCAGAAAGGCGACCGATGCGGTTGGGGGAGAAGACAATACCATTCTTGCCTGGTCCAAACCTGCCGATGCCAAAGCGGAGCTGCTGACTGCCAATGACAATACGCCCTATATCCTTGCAATGACCGACCTTAAAAAGGGACCGGTAGTGCTTGAAGTACCGGCAAAGTCGGACAAAGCACAGCTTTACGGACAGATCGTCGACCACTGGCAGTGGGCAATTGCCGATGTTGGGCCTATTGGGGTCGACAAAGGCAAGGGCGGCAAGTACCTTCTGCTGCCGCCAAATTATAAAGGGGAGATTCCCAAAGGCTACTTCGTACTGAAGTCACCAAGCTACCGTGTCTATTTTGCGTTCCGTTCCATCAAGACACCCAAAGCGACGATGGCAGATGCCTATGCCTACAGCAAAAAGATCAAAATGTACTACCTTGACGATCCCAAACCGACAAGGTTCATCGACCCCTCCGATATGCGTTTCCCTTCACTGCCGAGGTACGATGAGGAGTTCTTCAAAGACATTTACGAGATCTTCACCTATGAAGATGTAAAACCTCAGGACAAGATCATGATGGGGTACCTCTCCTACCTTGGTATCGAAAAGGGCAAGCCGTTCAAGCCAGACGTAACGACCCAAAAAGCGATGCGGCAGGCGGCAGCGGACTTCTACTACTATATGCAGTATATGATGACACATCCGAGCGAAAAGATGAAGTACTGGCCCAACCGCCAGTGGCAGGATGTACTCACCCCCGATGAGAACAGAAACTTCTCATACGACCTCAAGGAGAGGCTCGATGTACAGATGCGTGCCAACCGTTACTTCTTTGCCACCTACTATCCGAGGTCCTACTACAACCCTCCGGCAAACATCTACATCTACACATTGCTGGACAGGGAGGGCAAGCCCATTGACGGCAAGAAGATGTACAAGCTGAAGATCCCCAAAGATATGCCGGTCAAGCAGTTCTGGTCGCTCATCCTTTACGATGCGGACACCTGGGCGTTCATCTACAACAAGGAGAACAAACACGGTATCTCTTCCTACCAGATGGAGAAACTCAGGAAAGATCCCGACGGCGGGGTGACGCTCTATTTCGGTCCCAGACCGCCAAAAGGGCTGGAGAACAACTGGATACCTACGGCAGGGAAGCGTGTCGCACCGACAATCCGTTTCTACGGTGCCAAAAAAGAGGTGATCGACAGAACGTGGGTTATGCCCGATGTTGAAGAGGTCAAGTAAGACAGAGAGGGAAAAATGAAAAGAGTAAAAAGTGCGTTATGGTCTTCGGTTATTGCTGTATCGCTGTTGAATGCGGGAGGGGATATTACGCCTGTTGCAGAAGAGATGGCATCTGTTGAAACATCATCCTGGTCGCAGGAGTTTCAGATTTATGCGCTGGCTGTATGGATTCAGGGAGATTCTGAACTGGGGTATAAAACTCCGGGCAAAGTATTGCCTTCACGGGAAGGATCTCTGCCTCCGGGTGATATCGATGTAGGACCTGACAACATTGTCAAAAATCTCAAAATGGGGGCAATGGCCCATTACGAAGCCCACCATAACAGTGGCTGGGGTATTTGGCTCGATTATGTTTTTATGGATCTTGGTAAGAGTGTTGACAGTGGGTTCAAATATTTGAATGTGCAGGATGTTGGTGCGTTTCAGGGAATCCTGGAGGCATTCGTTACCTATCGTACACCTCTGGAACAGGGATATATCGACTGTTTTGGCGGTGTGCGGTGGTGGCATATGAGTCTGAATATGACCATGACAATTGTAAGTGAAACCTTCTCTCCGAAACGTACATTTGACTGGTACGATCCCGTGATTGGTGCGGTATGGGTCACGCCTCTCAATGAAAACTGGAGTTTCAGAGTGCGTGGTGATGTTGGCGGTTTCGGTATCGCTTCTGATTTCACTTCGGCAATCGAAATTGGAGCACTCTATGATATCAATGAGAAGTGGCAGGTCGATTTGCGATTCAAGTCCTTGTGGGTTGACTATGAAGAGGGAACACAAGGCAGACAGGATAGATTTACCTATGATACTGTCTCTTTCGGTCCTATCATCGGTATTACCTACAAGTTCTAAGGTATGTGTCTGCAAAAATATCTATCACAGAGATACTGTTTCGGGCATTCCCCTGTGCAACACAGAACGAACTTAATGAAAAAGATGCCAAAAATCTCATCAAGAACGGGTGTGTCAGCGTAACAGAAGGTGCCAATATACCATCGACCACTGAAGCGGTGAATCTACTGCTGGAACACAAAATCTGTCTTGCGCCTGCCAAAGCGGCCAATGCAGGTGGTGTCGCCGTCAGCGGTTTTGAAATGAGCCAGAATGCCGCGATGCAGAAGTGGAGTTTCGAAGAGGTGGACAGGAGACTGAAAGAGACGATGGAAAATATTTGTGAGAATGTCGCCAGCACTGCCAAAGAGTTCGAGGTGGAGGGCAACTATGTTGTCGGTGCCAATATTGCAGGTTTCAAGCGTGTTGCCGATGCAATGATCGCTGAGGGTGTATAGAAAGAAGTAAAATCATCTCAATATAAAAAGCCAAACAGCCAAAGCGGTATTTTATTGCCGCTTCCTATTTCAATATTGTCGGCTGCGATAAAGGAGTTTTCCAGACCTTTTATCTGGTTAAAGCTTTTATTTCTGCCTCCGACTTCGAACAGATACTTCTTATCTACCAAGAAGTCTCCTTTCTTGGGAATTTCCAGTGTATGCTTAAAAAGCATGGATTTAAAAAAGACCTCCCTGATCGTTCCGCTATTTGGATTGTCACAATAGGCAAAATAGAGGTTTGCATTGTTGAAATATATCTTTTCAGGTTTGGAAAAGATGTTGTCCTGTTTACCTGCAGGGCGAATGAGAGTGACTATTTTTGCTCTGTGCAGATAGTCAAAATAGCGATAGAGTGTTCTGTAGTCGCTTCCCATCTCCATTTTGTTAAGCAGTTGTGTAATATTGGGAGTATAGGGGACACTTTGGCATAAAACAAGAAGGAGCTTTTTCAGGTTTTTTATGCTGCTGTATTCAATATTGAAGATTGAGGGGATATCAACTTCAAGTACTGTATTTATCGTTTCGTTCAACTTTATTTTATAGTTGCTTGATCGATCAAAGTAGAAAGGATAGTAGCCAAACTCCAAATATTCCGTAAAATCGCTTGGTTTGAAACTGTTGCTATACTCAAACGCTATATCGATATGGTTTTTTACAATCTCTTCAAGGGAAAAATGCGGCAGTTTCTGATGATGTTTCATCTCCAAAAACTCCCTGAAACTCAGTCCTTCAATCTCATGTAGTACTGCTCTTCTGCTGAGATCGGCTTTTGAATTGTCGATCTGCAAGGCACTGCTGCCGCTGAAAATGACTTGCAGTTCCAGAAAGTCGTATATCTTTTTTAACTCTCGTTCAAAACCGAAGTATTTGTGAATTTCATCGATAATGAGCAGTTTGCCTCCATCTCTCTGAAACGTTTTTGCAAGTTCAAAAAGAGAGTCTATTTTGATGGAATCGGCACTCACGTAGAGTTTTTCAGCTGCAGATAAAGGGCTTTTTTTGAGCAGATAGAGTAAAAAGGTGGTTTTACCGACGCCGCGTGCCCCCAATACGCCGCTCAGCCTGTCAAACGCTAAGTCATCGAAAAAATATCGTTTATAAATATTTTTCTGTTTTTTTAAGATAAGTTGCTGCAACTCTCTAATATCTTCAAACAAAACGGTTCCTTTTTGACATTAAAATCAGAAATATTATACAAATTTTTGATATATATGTCAAATTTATAGTATACTATTTTGATATTTAAGTCAAAAAAATTAAAAAATAACAACGTAACTTTATTATTATTTCACTCTCCATGATAACACACCGGCGGATGTCTGCAGAAAGAGCAGATTGTATCTCCAAAATATGCTATAATCACTGCTTGATTTTTTACACCCCACAGAGGAAGACGATTGAAACAGAAAAAAGATACCATTCAGGTTTTCGGCGCGCGTGAGAACAACCTCAAAAGCATCGACATCGAGATACCCAAGAACGAGCTGGTGGTCATTACCGGTATTTCGGGTTCGGGGAAGTCGACGCTGGCGTTCTCTACGCTCTATGCCGAGGGGCAGCGGCGCTACATCGAGTCGCTCTCAAGCTATGCGCGCCAGTTCCTCGGACGTGTGGGCAAGCCCGATGTCGACAAGATAGAGGGGCTTACCCCCGCCATTGCTATCGACCAGAAGACCACTTCCAAAAACCCGCGTTCTACAGTTGGGACCATTACCGAAATATATGACTACCTGCGTCTGCTCTTTGCCCGTGTGGGAAGACAGTACTGTCACCAGTGCGGCAAGCCCATCTCCTCCATGAGCGCGGCAGATATCATCGAAGAGGTGCTCAAGCTTCCTGAAGGTGCCAAGCTTGTCATCATGGCGCCGCTGGTCAAGGAGAAGAAGGGAACCTTTGCCGATATGCTCGAATCGCTGCGCCACAAGGGGTATGTGCGTGCGATGATCGACGGGGTGATGGTGCGTCTGGATGACGAGATAGAGTTGAGTAAGACCAAAAAGCACACCATCAAAGTGGTCATCGACCGTGTGGTGGTCAAAGAGGAGAGCCGTGACAGAATAGGCCAGGATGTCGAAAAAGCACTCAAGGAGAGTTACGGCGAGATGGAGATCGAGGTGCTCAATTGGGAGGAGCTGGGTCTGGAGCGCAAAGATTACCACTACTCCGAGCACCTTGCCTGTTTTGACTGTAAGATCAGCTTTGAGCCTTTGGAGCCCGTAAGCTTTTCGTTCAACTCCCCCAAAGGGGCATGCCCCGCCTGTGACGGGCTGGGGATCCGCTACACGATCGACCTCAAAAAGGTGATAGACCCCGATTTGAGCATCGACAAGGGTGCGGTGAAGATCATGTACGGCTTCAACAAGAGCTACTACACGAAGTTCCTCAACGCCTTTTGTGAGCAGAACGGTATAGATATTCACAAACCCTACGGCGAGCTGGAGACGCATGAGCAGAAAGCCATTCTTTACGGCAACGGCTCCATGGTCGACTTTACCTGGAAGCGCCACAAGCTCAAACGCGAGTGGCCCGGTGTCGTGAAGTTCGCGCAGGATATGTTCAAAGATGAAAAGGATATGAGCGAATATATGACCGAAAAGGTGTGTGACAAGTGTCAGGGGCACCGCCTGCGTCCGCGTTCGCTTGCTGTCAAGATCGAGGGGCATAACATCGCCGATATTATCGATATGCCCATCGAGGAGAGTTACGCCTACTTTGCCGATGATGACAACTTTTCACATCTTACCGAACAGCAGAAGATGATTGCCGAGTCGATCCTAAAAGAGATCAAAGAGCGTCTCTTTTTTCTTTACGATGTGGGACTGGGCTACATCACCCTCGGCCGTGACGCGCGTACCATCTCCGGCGGAGAGGCGCAGCGTATCCGTATCGCTTCGCAGATCGGTTCTGGACTGACGGGCGTGATGTACGTGCTCGATGAACCGAGCATCGGACTGCATGAGCGCGATACGATGAAGCTGATCCGTACGCTCAACTCGCTCAAGGAGAAGGGCAACTCCGTCATTGTCGTAGAGCACGACAAAGAGACCATTATGGCAGCGGACTACATCGTGGATATCGGTCCGGGTGCGGGAGCGTTCGGTGGCGAAGTGGTCTTTGCAGGTGATCAGAAGAAGCTCCTCAAAGCAAAAACGCTTACGGCGCAGTATCTCAACGGCAAAAAAAACATCAGCTATCCGCACGACAGGCCGCAGGAGGCGTGGATTGAGATCAAGAATGTCACGCTCAACAACATCGATAACCTCTCGGCACGCATTCCGCTACACAACTTTGTCTGTATTACCGGTGTCAGTGGAAGTGGAAAGAGCTCACTCATACTTCAGACACTGCTGCCGGTGGCGCGTGAACTGCTCAACCACGCCAAAAAGGTCAACAAGGTCGATGGTGTGGAGATCAACGGGCTGGAGAAGCTCGACAAGGTGATTTACCTCGACCAGAGTCCCATCGGCCGTACGCCACGCTCCAACCCCGCTACCTACACCGGTATTATGGATGAGATACGCAAGCTCTTCGCCCAGACCAAAGAAGCCGAACTGCGCGGCTACAAGGTAGGGCGTTTTTCATTCAACGTCAAAGGCGGACGCTGTGAGAAGTGTCAGGGAGACGGGCAGATCAAGATCGAGATGCACTTTCTGCCTGATGTGCTGGTTGAGTGTGACGCCTGTCACGGCACGCGTTACAATGCCCAGACGCTTGAAGTGCTTTACAAAGGCAAGTCGATCGCCGATGTGCTGGCGATGAGTGTGGGGGAGGCACTGGAGTTCTTCAAAGCCATTCCCGCCATTGCTGCCAAACTCAAAACACTCAAGGATGTAGGACTTGACTACATCACACTAGGACAGAACGCCACGACACTCTCGGGCGGTGAGGCGCAGCGTATCAAATTGAGCAAGGAGCTTAGCCGCAAAGACACAGGGCGTACACTCTACATCCTCGATGAGCCGACAACCGGACTGCACTTTGCCGATGTGGACAGACTGACAGGTGTACTGCACCACCTGGTCGACCTGGGCAATTCGGTGATTGTCATCGAACACAACCTCGATATGGTCAAGAATGCCGACTATATTATCGATATGGGGCCTGAAGGGGGTAACAAAGGCGGTAAGATCATCGCTGAGGGAAGTCCTGAGAAACTGGCTGCGGAGTATAACAAGACCGGCTCTTACACCGGAGAGTACCTTGCCAAAGAGCTGGCTTAGTAGCGGCGTTTTTTACGCCGCTGGTTTTGGCGTGATACCTGTGCCTGATGGTTTCTGACACTGAACATAATGGCATTTTTAATAATCCATAGTATGATAATGGAAGCAAGGATCTCATACCCTAGTGCCCAGACAAGGAAAAAGTTGGAGTCAACGCTGATATTTCCAAACGTTTTTGCATTGGCATCTGAGATATAGAAAAAGATAAATAGCAGTCCTGCAATATAGGGCAGGGTCACAAAGTAGATACCCAGAAAGAGCATCTCCTTACCGGGAGGAAAGAAAAGAAAAGGTGTCTTTTGAAGATCAACAGGCTGCTGCATATAGCCTGGCGGGTTACTGCTTCTAATCTTCTTCTTTTTGAGAGGAGTGCCATAGTCTATCTTTTTGCCTACCTCTTCTATCGGATCCATATCTTCCCCTTCGATATTAATTAAAATTAATGATAGTCTATTCCTACTTAATATTGAGTAAATTTAAAAGAGCAGGCTGCCTCCTTTTTGGGCAACTCTAACGGGAGATAGGATAGAATACAACAAAAACGAAAAGAGCCTGCCTTGAAAACAATCACCATTATCGACACTTTCGGCTTCTTTTTCAGAGCCTATTTCGCCCTGCCGCCGCTGCGCAATTCAGAGGGGTTTCCCACCGGACTGCTTACAGGATTCATCAACCTCGTAGACTCGCTCAGACGCGACCATGCTACCGACTATCTGGTGTTTGCGCTCGACAGCAAAGGGCCGACTTTCCGTAACGAAATCTATCCCGAATACAAAGCTAATCGTCCTACCCCGCCGGAGGAACTGACCAAACAGCTGCCAGTCGCGATTCAGTGGATAGAGCAGATGGGGTTTGCCAACCTCTCCAAAGAGGGGTTCGAAGCAGACGACATCATCACGACTGTCACACGATTTGCCAGAGAGCAGGAGATGAAGGTGCGCATCGTCTCGCACGACAAGGACCTCTATCAGCTTATCGACGATTCACAGGTGGTCATGTACGATTCGGTTAAGCGCAGAGAGATCGACGAAGAGGCGTGTGTGGAGAAGTTCGGTGTCCGTCCGGAGGACTTTGTAGACTTTCAGGCCATTGTGGGCGACAGCTCGGACAATGTTCCCGGCGTCAAGGGGATCGGTGTCAAGGGTGCGTCGAAGCTCATCAACGAATTTCATACGCTTGAGAATATCTATGCCAACATCGACAAGGCAGGAACGCCGCGCATTCAGAAGCTGCTGCTCGAGGGCAAAGAGAGCGCTTTCCTTTCCAGAGAGCTGGTGCGCATGCGTGACGATGTCTTCGATACGCTCGATCTGAGCCGGTTCGTTTTCGAAGACAAGAATTACCTCGCCTGCCTGCTTGAAGAGTTCGAAAAGTACGAAATGAAGCAGGCTATCAAGAAGGCGCAGGCAGGAGGCACGCCTCCCGAGCAGTGCGGCAGTGCAGTGACTACCAAAACGGCAGAAGCACAAAAGAAGCCCTCTCTCACCTTTGAAGCGGTGACACTCGACAGTAAAGAGAAGCTCGATGCCGTACTGGAAAAGGTCAGCAAAGATACGCTGATCGCGTTCGATACCGAAACGACGGGGCTTGATACGCGCACGGCGAAGATGGTCGGCTTCTCCTTCTGTTTTACGCCGGAAAAGGCGTACTACGTTCCGGTGGGGCACAGTTATCTGGGTGTCGAAAGACAGGTAAGCGAAGCCGATGCACTTGCGGCGATAAAGAAGATTATGCAGTGCAGGGTAGTGGGGCAGAATCTCAAGTTCGACCTTGGCATGCTCTACAGCCGTTACGGACTTGATGAGGTTATCCCCTTTGCCGATACGATGATCATGGCATGGCTGAGCGATCCCGGAAGCAAGGTGGGGCTCGATGTACTGGCGAAGAAGTTCTTCAAATACGAGATGAAGCCCTTCAAGGAAATGGTCAAGAAAGGGGAGGATTTCTCCGCAGTGAGCATCGATGAAGCAACCTTCTATGCCGCCGAAGATGCCTGGATGACCTACCTGCTCTATGGTGCCATCAAGAAGAAGATGGAGCTTGGCTCCCTTTCGCACCTGCTCAAAGAGGCTAAAACAGTGGAGTATCCCTTTATCAATGTACTCATTCGTATGGAGCAGCTTGGTATCAGGGCCGACCAGACCAAGCTCTCGGAACTGGAGCACGCTTTGAGTGAAACACTTTCGTCACTGACCGAAGAGATTTACGCACTGGCAGGGACAGAGTTCAACATCCGCTCCACACAGCAGCTTGGTGTCGTACTCTTTCAGCAGCTTGGACTCAAGGGGGGCAAGAAGACAAAGACCGGCTACAGTACCAACGAAGCTGTGCTCATGTCGCTTAAGGATGAACATCCTATCATCGAAAAGATCCTTACCTACCGTGAACATCAGAAGATGCTCTCAACCTACGTACTACCGCTGCTGAAGCTGGCAAAGCAGGATGAAGACAGCCGTATTCACACCTCCTTTTTGCAGACAGGTACGGCAACGGGACGGCTCAGTTCCAAAGACCCCAACCTGCAGAACATCCCCGTACGCTCCGAACTTGGAAGAGAAGTACGCTCCATCTTCGTAGCTAAAGAGGGGTGCAAACTGGTCAGCATCGACTACTCCCAGATAGAGCTGCGGCTGCTGGCGCACTTTTCGCAGGATGCAGCGCTGCTTGAAGCCTTCAAAGAGGGTGTGGATATCCATATGGCAACGGCGGTCAGACTCTTTGGCGAAGAAGAGGCCAAAGCCAAGCGTAACTTCGCCAAATCGGTCAACTTCGGTCTGCTCTACGGCATGGGCCCCAAAAAGCTCTCAGACGAGCTTGGCATCACGCAAGCCGAAGCCAAGGAGATCATCGCCAACTACTTCGCCTCTTTCCCGACAGTCAAGCAGTATCTCGAAGAGATTCAGGAGCAGGTAAAGATAGACGGCTACGTCGAAACACTCCTTGGCAGACGCCGCTTCTTCGACTACGAAAATGCCAACGGTATGCAAAAAGCTGCCTATATGCGTGAATCGGTCAACACCGTCTTTCAGGGAAGTGCCGCCGATCTCATCAAGCTCTCAATGCTGCAGATCGATACGATGATCAAAGAGGAGCTTACAGGTGCGGATATGCTGCTGCAGATTCACGACGAACTCATCTTTGAAGTTGAAGAGGCACAGGTAGAAGCGGTTTCGAAGCGTTTTGTAGGTGTAATGGAGCGCGTTTACGACCTTAGGGTACCGCTGGTCTGCTCGATCAGTGTCGGCGACAGCTGGGGTGAATTGAAGTAATAGTAAATCTTTTAGGATAATTTTTCTCCAAGTTAATAGATTATTAATAAACGTCGGTTATAATTGCCTCCTAACACGGCCGCAGCAGCGGCTACAAAGGGACTATGACGATGTTAAAAAGACTGCTATCAATGAAAATGGCTGTACTGATGATGTTTCTCTTCGGAGTAAGCATCGGGGTTGCCACATTTATTGAAAATGACTACGGGACACAGACGGCGCGCGCACTGATCTACAAAGCAAAATGGTTCGAATTTTTCCTTGCCTACTTCATTGCCATTTTGACTTATCAGATCATCAAGTACAAAACCTATAAAACGAAGTTTCCGGTATTCCTCTTCCACTTCGCTTTCATTCTTATTGCCCTTGGAGCACTCATTACACGTTATGTAGGCTATGAGGGGATCATGCATATCCGTGAGGGAGAGACCTCCAATACGATGGTCTCCGATGTCAAGATGCTCGAAGTCTTTGCCAAGAGCAAAGATGGCAACGCATCGCTTGAAAAACCGCTTTTCTTTTCAACCATGACTAAAAATCACCTCTCCGAAAGTCTGAAAGCGGGCTCCAAAGAGGTGAAGATTGAACTGGAAAAGTACCTGCCTACCGCGGACAAAGAGGTTATATCCGATCCCAACGGTACGACACTGCTTGAGATGAAGGTCTCTGCCGGCGGACGCGGTCAGATACACTATATCAAAAAAGGCAGCATCAAAGATTTCGGACCGTTCTATATTTCGTATGGCGTCGACAATATACCGACAGACAAACCTACCTTCAAGGTCAGCGGAGAGCCCGGATCGCTTAAAGTTGATTTCCCGTTCATTATTAAAACACTTGACATGAATACCCGTACCCCAGGAGAGATGGCACCCGGAGAGAACAATCTGACACGAAGAAAACTCTACCGTTTTGGGAACAATGCCGTGGTACTTAAAGACATCCACACCAAAGCGAAGCTCAAGACGGTCTCCCATTCACTCAAAACGAAGTCCGGCAAACCTGAGTACATCAAAATGAAGGTAAGTGTCGGTGATAAGAGCAAAGAGGTGGTATTTACGCCATACAAGGGACAGACAGGCACACTCAAGCATATTACACTCAATGGTGTCGATATCGATATGCGTATCGGTGCGAAGATCATCAAGCTGCCTTTTGCCATTGAACTGAAAGATTTCGAACTGCAGCGCTATCCCGGTTCCATGACACCTGCCTCCTACTCAAGCAGGGTCGTGCTCATCGACAAGGAGGAGAACCTGACGATGCCGTACCACATCTATATGAACCACATTCTCGACCATAGAAACTACCGCTTCTTCCAGTCTTCCTATGACCCGGACGAAAAGGGTACCGTACTTTCGGTCAACCACGACCCGGGTACACTCCCGACTTACATCGGATACATCCTTCTGGCAGTAGGGATGCTCTGGAGCCTCTTCCTGCCAAACGGGCGCTTCCAGACACTCCTGAAGAAGACACGCAAACTTCAGGAGGGGACTGCGGCCGCACTGCTGGCTGCATTCCTCTTCTTTGCGCCGCAGCAGATGAAAGCGGCAGACTCGCAGGTGGCACCCGAGACACTCAAGGCAATGAAGGCGTACAATCTTGAGCATGCGCTCAATTTCGGTACCCTGGCAGTCCAGGACACCAAGGGGCGTATGAAGCCGATGGACACCGTCGCGCACGATGTCATTGCCAAAATCACTGGCCACACGTCGCTCTTTGGCCTGGAGCCCGATCAGATGTTCCTGGGAATGCTGATGCAGCCTGAGCTCTATCAGGATGTACCGATGATCAAAATCGGGCATAAGAAGATCGCCCTTGACCTTGGTCTGCCCGAAAATGCAAAGTATGCGAAGTTCACCGACTTTTTCGACAAAAAGACCAATGCCTACAAACTTTACGATGCCGTCACCAAGGCAAGCCGAAAAAAGCCTCTTGAGAAATCACAGTACGACAAGGAGCTCATCAAGATAGACGAGCGTCTCAATGTCACCTATATGACCTACCAGGGTACGTTGCTGCGCATCTATCCGGTACCAAACGACAAGAATAACAAATGGGTTGCGCCGATGGAGGCGATGAAAACCTTCCCCGAAAAGCAGAAAAAAGAGGTGCAGATGACCATCTCCGGCTACTTCGCGCTGGTTGCCAATGCGCTCAAAACCGGAGCGTGGGACAAGGCTGACCTTGCCGTCTCGGCTATCAAGAAGTATCAGAAAACCTATGGCGCGGCAGTCATGCCAAGCGCCAGACACATTGAAATGGAGATTTGGTACAACAAGCTGGGACTCTTTGGCAAACTGGTACCGCTCTATCTACTGCTGGGGCTGACGCTGCTGGTCTTTGCTTTCATCAACGTGCTTAAGCCGAGCTTCTCGATGAAGTGGGTGATGCGCATTGCGTGGGGCGTGCTGATATTCGGCTTTACGCTGCATGTCATCGGTATGGGTATCCGCTGGTACATCGCCGGCCACGCACCATGGTCGAACGCCTACGAGTCGATCGTCTTTATTGCCGCTGCGACTGTGCTTGCGGGTATCATCCTGGCAAGAAAATCACCGTTCGCACTGGCAGGTACGGCAATTTTGGCAGGTGTGACAATGGGCGTTGCGCATATGAACTTCATCAACCCCGAGATCACCAACCTCGTGCCGGTACTCAAGTCCTACTGGCTGATGATCCACGTGGCGACCATCATCTCCGGTGACGGCTTCCTTGGACTCGGCTCCATTCTTTCGCTGCTGGTACTCATTCTCTTCATTATCAGAGGCAAAGAGGGCAACCCAAACATCGACCGCTCCATCAAAGAGCTGACGAACCTCTCGGAGATGGGACTCATCATCGGTCTGATGCTGCTGACGGTGGGGAACTTCCTTGGCGGTGTCTGGGCGAACGAGAGCTGGGGGCGCTACTGGGGCTGGGACTCCAAAGAGACCTGGGCGGCAGTGACTATCCTTATCTATGCTGCGGTACTGCATATGCGCTTCATTCCAAAGCTCAACGATACGTTCATCTACAACGTTGCCGCAACCTGGGCCTACTCGACGGTACTGATGACCTACTTCGGGGTTAACTACTACCTCTCAGGACTCCACTCCTATGCCGCGGGCGATCCTGTGCCCATCCCGATGTGGGTCTACTACGCCATTGCCGGTCTCTTCATCCTGACCGTGCTGGCAGCGCGCAACCGCCACCTCAAAAAGAAAACCGCGTAACCAAAGGCTGCTTCTGCAGCCTTTCCCGTCAACTATCACTTCCCACTATCACTATCACTATCACTAACCTCCGGTTAACCTCGGTTTGACTTTCTGATGTATAATGCCCTCAATGAACTTTTACGCTAAAGGAGCGGTATGAAGCGTCTCTCTCTGACGGTACTGATGTTGGGTACGCTGCATGCGGACTGGAGCGATTCTCTGCTTAAAAAGGGGAGTGCCCTTTATGATGAAACACGTGAAAAGACACTTCAGATCTACAAAGATACCCTCCAAAGCAAACCGCTTAACCACGAAGAGATGCGCAAGCAGCGCCTCAACAATGCATGGGACGGTGTGGTTGACCAGCTCAAAGAGGGAACGGAGTATATCGACGAACTCAAGCAGGCTCCCGACTCCGCATGGATAGGCAAAGACAAAGAGGATATCAGAGAGGACCTCAACGCGCTCTTCGACCAGATCGTCAAAGGGCTTGTCGGCGGCGATCTGATGGCCTACAAAGAGCAGATGGCCGACCTCAAAGCCAAAATCGCAGAGAACAACGAAGCGATTCTAAGCTACCGCGAGAAGCGTATCGGCGCACCTGAATCAAGCACGCTCTACACCACAAAATCCGAGTATGACAAGAAGATAGCAGAGGCCAAGGCAGAGAACAAAGTGCTGCAAAACGAGATGCGCATCATCAAAAAACAGCTGCGGCAGAACTTTGCAGACATCGGCGTACAGCTGAGCGATGCGCAGCTTGACGTGCTGCTGACCCGTGTGGACGGTGATGATATTATCCAGATCTCCCTGATGATGGATACACTCAAGTACATCACACAGCAGATTCTGCACCTGATGCAGGAGAGCAAAGAGGAGCTGACACAGGCCAAGCGCTACTACGGTATGCACCAGGTACTGCTGGAGCTAGTGGTCTACATTCAGCAGAAGTACATCGACAAGGTCAACAACATCTATCTGCCAAAAATTGACAAGATCATCGATGACTCCAAAAATATGATGCTCCTCACCCAGCGCCTCAGAGCCAACGAAGAGGACTCTAAACGCTCGGCGGTCTATGCGCATAACCTCGAAGCACAGGCGTTGACACTGAAAGTGGCACAGCAGTATGAGAAAGATCTTGTACGATCACGCGACAGAATGGTAGAAGCGCAGAAAGTTGCCAGAGCCAATCTGATGGTTTCCAAAAACACCTATGAGACGGTCTCTTTGAGTGCCGACCTGTATGATCTTATTTCCGAAAGTCAGCAGATGTTCGCTGAAGTGAGCAAGATACAGGTACCCGAAATCGTACCGTTTCAGAACCTGCAGATTCAGCAGAAGTACCAGGAGCTGACCAAGCGCCTGAAGTAGGCCTATTTGCCCTCAAGAATGCGTTTGATCGCTTCGGAACACACCGTAAGCCCCACCGCACCCGTAACGGCGACGCATGACCCCTTCTCGACGCATTTCGCCTGCTCTGAAGAGAAGACAACTGTGAAGTTGCGGTCGAACCTCGCCTTTTTCAGTTCGTTGCGTATCTTTCGCGCCAGCGCATCCCCGTGCGTCTTCCAGATAGAAGCGACCTCTATTTTGCTCGTATCGTAGCGTTTCGCCGCACCCAGCGCCATAATGAGTTTTTTATAACACTTCTTTGCTACTTCTATCTTTACCTTGGTCGTATCAGCCGCATCGATGACAATGTCGTAGGGGTCGAAGTCGAATGTCTGTACCCACGCCACATCCATACGCTGATGGATCGTCTTGATGCCGGGGTAGAGTGTTGAAAGCCGTTCAACCTTGACCTCTCCTACCGCCTCGGAGCCTATCTGCCTGTTCTGGTTCGTCTCATCATACACATCAAAGTCAAGGATGGTAATATCCTTCACCCCAGAGCGGTAAAGACAGTCAAGTGCATAAGAGCCCACACCACCTACGCCCAATATCAGAATCTTGGCTTGTTGAAGTTTTTCGAAGTTCTCTTCGCCAAAGAGGAGTTTGCAACGCTGAAAACGCATGGTTTTCCTTTTACTGTTTTTCTCTATGTTATCTTATCGTGTTTGGCTCAAAATGGAATTATAGGTGAAAAATATGTTAGCATCTTTTTTAGCATAAGTCCCCTTTAAGTCAATTATAGTAATATAAATTACAGTAACTTAAATTACTATATAAGGTTTTTCCATGAAGTTTTACAACAGGGACAAAGAGTTAGCCTATTTGAGAAAGATCGGTGAAGATGCCAGGCACGCTTCACGTATGACGGTCATTGTAGGTCGAAGACGGATTGGAAAAACGAAACTTATCAAAGAAGCCTATGCAAAAAGGGTCTATCTCTTTGTATCAAGAAAAAATGAAGCGTTGCTTTGTGAAGAGTTTGTCACCATTGTGCAGCATGAACTGAATGTCAATATTTTCGGTACCTTTAGCAGGTTCCATGAGCTCTTTGCCTATCTCATGGAACTTTCCAAAACCATACCTTTCACCCTTGTCATCGATGAGTTTCAGGAGTTTTTGCACATCAACGATACCGTCTATTCCTATATGCAAAATATCTGGGACAGTTACAAAGATGCAGGCAAGATGAATCTGGTGCTAAGCGGCTCGATCTACTCTTTGATGAAAAAGATATTTGAAGATAGAAAAGAGCCTCTTTTTGGTCGCGCCAATCACAAGATACACCTCAAGCCTTTTAGTGTAAAGACACTCGAAGAGATCCTGCAAGACAACCATCCCGGTTACAGCAACGAAGATCTGCTCTCTTTTTACATCTTGACCGGCGGTGTCGCCAAATATGTGGAACTGTTCGTAGATAGCCGAGCCTTCACACTTGAGACGCAACTCGATTTGATATTTGATGAAAACTCGCTCTTTATCGACGAGGGGAAAAACCTGCTCATCGAGGAGTTTGGTAAAGAGTATACTACCTACTTCTCTATTCTTTCGCTCATTGCCTCCTCCAAAACATCACGTTCGGAGATGGAAAGCATATTGGGAAAAAATATCGGCGGCTATCTGGATAGGCTGGAGAACGAATATACAATCATCAAAAAGGTCAAGCCCATCTTCGCCAAAGAGGGCAGCCGTACACTCAAATACGAGATCATAGACAACTTTTTTCACTTCTGGTTTTGCTTTATCTACAAACACCGTTCTGCCATTGAGATAGAGAACTACGCTTATGTCAGATCTATTGTCCAAAGAGACTTCGCAACCTACAGTGGCAGGTTTTTGGAAAAGTACTTTATAGAAAGGCTGAAAGCCTCTGGAGCATTCTCCGCCATAGGCACCTATTGGGAAAAAGGAAACCAAAACGAAATAGACATCGTTGCGGTTAATGACGATGAAAAAATGATGCTTGTTGCGGAAGTGAAACGCAACCCTGACAAGATCGATTTGGCATTGTTGAAGAAGAAAGCGCAAAAGCTGATTCAAAAGCATCCAGGCTATACGGTAATGTATAAGGGGTATTCATTGGAAGATATGTGTAAGGAGTCGTTGTTCTAAGTGTTCTGCCATGCCAGTCTTTAAAAGAGTGGTGCAGGTACTGGTATGTCACGGTGTTTGAAAGCTAAGATGAAAAGTAGAGGTGTATAAGATGGTCAAACTTCTATGTTAAAATATATGCAATTATCTATAAAATTAAAGGGGATGATTATGGTTGCTTACCAAAAAAATGAACTCATTTCAGCGACAGAACTTGCAAAGACGTTTGGTCAGGTTATGACACAGATAAAAGAGAAAAATGTCGACAAAATCGGGGTGCTAAAAACAACAAGCTTGAAGCAGTTGTAATCACTACAGAAGAGTATGAGCATTTAAAGATGATAGAGGAGATTCATACACTTAACAGCACTATGCCTGATGACTTGAGCCAATACACCGGGAAGATACAAAAAGCTATGGAGTCCGGTATAAGTAACAAAAGTCACGAAGAGATATTTGAAGGTCTGAAAAATTAAATACCACTCCTCTTTTGAGTATCATCAATGCTGCGGAGGATTATACAAAACAGTGATTCTTCTCCGCAGATAAACTGTTATTTTAAAAATCCTCCTCCACCCACGCCTGCAGCGATGCTATCTCGTCATGCGCCGTCATATCGAGCTGAATGGGAGTGATGGAGACGTAGCCGTCGTTGATGGCTTCAAAGTCGGTGGTGTGGCCGGGGGTGTCCATCCAGCCGAGTTCAGGCAGGCCGATCCAGTAGTACTCCTTGCCTCTGGGGTTGTAGTGCACTTCAGCGTTGTGGGCGTAGAGGCGGTTGCCTGCGCGGGTGACCTTGAAGCCTTTGCACGCCTCTTTGGGTATGGGCGGAATGTTAACATTGAGGAACTTGCGCGGGGGCAGGGGGAAGCTGCCGGCAAAGATCTTCTCTACCAGCGTGGCGATGCTCTCCTGTGCAAGTGCGTAGCCAAACTCGTCAATGCTTTTGCCGTGTTCGGCGTAGACCTGTGAGACGGCGATGCCGGGGATGCCCTGCAGTACCGCTTCCATTGCTGCGGAGGCGGTACCGGAGTAGGTGATGTCCTCACCCATGTTGGAGCCGATGTTGATACCGGAGATGACGATGTCGGGCTTGTGCTCTTTGAAGAGTTTGTTGAGTGCCAGAAAGACACAGTCAGAAGGTGTGCCGTCATCGAGTTTGTAGAAGCCCGGTTCAAGCTCTATGAAGTGGAGCGGGCGGGTGAGTGTCAGGGAGTGTCCGCAGGCGGACTTTTCGCTGCTTGGGGCGACGACAGAGACTTCGCCAAGGGGGCGCATCGCTTCGATGAGCGCTTTGAGTCCCTCCGATTCGAAACCGTCGTCGTTGGTGATGAGTATCTTTTTCATAGCCTGACCTGCCTTGCTGTTTAGTTGGCTTGCATTATAACCTTTTTGCTATAATACCTCCAACCAATTCGAACAAAGGATATATCGTGCAAAAAGAGCCGATGCTGCGTGAAACCTATGTCAAGCTCTCCGAAGAGCTTGAGAACCTGAAGACCAACGAAAGAGGAAAGATCGCGAAGATCATCGACGAAGCCAGAGAGCTGGGCGACCTTAAAGAGAATGCCGAATACCACGCCGCCAAAGAGAAGCAGGGGCTGATGGAAGCACGTATTGCCGAACTGACCGACATCATCGGCCGCGCGCAGGTGGTCGATCCCTCCACGCTGGCGCACGAGCGTGTCAGTTTCGGATCGACGGTCTGCCTAACCTGTCAGGAGAGCGGCGAAGAGTTAAAATACACCATCGTCGGAAGTATGGAAGCGCAGCCCGAGAAGGGGCTCATCTCTTTCCAGTCGCCGATGGCCAGAGCACTGATCGGCAAGGAAGAGGGTGATGAGGTGGAGCTGAGTCTGCCAAGCGGAAAGAAGGCGTACGACATCGAAGAGGTGTTGTATGAGGAAATCAAATTAAATTAGAAATTAAAAATTAAAAATTGAGATCGTTCCTACGGTGACCGTGGGATTGGAGTCGGAGGCTTTATCGGAGTGTATCCCCTTGCGGGATAGCCCGCATCACATTTTTGACATTTAACGTCAAGGCGAAGCTGAAGCTTTCGGTTCCCAAAATCATACCAAATTAAAACGGTGTGCTTATCCAAATAAAGTGAGGAAATAATGGTAAAAGTAGGGGTTGTAGGGGCCAGCGGCTATACGGGGCTGGAACTGGTGAAGATGCTTGTGGCACATCCTGGGTTCGAACTGACCTATCTGGCGACGACACAGGGCGATACGACGATCGAAGCGCTGCATCCGTCGCTTGAAAAGGTCATCACTTTGCCTGTTGAGAAAGCCGATGTGGCAGGGGTTGCCAACGCCTGCGACCTTGTTTTTCTGGCACTGCCTCACAAGGCTTCGATGGGCTTTGCCAAGGGGCTTATTGAAAATGGCCTCAAGGTGGTCGACCTCTCCGCCGATTACCGTCTGGAGCTTGACACCTACGAAGCGCACTACTGCGAACATGAAGACAAAGATCATCTTGACGAGGCGGTCTATGCGCTCATCGAGTACTACCGTGAAGAGTTGAAAAACACCGACCTTGCAGCAGGACCGGGGTGCTACCCCACCGCTACGCTGCTTGGCATTCTGCCTTTCATTCCCTACCTCGAAGAGGGCTCGCCCCTCTTTGTCGATGCAAAGTCGGGTGTCAGCGGTGCGGGCAAGAAGCTGAGTGAAACGACACACTTTGTGACGGTCAACGACAACATCTTTGCGTACAATCCCCTCAAACACCGCCATGCGCCCGAAATTGCCGAAAAGATAGAGAAGATACACGGAGTCGAGATGCAGGTTAATTTCGTGCCGCACCTCATTCCCGCCACACGCGGTGAGCTGGTCTCGGTCTACGGCACGCTCAAGGTCGATGTCGATCCGCTGATGATCCTCAAAGAACACTACGCCAACGACCCGTTCATCCGTATCAGGGAGAAGCCTGTGGATATCAAAAGCACTGCAGGGACGCACTTTTGCGACATTTACGCTGCAAGCAACGGCCGATCGCTCTTTGTCAGTTCTGCCATAGACAATCTTTTGCGTGGTGCCTCTTCGCAGGCAGTCGCAGCAGCCAACCTGATGTGTGGATATGATGAGGGAATGGGACTGCCAACGATTGCGTATGTGCCGTAAGGTAGAATACTGGTGTAAACTAAAGTAGGAAAATGGAGAAGAGTATATGAAAAAACAGTGGCAGATGGTTTTAGCAGCTTTGCTTTTGGCTACGGGGTCACTCTATGCAGGCAAGGGCAAGATACGCGTCGCAGCTGACCAAGAGGGAGCTTACATCTATGTCGATGGGAAGAAGAAGGCGATGACTGGGGAGGGGTTTACCTCTATCTTGCTTGAAGAGGGGGAGTATACCATCAAAGTTGTCAAACCAAAAGATAAGTATATGGGGTATATTGCCCAAAAGAGAGTTTTTGTAGGAGAGGATACCTCTACAAAAATGAGTTTGAAATTGCAGTTAGATGCAATAGTAGTAGAAAAAATATGGGATAAAACTTTTGGCGGCAAAAAATATGATGTAGCAAACTCAATCGCACAAAGCCAAGATGGAGGTTTTGTAGTGGCTGGATATACTAGCTCAAAAGGTGCTGGAAAAAGTGATATTTGGATAGTGAATATAGATAAAGATGGCAATAAAATATGGGATAAAACCTTTGGTGGGAAAAGTATCGATGAAGCAAATACAATCATCCAAAGCCAAGATGGCGGTTTTGTAGTGGTTGGATTTACACTGTCAAAAGGTGCTGGAAAAAGTGATATTTGGATAGTGAAGATAGATAAAGATGGCAATAAAATATGGGATAAAACCTTTGGTGGGGAAAAATGGGATAAAGCAAACGCAATCATCCAAAGCCAAGATGGTGGTTTTGTAGTAGCTGGATACACCGAGTCAAAAGGTGTTGGAAAAAGAGATGCCTGGATAGTGAAAATAGATAAAGATGGTAATAAGATATGGGATAAAACCTTTGGTGGGAAAAGTATCGATGAAGCGATCTCAATCATCCAAAGCCAAGATGGCGGTTTTGTAGTGGCTGGATATACTGGTTCAAAAGGTGCTTGGATAGTTAAAATAGATAAAGATGGCAATAAAGTATGGGACAAAACCCTTGGTGGGGAAAAATGGGATAAAGCAAACGCAATCACCCAAAGCCAAGATGGTGGTTTTGTAGTGGCTGGATACACCGAGTCAAAAGGTGCTGGAGGAAAAGATATTTGGATAGTTAAAATAGATAAAGATGGCAATAAAATATGGGATAAAACCTTTGGTGGAAAAGATTATGATAAAGCTAATACAATCATCCAAAGCCAAGATGGTGGTTTTATAGTGGTTGGATTTACACTGTCAAAAGGTGCTGGGTCATATGATGCTTGGATAGTTAAAATAGATAAAGACGGCAATAAAATATGGGATAAAACCTTTGGTGGGAAAAAATGGGATGAAGCAAACACAATCATACACGCCCAAGATGGCGGTTTTGTAGTGGCTGGATACACCGAGTCAAAAGGTGCCGGGGAAAAAGATGCTTGGTTAATCAAGATAAAAGATACAAAGTAATAATTAGAAGCAGTAATATGTTTAAAGTAGTTTTATTGGGATTTTTGGTTTTTAGTGTCTCTTTAACGGTTGTGCCTACTCCTGCGTATGCCATCAGCCTGGACGATGACGAGGAAGATGCAGAGGATGTGGCAGATTTGCTGGAGCAAGCAAAAAAAGCAGCCAAGAGCGAGTCTTTTTCCAAAGCGGATGCACTGCTTAAAAAAGCAAAGATGTACGGCGTTGGTACAGACGACACACAAGAGACTGCAAAGTATGTGGCACAGAAGAGAAAGGAGCGTGATGAGAGGCTGGCAAGACTCAAGCGTGAGAGAGAAGAGAGAGCAAGACGGGCAAGGTTGGTAGCCCAGCGCAGCTATGGCGGCAGCTACAGTAGAGGTGGAAGCGTCTCTATCTGTGTGCCTGCTACGCCAAGTCCTGTATCGTACAGCCAGTGCACCATAAATAGTGGAGGGTTTTTTTATGCGACTGTGAAGCTGAGCAGAGGGGGCGGAATGAGCAGTAGTAACTGCTTTGATTTAAATATTTACCACAGCGGTTCAATAGCGGTTGCCAATACTTGCGGTGGAGTAAATGGAAGCTGGTCATATAATGTCAATGGTTCAAGCGGATTTGCCAACGGTATAGCACAAACGATTTCCCAAATGGTGCAGCGGATGCGATAGGTTATTTTATGCGTTTGGTTAAATAGTCGTGTTGGTAAAAATAGAATAAAGAGAGTCAAATCCAATGCAGCTAAAACCCCTTTTTGAAACCTATAATATTTTCTACCGTACTTATCAGGCTGTACAGCGTGAGTACGGTTATGATCAGGAGAAGATTGAAAATGCCTGCAAGCAGCAACTTACCAACAATGCACAGATAGAGAAAACCCATCTTTTTTACGCTCTCAAAACAAGTAACGGCAGCAAGGAGTGGTACGGTTATCTCTGCTTTAGCAAAGGCGAGGCATTGGCAAGGGCTGCAACACTGCGCCAGCGGTATCCTAAAAAATGGTACACACACGAGCTTAAGCCTCAGAATCGTGTCGATATCGAAATGGTGACACTCGATACGATACTTGAAGAGAAAACACTTCTGCACCTTCTGGTAGAGAGGATGGCGTGGCTAATACCGTTTGAAATGGAGGAGATAGAAGGGGTTGCCGATAATGCTTCCTTGGAGATGTTATGGTATTTTGAACATCACCATGAAGCACAGTTTCTCTTGACTGACGGCATTAAAGTTTTTGTGCCACAACAGACTAAACTCAACCTCTCTTCACTCTTTATCAGCAGTGATTTTGTAGCCGTCATAAACGATGCGGGGCAGTACGGACTCATACGGGACAGACGCAAGAAGTTTTTGGATGACCCCGACGTTGTCTGCCATTGGGCGTGTGAGTATTACTACATACATGTTGAAGAGAAGCTGGCAGAGGTGCAAAGAGAGGCTCTGCCGCAGAGCGATGACTATAGAGACTATCTTTGTGAGATCATAGAGCTGCATACCGACAGGGTTATAGCCGCCAATGCGCTGTGTGGATCGTTGGATTATGAGCAGCGTTTTTTGACCGTAGAGGCTGACGGGTTGTTGTGTTATGTCTATGTCGATCAAGAAACGAACGAGATCATCAAAAGCAAACCCTACGCTACTATTGTCACCAGAGGCTACGGCCACAATGTCGTACAGGATGCCGCTACAAAACTATGGGGCTATACGGACAAAGAGGGCAAAGAGACCATCGCTTGCCAATACGATGACTACGCCCCTTTTAATTTCGGCTATGCCGTGGTGAGCAAAGAGGGAAAAGATATGGTGATCGATGAGCAGGGAGAGGTGATCATCAAGCCCCAATACTGGAAAATAGTGCATGATGAAGATGACTACTTTTTTGTCAAGAGCGACACAGGCTGGGCGCTCTTTAAAAAAGCAGAAGCCCAAAGTGATTTTCTCGATGTCGAAGCCGTGCTCGATGAGGCATTTGTCCGTAAATATCTGCCACGATGGATGACTGGGAAGGATGAGATAGCCCATGCGGTAGAAGAGACATTGGCAATGGATGAAGAGGAGAAAGTGGCTTTTGTCCTTAAAAATCTCAAGCGAGAGCAAAAAAGAGCACTGCATACCAAGCGCTATAGCATCCCGCTTCAAGACTATATTGCCCTCTTTGATACCTTCAAATCCCAAAAAGATCTTGAAGAGGCAGGGTTGTGGTATCATCCCGTAAAGGTACACAAGATACCGCCACAATACAAAGATATTATCGAAAAGCAAGAGACCTACATCATAGGCTGGTCTTACCCCTCAGGTGCTTCGATGTTTGATATGTCTGTTGAACTTCCGGTGATATTTGGCAAAAAGGATGGCACGGAGCTAACGCTTGGGATAGGGCTTGAGGATTTGGAGCTAAAAGGCCAAAGATGATCAAACTAAATAGATGCTGCAACACAGATACGCTTACCAAAGTCAAAGAGATCTACCATTCAAACTCTGATGAGTTTATACTGCATCAGTGCAATAGATGCCAAAAGTTTTGGCTTTATAGAAAACTCGAAGAAGCGTGGAAAAATAATATACTTTTGCAGGAAGATGAGTATGAGGTATGGTATATCGGTATTACAAAAGAGGATGTAGAGAAAGCATGCAGTTTGGATTTTGATGCGATTGTGATGACACATGGGTATTTGTATATCTCTACGACCGATAGTGTCAAGAGATCTTGCTGGAGAAAGATTAGGGAGTAATGATGCATTTTATATTTCAAAAAGATATAACGGCACCTTATGGTTTTGTTGCCTATCCTTCTTGTTTGAAGGTCAAAAGCATTGAAGCAAAGATGCATCTGGATACTCCTTATGTGCGGATGGTGATCGAGACAAAGGAGCGGTACCTTAACTACCTTTTTGACAAAGATCGAAACCACATTCCATGGGAGCAGCGGAAAGAGGAGATAAAAGATCTGCCTACAGAGATCAAAACATACGATGATGGTTTTCGTGTGGAGCGAAGCAGGGAGATTATGACAGGTGAAGGGGATGCACTGCTTGATGGACGAGAGCACATTGTAGATAGGGTTTATAAAAAAGAGCATTTTCTCGGAAATAAGCGGGAGATAGAACTTGTCCCTATTGATGATGTATGCGAAGAGGTTCGAAATATTCAATATAGCAAAAAAAGATTTGCCAACAAAAGAGAAGAAAATGAGATAGCCTATCTTGATCCTTTCACCCCAAAAGAGAAGCGTCTCGAGATATTGTATGAAGAGGTATCATCTTTGGTTGCGATGTATGCCTATCACTTTATGGTCCGTGATGCAGACAAGCTGGCATCACTTCCTGAGTATGAGGAGTATTTGAAGTTGTATTTCAGCCATGTGCCAAACAAAGAGGAGAACTACATCGACTACCTCAAAGCCTATTGTGCTGCCGTTGAAGAGAATGTTGTGGATGAGATAGAGGATAAAGATGCGTTTGTGCGGGAGTATTGCCACAAAGCGGGACTTTCGTACAAAAAGGCTAAACATGATCAAACTAAATAACCATCGAATCATCCCATTGGAAATATATAAGGGAATCACTATGAGGTTTTGCAAATGAACGATACAAAAACCTACATCATCGGTGATGTTCACGGTGAATACGACACGCTCATGAGGCTTGTCGAAAAACTCCCCAGTGATGCAAAACTTATATTTGTAGGTGATCTTATCGATCGTGGCAGCAGAAGTGTTGAAGTGGTGAAGTTTGTGCGGGAGGGCGGACATGGGTGTGTGATGGGCAACCATGAGGAGATGATGACAGGGTACGGCAGTAGTTTTGCTGTATTTGTTGAGCAAAACGAGCCAATAAAAATGCATAACAGCTGGTATAGCAACGGCGGCATTGCCACACTCAAATCGTATGGACTCATTACACTGCAAGAGGGTAAGCCCATCGTTACATCAGATGCCAAAAAGAGGCTGGAGGTATTTAAAGAAGATATTCGATGGATGCGTTCGTTGCCGCTGTATATTGAGCTTGATATTGAACATCCTTCAGGCAAACCCGTTGTCGTCTCACATGCACCTATTGCTACCGTTTGGGGAATGCGCTATAGCGATATGATGTACAAAACCTTTGCCGAGATGGCGCTTTGGAACAGACGGGAGCCTGATGAGGATGCGCTTATTTTTAACATTTTCGGACATACCGTTACGCCTTATGGAGTGAAGATAGAACGACACTTTGTCAATGTTGACACCGGTTGCTATATGGCACGCAGCGGATACGGAATGCTCAGTGCCTACTGTGTCGAGACGGGGGAAGTGGTGAGTGAAAAAAGAGTAGAAAGGAGGCAGTTATGAATCAGACAATAGAAGTATGGTGTGAAGACAACTACGACTTTATGAAAGGGGAGAGTTGTCCCTGTAAGGTAGCAGCGTTTTCAAGTACTGAGGAAGCAGTAGCATATATGTGTGACAAACTCGATGAACAGTTGTGCGGGCTGGCAAAAAATGTTGCAAGTGCAGAAGAGCTGTTGCGTGGGTACAAATATGGTGGCACAGACTACTACATTAAAGGTTCGCTGCTTTTTTCAAGCTGGGCTTATGCGGAGCAAGTAGCGCAGAAGATATTTGATGAGTGTCGTGAAAAATAACAAGGGAAACACGGTAAAATAGTTCTATACAAAAAGTAAAAGGAATAGGGTGCTTGGATATGCACTATATTCAAGGCAGAATTTACGGGGAGCCTTTTTGATAGATGAAATATGTATTAATCAAAAAAATATAAGTCTTATAGGATAAAAATAGAAAATGAGTATATGTAAATCCAACAGCCTTCCTATGATTAAAGAGGAGGCATTATTCGTTGCCGACTCCCATTACCCCCATCATGGCGATGCCTTTCTGAGACTTTTGAAAAGGCTTGAAAAGGGTACGCTGCAAACCCCGCAGCTCTTTTTGATGGGTGACAACTTCGACCTCCTCTTTGGGTATAACGAGTACATCCAAACCTTTTCCAAAGAAGCCGTTGTACTGCTGCAGAAACTCTCTGTGGGTATAGAGATACATTACTTCGAAGGCAACCATGACTTTTGTCTCAAGCCGATATTTCCAGATATACACATTTACAGCCGTGAAGAACAGCCGGCTTTTTTTGAGTTGGAGGGCAGACGGGTGGGCATCTCCCACGGAGACCGTTACACAACCGGTTTTGGGTATGACCTCTACTGCAAAGCCTTGCGTAACAAAACGACACTGACACTGCTGAGACCCTTTGAAAAGGCCATCATAGACCATCGTATGAAAAAACTCTCCCGGAAGCATATCTGCCACAGGTTCGAAGGGTTTGAAAAGCGTGTGGAGGCGATATTGGCACACTACAAGGAAGCGGACCTTGTTATCGAGGGGCACTTTCATCAGGCGCGAAAAGTCGGTAAATATGTCTCGCTTCCGTCACTTGCCTGCCAGCAGCAGATAGGTGTCGTGCAAAATGGCGAGGTCCTTTTTCAGCATTTCGAATGATCTACCTTACACTCTTTCTTGTCTCTTTCCTCTCCGCGACACTGCTGCCCCTTGGCAGCGAAGCGCTGCTGCTCTATGATCTTTCTCCGGGGTACTCTCTCTGGCTGCTCTGGTCTGTCGCTACACTGGGCAATACGCTTGGTGCAGCGGTGAACTACTGGCTGGGGATGAAAGGGGAGGCGTGGCTTGAGAAAAAAGGACACCTCTCCTCAGACAAGATGCAAAAGGCGCACCGACGCTTCGAGAAGTGGGGCGGCTGGGTACTGCTGCTAAGCTGGGCACCTGTCATCGGCGACCCGCTGACATTCATTGCCGGTGTGCTGCGGTACGGTTTTACAAAGTTTCTGCTTATTGTGGCGTTTGCGAAAGGGGTGCGCTATGCAGTATTGTTGGGAGGGTATATTGCCGGAAGTGTTTAGTTGTCATTTTGATTCTTTAAACTGTGTGTAAGGTACATTTTCAGCACTTTGAATCTATGATATAATTATTGAAGAAAAGTGAAGGATATGCGATGTTGTCACAGCAGAAGATACTGAACTATCTCAAAACCTATAAAGAGAAAAAGAAAGATACCTATAGTATTAAAAGGCTGGGGCTTTTTGGCTCCTATGCCCGTGGTGATGAAAAAGAGAAGAGTGATATCGATATTGTGGTGGACTTTAATGAATCCGATCTTTTTAACCAAATCGGTATTATGCAGGATCTCGAAGAGGCATTCGGGAAAGATGTCGATGTGATTGCCCTTTGGAAGCAGATGAACCCAAAACTGCGTTCACGCATTGAAAAAGATGTTATTTATGTCTGATCCTACACTGTTGACTGACATTCTTGAAGATATGATTGCTGCTGTTGGCAAGATTGAAGAGAGATGCGGCAGAGTGAAAACTTCCGATGACTTTCTCGAAGATGAAGAGGGGCAGATTTTGCTTGACAGTATCTGTATGCTTCTGATTGCAGTAGGAGAAGGGGTAAAGCAGATCGATAAACTTACGAATGGAGATCTGTTGTGTCGTTACCCTGAAGTGGAATGGAAAAGGGTGGCGGGAATACGGGACATCCTCTCCCATCACTACTTTGACCTGAATGCGGAGACTGTCTTTGGTGTCTGTGCAAAGCGTGTAGCTGTTTTGAAGCAGACACTCGAAAAGATATATTGTGAGACTGTTTCAGGAAAGTAGAGGACAAATAGGCAAACGTTTTACGGTGCGTGTCCGTATTCAACTTCAAGGATGAAACGGCTCTTCTCTTTATAAGGGTAGCGGTAGCGCATTTTTGTCAGGTTCCCGTCTTTGTAAAAGGCTTCAACTCGCTTGAGATTGTGCATACTGGTACGAATAGAGATAATGGCCCCGTTGAGTTGTTCCGTATCTGTAAAGTTCTCCGACTCTTCGCCTATACCTGGGTCCATATTGTCAAAGAGAAGTGTAGCATGCGAAAAGTGAGCACCGTCAAAGGTAGGGTAGACCTTTAGTGCACCGTTCACTTCGATGGACTTGCTGTACCAGACAATCTTCTTGTCTTTCAGTGCTACGCCACAGTTTTCATAACGATAGATACCATGCGCCTGTTTCGCAGAAGCAATCCACGATGGCGCTTTTTCACCAAGTGCAATATCTTCGCCGCACAGGTTGAAAGCTAAAAGCGGTGTCACAAGAACAAAACAGGTTCCAAGCAGTCTAATGGGTGTTTTCATCGCTCTTTACCCTATAAGCTCCGAACACAGATCAAACCGGTTATGCGTCATCAGGTGCACTTTGCCGTGCAGTTTCATCATATCATCAAAGATCGCTTTTGAGAGGGCGAAGCCGACCTCCTGCTCTTTTGCTTCTCCGTCCATTGCCGCAAGGTTCATCTCGTCGATGATATCCTTGGGTACGGAGATGCCCGGCACCTTGTCGTCGATGAAGTTGGCGGTGCGGGCACGCACGATGGGAAACTGGCCAAGGACCAGCTGCGCCTCTTTGGCTGTCTCTCTGATGCTCATCTCTTTTGCTTCCTCAAAGAGTGCCAGCAGTTCTTTGGCGTTTGCTGTATCGTAGACAGGCTGGGTGATGATGGCGCGCGCGCCGTAGTTGAGCTTTTTGAGCATCCGCTTTTGCAGCTTTTTCATATCTTTGGCATAGGAGTTGCTTACCGCAAACGGGTAGATAGGCTTGGGAGCGGGGTGGAGCGGCTTGTTGGAGTAGTCCACACCGTTATTAAGATGGTAGATGATGCTCAAAAGCAGTGTGGAGTCACGCTCGAGCACCCCTTTGACCTCCGGCTGGTCGGAGTATTTCGCCGGGTCGCCGGTAAGGGCCAGAATGCAGCGGAGGTCGAAGTCGTTGGCGCCGAGCAGAGTAGACTGCAGCGAGAGTTTGTTCTTGTCGCGCATACTCATTGTGGCGATGACAGGCTTGCCGAAAGTCTGCTGCAGTTTGATGGCGGAGAGTACGCCGCTCATCTTAAGCTTGGCAAGCGGGTTGTCGGTACAGGAGAAGCCGCTGACCTTTTCGTGAAGCTTGTGCTTTTTGATGTCTGTAAGGATGCCGTCAAGCGATGCGCCGTGCGGAGGGTTGACCTCTACGGTGATAAACTGTTTGGTTTGGTTGCAGAGAAAATCACAGAATGTTTCAAACATAAATCGTACTCTTTGTCTTAAATTGGTTATAATTCTACCAAAATTAACTATACAAAGAGGTATCCCGATGGCGAAGCTGGCCGTATTTGATTTCGATTCGACACTGATGGACGGGGAGACCATCGATTTTCTGGCAAAGCCGTTGGGGCTTGAGGCGCAGGTGGCTGCCATTACGGAGCGTGCGATGGCGGGAGAGCTTGACTTCTTCAAGTCGCTTGTGGCGCGTGTGGCATTGCTTGAGGGGCTTGAGAAGGCCAAGGTCGATACAATCTGTGCCGATCTTCCCATGATGCCTGGTGCGGCAGAGACGGTAGCAGGACTCAAAGAGAGAGGCTTCACCGTGGTCTGTTTCTCCGGAGGCTTCAGAAACGCCACAAAGCCTGCGTGTGAGAGACTAGGTATCGATGCAGACTTCTCCAACTTCCTGCACGATGAAGAGGGGATCCTTACCGGACGGGTAGGGGGTGAGATGATGTACTCCGATGCCAAAGGTGATATGATCGTGCGTATGCAGAAACTCCTGGGAGTGGGCAGGGGAGATACCCTTGTTGTCGGTGACGGTGCCAACGATTTGAGCATGTTCACCCATGCCGATACCCGTGTGGCATTCTGTGCCAAGCCTGTTTTAAAAGAGGCAGCGACGCACTGTGTGGATGTCAAAGACCTGACTGAAATTTTAAAGATCGTTTAACACCAGAGTGATACCTGGTTGCGGCCCTTCTGTTTTGATTGATACATTGCCGCATCTGCACATTTGGAGAGTGCCATCTCGCTGTTACCGTGTTCGGGAAAGAGGGCAACGCCGAGGCTTGCACTGCTTTTATACGTCTTCTTTTCAGTGTCAAGCCTGTAGGGCTCTGCAAGAGAAGCACGGATATGTTCGGCGATAGAGAGGGCATCTTCGGTCTCTTTGATATGGGTAAGGAGGACAATGAACTCATCTCCGCCTATGCGCCCGATAATGTCGTTTTCCCTGACAGACGATACCAGACGTCTGGCAATAGCCTTGAGCAGAGCATCCCCCATAACGTGACCTTCCGTATCGTTAAAATGTTTGAATCTGTCTATATCGATAAATATCCATGCAAGTTTCTCCCCCCTCTTTCGAGCAGTTTCTATTGCCTCATCAAGCTGTTTACTGAGTTTGATACGGTTGGAGAGACCCGTCAGCGGATCATGTTCGGAGAGATATTTCAGCTGATCCTGTACCGCTTTCCGGTCAGTAATTTCATTATGCAGGGTCAGGGTGTTGAAGTAGTGTACTCTCGACCAGTACTCCAGCAGATGTCCACCGAGAAATGCCAGACAAAAGGCGATAAAGAGCCAGAAACAGTACGTATAGAAGAGTGCTTCTGTGGCATCAAGCTGCAGTGCATTGAAGAGTGCAAGTGCAATCAGCAGTAATGAAAATGCTGTTGCAAGGTAGAGACGGAATCCCGCTACAGTGAAGATCCAGAGGATCATAAAGTAGAGTTCGGGAGTATAGGGGCCGCCCAATCCTGTTTGGTTGACAAGGTAAAGATAGCATATATACGCGATAAAGGTTGCAAGTATGGCAAGGGGCTGAAAGTTCTTTTTGAGAAAGCGGGAAGAGGGGTAGAGCGCAATCACGAACGTGATGGGTGCGATCAGACAGATATGCAGCAGTTGTGCGACTGAGAGTGTTTCGCCAGGCGCAAAGTAGGGTTCGGCGATGCCGTAGAGTACATAAAGGATGGAAACGAGCAGAAAGGCCAGACGTATCTGAAGGATGCGGGCTTCACGGATCCATTCGGCAAATCCATGGTTGAGTGCATTCCTGTGGAACCTCAGTGTAATAAGGTTGATGGGAACATGCTTGAATGGGGCACTTCCCAGTGGTGACATCGGTTCCTCTCTTCTCTCATTCGTTCTCATGACTTATTGTAGCACGTTTTATGCAGGCGTGTGTGTAACAGTGTGGAGAGGGGATGAATGATAAAATGGTATAATGCGCCAAACAGTTTGAAGGATTGCGGTGCGAAGCGGAAAGCAATGCAGTATCAGACACATCGTCAGTGATCTGCTGCAGTATCGAAATGAATTGATATTAGGAAATATAGTGGCGATTCTTGCAACACTTTTGGTTGTGATTATTCCGCTTTTTATTCCCCTTATCGTCGATGAACTCCTGCTTGGTAAAGACCATCACTTTATTGGCTGGATCTCCGAACATCTTTGGAAGAGTGACACCAAAGGGTATGTCATCGGCATATTGGTATTCATTCTGCTGCTTCGGCTGCTCAGCACGCTGCTGTCGATATTGCAGACAAAGATATTTGTTTCCATATCAAAAAATATTACCTACAGGCTTCGTGTTGCTCTGCTGGATCACCTCAAGAAAGTTTCACTCAAAGAGTATGAGACGATGCGGGTGGGGGCGGTCACCTCCAAGCTTGTTACCGACGTAGAGACCATCGACGGATTTGTCTCCACGACTATCTCCAAACTCATCGTCTCCTCTTTGATTCTGCTCTTCTCTTCGGTGGTGCTGCTCTGGATACACTGGCAGCTGGCACTCTTCATTTTGCTGACCAACCCCGTTGTGGTGCTTTTTACCGTTAAACTCTCCCGCAACATCGGTAAACTCAAACGGGAGGAGAACAGGGCTGTGGAGCTCTTTCAGTCAAGCCTCTCCGAAACCCTTGAGCTTTTTCACCAGATAAAGGCAGCGAACAAAGAGGCGTATTTCTTCAAAGAGAGTGAGAAAAAGGCCAAAGAGCTAAAAGAGCATTCGGTCAACTACGGCTACAAGAGCGATGCGGCAATGAAGCTCTCCTATCTGATATTCCTATCAGGCTACGAAGTCTTCCGTGCAGTGAGCATCCTTGCTGTTGCCTATTCGGACCTTTCGGTAGGGCTGATGCTTGCGATCTTCTCCTACCTCTGGGTGATGGTGACACCAACGCAGGATGTTATCAACTTCCAGTATGTGCTGGCGACAGCCAGGGCTGCGTGCAATCGTATCAATGCTATCTTTGAAATGGAGCAGGAGCCGCTGCCGAAGGTGCGTAAAGATCCGTTCAAAGGGCATCGTGCAGTGCAGATCGATGTGCGCGGTCTTTACTTCAGGTATGTAAAAAGCAGTGAGGGTGAAAGAGAGAAAGAGGAAGGCGAACGCGAATACATATTAGAAAATATCAATATGCATATCAAACCCGGAAGCAAGGTTGCCATTGTCGGTGCCAGCGGCAGCGGGAAGACGACGCTGTCGAACATTCTGGTCGGGTTCTACCCCTTCGAAGAGGGCGAGATACGCTACAACGGCGTCTCAAACCGAGAGGTCGCACTTGCGACGATACGGGAAAATATCTATCTTATCTTGCAACATCCTAAACTCTTTAATGATACAATGCGTTTTAATCTTACCCTTGGCAACGCCTATAGCGACGAAGCGATCGACAATGCAATACGCATCGCGCAGCTTGGCGATGTTATCGGCAGATTGGAGAACGGGCTTGATACGCTTGTCGGAAAGGACGGCATCAAGCTCAGCGGCGGTCAGCGTCAGCGGGTGGCCATTGCGCGTATGGTGCTTGCAGACCCCAAAGCGGTCATTTTCGACGAATCTACCTCTGCTCTCGATGTGCATACGGAGGCGAAGCTCTTTGAAGCGCTGCATGACTTTTTAAAAGAGCGTACAGTCATCACCATCGCCCACCGGCTTAGTACCATCAAGAGTGCGGAGCAGATCTATGTACTCGAAGAGGGCAGAGTTGTTGACAGCGGTACGCCGGCGCAGCTGCTTGCAAAGGATGAGAGTTACTTCAGCGCGATGCTGTGAGAGAGTCAAGGCCGCAGGCTTTGACGTTAAAGGAATTGGTTTATGGATATATTTCAGGCGGTGATTATCGGGGTCATCGAAGGGTTTACGGAGTTTCTGCCCATCTCTTCGACCGGGCACATGATCGTTGCGTCAAAATTTCTGGGGGTGGCGGAGAACGATCTGACAAAAGCGTATGAAGTCATCATACAGTTTGCCGCTATATTGGCCGTCATTCTGATCTACCGCGAGAAGATCACTTTCAAAAAGATCGACCTGTGGATGAAACTGCTGGCTGCCTTTCTTCCTCTTGCCGTTGTCGGCTACATTTTCAAAGACACTGTCAAATCACTCTTCAATGTCGAAGTGGTCGCCTGGATGTTCATCATCGGCGGTATCATTTTTTTAGTGGTGGAGTATTTTTACCGAGAAAAACCGACCCATGTAAGCGATGTCGAGAAGATAAGCTGGTCGCAGGCACTCTGGATCGGTATTGCACAGATCTTTTCTCTGGTACCGGGTACCAGCAGGGCGGGTGCGACGATCATCGGTGGATTGTTGGTAGGGCTGGACAGAAAGGCATCGGCGGAGTTCAGTTTCCTGCTTGCCATTCCGGTCATGGCAGCTGTCAGCGGTTATGACCTGCTCAAGCACTACCATGAGTTTGCGCATGCCAACTGGGGTGCGTTTCTCATCGGTTTCCTAGTCGCTTTTGTCGTGGCGTATGCTACGATCAAGCTCTTTTTGGCTTTCCTGCAGCGCTTTACCTTTGTGGCGTTCGGTATCTACCGTATCGTGTTTGGGATTTTGCTGCTGGCCATTTTGTAAGTGTGGATTTACCAAATCTCCCGCGGGAGGTTTGGATAAGTTCAAAACAGGTTTTGAACGAAATTTTGCAGGGCAGGTAGTACTGCCTAAAGGAAGACAATGAAATTCAGTGAATTCAATTTTCACCGTGATCTTGCCAAAGGGGTGAAGATCGCAGGCTTCAGAGAGCCAAGTCCCATTCAGGAGATGGCGATTCCCCTGGTAATGGAGGGAAGAGACCTGGTCGCTCAGGCACATACGGGGACGGGCAAGACAGCGGCATTCGGCCTGCCGATGATGGATAAGATTGCGAAAGGGGAGATCGAGCGTGCGCTGGTCATCACTCCCACACGTGAACTGGCAACGCAGGTGAGCGATGAACTCTACCATCTTGGACGCTTTGCGGGTATCCGTACGCTGACCGTGTACGGCGGTGTGGGATATGGACGCCAAATCGCGCTCATCCATAAAGGAGTGCAGATTGTTGTGGCAACACCGGGGCGTCTTAAAGATCTCTACAAAAAAGGGAAGATCGACAGTTTCAACCCGGAGATTGTCGTGCTCGATGAGGCTGACGAGATGCTCGATATGGGCTTCCTTGACGAGATCAAGGAGATCTTCGAGTACATTCCACAAACACGCCAGACACTGCTCTTCTCCGCTACGATGCCAAGGCCCATCAAGGAGCTTGCCGAGCATATTCTCTACAACCCCGAGTTTATCTCTGTCATTGGTGAAGAGGAGACGACCAACAATGTCATCGAGCAGCGCTACTATGTTATTAACGAGTCGCAGCGGGATGAAGCGATCGTCAAACTGCTCGAGACCGAAGAGATCAATAAGTGTATCATCTTCTGCCGCATGAAACGCGAAGTAGATAGGTTGACTGAGCATCTGCAGGCACTCGGCTTCAATGCCGCGGGGCTGCACGGCGATCTGGAACAGCAGGACCGCGAAGTGATCATCAAGTCCTACCGCAGAGGCGAGAGCAAGATCATGGTTGCTACTGATGTGGCGGCGCGCGGGCTGGATGTCAAGGATGTCACCCATGTCTTCAACTACCACATTCCCTTCGATCCTCAGAGCTATGTACACCGTATCGGGCGTACCGGGCGTGCGGGCAAGAGCGGACAGGCGATCACGCTGGTGACAACCGAAGAGTTCCGTGAACTGCAGCGTATCCAGAAAGAGGTAGGTGCCGAGATGCGTCTGGCTACTATCGAAGGCGGGTCAGAGCTTGATGTCGATGCGTTGGATTACCTTGCTGACCAACTTAGAGCTGTGCCTGTACATACGCAGGCGCAGGATCTGCTCGAGACACTTTCTGAGATGGACCGCGAACTGCTGCTTGAAAAGCTGGTTTCTGCCTTTATTGCGTGTGAATCACATGCTGTCGGCAGCCAGATAGGCTTCGATCAGCAGAAAGTCGATGAGATGCTTGAGAGTTACGAAAATGAACAAAAAGCTACCCGAAATAACAATCGGCGAAAAAAGCGTCGATAATAAGTGCTTTTTAACTTCACTCAAGCAAAACTGTTTTAAAATTTGTAAACCAAATGATAAGGTGTCCAAATGGAAATTAATTTAGTAGGCGAAGCCCTCAAATTCATGGTTTTGGGAATGCTTATCGTTTTTGTCTTTCTTATCGTGCTTGTGCAGGTAATGAAATGGCAGGCGATCATCATTAACAAATACTTTCCTGAAAAAGAGCCCGAAGCGCCAGCTTCCTCCCCCCAGACCGGTACGACCGATGATGCGCACCATGTTGCCGCTATCGTCGCAGCTATCGCGGAATTTCGTAAAAATAAATCATAAACAAGGTTTGATACATGGCTAAAAAATATATTGACGTAATGGATACAACCTTCAGAGACGGCTTCCAGTCGGTCTTTGGCGGTCGTGTGCTGATGGATGACTTCTTCCCGGCAGTCGAGGCGGCCAAAGAGGCGGGTATCACCCATTTCGAGTTTGGCGGCGGTGCGCGCTTCCAGTCGCTTTTCTTCTATCTGCAGGAGAACGCTTTCGAGATGATGGACGGATTCCGCGAAATTGTCGGACCGGATGCGAACCTGCAGGTACTCTCACGGGGTATCAACACCGTGATGCTCGATACCGGAAGCCGCGAAATGATCGAACTCTTCGCAAAACTCTTCGCAAAGCACGGTACGACAACGGTGCGTAACTTTGATGCGCTCAACGATGTCAACAACCTGATGTACTCAGGCGAGATGATCAAGAAGCACGGGATGAACCACGAAGTGGTCGTTACCATTATGGACCTCCCTCCGGGATGTAAGGGTGCGCACGATGTGGCATTCTACGAAAAGACACTCAGAAACATTCTTGACAGCGGTATCGAGTTCGATTCTGTCTGTTTCAAGGATGCATCGGGTACCGCCAACCCGCACAAAGTTTACGAAACCATCGCGATGGCACGTAAACTGCTGGGCGAGAGCGTACATCTCCGACTCCATACACATGAAACAGCAGGTGTCTCCGTCGCTTCCTATCTGGCAGCGCTCGAAGCGGGTGCAAACGGTATCGATATGGCGGCAAGCCCCGTCAGCGGCGGTACGTCACAGCCTGACATCCTGACAATGCTGCATGCAACCAAGGGAACCAACTACAACCTTGGCGATCTGCAGCTAGACAAGATCCTCAAGTACGAAGAGCGTCTCAAAGAGTGTCTGGCAGACTATATGATTCCGCCTGAAGCGACTCAGGTATCACCGCTCATTCCGTTCTCGCCGATGCCTGGCGGCGCACTGACTGCCAACACGCAGATGATGCGTGACAACGGTGACCTCGACAAGTTCGACGATGTCATCAAAGCGATGAAAGAGGTGGTTGAGCGCGGCGGTTACGGCACTTCCGTCACACCGGTCAGCCAGTTCTACTGGCAGCAGGCGTATGCCAACGTGATGTTTGGACCTTGGAAGCAGATCGCTCCGGGATACGGCAGAATGGTACTTGGCTACTTCGGGAAGACGCCGGTAGAGCCCGATCCTGAGATCGTCAAGCTTGCAAGCGAAAAGCTCAAGCTCGAGCCGACAACCGAGAATCCGCTCGATATCGCCGATAGAGATGAGACAAAGTCGATCGCGCATTGGAAAAAGGTTCTGGAAGAAGAGGGGCTTGAGACAAGCGAAGAGAACATCTTCATTGCGGCATCTTGTGACAAGAAGGGTATTGCGTTCCTCAAGGGTGAATCACCGTTGATGGTAAGAAAAGGAAAAGAAAAAGATTGTGGAGAAGAGAATATGGCAGGAAATTATACAGTAGTGGTAGATGGCAAGCAGTACAGTGTTCAGGTAGTCGAAGGAAGCGGTGACGTTCAGATCACTCCGGCAGCGAACGCGGCACCGGCGGCAGAGGCTGCCGCTGCACCTGCACCTGCAGCCGGCGGTGCAGGCAGCATCGAGATTCACTCACAGACTCCGGGTAACGTCTGGAAGATCCTGAAAAATCCGGGCGACAAGATAGAAGAGGGTGAAGTGATCATGATCCTTGAAGCGATGAAGATGGAAATCGACATTGCCGCACCTCAGGCAGGAACCATCAAAACCATCAATGTCAACGTCAATGATTCAGTAGCCGACGGACAACTTCTCGCAACAATGGAGTAATCATGAAGATCAAACATCTGCTACTCTCTGTTTTCTTCGCTTTCGCCTTCTTAAGCAGTGCGGCGACAGCGAGCGAGCATGAGACAACGGCGAAACAATTCAAGACGCAGCAGGAGCTGATCGCTGAAGAGAAGGCGACCTACAAAGAGAAGAGTGTCGGAGAACTGATCGTCAGCTTCTTCCACACGACAGGTCTCAATGCTATCATCAACCCGAAAGAAGGGGTTAAGAACGGCCAGGGCCAGGAGGTAAGTCTCTTTGCGCAGAGCTGGGGACGTGTAATTATGTTTATCATCGTCTTCATTCTCTTCTACCTTGCCATTGCCAAGGGCTTCGAGCCGCTGCTGCTGCTGCCGATTGCGTTTGGGGGACTGCTTGCGAACATCCCGATCGCCAATATGACAGGACCGCACGGGATGCTGGGGATTATCTACAATATGGGTATTGCCAATGAATTCTTCCCGCTGCTGATCTTCATGGGGGTAGGGGCGATGACCGACTTCGGACCGCTGCTTGCCAACCCGAAGACGGCACTGCTTGGCGGTGCGGCACAGTTTGGCATCTTCGGTTCACTGGTCGGTGCGGCGGCACTCTCACAGTACACCGGTATGGTGGACTTTACGATGAAGCAGTCTGCGGCCATCTCTATCATCGGTGGTGCCGACGGCCCGACATCGATCTTTATCGCTTCGGCACTCGCACCTGAAATGCTGGGTGCGATTGCGGTTGCGGCATACTCCTATATGGCGCTTGTTCCGGTCATTCAGCCTCCGATCATGAAGGCACTGACAACGGAAGAGGAGCGTAAGATCGTGATGAAGACAAGCAGAAAGGTACACAGACTCGAGAAGCTTGTCTTTCCGATCGTTGTCATTATGATGATTGCACTGGTACTGCCTGATGCGGCACCGCTGATGGGAGCGTTCGCGTTTGGTAACTTTGCAAAAGAGTCTGGCGTAGTAGACAGACTGAGCAACGAGATGCAAAACTCGCTGATCAATGTCGTTACGATCTTCCTTGGATTCGGTGTCGGTATGACACTGCAGGCGGACAAGTTTCTTGTCGCCGAAACGCTGGGAATTATGGTGATCGGTCTGCTGGCATTTGCTGCAGGTACTGCGGCAGGTGTGCTTATGGCCAAGATCATGAACAAGTTCTCCAAAGAGCCTATCAATCCGCTTATCGGTTCAGCGGGTGTCTCTGCCGTACCTATGGCAGCACGTGTTTCAAGCCGTGTCGGTTCGGAAGCGAAGCCTGGCAACATCCTGCTGATGCATGCGATGGGACCAAACGTGGCCGGAGTGATCGGTTCTGCAGTCGCAGCCGGTGTTTTGCTGTCGATTTTCAAGTAAAATTCAAGATAGAGTAAGCTTGCTTGCTCTATCATTCGGCAAAAGTATACTTCAGAGAAACAGTGTTTTTCTGAAGTATGCTTTGGCATAGTGAAACTACATATTTAAAAAGAGGATACTATGAGTACCAGAATGCCCAACGGATTTGAGAAGCTTGGACTGACAGACGTCGAAGAGGTCTACTACAACCTCAGCTATGACGAGCTGCAGGCGCATGAGATCAACAGACGCGAGTGCAAGATCTCAACTTCGGGCACCGCAATGTGCGATACCGGCATCTTCACAGGAAGAAGCCCCAAAGATAAATACTTCGTAGATCAGCCGCCCTCAAATGAGCATATTGCCTGGGGTGACGTGAACCGTCCGATCAAGAGAGAGATCTATGAAGAGCTCTTTGATATTACCAAAAAGCAGCTTTCCGGAAAGAAGATCTATGTGATGGATGTCTTTACCGGTGCAAGTCTGGAGAGCAGACGCTCCATCCGATTCGTTATGGAGGTGGCATGGCAGGCGCACTTTGTCAAGAATATGTTCATCCGTCCTACCGAAGAAGAGCTGGAAAACTTTGAACCTGATTTTACTGTCTATAATGCCTGTAAAGCGGTTGATGAGAAGTACAAGGAGCACGGACTCAATTCAGATGTCTTCGTCGTCTTTAACATCGAGGACAATGTCTCTATCATCGGCGGTACCTGGTACGGCGGTGAGATGAAGAAGGGTATCTTCTCGATGATGAACTACTGGCTGCCGCTTGAGGGAAAACTTTCCATGCACTGTTCGGCAAACGTAGGAAAAGAGGGCGATGTCTGTCTCTTCTTCGGACTCTCGGGAACCGGTAAGACGACACTCTCCACCGACCCAAACCGTGCACTCATCGGTGATGACGAGCACGGATGGGACGACAACGGCGTCTTCAACTTCGAGGGGGGATGTTACGCGAAGGTGATCAACCTCGATCCTAAATCGGAGCCCGAAATTTACGGTGCCATCACCAAAGATGCACTGCTTGAAAATGTTGTGGCAGACGAGAACGGCAATGTCGACTACAGTGACGGTTCCAAAACGGAGAACACCCGCGTCTCCTACCCAATCGAGCACATCGCCAACCACAAGCCTGATCTGCAGGCGGGTCACCCCAACAACATTATCTTCCTCACGGCCGATGCCTTCGGTGTACTGCCTCCGGTGAGCAAGTTGACCAAAGAGCAGGCGATGTACTACTTCCTCAGCGGCTATACCGCAAAGGTTGCAGGTACTGAGCGAGGCATTACCGAGCCTGTTGCGACCTTCTCTGCATGTTTCGGTGAAGCGTTCCTGCCGCTGCACCCTACAGTCTATGCCGAACTACTAGGAAAGAAGATCGACGAGCACAATGTCAACGTCTATCTGGTCAACACGGGCTGGACAGGCGGACCGTACGGTGTGGGCAAACGTATGAGTATCAAAGATACCCGCGCCTGTATCGACGGCATTCTCAGCGGGTCAATCAATGATGCGGAGTTTGAAACGCTGCCTACATTCAACCTGCAGATGCCTAAAGCACTGGCAGGAGTACAGGACAATACGGTACTCAATCCAAGAAATACCTGGGAAGATAAAGCAGAATACGATGCCAGTCTTGCAAAACTGGCGGGTATGTTCATTGAGAACTTCAAACGCTATGAAGATAAAGGTGGCAAGTTCGACTTTGCTTCTGCAGGACCGCAACTTTAGCAAGAAGCGTCTCCTGACGCTTCCAGTTCAATTCGGACATTCTCTCTCTTATTTTAATCTAAGCAAGATAGTGTATAGTTACATGATAATAGTTTGAATTCATCAAAAGGGTATAGTATGGCTATCAATTACAACAAGATACGCAGTTTTTGTCGTGTTTTTCGTATTATTCTGGGTTTTGCACTGATTATCGGTGCATTGACAATTGACGCAACGTGGTCAAAGTGGCTCTTTTTGGGAATCATCCCTCTTATCGCCGGCATTGCCAACTTCTGTCCGCTCTGTATCATTACCAAAAAGTGTGATATTCCTGAAAAATAGATCTACATACAGGAGACAAATGCAACTTTTGTCTCTTCTTTTCTCTCCTGTTTTCAAGTATAATGCGGCATCTGTTTCAAGGAGCATAGGCTGATGGACAAACTGGAACACTATCTGCGTACCCATACGGACGAAGAGCTGCACCCTTCCGAGATTGCCAACCTTCTGAAAGACCTGAATGATGAGCAGTTTGACGAAGCGGTTACGTCCATTCCGAAAGAGCTTATTGCCGATGTTGCGTTGGAACTTCCTGATCGCTATTTTGGAGACATCGTCGAAAACTTTACCCCCGAAGAGATTGCCGAGTCACTCTCGGAGATGGAATCGGATGACCAGACCGACTTTATTCAGGAGCTTGAGGAGCATGATGACTCCAAGGCTAAAGAGGTTTTCGATCAGCTTGACAAGGAAGACCAGGAAGACATTCTTCAGCTCAAGCAGTATGACGAGGATGAGGCGGGTGCCTACATGCAGGTGGAGGTTTACTCTGCCAAGCTCGACCAGAAAGTCTCAGATGTCATTAAGGAGTTTGCAAAGCTCAAACGCGAGGGGGAACTTGAGAATATCAACTACCTCTTTGTCACCGATGAAGACGGATATCTACGTTACGGCGTAGGGCTTGATGACCTGATCGTCTTCGATCCGGAGAAGACACTGCGGGAGAACATTCAGGAGAATCCTGAAAAGTACAAGCCGATCATCGGTCATGACCATGACGACATCAAGGAGATCGTACAGAAGTTCCAGGAGTATGATCTCGGATCCATGCCGATTGTTGATGAGTACGGCAAACTACTGGGGCGTATTACTTCCGATGATATATACGATGTTATCAGTGAACATGCTACCGATCAGATGTACCACCTGGCAGGGGTTAGTGATGAAGCGGAAGAGGATGACGACCTGCTTAAAGCCGGAAAGTCACGGGCGATCTGGCTTGGTGTCAACCTCCTTACCGCTATTGCCGCCTCTTTGGTGATCGGACTCTTTGAAGGAACGCTCCAGCAGTATGTGGCACTTGCAGTTCTGATGCCCATTGTCGCTTCTATGGGCGGCAATGCAGGAACGCAGTCGCTGACAGTAGTCGTACGCCAGCTTGCACTTGGCGAGATCGCCAAGCACGATGCCTACCGTACTATCAAGAAAGAGGTGATCCTCTCTCTTGCCAACGGGCTTATTTTCGCTGTGGTCATCGGTGTTATCGCAGCAATCTGGTTTGATAAGGGGATGCTTGGTGTGGTGATCGCTATGGCGATGGTGATCAATCTGCTCAGTGCCGGTTTCTTCGGATCGGTCATTCCGCTGCTTTTGAAGAAGTTCGGGGTTGACCCGGCTATCGGTAGTACGGTTATTTTGACGACAGTGACCGACATTGTCGGTTTCTTTGCATTCCTTGGTCTTGCGACCATTATTCTACTCTAAAAGGATCATAAAAGATTATGGACTTGTTAGTTATCTATTTTCTTGGAGCGGTGATTGTCTCCTTTGTCTGTTCGGTACTCGAATCGGTCCTGCTCTCTGTCACAATGCCGTTTATTTCGCTGATGGAGAAAGAGAAGCCTAAGGCGGGTACACTGCTTAAACAGCACAAGCAGAACATCAACAAATCGATAGCCTCTATTCTTATTCTGAACACCGTTGCCAATACGGTTGGTGCTGCAGCCGTTGGTGCACAGGCGGAACGTGTATTCGGTTCGGGGGCGCTCTTCTGGGTCTCCGCGGTACTGACCTTTGCCATTCTCTTCTTCGGAGAGATCATTCCAAAAACCATCGGTGCAACCTTCTGGAAGCAGCTGGCACCGCTGGCAGCCTACATTATCCGTTTCTTCATCTGGTTTACCTATCCGGTCATTCTGATGACGCTTTTTGTGACTAATCGTATCAAAAAGGGAGATGAAGGGCACAGTTTGAGCAAAGAGGAGCTGCTTGAAAGCGCGCTTTTGAGTGAAGATGAAGGGGTGCTTGACGAGCAGGAGTCTGATATTATCGAAAACATCCTCAAACTGGACGATATTAAAGTACATGATATTCTTACGCCAAGAAGCGTCGTTTTTGCGCTGGAAGGAAACCGTACCATTGCAGATATTGTCAAGAACGAAGCGGATATTTTCAAGTATTCGCGTATTCCGGTTTTTGACGGTAATATTGAAAATGTGACGGGAATGATTCTTACCAAACAGCTCTTTGCTCAGGCACTCAAAGATGACAGTGTGACACTGAAAACCATTCAGAAAGATATCTATCGTATCAACGAGCAGGTGCCGGTTTCATGGGCGCTTGACCTCTTCATTGAGAAGAAGGAGCATATGTTCCTGGTACTGGATAAATATGACCAGGTAGAGGGTATCGTCACACTTGAAGACTGTGTCGAGACGATCCTTGGTGTCGAGATTGTTGACGAGAGTGATGCACATGTGGATATGCGGGAGCTTGCCAAGCTGAAGATGCGTCTGCAGCGCAAACGCCAGGAGAAAGACCTGAACCTTCACTAAAGAAACGTTTAGTCTTCCATCTCTTCTGAAATGATCTTTTCAAGGCGGCGGATCTCTGCTGCACCGTCGTAGAGTATCTCAGGATCGGGTGTCAGATCAACAGCATCGGATTTTCCCTCATAATCGATTGTTGAGAGAATGTGTTTGATGACATTGATGCGCGCTTTTTTCTTGGAGTTGGAGTCGACAATGGTCCATGGCGCACTTTTTGTGTGGGATGCCAGCAGCATCGAGTAGTTGGCGATGGTGTATTTGTCCCACAGCTCCTGTGCCTTTTCATCGACCGGTGAAATCTTGTAGTGTTTTAGTGGGTTGGTGCGGCGCTCTTCGAACCGTTTGGCTTGCTCCTCTTTGGAGACCGAGAGGTAGAATTTGATCAGACGGGTACCCGAGCCCACCTGCATCTCTTCGTAGAAGGCACTTCGTGAAGGAAGCGCGAGTGTTCGGCTTCGGTGCAAAATCCCATGACCGGTTCGACACCGGCACGGTTGTACCAGCTTCTGTCAAAGAGTACGATCTCCCCGCCGCTTGGCAAGTGGGCAGTGTAGCGCTGGAAGTACCACTGTGTCTTTTCGACATCTGAAGGTTTGTTGAGGGCAACGACCCGTGTACCTCTTGGATTCATATGCTCCATGATCCGCTTGATGGTCCCTCCTTTGCCTGCTGCGTCACGTCCCTCGAAGATGATAAGCAGTTTCATCCCTGTCTCTTTGACATGGTTCTGCAGTTTCAGCAGCTCTCTTTGTAAGAGTTCGAGCTCTTTCTCATATTCGAGTGTGCTTCTCTTTTTCCAGACGGGTAGTCTCGGTTTTTTGCCTTGTGCGATCCGTTCTGCTTCTTTTTTGCAACGATCGATACACTTCTCAATAATCTTTTCAGTTCTCATTGTACTGATTACCTTTTCTACTTTTTACACTCACCGATATACTGGCCTTTAAGGTGGGTGGTCATTTTCATCGTACCCATTTCCGGATTGTTCACTTCGGTAATAATAGTACCTTCAAATGTCTTGCCGCGGTAGGTGATCTCTCCTTTCCCTTTCATTGCACCCTCTCCGCTGCAGATAATTTCCCACTTGACGGTATCCCCATCGGTTTCCTGCTTTGTAATTTTGCAATTTTGCTCTTCCTCTTTTTTCTGTTTTGGAATAAGTTCCTTTTTTGTAATGCACTGCCGATAAGTCATAGGGGGCATGGACATCGGCATCGGCATACCTGTCATTTCCATTGTCGAAACGGTCTCCCACAGCCCTTCCTGCATGTTGACATCTGCATATCCGATACCACCGCTCACCAGCAGCGCTGCCATAATACGTGTTATTTTGAATCGATTTTTCATAGGTACTCCTTTATGATTTCCTGTCCTATTATAGCATTTTTTGGAAAGGGCAGACAGTATTGCATCTGTAACCCCAATTCAGCTAAAATGGTGCAATGAAATCAAGAAGGGGCATATGTGGAAGAGAAGGGCAACAAACGAAGCTTTGGCGGACTGAAGCTTAACACTGCACTGCTGCAGGTACTGGAGAGGCAGGGGTACGAAACACCTACGCCTGTACAGCAGCGGCTCATCCCGGTGCTCCTTGCGGGTACAAGCGCTGTTGCTTCTGCACAGACTGGCAGCGGCAAGACGCTCGCATTTCTGCTGCCTGCCCTGCAGCAGATGAACCCTGATGCCCTGCCTGTGACCAACCACTATCCGCGACTCTTCATCCTCTCTCCGACAAAAGAGCTGGCACAGCAGATTTTCGAAGTGAGTATGCCCTTTGTGCGAAAACTTGGGTTTCGCAGTGTGCTGCTGCAAGGCGGCGGCAAGCGAAATGAGGAGAGCAGAAAGCTGGAGCAGGGGGTGGATGTAGTCATTGCTACCCCCCAACGTGCACTGGAACATATTGAAGCACGCCATATTGATGTAAAGGGACTCAAGCACCTGGTTGTTGATGAAGCCGATATGATGTTCGATATGGGGTTTGTTTCCTACCTTGAAAAGATATTTGGTATGATGACGGAGCGTTCGCAAAAGGTGATCGTCTCCGCAACCATTACACCAAGGGTGGTCAAACTGGCCAAGGCACACATCAAAGCACTGCGGCGCATTGAGCTGGACCCGCCGGGCAAGATTGCCGACAGTGTGACGCAGATGCTCTACCCGGTGGTCAAAAGCAAAAAGAGTGCACTGCTTGCCTGGCTCATCTCTTCTGAGAACCTCAAACGCGTACTTGTTTTTGTGCGTAAAAAAGAGCTGGCCGACGGTGTGGCCGAAGCACTGAGAGCGTGGGACTACAAGGTGGGTATCTTGCATGGAGAGCGGATGCACCAGGAGCGCAGAAAGGCGCTGCGTGCCTTCAGGGAGGGGGAGTATCAGATTCTTGTGGCAACGGATATTGCCGCAAGGGGGCTGGATATATCGGATCTGGATGTGGTCATCAATTATGACATCCCCCATGTCAAACATGACTTTATTCACCGTGTGGGGCGTACCGGCAGGGCGGGGAAAGAGGGCATTGCCATGACGCTGGTAAGCCCTGAGGAGATAGAGCAGCTCAAAGACCTGCAAAAGGTGCTTGGCAGCAAGATAAAAGAGGTGATTCTGCCCGACTACGCCCCCAAAGATGTCAAGTCCAGAGGCTACCTCATGCAGCCTCCGCAGCGGCGCAGACGCACGCCTAAACCAGATAGCAAGAAGGGTGCATCTTCCCCACTGAACAAGAAAGGGAAGAAGCGTAAGACGACCAAACGTGACGGATTCAAGATCCTGGATGCTTCCAGGAAGACGGAGAAACAGAACAGCCGGGGCAAAAAGCGCAAGTAGCTACTGTGCGAGCATATCCAGCTTTTTGTCATAAACCTTTGTCTGGACACCGAAAAGTCCAAGTAGCGTATGGAAGAGATAGTCGTGGCTGAAGCGTGCTTCTTTGTACTTTTGGAGTGATTGTACTTCGGGGGTTTGTCTGAATGCAGGACCAAACCAGAAGAGTGCACCAATGTGTTTCTGGGCATCGGGTGCCATAAAGTAGGGCAGGCCGTGCAGATAAAGACCGTTCTCTCCGAGGCTTTCACCGTGGTCCGACATGTAGAGCATCGCTGTCTGGTATTTCCCCTCATATTTTTTCAGAAAGTCAATGGTTTTTGCCAGGAACGTGTCGGTGTAGCGCAGGGCGTTGTCATAGGCGTTGGTGATGGCTTCGCGGCTGCATGACTCCAGCTGGTTCGTTTCGCAAACCGGTGTGAATTTTTCATATGCTTTTGGGTAGCGTTTGTAGTAGGCAGGTCCGTGGTTGCCCATTTGGTGCAGGACGATGAGGATGTCTTTGTCGGGGTGTTTGGCAATGAACGTGTCCAGTCCTACGAGCATGCCGACATCACGGCATTCCCCTTCAGTGCAGACAGTGTTGTGTGCCGGAATTTTATAGTTCTCGTAGGGGATGCGCAGTGCAACCCCTTTGGAGTCTGAATTGTTGTCACGCCACAGCAGGGCAACCTTGCCTGTGTGCTTGAGTACATCCAGTACATTCTCCGTGCTGATTCCCTTTTTGTAGGTGTATTCGCTTCTTGGATAGACAGAGAACATACATGGGACCGACTCTGCCGTTGCGGTACCGCAGGAGTAGGTGTTGGAGAGGTTGATGATAGCTTCTTGTTTGAGTTTCGGGTTTGTCTCTCTGTTATAGCCGTTAAGTGAAAAATGGTCGGCGCGTGCCGCTTCACCGACGACCATGATGATCAGTCTGTGCGCCCCTTTGCGATCGGGGATAACGGCATCGGTACCGATGGGTTTTACGATAACCGGACCGCTGTTGTAGGTCAGGTAGACATATTTCCCGCTGGCAAAGATCCAGTAAAGCGGATTGACACTGAAGCGCAGCGGTTTGTGCTCGCGGAAGAAAGAGGTGTAGTACTTACTGTAGGCAAAGAGAGATGCTGCAATGATCGCAAGTGCAAGAAGGATGGTCTTTGTTTTTGACCAGAGTTCACTTTTCCAGTTTCTGTAGACAACCTTGGTACGGTAGACCAAATAGGCCGGAAGAAGACCAAGAAAAACGAAGTAGAGTACAAGCTTGAGGGTCAGCAGATCGCTTGATTCGGCAAAGTCTGTCTGCACGGCATTTCGTATCATACTGTCGTCAATGATGACATGGTAGGTGTTCATAAAGTAGTTGGTCAGCGAGGAGATAAGCAGGGCGACAATGAGCAGCGGTTTGGTGGTCCATCGGGAACTGAACAGTGTGAAGAAAAATACCGTCAAAGCAAAGAGAACGACTCCCAGTGAGAGGACAAAGCCCGCATTCTCTGCAAAGGGGTAGACTTTTAGTACATTTTTAAAAAAAGTATAGTTGTCAACAAGTACAAAAAAGAGGGAGACAACAACAATGAGCCGGGTTTGTGTAAAGGGTTTGATGGGGCTGCCTTCTTGCTTTTTGTTTTGAAAATCATAGCAAAATTACCCTAACGGTTTAACTTTTTTATGTATCATTCCAAACTATAAAAATGAAAAGGAAATCAAATGGCACAAATACCCGAAAATGTGGGCTGTGACAATATGGAGTGTGTGGAGGGGCCAAACTGCCACCGTAAGGAGATCTATCTCAATAAAACGGCAGCATCGGTAAAAACCTTTGGCGGTACCCCAAAAAAGGGCTGCGGAAAATTCATACCACGAAAAAAGGAAGAGTCGTAGTCTACAGGCTGCCTCTATGCAGCGGAAACTTTCCTATCTCTTCAAGAAAGGTTGTTGCGTAGGCGCCTTTTGGCAAAAAGAAGCCTACACGCAGCATCTTCGTATTTTCATCGTAGCTTGTCTCAACCTCTTTTGGCCATATCCAGGCAAAACGCCTGTCGCCTCTCAATGCCCTTAACTCATTATCGTCAAAGGGCTCTTCAAGGTGCCTTGCATCGCTTCGTGCGCGCAAGGCGCGCTCTCCGCAGAGCAGTCCGGTAGGAGCCGTTTTGCCTGAAGCAAAGGGAGAAGCTGCCTGAAGCATATCGTTAACGAATGTCGGTTTGCCGTGCGGGTAGGCCATCATGACATCCCCCAGAAAAAGTTTGAAAAATTGCGGCTGCTTTGCCAGGACTTCAACCAGCGGTTGGGGGTAGCCAAGCGTTTTGGAGGCCTTGTCGGTACCCTCGGCAGCGATGACGGCAGAGAGCTTCACCCGTGAAGCGAGCCAGCGGTTGAAGAGGTAGCTCTGGTAGGCGGCAACGAGCAGTTTTTCGCGGCTGCCCTTGAGGCGTTTTCCTGAATGGGCGATCTCTTTTCCCTGTTCGTAGCTTTTGCTGTCTTCTCCGAAGCGCTGATAGCCGTAGTAGTTGGGTATCCCCTTTTTTTGCATCATCTTGGCAGTGGTGTTGAAAAAGGTCGCATCTTTCTTTGCTACATTGTGCAGCACGATTTCGAAGCGGTTGCCTTTGAGGTGGCCTATTTTAAGCGGTGCCTTGTTGTAGGTGCGATCCAGAATCTCCACCCGTTCGGTCGTGAGATTTTTGTTGAGCAGTTTCTCCGCCTGTTTGGGAATGGAGATGTACTGGATGGTCGTGGCACTCTTGTCCTTGAGGCCGGCATAGCCGATATCCCGTTCGTTCAGCTCCGTCGCTTTGGCAAGCACGCTGAGCAGTTTGTGGGTGCTCATATCGCGTTTTTTGAGTTTTAAAATGAGGTAATTGCCTTTTCCTGTGAAAGGGTAAAGCGGGATCTCTTCGACAAAAAAACGCTCTATGGTCTGTTTGAAATCGAAGCGGATGGGGGAGTGGGGGTAGGCATACTGTTTGTGAAAATTCATACCGAAAGTATAGCGTAAGCAGGCAGCAGTGCCACTTAGCGGCAGTTATCTGTCAGCCTATCCGCATTTTCCCGGAGCACACTTCATCGTACCGCCGCATTTGCCCTCCAGCTTGCTTTTGACGCTTCCCTGTTGCATACTGTCGATCATCTGCTGCATCTGCTGCGGGTGTGCGATGAACTTGTACCCTTTGTAGAGGGTCATGAGTCCGTAGAGGATGACCAGCATCGCAGCCAGCTTCATCATTGTCCCGCGCAGTGAGCCGCGCTGTAGAAACTTGGTGATGGTACCGAGAAAGAAGAGCGCGGGGATGGTCGCCAGACCAAACGTTGCCATGACTATGGCACCCCAGAGCGGGCTTGCTGTACTTGCAGCAAAGATAGCAAAGGAGTAGACCAGACCACAGGGAATGAGTCCGTTTAGCATCCCCAGCATATAAAAACTTGGGATGGAGCGGCTCTGAATAAGCGTTTTGAAGGCTTTTTGGAACCAGCCGTATTTGGAGACGGCAAACTCGGCCGAGTTGAGGAATTTAAAGTTGCCAAGCAGGGAAGCACCCGCCAGCAGCATCAGCAGACCCGTAAGCACAAAGAGCACCCCTTTGGTGGTAGGGGTAAAAGCGATGACCTGGCCGACAAGACCGAAAACCGCTCCCAGAATCGTGTAGGTGGTAACGCGTCCGAAGTTGTAAGCCAGGTGAGAGAGTGTCTGACGGCTCCATGGTGAGGCCGGGTCGATCTTGCTTGAACTGTAGGCAACGACAATGCCGCCACACATACCGATACAGTGTCCCACACTTCCAAGAAATGCGGTACTCAGAATAATAAGAAGGTCCATGTCGCTCATATGCTGCCCCGGTAAAAAATTATCAAACTATAGTATTTTTTTGTTAAAATAGTGTTAATTTCAACCAAGGAAGCCTATGTTCAAATCTCTCAAACGCAGTTTCATGAAAATGTTCCGCGAATTTCTGGTTTATCATAACAGTTCGCTGGAGTTTCGCGCCAAGCTGCTGACACTGATTGTATCTTCAGACGGGGAGATGAGTGAATGTGAGAAGCAGAAGCTCAAAGAGATTGCTCACCGCATCTATAGCGATGATGACGAGCGTGCCGAACTGCTGGTCGATACCGTCAAGGAGTTCCATACCAAGATTGTTACCGACAACGGGCTTGATTTTGAACATTTGGTACAGCAGGTGGCTAAAGAGGTCAAAGAGGTGAAGCGCTTCTGTCAGAAGATCGATATCGGTCTTTTGATGGAGTTGCACGACTGCATTGATGAAGAGGATGAAGAGGAGAGACTTTTTCAGATGCGTATCATCGAGTTTCTTCAGGGACTTAAAGAGGAGTGTAACGCGTAATGGAGTGGTACCGGTTTATCTCATATGGACGTGTGCAGCATGTTTTTTACCGCAAGTTCGTCTCCCAGGCACTGATGCGTGAAGGATTCAACGGCTATGTGCGGAATCTCGATGATGGGACAGTGGAGACAGTAGTGTTCATTGCCGATGAGGAGAGTGAGCTTCCCAAGGTACTGAAAATTCTCGAGGAGGGATCCCCCATGAGTGAGGTCGAGAAGATCGACTATGAGATTATTGACGATGTCGAGATAGAGACGGACGGATTTGAAATCAGATATTGATTGTCACAGCGTTTATTGAAAAATAATCGGTTTCACTTGATGGCTCTGGCAGGTGAGAAGCGTTTAATGGAAGAGAACTGCTTCTCTTTCATAGCTTCGGAACCGAAACGGTCGGAGCGAAGCGCAGCCATGGAGGTGCCGCCCTGCAGGTTGGGTGCACCTTTGTCGCCATCAAGTGAAACCTTGGTAATCAATAATCAAGAGAAGAGAATGAAACTTGTAGGGTGCGTAATCACGCACCAATTCACAAAAGTAAGGAGTAGCGCATGGCAAGCGGATGGGGATGTCAGTTTCTGGGCAAGAACGGCGATATCAAAGATTGGTGTATCAAACTAAACCACCCCTGCGATCCCGGATGCAAGGGATGTATCATCTACGGAAAGGTAGAGTTCAGTCAGCCGCATATCGACGAGGAGCAGGAACAGAAAGTGAAGAAGCGCAGCGACAATCCGTTGGGTGAGCGCTGACTGTTTGACATTATGATATAAATAATATATACTATAAAAAAACAATAGTATATATAGGAACAGTCATGCACAGTATATCACAGCTTGAAAAACAGCAGGTCGGGTTGAGGCTGCCGAAGTATCTCATAGAGGAGATCGATGCCTTTACACAGGAGTATGCGGTCAACCGTACCGATATCATCACTGAAGCGGTGAAGTCATATATTCAAAGAGAGAAAGAAAAAATGCTCTATGAAAGCTTTGAAAAGAGTGCCAAAGAGCTTAAAGAGATACTTGACGGGAAAAGAGATAAATCCGAACTAACCACACTGGATGAGTTGATCGATGAGCTTGAACATATTTAGTGTCAATCAGTTTCTAAAAGAGCTGAAAGCACTTCATAAACGTTACAAAAACATTGGAAAAGATCTAAAGCAGCTCAAAGAGACGTTAACGGATAACCCTAAAGCGGGTATAGCGCTTGCACACAACTGTTACAAGATAAGGATTGCCAACAGTTCTGTGCCTACAGGGAAAAGTGGCGGATTCCGTGTAATCTACTATTATGTTGACAATAACGGAACAGTCTATCTGCTGTCGATCTATTCAAAAAGCGATTTGGCCACTGTTTCAGATGAGAAGATAGTGGGCATACTGAAAAAAGAGGGCATTATAGCGTAGCTACTCCGCCACCTTGTCTCCGAACTTCTCCATCAGCTTCGCGATCTTCGGCGGGATGACAGCATTGCAGTAGCCCTGCATCGGATTCTGTCTGTAGTAGTCCTGATGGTACTCCTCTGCCGGGTAGTAGTTTTTCAGCGGTTCGAGTGTGGTGACGACGGGGTCGGCGTAGTCGGTCTGCGCACGCGCTATGGCGCGTTTGGCCGCTTCAAGCTGCTCATCGTTTTGGTAGCAGATGCAGGATCGGTACTGTGTGCCTACATCGGCGCCCTGACGGTTGAGCGTGGTCGGGTTGTGGGTAGCAAAGAAGACATCAAAGAGTGTGTCCAGATCGATGACGCTGTCATCGTAGGTGATCTTGATCACTTCGGCATACCCTGTATCACCGCTGCAGACCTGACGATAGGTGGGGTTGGGCACCTCACCGTTGGCATAACCGCTCTCTACATCGATGACACCTCTCAGTCTCTCAAACACCGCTTCGGTACACCAGAAACATCCTCCGCCTACAATCAACTCTTTTACTGCCATTTTTCATCCTTCTTTTTTGGTGCGTGGTTGCGCACTCTACTGGTAAAGCCAGACAAAATGCAACCAAAGGCACATTCGGCTTTTGCTCTGTGTGCTATAATACTTACACTATATGAAAGAAGACTGAAATCAGTTTAACCTGGAGGTAAAAAATGACTGTGAATGTTGTATGTCCACACTGTTTGAAAGTAAACCGCATCCCGAAGAAGGAGAGTTATGCCAAGGCAAACTGCGGCAACTGTAAAAATTCGCTGCTTGATAGCAAACCCGTCGAGGTCGACAGTGCGAAGTTTAATACCTTTATCGCCAACTCTGACCTGCCTGTCGTCGTCGATTTTTGGGCGCCGTGGTGCGGTCCGTGCCGTATGATGGCACCGGCATTTGAAGAGGCTGCGCGCAGTCTGCCGCTCAAGGCGCAGTTTTTGAAGGCCAATACCGAAGCCAACCCTCAGCTTGGAGGGCAGTTTGGCATTCGAAGTATCCCGACAATGGTGCTTTTCAAAGGCGGCAAAGAGGTTGACCGCGTCAGCGGTGCACTGAGTGCCGATCAGATCAGACAATGGGTGTCACGATACATCTAAAGAAGTGCACTTCAAAGAGAGTTGTGCTATTATCCTCTCATAGATATTGTGAGAGGGAAGAGAATGCGCAAGATACTGCTGCTTGAAGATGATGCCAACCTGAACGACACCGTTGCGGAGTTCCTCGAAGAGAACGGCTATGCGGTGGTGTCTGTTTATGACGGTTATGAAGCGCAGGAGAAGCTCTATGAGACGAAGTTCGACCTGCTGCTGCTTGACATCAATGTCCCCGGCATAGACGGACTTGAACTACTCAAAGAGAGCAGAGAAGAGGGGGTCGGAACACCGGCCATCTACATTACATCGATGGACAGTGTCGATGACCTTGAAAGAGGCTTTGCAAGCGGATGTGACGACTATATCCGCAAACCCTTTGCAATGAAAGAGCTTCTTATTCGTATAGAGACACTGCTCAAGCGCAACTTCTATCACGATGTCGCTGAAGAGATTCAGATCAGAGAGAATATCGCCTACAACCCCAAAAACGAAGAGCTGCTTGTCAACGGGCAGACTGTGATGCTTGGCAACAAAGAGTCGAAGCTGCTCAAGCTCTTTATGTCCGCAAGAGGCGAAGTGCTCTCACATGAGCGCATCTACAGCCACCTCTGGGACTATGAAGAGGAGCCGAGCGACTCGGCACTTAGAACCTACATTAAAAATCTTCGCAAACTGGTCGGGAAGGATACCATTGTCAGCATCAAGAAGCAGGGCTACAAGTTCGTTACTCAGAAGTGAGAAAAAGTCACTTCGCCGGTTTTTGACACTCTATGTGGCGATGGTCCTTACCGCTATTGCACTGCTGTCACTCTACTACTACGAGAGCCAGCGCAAACTGATGCTTTCGGACAAACGTGCGACGATGGCGCAGTATGCCTATGTGCAGGTCAAGCGTCTGAAGGTCTTGCACTACTTCTTCCCTGAGCGTACCACCTACCCCAGAGACCCCAGTTTCACCTCCGCCATATATGACATTGAGTACAACAAGATCTTTTCTCTCAATCAGCGAGAAGAGCACAATTTCGACGATGAGATGTCCATCAAAGAGGGTTACATCCATTTTGTCAAGGGGCTTGATACCTACTATCTTGGTACACGCTACCTTGTCATTGAGATCCCCGAAGACAAGAGTTGGGCAGTGAAGACATGGAGGCAGATCGCACTCTACGGAGGTATGGCATTTGTGCTCTTCATGCTGCTCGGTCTCTATCTGGCAAAACTCTTTTTACGGCCGATGCGTGATTCTATCATGCTCCTTGACCGCTTCATCAAAGATACGACACATGAGCTCAATACGCCGCTTTCGGCCATCTTGGCCAATATAGAAACAATGGACAAGTCGGTAATGGTCGAAAAGAACCGTAAAAAGCTCGAGCGTATCGATATTGCGGCGCGGACTGTTTCGACACTCTACAAAGACCTGACCTATCTGACCCTTGAGCAGGAGAAAGAGAATAAAGATGAGCCCATCGATGTTTCCCGGTTGATAAGGGACAGAGTAGAGTACTTCGAAGTGCTTGCACGTTCGAAACAGATAGCATTTACGCTGGAGCTTGACAGCGTAACCGTTGTGATGGACAGACGAAAGATGACCAGGGTCATTGACAACCTGATCAGCAATGCCATCAAATACAACAAGCGCAATGGAAGCATTACAATTGTGTTAGACAAAGAGAAGATCAGCATTCATGACACGGGTATCGGTATTGCCGAAGAGAAGATTCCGCTGATGTTCGACCGCTATCTGCGTTTTAACAGCAGCGAAGGAGGATTTGGTGTAGGCCTGAGCATTGTCAAGAAGATTCTTGATGAATATTGTTTGGAAGTAGCAGTTGATTCAAAAATAGGTGAGGGTACAACCATTACAATTTACTGGAAGGGTGTAGCATGAAAAAAGGGTTGATAGCAGTGTGTATGCTTGTTTCTCTGGCTTACGGGGAGAATGTGTATGAACGCAACTGTGTGCCGTGTCACCAGAATTTGCCGACTTCCCTGCAGCAGATGTTCAAAAACTACCTGCTTGTCTACAGCAGCGAACGGTTTGTCAAGGCTGGAATCAAGCACTATTTGAAGCATCCGTCACGGAGTATTTCGCAAATGTCAAAGCTTTTTCTCGATACCTACGGCATCAAATCGCCGACAACGCTTTCGGAAAAGGAACTTGATGAAGCAATTAGCATTTATTGGGAAAAGTTTAAGGTTTTTGATAAGTTGAAGTAGTTATAATATTTCAGAGTCGCATATTATGCGATAATTTATGATTATAGAAGGTTACGGATGAAAAAACTGTTTACCATTTTGGCACTTGCGCTCTTTGTCTCTGCCTCCATGCCGACTGCGGTAATGGCGAATGCGAAAAAGGGTCAGAAGATTTTTAAAAAGAAGTTTCGTAAAAAATGCGGATTTTCAGGTGTACGTTTTGCAAGAAACCATACACAGGCAGAGTGGGAAGAGATTTGGGATGACGGCAAGTTTAAAGAAGAAGCTAAAAAGATCTGTCCGAAGCTGAACACCAAAAAGATCCGAAAGTCATGGTGGAAGCATGTCTATGACTTCTCCTATAAATATGCAAGTGACGGTGTCGTACCGAAATGTTAAGAGACACCATCGATACTTTGTAACTTCCGGAAGCAGTTGACGCGCTAAAGTCACTGCTTTCTCTCTTTTATTCACAATCTATTCACAATTTCGTGCTATTATTCCCTTGTTGCAAAACGACATAAAGGACATACAATGACACAGATGACAAAAGTTGCAGCAGCGGCGCTTCTTGGTATAGCAGTCCTTTCTACTTCGGCGATGGCTGACATCGAAAGAGGTAAAAAGATCTATATGAAGAAGATGAAAGCTGCCTGCGGTTTCTCCGGTGCGAAGTTCGCAGTCAAACACACTCAGTCGGAGTGGGAAGCAATCAAGGGTGCCGGAAAGTTCAAGGAAGAGGCGGAAAAGATATGCCCGGGTCTGAAGCTCAAAGACAAGTACGTCAATGATGTCTATGACTTCGCGCATGAGTACGCGTCTGATTCAGGAAACGTTCCCTCTTGTTAAGCTGTGAGGGCCTGTCCCTCCTAAGTTAACTTTAAATTATGGCCGATATAATTTGGACCAAATTTTATTTAAAAAGGATACAAACATGAAAAAAATCGCAATCGCAATGATCTTCGCTGGTTCTTCACTTCTGATGGCTGACGGTGCAGCAATCTTCGCTAAGTGTGCAGGATGCCACGGTCAAAACGGAGAAAAAGCTGCACTCGGTAAGTCTGCAGTAATCAAAGGTCAGGATGCTGCCAAAACTGTTGAGCAGATCAAAGGTTATAAAGCAGGTACACTGAACCAGCACGGAATGGGTGCGCTGATGAAAGGTCAGGTTGCTTCTCTCTCTGACGCTCAGATTCAGGAAGTAGCTGACTACATCGCAGGTCTCAAGTAAGACCCGCACCTCTCAAAAGCCTTCGGGCTTTTGAATCTCCTCTCTATATCATTCCCACTTTTTTCATATTTTAGATAGATCATTATAATATTCTTGTCATCTCACGCTTGATGTGTGTAGTTATTGGTAATTGGTGTATTGGTTATTGGATGTTTAAGCTTGCCTAATCTTTTTGGAAGCAGAAATTAATTTCCAGCCCTTAGCACGAATGAATTCGCGCTTCCAAAGAAATTTAAGCTTCACTTCAACCAACACATGCAAAATTTCCTCAATCCTCAATCCTCAATCCTCAATCCTATTTCCCTCCGCTGCATTTCCCTGCCTGGCATTTCATCGTAGCATTCTTCTCTTTTGCCGGTGCTTTTTTCTCTACGGTGATTTTATTTTTGAAAGTGGTGGTGTTGGTCTCTTTGGGTTTGATGGTCAGTCTTCCGGTTTTGGGGTCACGGACACAGTTGTAGAGCGCTTTGGTGCTTTTGGCTTTGAGCACGCAGTCTCTTCGCGGGTCTTTCTTATCCATCTGGTTGAGGATGTTGAGTTTCTTTTTTACCAGTACCGCAGAGCCGTCAACCATGGAGGAGCCGCATTTGCCCGCGCCGCACTTCATGCCGCCCTCAGTCAGGGACTTGGTTTTTTCCTTCTCATTACATCCTGTAAAGAGGGAAGTGATAGTGATGAGTGATAGTGATAGAAAAATATATTTATACATCGGTTTTTCCTTTTTAATTTTTATCTTTTAATTTTCTCTTCTCATACATCATATAGAAAATCGGTATCAAAAGCAAGCTGAGCACTGCAGAGGTCACCACACCGCCTATCATAGGCGCAGCGATACGCTGCATCACTTCCGATCCTACGCCGTGGGTGTACATGATGGGCAGCAATCCTGCGAGGATAGCGAAGACGGTCATCAGTTTGGGGCGGACACGCTGTACGGCACCTTCGTAGATGGCGTCGTTGAGCGCTTTGGCATCGAATTTGTCGCCAAGTCGCGCTTTGGCCTCCTCTACACTCTCTTTGAGGTAGACTATCATCACGATGGCGGTCTCAGCCGCAACCCCAAGCAGGGCGAGGAAACCGACAATGACGGCGATACTCATATTGAAGTCCAGCAGGTCGATGTAGAGCAGTCCTCCAAGCAGTGCAAACGGCAGTGTGAAGAAGACGATGAGTGTCGGTGTCATCTCTTTGAGTGCGAAGTAGATGAGTACCAGAATGACCAGCAGTACGGTCGGAACGATCCAGATGATCTTCTGCATTGCCGAAGCGAGGTACTCCGACTGTCCTGCCCACTCGATGTGGTAGCCTGCGGGCAGTTTAAGGTCTTTGAGTGCCTTGATGGCTTCCTCTTTGTAGGTGACGACACTCATACCAAGCTTCGGCGTGATGTAGATGAAGGTCACCGGCGTGGCCATTTCACTCTTGATGACCGAGGCGCTTTCACGGTAAGCGACCTTGGCGAAGGTGGAGAGCGGTACGAAACCAAGCGGTGTCTTTATCTGAATGTTGCGTATCTCGTCCAGATTGCGGCGCTCATCCTCTTCCAGACGCAGGGCGATGGGGTAGCGCTCCAGCCCCTTGTACATCGTTGTCAGCTGCTTGCCTCCAATGGCTGTGGAGGTGTACTCCAGCAGCAGGTCTTTGCTGATACCGTAGTGCTTGAGCGCTTCGGTATCGATGTCGATATCGATGAAGTAGCCTGCACTCGCCTGGTCGGCGATAACGCTCTGCGTGCTTTTGAGGTTTCTTAGTTTCGCTTCGATCTGCTGTGCGACCTGCTGCAGTCCTTTGGTATCCTTGCCGTAAAGCTTGATGCCAAGCGGTGTCCTGATACCTGAGAGCAGCATATCGATACGCCCTCTGATGGGGTAGGTCCAGGAGTTGACGAGACCCGGTACCTGAAGTGCTTTGTCCATTTCTGCCATCAGCTTTTCGGTGGTCATGCCCGGACGCCACTGTGACTTGGGTTTGAAGATGATGATGGTCTCGATCATCCCAAGCGGTGCGGGGTCGGTAGCGGAGTTGGCACGTCCCCCCTTGCCGAATACCGTGGCCACTTCGGGAAAGCTTTTGATGATGGCGTCGGTCTTTTGCGTCAGCGCTTTGGACTGGTCGACGGAGATGCCGTAAGGGGTGACAGGCATATACATCACCGTCTGCTCATCAAGCATCGGCATGAATTCCCAGTTGAGCTTCTCATAGAGCGGCACGGCGAGTATGAGCAGGGCTGCTGCAATGCCGATGACAAGGTATTTGAGCTTAAGTCCCCACACCAGCACAGGGTGGTAGAGCCAGATGAAAAAGCGGTTGAGCGGGTTTTTCGACTCCGGGGTTATCTTGCCTCTTACAAAGTAGATCATCAGCACCGGTACGAGGGTGACGGCAAGCAGCGCGCCTGCGGTCATCGCAAAGGTTTTGGTGTAGGCAAGGGGAGAAAAAAGCAGCCCCTCCTGGCCTGAAAGCGCGAAGATAGGCAGAAACGAGACCACTACCAGTGCCAAAGCAAAGAAGATGGGACGTCCGACAACCTGTGCCGCGCCGACGATGGCAGCGATGCGCTCTTTGTTCTCCAGAGGTCTGCCGAGTTTCCCCTCCTGCTTGTGGATGGCTTTGTGGGCATTTTCGATCATAACAATGGAGGCATCCACCATCGCACCGATGGCGATGGCGATACCGCCGAGGCTCATAATGTTGCTGCCGATGCCAAAGAGTTTCATCAACAGAAAGGTAAGCCCGATCGTCAGCGGCAGAACCAGCAGCACGATGAGTGACGAGCGAAGGTGCATCAGGAAAAGACCGATGATGACAACGACAATGATACTCTCTTCTATGAGCGTCCCCTTGAGCGTGCCGACAGCCTTGCCGATGAGATCGGAACGGTCGTAGGTGGTGACCACATCGACCCCATCGACCTTAAGTTCTTTCATCTTCGCTTTGATACGCTCCAGTGCACGGTAGACATCCTCACCGTAGCGCAGCATCACGATGCCGCCGACGACTTCGCCTTCACCGTTGAGATCTGCCATACCGCGCCGTGCAGCCGGTACCTTCTCTACGCGGCCTACCTGAGCGATGGTGACGGGAATACCGTTCTTTGTAGTAATAACCAGGTTGCGTATATCATCGAGGTCTTTGATGTACCCCTTCGCCTGTACCATCCACTCATACCCGTTCTGGATGACGATGCGACCGCCGGTGTCGTTGTTATTGGCTTTGAGGGTACGAGCGACATCCTTGATGGAGAGGTTGTAGCGTACCAGGGCATCGTTGTTGACCGTTACCTGAAAGGTTGGAATGAATCCGCCGATAGTCGCTACTTCCGAGACGCCGTCTACACCCATCAGAGCATACTTGTAGTAGTAGTCCTGGAGCGTACGCAGCTCTTCAAGCGTTTTTGTCTGGGAGGTGAGCGCATACTCATAGGCCCAGCCGACCCCCGATGCATCGGGTCCCAGGGTAACCTCCATGCCGGCAGGCAGCTGGCTCTGTACGGAGGCAAGCTGTTCGAGCACACGGGAACGCGCCCAGTAGAGGTCGGTTCCCTCTTTGAATATGATGTAGATGAGCGCATTCTCGTAGGTGGAGAAGCCGCGCACCGTCTCGATGTTGGAGATGGCAAGAAACTGTGAGACCAGCGGGTAGGTACCCTGATCTTCAATGATCTCCGGGCTCTGCCCTTTCCATGTCACCTGTACGATCACCTGCGGCGGGGAGAGGTCGGGCAGGGCATCCAGAGGTGTGTTCTTCATCGACCAGACGGAGCCCAGCACGATGAAGAGCGTGGCCATCAGTACCAGAAAACGGTTTTTGACGCTGAAAGCGATAAGTTTTTCTATCATTTTTGTTTCCTGTTAATAGATGCTGTTGATCTGCGCATCGGAATCCATCATAAAGAGTGCGTTGTTGACCACCTCTTCACCCTCGTTCAGACCGTCAAGCACTTCGAAGTAGCGGTTGTCCAGCGGTGCGACTTGGACCTTGACCGGTTCATACTCGCCTTTGAACTCCGTTGCCAAAAAGGCGTACCACTCCCCCTTTTTGCGAATGACCGCTGAGCGGGGTACGAGCAGGCGCGCTTTCGGTTTTGTCGAAGCGTAGAGCTTTGCGTACATTCCAGGCAGCAGCACACCTTTTGGGTTCTCTATGCGAAGTCGCAGCGTTGCCGTTGCCTCTTTGGGATCGAGCCTGGGGTAGAGCAGTTCCTTTTTCGCTTCGAACTGCTCTGAGAAGCCCTCCGGAATAACGCTGAATCGTATGAACCGGTCCAGCTTCGCAAGCTGCTCCTGATAGAGCTTGGCTTCCATCCAGACTGTGCCAAGATCGACGATCTCAAAGAGTTTCATACCGTTTTTAAATGCCGAACCCGCTTCGATACGTTTGTCAAAGAGCCAGCCGTCCGCAGGTGCGTAGAGGGTGGTGTACTTTTCTACTACACCGCCGGGTCTGATTCTCGCTATCTCTTTTTCGCTGACGTTGAGCAGTTTTAGTTTCAGACGGCTGCTACGTACCATGGCGGGAGAGGGGCGTTTGGCATTGAAATTGAGAGAATTAAGGTAGTCCTGCTTGGCCTTGTAGACTTCGGGCGCATAGACGAGTGCCAGTGCTTCACCCTTTTTGACTTTTCGGTAGCGCGTATCGACATAGAGTTCGATGACATAGCCGCTGTACCAGGCGACGACATCGGTTCTTTTTGCTTCATCGGCGACGATGTAGCCGTAGTTGACCTGTTCGGGAACGACCGTCTCTCTAAAGACGCGTGTGGTGGTGACATTGAAGAGCTGTTTGACGGTCGGACGGACAGTTCTTTCTTTTTTGGGCTTGTTTGCTTCAGGCTTTGTCTTTTTTGGCAGCGGCGTGTCGGTACTCTTTTTTGAAGCAGCCTGTGATGTCGGCTTTGACGGCACTTTTTTCTCATTGGTCGCTTTGCCAGAAGTACATTTTCCGCTTTCGCATTTCATTTCGGCATACGCCAGAGGACTGAGCAGTGTAAGGCTCAGCAGCAGTGTAAGGGGTTTCATCTAATCTCTCCTGTAAGGGCTTTGAGTTTGGCTTTGGTACGCATAAATTCGGCAGCGGCGGCGATGCGCTCCTCTTCAAGTGCGAGTTTCTGTTCGAGAATGTTGGTGTAGGTAAAGAGGTCCGCCCCCTTTTCGATGGCGGCGGCACTCAGTTCGAGCATATGGTCAAGCTGCGGCAGGCTTTTGTCCTTGATGATGTAGTAGATACGGTACGATTCCGTCAGCCTGACATACTCTGCGCGTATCTCGCTTTCGAGCCTGGCTTTGTAGTCGAGGTAGTCGCTTTGTGAACTCAGACGCTCTTTGCGCGCGATTTCGGAGTTGAGCGCTTCGGTACCGTACAGTGGTGCGGCGATGCCGACAGTGAGGGCACCGTAGTCTTCGAAACTCTCTCTGTGGTAATACCCCATCTTCACATAGGGGTCGGGCATCGCTTCAAGGTCTGTAAGCTTCTCTTTAGCCTGAGCAACATCGGTCTGCTTCGCTTTCATACCGAGCGAGGGGTTGTGCATCATCTTGTTAAGGTAATAGCCAAGTGAAGGGGGCTTGTGCAGACGCAGGGGCGTGCTGATGTTCGTTACTTTCTGGCCGACGAGATAGGCAAGCTTCTCACGCTGCGCTTTGAGAATGGCACGGTAGCGCTCCATCCGCACTTCGATCTTGTAGAGGGAGAGTTCGGCAGTCACACTGTCGGCATGGCTCATGCTGTCAGTTGCGATGGTGTCGGTAAAGAGTGTAATGTTGGTGCGCGCCAGCTGTATGTATTTGTGCAAAATGGCAATGCGGCGTTCAAGCTCCTTGATGGTGTAGGCGCTCTGGCGTATCTGGAGGGCAAGCGCGACTTTGGCCGCATCGTAACTCTCAAGCAGCAGGTGCTTGCGCGCCTCTTCGATGCGCTGTTTCGCATCGGTCTTCCCGAACCATGGAAACTTCTGTTTGACGTTGAAGGCTTCAAACTGCATCGGTTCGATGGAGCGGTTGGAGATGTCGCTGAACTGTATGTCGTTAATGGTTACGGAGAGGTCCGGATTTGCCCACTTCTGCGACTTTGCGATACGTGCATCCATGGCGGTAAGCCGGTGCTTGATCGCTTCAAGCGAAGGGTGGTTCTTGATAGCCCGTGCTACGAGAGAATCGATGCTTTGTGCTTGCAGCACGGAAAAGAGCAGCAGGGCAAGAAAAAGGGTACGCATGGTTTTGAGTCCTTTAAAACTTTTATATAGGGGAGTATACCCTGCAAGTGTGCAGGGTTTGTGCATATGTTACGGTTTTTTGGTATCGAACTTGCCGACAGCGCAGGAGACGAAACTTTTGAGCTTCGCTTCGGCATTCTCCATGGTGCCAAGCTCTTCGGTTACCAGAGGGTACCCAAGAGCGCGAAGCGCCTGGGCAAGTGCTTCAATCTGCGAGGTTTCGATATCGAGCGTGATCTTTCGCGGAAAGCTGTTTAGGTCCACTTCAACCTCTCCAAACTGCGGTGCGAGTTTTTTTCTCAGTGTCGCCGCGCACCCTTCACATTTGACGTTTTGTACTTCGAATGTCTGTCTCATCGTACACTCCTTTTATTTCGTTAAAGGTATTGTACCAGTGTTGCGTGCAGAGAGCGTGCAGGTTTAAAACCAGAACCGGACACCGACAAGAAATGAGGTCTCATCAACCGGATTGTAGTCCCGTGTTGTGCCAAAAGTTTTCTCCCATGTCACACCGATGTAGGGTGCGAACTCTCTGACAAACTCATACCGAAGTCTTAAACCCGCTTCGATATTTGAAAGCCCCGATCCAATGCGAAGTTCGGGGTCCTCTTTGGTGTAAAAGTCCGCTTCGAGCGAGGGAGTAAGAATGAGTTTCTGTGTCAGCAGTGCCTCATATTCGGCTTCAAGACGCAGCCCGACATTGCCGTCACTGTTGAGCAGCAAGGCCGCACGCGTTTCGAAAAAGTAGGGTGCCAGTCCGGCAATGGCCAGCTCTGCCCAGGTTTTGGATGCATCGGCATTTTTGTCATAGGCGATTCCCGCCTGAATATCCCAAAAGGGTGCAATGGCGCGGGAGTAGACAAATTCGTTCTGGCTCCACTCCAGACCCTCAGATGTCGCCGCCCCCTGAGAGTAGACATAGAGTTTGTCAAGGTCGTAGCCTACATAGAAGCTGCCTTCCCACTCCCGGCTCTTTTCGCTGTTGTCGAGCACTTCGAACTTGTCCATAATGAGTGTCGCGCGCAGCGGATCGTCCGCTCCCGCACTCCAGAGCTGCTGGGTGAGTACCACTCCCGTTGCCAGTATCGGCAGGGCGCGTTTCAATAGTGTTTTCATGATGTATCTCCTTAGACCACGACGACTTTTCTGAACATGCCGGCCATATGGTAGAGCAGGTGGCAGTGGTAGGCCCATGCCCCTTTGGCATCGACGGTGACTCGGTAGCTGATCTTCGAGCCCGGCTGGACCAGTACGGTATGCTTTCGTACCAGGTGGTTGTCATCTCCGCTCTCGAGGTCGCTCCACATGCCGTGCAGGTGCATCGGGTGGTTCATCATCGTATCGTTAATGAAAGTGATGCGCAGGCGCTCTCCGTAATGGAAAAGCAGCGGTTTGGCATCGGCATACTTGATACCGTTGATCGACCACATATAGCGCTCCATATTCCCCGTCAGATGCAGAATGATCTCTCTGTCTGGCTTTTTGGCATGACGGGTCGAGTAGCGGTTTTTCAAATCGGCATAGGTCAGTACGCGTCTGCCGTTGTTTCTCAGCCCCACACCGGGATCCTCCAGACGGTATTTGGGTGACATCGCCTTCATTGTATTCTGTGGTCCGGTTGCCATCGGCAGCGGCGTAACAGGGTACTTTTGCGCCTCCATCGCTTTCCAGCGGTAGGGCTTCATAGGCATCTTCATCCCTTTTTGCGAGCCTACTTTTGCCATATCCATACCCATGTCCGCCATGGTAAGCGGCTGGGGTTTGTCCATTTTGGGTGCCCTGGCGAGTTTGTCCGCAGAGGGTGTCAAAGAGCCCAGAGCATAGCCGCTGCGTTCGATGCTCTGTGCGAAAATGGCGTAGGCTCTTTGGGACTTGGGCTCTACAATGACATCGTAGGTCTCCGCTACACCGATGCGGAACTCATCGACAGTGACAGGTTTGATATGATTGCCATCGGCTGCTACCACCGTCATTTTGAGTCCGGGAATGCGTACATCGAAGATGCTCATCGCCGCACCGTTGATGAAGCGCAGGCGTATTTTCTGGCCTTTTTTAAAGAGCGCCTTGAACTGTGTGGCAGGAGTGTTGCCGTGCATAAGGTAGGTGTAGGTGTATCCTGTCACGTCACTGAGGTCCCTGTCGCTCATACGCATTGTGTTCCACATTTCCCTGTCACTGAATGCCTTGGTAAAGCCCTTTTTACCCACTTCTGAAAAGAAGTCGCCGACGGTGCGCCGGTTGTAGTTGTAGTAGTCGCTGCTGAGTTTGAGTTTGCGGTAGATGGAGGTCGGTTTCTCATCACTCCAGTCCGAGAGTACAATGGTGTAGTCCCTGTCGTAGGCAAACGGCTCTTTGCGTTTGGGTTTGATGACAATGGCACCATACATGCCTGTCTGCTCCTGGTAGCCTGAGTGGCTGTGATACCAGAACGTGCCGTGCTGTCTGACCTTGAAACGGTAGGTGAAGGTCTCACCCGGCGCTATACCCTCATAGCTTATGCCGGGCACGCCATCCATGGGTGCAGGCAAAATAATGCCGTGCCAGTGGATGGAAGAGCTCTTTTTGAGGTGATTGGTGACATGAATGGTGACGGTTTCACCCTCCTGCCATACCAATGTGGGGCCGGGGATCTGTCCGTTGATGGCGGTTGCCACGGCCCGTTTCCCTGTAAAGTTCACCGGGGCATAATCGATGTCAAGAAAGAACTCTCTTCCTTCCAGGATGTTTGCAGTGCCAGCCTGCTTAGGAAGCGTTTTGGCTTCACGCCCGCTTGCCGTGACAGCTGCGAGTGAGACTGCAGCGGCCCCTTTGACAAATGTTCTTCGTTTCACCTTTTCTCTCCATTCTTTTTGAGCAGTCGTGTACGCTCTTCGTACTCCTCTTGGCTGATCTCACCGGCAGCGAAACGCCGGTCGAGTATTGACTGTGCATCACTCTTTTCCTCATCTCTCTTTTCATCTCTGCCTTGTAGAATGTAGAGGATCAGCAAAATAAGCAGGATCGGTACGATCCATCCAAATCCCATGCCCCATCCGTGAAAATATCCGTTCATCTTTGGCTCCTTCAGTAGTCCCAGCTGTGCATGACTGCTTTGAGGTTGACAAAGAGGATGCTCATAAAGGCTTTGAAATCCTCTTCGACATCGACGGCGCCGAGTATCTCTTCAAAACCAATAGTGGAGAGTTTGGTGATACCATCCTCTTCGTAAAGCGAGATACGGCAGGGTAGATAGACCGAAATAGCGGAGATTTCGGTAAGTGCCTGCTGTGCGCCGGGAGGGTTGCAGAGTTCAAAGACGGTAATCTCCTTTTCGATGGGGAAGCCTTTGTCGTGCAGAATTTTTTTAAAATCGTAGGTCTGAAGCACACCAAATCCGTGTTCTTTGGCGTGTGCTTCCATCTCCTCTTTGATCTGTGCGGGTGAAATATCGGTGGTGACTGTGTAGATCATAACCGGCTCCTTCAATGTATTTATAGGAGCATGATAACACGTTTGCGTGCAGGTTGTGTGCAGATCATTTTTTTTAAAAAACAATAAAATCAATGGATTTACTTGACAATGAAAAACTTTTTTGTTAAAATGGCGTCAACAAATGCAGAAAAGCACTTGTGAAAACCCTGGCAGCCCCACACGGACAAGGGCATCCGGTTTCTAAGATTGTTGTAGTCTCCCCTTTATATTGTTAAAATCTAGAAGCAAAACCGGATGTTGTGGGTACCCAGGGTCTTTAGAGGTGCTTTGCGCATACTACAAAGGACGTTCATGTCTCCTTCATGTCCTATCTCCCAGCGACGCATCGACACCAATATTGTCAGGGTCGTCTCATTTCAGCTCTTTCTCTTTACACTGCTTTTTGCCGTAACGCGAAACGATCTTTTCATTTTTGTCGTCCTTTACGACTTTGCCGCAAGGGTATTTCGTCAGGAGCGCTACAGTCCGTTTGCACAGATTGCGAAGACTGTTTTGAAACACTGGGACGTTACACCGAATTTTTCGGACGAATCCCCCAAGCGTTTTGCCCTCTACCTTGGTTTTATCACCTCTATAGCCATTACGCTTTTTGCACTCCTTGGTTTGGTAAAAACGGCACTCTTCGTTGCATTTATCCTGATGATTTGTGCAATTCTTGAAGTTTTATTCGATTTTTGTATTGGATGTAAGCTATACTACGTCTTACAATTAACCAAGGTAATAAAACATGATAGGAATTTCAACTAAAACCATTTATGCGGTAGCAGCCCTCAACGAACTGGGATCGATCCAGTCCGATGAGGTACTCAAGATCAAAGAGATCGCCGCACGCGCGAATATTCCGCAGAGCTTTCTGGAGCAGATTCTACTTGAACTCAAAAAGCAGGGGATGCTTACAAGTATCAAGGGAGCGCACGGGGGTTACCGTCTGGCGCGCGACCTCAAAGATATTTCCCTCAAAGAGGTGGTGCATATTCTTGAAGCCGATGCCTTCGGGGAGATCTGCCGTACTGACAATCCGGGCCTCAAGCTCTTCTGGCAGGCTGTCCAGAAGAGTGTCTCCGAGGCATTCGACATTCCTCTTTCCGAACTGAAAAACTACGAGATGAAAGCGAACCAGACACTCAACTACTCCATATAGAGGAACCAAAATGACCAAAGATTTTGACTACTACAACACCCTTCTTGTGCAAAGCGTGGGGGCCAAAACAGGCCCCATCGCGCCGACTGTCGTACCCTCCGCCGCATACGGTTATGCAGATGCCCAGGAGGCAGAAGGGATCTTCGCAGGTGAAGTGAACAAACCGCTCTACGCCCGTGTGGGCAACCCTACCAACGGCAAGCTTGAAGGCATTGTCGCCAAGATGGAGGGCGGTTTCGGTGCCATTGCCACCGCTTCGGGGATGGGTGCGCTTGCCATGGTGACGACCGCGATGCTCAAAGCCGGCGATGAAGTGCTCTGCATCGGCGGCTTCTTCGGCGGTACCTACACGCTGGTGAACGAAACCCTCAAGCGCTTCGGTGTGAGCAACAGTTTCTGTGAAGTCGATGACTTCGCGCATATCGAAGCGAAACTCAAAGCGGGTGTGAAGATGGTACTGATGGAGAGTGTGGGCAATCCAAGCCTGCGCCTGCCAGACATTAAACGCATTGCCGATCTCTGCAATACTTATGAGACCCTTCTGGTTGTGGACAATACCGCCACACCGCTGCTGGTGCGTCCGCTGGAGCTTGGCGCGGATATTGTCGTGCATTCCAGCACCAAAAATATGAGCGGCCACTCCGCCGCACTGGGCGGCATTGCCGTATTCCGTGCGGTCAAGGCCGAAGGGGACAAACTGCACAACGAAAAGTATGCCGACCTGCACAAAATTGTCAACAAAATGGGGCACAAAGCCTTCATTCCCATCTGTAAAAAGCGTGCCATCCGTGATGTGGGGATGACCGCCAACGCCTTTGGCTCGTTTTTGACGATGCTGGGGCTGGAGACGCTTTCGCTCAGGGTCGAGCGTGTCAACAAGTCGGTTGCACGTGTTGCGCAGATACTTGAGGAGAACCTGCCCGAAGGCATCGAGGTCAACCACCCGTCTCTTGCTAAAAGCGAGGACCACGCACGCTACCTCAGCGACTTTCCAAACGGCTGCGGTCCTCTGATGACCATCGACTGCGGCACACCGGAGCGCGCCTTTGCTTTCCTCAATGCACTGAATATGGCGACACTCACTGCCAACATCGGCGACAACCGTACCCTTGCTCTCCATATGCAGAGCACGATCTACAGCGATTTTGACGCTGCAACCCGCAAGTTCCTCGGTGTTACCGAAGGACTCATCCGTGTCTCCATAGGGCTTGAAGACCCCGAAGAGATTGCCAAAGATTTCCTTCAGGCGGCAGAAGTGCTTTAGTGCTTCTGTTTGCCCAATTTCTAACGATTCAGCTTATAATTCCGCCTTCAACCCGTAAAAGTAGCTCTGTATCTGAAAGAGCGCCTTTGAGGTCAGTTTCTCCATGAACGATTCGAGTTTGTCTTTTTGCTTCCATACCGGTTTTTTGACCTTTGCAGCTTTGATCAGTGTGGTTTTGGCTTCGCTCTTGGTGCCGACCGCATCGATGAGCCCAACCTCTTTGGCGCGTGAGGCGAGGAAGATGTGGGCGTTGGCGTAGCGTTCTGAAGCGTTGATGTCCAGCTTACGGGCTTTTGCGACATCGCTGACAAATAGGTTGTAGGTATCTTTGGTGAGGCGTTCGAGCTCTGCACGCTCTTCGGGAGTCCATTTGCGTGTGAAGGTACCTGCCTCTTTGTATTTTCCCTCTTTGACGATCTGTGGCTGGACACCGACCTTGTCAAGCAGTCCCTTGATGTCGGCACTCTCCATAATGACACCGATGGAGCCGACGATGGCACCGGGGTTGGCGATGATCTTCTGGGCATAGATGCTGGCGTAGTAGCTGCCGCTTGCCATGATGCCCGATGCATAGGCGATGACCGGCTTTTTCTTCTGCAGTCTGTGGATGGCGTAGCTGATTTCGATGGAGGGCGGCACGGCACCGCCGGGGGAGTTGACGTTGAGAAGCACCCCTTTGATATCTCTATCTTTGGCCGCTTCGTCTATCTGTTTGACGATTTTCTCGGCATCCATTATGGGGCCAAAGAGTTTGATCTCCTGAAGATTGGGCTTTTTCAAAGGCGCTTCGGCCGAGGGCATGAATATCAAAAGCAGGATAAGCACAAAGAGCAGCCCCTTGAAGTGCTCGCCGATCCATTTGAGCGCGTCGCTGATTTTTTTAAACATACATCTCTCCCTCTATGTAGACACTCTCAACCTCTCTGGTGTGCAGAATGGTCCACAGGGCGATCTCTTCGGGGCGTCTTGGGAGTTCGGGCAGTGTCACCAGTGCGAAGTCGGCGTAGTTACCCACTTTCAGAGAGCCGCACTCAAGATGCAGCGCCTCTGCCGCGTCAGAGGTGACGGACTTGATGAGTTTGAGTGCGAACTCCTGCAGAGGTGCTTTGTGGTGGAGCATCAGCGCGGCCCTGAACTCATCGAAGATACTGAGCGAATCGTTGGAGCTTAGCCCGTCGGTAGCGATGGTGTAGGGGATATCCTGTGCATGCAGCTTCTCGACAGCCAGCCTCCCTACGCCAAGGTAACGGTTGGAGCGCGGACAGTGGGCGATGGTGTGGCCTTTCTCTTTGATATGCGCAAGCTCTTCGTCGTTGGCCTGGACACAGTGGACGAAGTGGGTGGGGTAGGTGTCAAAGGCGTTGAGGAACTCTTCGATGGTGGTTACCGGGGTAGAGGTGTTGAAGAACTTTTCGAAAAAGGCTTTGAACTCCCCACTGCCCTTTTCCAGCCACTCCCGCTCTGCGGCGGACTCCAGAAAGTGTGCGGTCAGCGGCATCTTGTGCTGCTTGGCAAGAGTCACCGCACGCTGGAGGATGACCGGGTGGACGGAGTAGGGAGAGTGGACGGCAACGGCGGGGATGATGCGGCTGTCCGGCTCACAGCTTTGCGACGCTTTGACACGTTCAAGGAAATCGTTGTAGAGCATGTCGGCGTACTGGGCGTTCGAGCCGATGAGTTCGTTGAAGAAGACCACACGCTGTGCGGCATTTTCGCACACTTCAAGCTCCGTACCGAAACTGGAGATGGCCCCAAACGTGGTGATGCCCGAGCGCAGCATCTGGTCACACTCCTTTTGCATCATGGCGTTGTCGCACTCCTGCAGCAGGTCGTCGCGGTGCTCTATGACCGAATCGAGCCACGGCATGAAGGAACCGTATTTGAGCGAAGTGATGTTCGCGGAGAACTCCAGGTGCACGTGGGTGTTGATGAAACCGGGGTAGAGGACGGTGTAGGGTTTGGCGCGAATAAGCGTTGCATCGGGGTAGATTTCGAGCAGTTTTTCGGGCAGGTCGACTGCCTGAATGCGGCTGTCGAACGCGATGGCGAGGTTTTCGACGAATTTTCCGTCGATATAGAGATAGTCTGCGATGATGATCTTCATAGTGTCACTTTCCTTGGGTTTAAACCTATTTGGATAAAATAATACCGAAAATAATACAACAAGAAGGCAGTAACAATGAAAATAGTCGTAATCCAGGGACCAAACCTCAATATGCTCGGTGTCAGAGACCAGAATGTCTACGGACCGATGAAGCTTGAAGATATTCACGCGCAGATGAAGGGCTTTGCCGAGCAGAACAAGGTAGAGATCGAATTCTTCCAGAGCAACCTCGAAGGCGAGATCGTAGACCGTATTCAGGAGTGTATGGGAGATGCCGACGGTATCATCATCAACCCGGCAGCTTACACGCACACCTCCATTGCGATCCGTGACGCGCTTGCGGCGGTGAAGATCCCTGCGATCGAAGTGCATCTTAGCAACATCCATGCAAGAGAGGAGTTCAGACACACCTCTCTGACCGCGCCGGTATGCGCAGGACAGATTGTGGGCATGGGGCCGTTTGGCTACCACCTTGCGATGATCGGAATGCTGGAGATCTTCAACCAGGTCAATGCGATGCGTCAAGCGCAGCAGCAGGCACAGGAAGCTGCACAGCAGAAGTAGGCACTTCAGCTCTCCGGCAACGAGGGGCGCGTCCGTGCCTCTTACTCTCCCCTTTAAAGGCAACCTATGAACTACATGCTCAAAGATGAAAACGCTATCTATTATGAATGCGGCTACAGCTGCGACAATGCACTCTACCTGCGTTTGGGAAAAGAGGCGTGGTTTCTGACCGACAGCCGTTATACGCTTGACGCCAAGAGCAATGTGCGCGGAGCGAAAGTGGTCATAGTGCGCAACCTCTATGAAAAGGCTGCCCAGATACTCTCCAAAAGCAGGGTAAAGAAGGTGCTGTTCGACCCCAAAGAGTGGAGTGTCTACGGTTTTGAGACGATACAAAGCAAGTGCAAAGTAAAGTTCGTTGCCGAGCCTGACTTCTCACACAAAAAGCGTATCATCAAAACCGAAGAGGAGCTTGCCCTGCTTGCCAAAGCGGCAAAGCTGGGTGCAAAGGCGTTCAAATCCTTTGCAAAAGCGGTACAGAAAGGGGGGTTTGGCAAAGACGAGTATGCTCTTACCTATATGGCCAAAGGCGCGTTGAGCGGCTACGGGAAGTATGACCTCAGTTTCGATCCCATTGTCGCCATCAACGCCAATGCTGCAAAGCCCCACGCTACCCCGACAAAGAAGAGGCTCAAAAAGGGCGATCTGCTGCTGGTCGATGCGGGGCTGAAGTACAAGCGCTACTGCTCCGACCGTACCCGAACGGTTTATGCTGAAAATGGGTTCGAGTTTAAAACCAAACAGCGTTTTGGGAAAAAGAAGATCCAAAAGGCGTATGACACGGTGCTCAAAGCGCACGACAACGCCATTGAAAAAGCAAGAAGCGGCATGAAAGCCAAAGAGGTCGATGCCCTGACACGCGACATCATTGAAAAGGCAGGCTTCGGGGAGTACTTCGTCCACTCCACGGGACACGGCGTAGGGCTTGACATTCACGAAATGCCCTACATCGCTTCAAAGTCCGAAACTGTCATCGAAGACGGTATGGTCTTTACCATAGAGCCGGGCATTTACATTCCGGGGGAATTCGGCATCCGTATCGAAGATATGGTCGCGATGGTGGAGGGAAGAGCGAAAATCCTCTGAGAGTTAAGGGTGAATAGTGAAGAGTGAAGAGTTGTGGTATGCTTTTCTTGCGAAAAGCTTTTATTGATATCCATATTAAGTAGGGAATGATGGTAAAAAGAAAAAAGCTCAATGATGCATTGACATTGATTTTTACGCCCCATTTTCCCTATAATGCAAAAAGAGATACAAAAAAACGTCACAGGGCGCTGCTTGGTATCGGCGGGAATGTCGGTGATGTGCTTCGGCGTTTCGAGCATCTTTTTGTCTTTTTTGAGCGCAGTCCGCTGGTGGAGATTGTTGAAACGGCGCCGATACTGAAGAATCCTCCTTTTGGCTACATGGAGCAGGAGGATTTTCTCAATACCTTGATTCTAATAGAGACAGAGCTCTCTGCCAAAGCGCTGCTGCGGTATGTGCTCCATACCGAGAAGCGGTTTGGCAGAAAGCGGCTTTTTAAGGACGGGCCGAGGACGCTTGATATCGATATAATATTTTATGACACAGCAAGTGTAGAGAGTGAAAGACTGACGCTGCCGCATCCAGGGTGGATGCAGCGGCCATCGGTGCTGATACCGCTTGCGATGATGAAAAAGGCAGTAGTATGATCAATGAAACATTTGTCGCTTCGACACCCACAGAGGCGTATGAACAGGCAAAGAGAAAGTATGGCGACGCGGCGGAGCTGACCATCGTTTCGGCAAAGCAGACCAAAGACGAGAGCGGGGAGATCCGTGCGGAGGTGGTCTTTGCCGTACCCAAAGCGCTCTTTATGGAGAAGTCGTTTGGGAAAAAATTGCCGGGTACAACAGCTGTGAGTGAAGAGGAGGCGATGCTTGATGAGGTCAGCACCATGCGCCGGGAGCTTGAAGCGATGCGCACGCAGCTTACAGGTACACAGGGCGCGGCAGAGAAAGTACGCAGCCTCTTTCTGAAAAAGGGCATTGCTTCCGAGTGGCTTGACAGCGTGCTTGACTCACTCACAGGCACACCGCTGCTTGAGGATGAAGCCCTGCTTGTCTCCTACATTCTTGAAGAGATTGACGATACACTGAAAGTACGTGACGAGATGCTTGGCAAACCCAAGGTGATCATGCTGGTAGGCCCCACAGGGGTGGGCAAGACCACCACCATTGCCAAACTGGCCGCGCGCTACGCCTATCTGCTTGACCGCCCCTACAAAGTGGCGCTTGTCAACCTCGACACTTACAAGGTCGGTGCTGCCGAGCAGCTGGCACACTATGCGGACATTATGCAGATAGAGCACTTTTCGGTTTCTACGCCGGAAGATTTCAAGGCGCAGGTTGCAGCACTCGAGTCGTACGATATCGTGCTGGTCGATACGGCAGGAATGTCTCCGTACGATACGCAGAAGTTCGTCAAAACAATCGAGTTCATCAAGTCCGAGACGGTGCGCGATATGGAAGTACATCTGGTACTGGCTGCGACGGTGAAGTACGAGGATATGGCGGATATCTACAAGAACTTCTCCTTTCTCAATCCTGATGCGGTGATCGTCAGCAAATTTGACGAAACGAAGCATTTTGGTACGCTGTTGAACTTCATGCTGCTTTATGGACTGCCGATGAGCTACTTCTCCGTAGGGCAGGAGGTGCCGGACGATCTGCTGCCTGCCAGCAAGGAGTATCTGCTGGAACGCTTCATCGGGGATGTGCATGAAGGTTGAAACGCAGGCAAGCCGTCTTGAGCGGATGATGCGTCAAAAACGAAAAGAGCAGCTGTGTGAGGTGGCACTGCCGCCCGTACAACTGAAAAGAAGCACACTTAAAGCGCTCGAGGCGGGTGATTTGCTGCTGCTTGAGATGACACGTTTTGAGATAGTGTTCGTCGAAGAGCACAGTGTGTTTGCAAAAGGGGTGCCTTTGAACGAAGGAGGTGAGTGTGAAGTCACACTCCTTGAAAAGCCTGAAATATTGGAACATACTAAAAAATATGAAACCCTTCTTCCAACACTTGGAAGTCTGGAGTCCGACAGGGTTCGAAAAGGTGCCACAGTGGATATCTCCCATTTGGAACTTACCCGTGTCACGCTGGAACGGGCGAATGAAAGTGTGGCTGAGGGGAAACTGGTTGAGTATGAGGGAACAATCGCAATAAAAATAGAAAAGGTATATCGATGAAAAAGAAAGTTTTGGTTGGGATGAGCGGCGGTGTCGATTCGACTGTCACCTCCGTACTGTTGCAGAAAGAGGGGTATGAGGTCGAGGGGGTCTATATGAAACTCCACGACAAACCCGGCTACCATGAAGAGAACTGGCGAAAGGTGCAGAAGGTTGCCGACTATCTTGGCATTAAAGCACACTTTTACGATTTGAGCGAAGCGTTCAACAAAGAGGTCTACAGCTACTTTGTCGAAAGCTACAAGGCAGGACTCACGCCAAACCCCTGTGTGATGTGCAACCGTACCATCAAGTTCGGCAAGATGGTGGAGTTTGCAGACAGTGTCGGTGCAGATTTCGTCGCGACAGGACACTACATCCAGTGTGACGGAGAGTACATTTACGCGGCGGACGATCCCAACAAGGACCAGAGCTATTTTCTGAGCGAAGTGAAAAAAGAGGTGCTTCCGCGCCTCATCTTCCCGCTTGGTACCTGGAAAAAGCCCGATGTCAAGGCGTATGCGGCAAACATCGAAGTGCTCAAAGAGTTCGCTACACAGCCTGAAAGCAGCGAGATCTGCTTTGTGGAGAACACCTATGACGAGGTGTTGGCACGCCACATGGACATAGACCAGCCCGGTGAGACGGTCGATACCGAAGGCAACGTGGTCGGTACCCATAAAGGATACATGCACTATACCATCGGCAAGCGCCGCGGCTTCTTCGTGCACGGTGCACACGATCCGCACTTTGTGGTGGATATCAAGCCCGAGAAAAACCAGATTGTCGTCGGCACACGCGAGAAGCTGGAAGTGTTCGATTTTGAAGTCAAGCAGATCAACCTTTTTGAAGAGCTGACGGAGTTCGACTGTGAAGTGAAAGTACGCTACCGCACCACTGCAGTGCCATGCCATGTCAAAATAGAGGGGGAACGCGCGAAGGTAACGCTTAAAGAGCCGGTATTCGGTCTTGCCAAAGGGCAGGTGGCAGCATTTTACGACGGACGGCGTCTGCTTGGCGGCGGGGTGATTGTTTAAAACTGTTTGAAACAGCAATAGGCTCAAAAGGGGAGGGAGATGTTAAACAGGGTACTTTCAAGCACGTATGGCATATTGGCAACGACCATTGCCGGTTTTGGCGGTCTGTTCGCTGACGCGTTTTTTGGAAAAGCGGGATTCATTGTAACACTGGCGGCAGCGCTTTTCTTTCTTCTGCTTGCCTTTGTCAAAGAGCGTAGGATTCAGCATCTCTATGCCAGTGAGACCATCCCCATACCTATTGTTGTAAGTGTGGATGACAATACTCCGATTGAGATACATTTCAAAGCCCTTTTGGCCCGCATTGCTGAAGATGACAGGCGGTTTGACGGACTTGAAAAAAAACTGGAGAGTTATTTCAACATCTCTGAGCAGATGCTGACATTCAAGTATGATGGCGATATGTATGACCAGGCCAGACTGATCAGTTTTCTACAGATTATCCGGTATGTACTCAATGACATTCAGCGCAGACTGGACAATAAAGCCTGCTTCCATCTTTTCTTTTTGAGACGTCCGGCAGTGGGTGTGGCCCTTGGCGGAATGTTCCGTACGGACGGCATTGTGGTGTATCAGAACAATGACTACTCCAATACCCTGGACAAAGTGGCGAAGATAGATTCAAGAAAGTACAAAGAGAAGGTCTCTTCTTTTAAGCATTTTGAGATTATCAAAAAACTCAAAGACAAAAAAGCGAGACATCTTCTGGTGGCGGTACAGATATCGAGCCATGCTGTCTCTCTGGAACACCCTGTGCTGCGAAAATTCAGGAATGTCATTGTGCTTGACTCTGTACTCAACGGCACCATTCCTCCTAATGCCGAAAGTTTTGAAAATGATGTCTGGGTGGAACATGCACAGGAGATATACAACATCATCAACCAGTACAAAGGTGAATTCGATGCCATTACTTTGGTACACTCCATGCCCGAAGCTGTGGGAGTGATATTGGGGATGGCGTTGGAAAACTACTGGAATATCGATGTCTACCAGTTCGACAGGGGAGAGTATCGCAACGTGATAAATCTTCAGAAAATCAAATACTACTTTTAGGCTGAACAATGTGGTTTGTCAGAATACGAAAAGAGCGCAGGGCTTACTATGACGCGGCAGAAGTTGTGCGCCGTACAGCCCGTATAGAGAGCAAGCTTGAAACTTGCGGAGGTAGCGGGAACGGTATTTATGAGAAGTATAAAAGACTCGCCCACTTTTTCCCGCCTGAAACGGAAGAGAAGATCATTGAACTTGGAACAATACGAAACAGGGTCGTTCATGGTAATCCGAAGATAGAAAACCCCCGTACAGTTTTCAAGTTGTGCAAAGAGCTTGAAAAGGTGATTGACCGGAATACAAAGCCCAAAAAGAGGCTTCTCTTTTTTAAATCTTTTGCTGTGATGACAGTGCTGCTGGCTGTAGCTGTGGGTATATGGGAGATATACCGGTATGGATAAAAAATCGTTGGCAGAAGCCATTTTCCTTTTTAACCGTATTGAAACACTTTTGCGCCAGCGTGGTGGAGAGGGAGAGAGTTTCAGTGATCTGGTGAAGAGTTTCAATGCCTATCTGGGTAAAGAGGCAGAGATCAAGGCAGCAAAGCAGCGTGCCGACAGAATGGGGTACAAGTTTTACTATGACCGGGATAAAGGTACCTACAATATTAAAGACAAGTATCTCAAGGAGCATGGTATTTTCGAGGATTTGAGGAGCTATCGGGAGTGCCGTGAAGAGTATGCGCGATATATGGCCTACAAAAAGGATTTGATCGGCGGATTTTACAACAATTTGCGTTCGATCGCTTTTGAGAGAAACAATCTTCTGCATCAGGGTAACTACAAGATCAAAAACTTTCCCCGGTTTAAAAAAGCCTGCTATCAGGTCATTGACTTTCTGGAAAAAAACAAACGGCCCCGTTTTGGGATTATCAACCTGCATAGGAACCACTCGCTGCGTAACCGTTTGACGACGTTTGCCTGGGATGCTCCCTCCTTTTGGCTGCGTATAATGATTACCGTGCCTATTGTCTATTGGCTGTTTCACTACTTCAACGTGTGTAGTGTGTGTTCGGAAACGGTCAGATATGGATGGATCGGTATTGTCTCACTCCTTTTCTACCCGATGCTGTTTATGGCTTTGGATATTCTCAGGTTTGCATTTCGTTCGGAAGAGAATATGAAAGCGGTCATTTTCGGTGCTGGGGTCATCTTTTTTGGATCGATATTTTTGGGTCACTCCTGTTCAGGAAACAAAAAACAGCTCTCCTCAAGTGCCGTGGCGGATGCAGAAACGTGTACCTATTATGTAGTCAATGCCGACAGGCTCAATGTAAGAGCGCATGCCTCAACCTCTGCCAATCGCGTAGCCCGCCTATTGCGCAATGCGAGGGTATGTGTGACCCGGACAAAAGGAAAATGGGCATATGTCAAAGGAAAGGGATGGGTGTATACGCGTTATCTTTCACCTGAAAAGCAATATGCCGGGAACAGAGCAACTGCAACAACAGAGAAGCAGACAAAAAAGTATGTGTCAAAGGCGCACCATACGAGTTCGCAACAGCATGTTCCCGCAAAAAAGAGACCGGTTCGCAAACATAAGCCTGTCGTCATATGGCACTGTACAGCGAAGAGCAAACGTGCAAGCGGATGGGTAGAAAGAACAGGGCTGGAAGCAGCTAAGAAAGGTGCGCTGCATCAGTGTGAAATACGCAGACAGACCGAGGTACCGTGCCGTATTGTCAACTGCTACAAAAAATGAGCCGAAAGAGAACTTACTTTTTGCACTTTCTCTCACGCCACTCTCTCATGGCCGAGCGTTTCCAGAGCCAGTTTAGCAGAAGGTAGATGAGGTAGGCGACGACAGTGGAGTAGAATGCAGTGCCTACATAGAGAGGCAGGACAATATGGTCCCAGTTGTCCTGGAACCACTGCATGGTCAGCTCTACGTGGTCGATACCCTCATATCCCAGTATGAGGTTTCCCGTCAAATATTCCAGATACCACAGCGGGGGATAGGTAACAGGATTTGAGAGCCATACGGTAGCCAGTCCGATAGGGACGTTGAAGCGCATCAGAGGGGTGGTGATCATCACCCCTGCCATCTGCATAGGCATTGGGATGAAGCCCCAGAAGAGGCCGACAAGCACACCTTTGGTGACCATTTTCCGGTTGATATTGAAATACTCTCTGGGGATGTGGTACTTGTCGAGAATATGGTCGAACTTGTCTTTGTGCGTGGCGATCTTTCTGAAAAACTGTCGTATCATTGTTAACCCGTGCTTATGCAATTGATTTGCATTAGTGTAGTATCAAAGCCCTTTAAATCCCCTTTTTATCAACATTTGAGTAAAATACCCCTCCAATACTCCATAGCAAAGGCGCATTTATGAGCGGATATATGATATTTTCAGGCACATCCAACCCGCAGCTGGCAGAAGAGATCGCAACCTATCTCGAGATGCCTCTCTCCAAAGCGAACATCAACCGTTTCAGTGACGGCGAGATCTCCGTGCAGATCGCTGAAAGTGTACGGGGAAAAGATGTATTCATCATTCAGCCTACCTCCGCGCCTGCCAATGCGAATCTGATGGAACTGCTCATCATGACCGATGCACTCAAGCGCTCCTCCGCAAAGTCCATCACGGCAGTGGTACCGTACTACGGCTACGCAAGACAGGATAGAAAAGCGGCACCGCGTGTACCTATCTCTGCAAAGTTGGTTGCCAACCTGATGGAGACGGCGGGTATTACCCGTGTGGTGACGGTAGATCTGCACGCTTCGCAGATTCAGGGCTTTTTCGATATTCCGGTTGACAACCTGTACGGGGCAATTCTCTTTATGGACTACATTAAGGCAAAGAACTTCGCCAACCCCATCATCGCCTCTCCTGATATCGGTGGTGTAGCACGTGCGCGTTACTTTGCCAACAAACTGGGGCTGGATATGGTTATTGTCGACAAGCGCCGTGAAAAGGCCAACGAGTCGGAAGTGATGAACATTATCGGTGACGTTGACGGCAAAGATGTTATTCTCATCGATGATATGGTCGATACGGCAGGTACCATGGTCAAAGCTGCTGCCGCACTCAAGAAGCTGGGCGCGACATCGGTCATGGCGTGCTGTACCCACCCGGTACTCTCCGGACCTGCGTATGAGCGCATCGAAGAGGGTGAACTTGACGAGCTGGTTGTCGCAAACACCATTCCGATGACCAAGCCATCCAAGAAGATCAAGATGCTCTCCACTGCTTCGATGCTTGGAGAAGTGATCAGACGTGTACATAACAACGAGAGTGTCAATTCGCTCTTTGAAACCAATTAGTTTAGGTTTAAGGGCTAAGGGTTAAGGATTAAGGCAGAGGTATCGTTTACGATGTCTTTGAAAAATATTAATGATTAAGGAAACGTGTGACTAAGAAAGTACCGCAGAAGAATATCCGTAACTTCTCCATTATCGCCCACATTGACCACGGAAAGTCGACGCTGGCTGACCGTATCATTCAGGAGTGCGGTGCGGTGAGCGACCGCCAGATGAGCGCACAGGTGATGGATACGATGGATATCGAAAAAGAGCGCGGCATCACCATCAAAGCACAGTCGGTACGTCTGGACTACATCAAAGACGGTGAGCACTACATCCTCAACCTCATAGACACTCCGGGCCACGTCGACTTCTCCTACGAAGTAAGCCGTTCTTTGGCTTCATGCGAAGGGGCACTCCTTATCGTCGATGCCGCACAGGGTGTCGAAGCACAGACCATCGCCAATGTCTACATCGCCATCGAGAACGACCTTGAACTCATTCCCGTGGTAAACAAGATCGACCTGCCGGCTGCAGACCCTGACCGTGTACTGACAGAGCTTGAAGAGGCCATCGGTATCGATGCAACCGAGCATGCGCTGGTTTCGGCAAAGACAGGGCAGGGGGTGCCCGAACTCATCGATATGATCGTCGAGAAGATTCCTGCACCTGAAGGTGACGAGAGTGCACCGACAAAGGCGCTCATTTACGACAGCTGGTTCGACAACTACCTTGGGGCACTGGCGCTGGTGCGCGTCTTTGAAGGCAAGATAGAGAAGGGGCAGAGCATCAAGATTATGGGTACCAAAGAGGAGCATCAGGTGCTTGATCTGATGTACCCAAACCCCATCAAGCCTATCAAAACCCAAAGCATCGATACCGGAGAAGTCGGTATTGTCGTTACGGGTCTGAAAACCGTCGAGGGGCTTCAGGTGGGAGATACCATCACCGATGCGAAGAACCCGACACCAGAAGCGATCGGCGGTTTCGAGCCGGCAAAACCTTTTGTCTTTGCGGGTATCTACCCCATCGAGACGGATAAGTTCGAAGATCTGCGTGACGCGCTCAACAAGCTCAAGCTCAACGATTCCGCGCTCAGTTTCGAACCGGAGAGTTCGATGGCACTGGGTTCTGGTTTCCGTGTCGGTTTCCTTGGAATGCTACACATGGAGGTGGTCAAGGAGCGTCTGGAGCGTGAGTTCGACCTTGAGCTTATCGCCACCGCACCGACGGTTGTCTACCGTGTCAAGCTGACCAACGGTGAAGAGGTGACCATTCAAAACCCCTCAGAGATGCCCGAAGTGCAGAAGATAGACACCATCTACGAACCCTACGTCAAGGCGACCATCCTCACGCCGCAGGAGTATGTGGGCAACCTCATCAAGCTGCTCAATGACCGCCGCGGGGTGCAGGTGAAGATGGACTACCTCAACGAGTCGCGTGTGCTGATGGAGTACGACATTCCGATGAACGAGATCGTCATGGATTTCTACGACCGTCTCAAGACCGTTACCAAGGGGTATGCGAGTTTCGACTACGAGCCCATAGAGTTCCGCCCCGGCGATCTGGTCAAGCTTGACATCCGTGTCGCAGGAGAAGTGGTCGACTCCCTCTCCATCATCGTACCGCGAGACAAAGCCCGTCAGCGTGGCCTTGCCTTTGTCGAAAAGCTTAAGGAGCTTATTCCGAGACAGCTCTTTGAAGTGGCGATCCAGGCGAGTATCGGTAACACCATTATTGCCAGAACCAACGTCAAGTCGATGGGCAAGAACGTCACGGCCAAATGTTACGGTGGTGACATTACCCGTAAGCGTAAGCTGCTCGAGAAGCAAAAAGAGGGTAAGAAGCGTATGAAGGCCATCGGCAAGGTAAACGTGCCTCAGGAAGCCTTTATGGCAGTATTGAAGCTGGACAGCTGATGACACTGATACCGCTTGAAGAGGACAGAAGAACCATTGCAGCGCGTTTTAGAAAAGCGCCGATGTTCGCCTTTTTGGACGAGGGGCAGATCATCGTGCAGGAGAATTCACACAAGCACGAAAAGTCAGCCGAGTTTTTCGACTACTTCAATAGCCTTGGTATCGACACACTCTACGTCAAAGCGCTGGGGTACAAGACTTTTCTGAAGCTTGAGAAGCTGGGTGTCGAGGTCTTTTTCATCAAAGATGCCGAGCGCTACAACCGCATTACGCCCGACAGTCTTGAGCGCATCACTTTGGAAAATGCCAAAGCGTATTGTACACTGGGGCATCATAAGAGGAAAGAGGACTGATGGGCTGGGCGATACATTTGCACCTCATTGCCGCCATTGCCTGGATAGGCGGTGCATTCTTCATGTTCATGCTGGGTATCAGCTTGAGAAAGAAAGAGGACCAGGATGCGGTCTATCCGCGTATCGGCCCCATTTACGGTTACTTTGAGACGGGTGCGCTTGTGCTCATTCTGATCTCGGGCATTACGATGATCGTCAACAACGGACTTATAGATGTGCTGTTCGATATGAATGTGCACAACGAGGTTATAGATTCGCTGCGTACCAAGCTGATGATCGTCGCTGTCATTATTGTCATGACTGTTGTCCACATGGTGATCAGTTTCAAGACGATGGACCGTCCCAAAACACCGATGGAGCGCTTTCTCTCAAAAACCTCCTCTATGGGCATTTTCATTCTCAATCTCTTTGTACTGCACTATGCGATGGTGATTCGAAACATACTGTAAGCTATCAGTTTTGGTGATATTCTTCTTATGCACATTTGAAGTGTGCATACACTTTTTTAGACATACCGATGAATATTTATATTTTTTATTTCTTTTCTTTTCTTTTCCCTTTTGTTTAATGGTATTGTCGTTAGGCTAATAGCACAATACTATTATTCACGTGGAGGAGACGGGAAATGAAACGCACAGTTTTGGTTTCTATGGCGGCGGCATCATGCCTCTATGCTGCTGACAGTTTTTCGGAAATGTTTACCGAGGGGAAGGCATACGGAAATATCAAGTACTACTATATTCAGACAGACAAACAGAATGGCAACCCCCATAAGGATACATCGGCAAATGCCAATGCCATCGGCGGACAGCTTGGATTCGAGACGGCATCACTGATGGGCTTCAAAGCCAAAGCGACCTTTATGACCAGTAACGGTTTTCTGCTTGACGATCCGGTAGATGCGTCCATCATCGGAAGGGATAACGGTGTACGTCTTGAGGGTAACCCTTCAGGTCCTGCGGCACAGGAATCTTTTGTTGTACTCGGTGAAGCGCTTCTTCAGTATGACTATGAGGGCTTCATGGCGAACTATGGGCGACAGGTTATCAAAACACCACTCATTCACGCCAAAGAGGTACGTATGCTCCCTTCAGCGGTTCAGGGAGCGATGCTCTCCTACACGGACAAAGCGAACGGATGGAGTGTGGGCGGGAGCTACCTGACACACTTCAAGCAGCGAACATCTGACAGCTTCATGAACATTGTCGCACATGCGCTGGGTGACAAAACACATGAGATTACGGGTAACGATACAGGAGATGTATGGTATCTCGACGCTGCGTGGCATAACGATGCCGTTTCGGTTTCCGTGTACGATTACTATGCAAAAGATTTTCTCAATTCACTCTATGCCAATGCAACCTACCACGGCGAAGCGGAAGGGTACCTATTTGGTCTTGCTATCGAGGGGATAATGCAGCGTAGTGTCGGCAATGCCGATACAAATCTCGCGAAAGCAGGCTCAGCGACCGGAGGTAAGCGTATCAATGCGGAATCGATCTCTTTGAAAGGTGATATACATGTTAATGAGAGTACGTTTATGGCGGCATACGCCTATGTCACAAAAGATGATGGTGCACATGACAACCTCGTCTTGCCGTGGGACGGTACGCCGCTCTATACCAACATGATTACTTCCAACGATCTTTTTACCTCTAATCACGGGCAGGGCCTGAAGGCTGACTCCATCTACATCGGGGGTACCAGTTCCTTTAAGCTCGCCTATACACAGACATACGACTTTACCGGCCACAGCGGCTTCAAGACAGTACTCTCCTACATGAATGCACACAACAGCAGATTTGACAAAGGAAACCAGCAGGACTTCAACGTTGTACTTGCCTACAATTACGACAAACACCTCTCTATCGCACTCAAAGGCATCTGGGTAAAGAACAATACCGGCGCGGGTGCAGACGGGACGGTTGTACAGCTTGATGATTTTCAGCAGTACCGTGTCATCGCCAACTACAAATTCTAATCTTCTTTGAAGCGTTTGGATTTTCTAAACGTTTCATCTCCTATGCTAACAGTGCTGCTTCATCCACTTCATCGATCTGTTCGGGCTTCAAATGGGCTTTGGCGTATGTTTTGTAGACTCCTGAAGTGATGAAGAGGTCGAACAGATCGGCATCGATATGGCGCTCCTCTTTCATTTTTTTCATGATCGCAAGCGCTTCGGAGAGCGTTTTACTCTTTTTGTAGGGTCTGTCCGATGCAGTCAGCGCCTCAAAGATGTCGGCAATGGCAAGGATGCGCGATGGGATGGAAAGGTCGTTTTCGGTCAGTGAACGGGGATAACCTTTTCCATCAAGCGTTTCATGGTGCTCACCTGCCACTGTCGGTATCGCTTTCATGTTCTCTGGGAAGGGGAGACGTTCGAGCATTTTGATAGTCATGATGACGTGTTCGTTGATTTTGAAACGCTCCTCTTCGGTCAGCGTGCCTTTTTGGATGCAGAGATTGTAGAGTTCGCCGCGGTTGTAGAGGTACTGCGGTACCGGCAGGGTAAAGTGTTCATGTTCATACGCCTCTCTGTCGAAGCCGATCCGTTCGATCAGGTGGTACGGTTTGTCATCAAGCAGTCTCTCTGTGGTGGGGAGAGGCAGCGGTTCAGTCGTATTGTAGCGGGCGAGCTCCTCCTGTGCCAGACCAAGACGGTCATCGAAGTGGCGCGTCCAGGTGCGGTCCGCGATTTTCTTGAGCCGTTCAATCTTCTCCTCTTCCATAAATTCTGCACCTATATTGCACTGGGCAACAAAAGAAAACTCCTCCTGCAGTCTCTTCTGCTCCTCCTCTTTCCACCTTTGAAGTTTCACTCTCTCCTCGCCATTGATCAAACGCTCATAATAAGCGATTTCGATGTCGCGCCAAAGCACTTCGAAACGGGTCCGTATCTCATGAATACGGTTGTAGATGGTCTCCAGTTTGGTCGCTTTGTCGACAACATATTCCGGTGTGGTGATCTTGCCGCAGTCATGCAGCCATGCAGCACGTTCAAAAGCTTTTCTCTGCTCTTCGCTGACAAAGGAAAAACGTTCAAACGGCGGTTTTTCAGAACTGCTGGCAGCCTCTGCCAACATCGTGGCAATAACAGGTACCTTTTTACAATGTGTGCCGGTGTAGGCTGATTTGGCATCAATCGTGTCTGCGATGAGTTTGATAAAGGAGTCAAGCAGTGTTTCCAGCTGTTTCTGATAGTTCTGTATACTTCTGGACATTTCGATCTGGGAGTTGGAGAGTGCGATGAATTCGACAATGTTGCTTTGAATCGGTTTTACTGCTTCGAATTTTCGCTGCATAATCAGTTCATTCTCTGCCATCAGCGCCTTGACCGGCTTGATAATGTAATGGGTGAGAAGGAGGGTGAGAGGAATGAAAAGTATAATCAGAAGGAGAGCGATTCCGAAGGCATAATAGATCTGTTTTCTGTAAGGTGCGATCATGACAGCATAATCGATGGCAATCCCCACATAGGTGTTTTTATCCAGCTCAACAGAGAGGGGGACAACCATGGCAAAATAGCTTTTGTCTTCAAACGTTACTTTGTGTATGGTGTCGATGGTATTGTTTGTGATCATAGATTTGAATGCCTGTTGTGCAGTTGTCTCCTGGGGGTCAGAACTGGCAATCAGTGTACTGTCGCGCCCAAAAAAGCTGATGACACCTTCCTTGGCAAAGGGAAGATCTTCCAGGACTTTTTGCAGGTTGTCAAGTGTGAAGTCCAGGGCTAAAACGGTTTTGCTTCCCTCGAGGCGTTTGGAGTAGGTGATACCTTTTTCGCCCAGATTACTGAAAAGGTAAGGGTCACTGCGTACGGCACCCGTTGCCTGAAGTGCATCCTGATACCAGGGACGTACCGTAACAACATAGGAAGAGGGTTCCGTTCTGCTCTCTATGGTCTGCAGGAACCGGTCCATAAAAACAAATTCACGGACACGTTTCCCGTTGGGCTTGGTATAAATATGGATGATGGTCCATCTTGTACGATCCGGTGCATGGAATCTGTTTTTGATCGTTTTGCTTGATGCCATATTGACCACTTCAAAAAAATCACCGTTTTCATAGCCGAGATACATGGCATACATATTTTGGTAGCGTTCAAGAATGTGGGTAAAAAGCCGGACAATCACTTTGGCGGCGTCGCCAGAGGGTTTCTTTGAGAGAGAGGGGTGGCTTTCAACCTGGTAAAGTACCTCTTTTGCGAGAAGGTCTTTCTGTTGCAGTGTCAATGCTGCAGTGTGCGCTGTTTGATGGAAAGTTTTGTCGACTGCTTCTGTGGCGATTTTTTCACTGAAATAGTACTGTACGCCGAGGAAAGAGACAGATAGTATCAGTACAATAAAAAGAAAATGGAACAGTATATTGGTACGTATCTTTATTTTCATCGTCTAGTGCCTTCTATAAAGAAATCTTTATGGCTATTCTAACATAATTTGATTATGTTATAATTCAAGGAAATTATTGCTGATTTGAAATATCGGGGCATGCTGTGACCCCCGAATGTTTTCAGTGACTGGAAATCTTTTATGAAAAAACGACTCTCACTCTTCCTGCTTGCATCACTGACTCTCTCTGCAGCCGCTGTAGATGAAAGACTGCTGGCATACCAGCAGCGCTACTCGGTCTGCAACAAGAAGAACGACTACCAGATAGCTGCGTGTCTGCTCAACGGCAATTTGAACTTCAGTATGTTCAGGGGAGACAGACGGGCATTCCGCTATCTCTCGCCAAAACAGATCTACCGTGCGCAACAGGAGGGCAGACTCTATGAGTTCACCATGGAACAGCTGCCGCACACGGAGCGTTACGAAAGCCTTAGAAAATATCTTGACTATCTTTACACAATAGAAAAGCAGTATGTGACACCGCACTTCAAAGGCAATGATGCTGAAGATACCGTCCGCATGAAGCGTATTTTTAATCTGCTGTACGATGCGGGACTGGATGAGACCCCCGAGCGTGACTACGCCTTTGAAGAGGCGCTTTTGGAGTTTCAGCGCAGAAACGGTCTTGCCGTGGACGGTGAGATTGGGCCGCAGACAAAGCGTGCACTCAAGACCCCCATCCATACGATCATCAGGAAGATCAAAAAGAACCTGACAATAGAGCGTGTTACACAGCAAAAACCGGGAACATACGTAATGGTAAACATTCCGGAGTACCATATGTACTTTTACCGTGACGGTTACCCGGTACTCGATATGAATACAGTTGTGGGAAAACCGAAAATGCGGACCCCGGTTTTCAACCGTAACATGAAGTTTATTGTCGAGAATCCCACATGGAACGTACCGCCGTCAATCTATGCCAAAGAGTATGCACATAAGTCTCCGGAGCAGCTTAGAAGGCTTGGGCTTCGCTACGGCAGTGACGGCAAGCTCTACCAGCCTGCAGGCCGGCGCAACGCTTTGGGGTTGGTAAAATTTCTCTTTCCAAACAAGTTCAATGTCTATATGCATGATACGCCGGCAAAATCGCTCTTCAAGCGTTCCCGCAGAGCCTATTCCCACGGTTGTATCCGTCTGGAGCGGCCGATGGACCTGCTGCATGAACTTGGGTATGAATACCGTCCCGGCAAGACACGCTGGATTACGCTCGATGAGCAGATTCCTGTCTTTATAGAGTACCATACTGCCTGGATAGGGGAGGACGGCAAGCTTGAGATGCGTCCGGATGTTTACGGGTATGAGTGGAAGCTCTTTCGCTAATTAGCGGAAGCTTTCGTGTTTTGCCAGAAAGGCATTGAACTGGTTGGCGAAAGCATGGGCATCTTTGCTTCCGAATGCCTTTGGCCCTTTGGTCATCTCCCCGCTCTCTCTGATGCTCTCCATCAGGTTGCGTATGGCAAGGTACTGTTTAATGTTCTCCGTTGAGTAGAGCTCTCCTCTGTGGTCAATGGCATGTGCCCTTTTTGCAATGACCCTGTCAGCAAGCGGAATATCTGCAGTGATGATAAGGTCGCCGCTTTGGCAGCGTTCAACGATATTGTGATCAGCCTCATCTGCCCCCTGGTCGACAATGACATACTCGATCTCCTTGGCGTTACCGATAGAAACTCTTTTGTTCGCTATGACCGTTGTAGGTATCTGTAACCGCTGAATACTGCGAAGAACTATGGGTTTGAGCAGGTTGGGGAAGGCATCCCCGTCGATGAAGAGTCTCACAGTATCTCTTTGACGCGTCCCACCTCTCCGGTGTTCAGACGCACTTTGATACCGTGGGGATGGGTCGGTGAATTGGTGAGAATTTTCTGTACTTTGCCGTAGGTGAGCCTGCCGGTACCCTGATCCTCTTTGAGTACAACGGCGACATCGAGACCGTATTTTATATTTTGGCGTTTTCTGCCGTCTTTTTGCGGAAGCATCGTTCTTGTTTCTCTCTTTTTTGTAAGTATAACGGTTTTTGGGTTAGGCTATGTTACTTGGATGATTGACCTTTTTGTAGTATAATGTATCTACAACAACCTACAAAGAGGTACAATGAAAAAGCCCATCAATATACGCATCGACGAATCGCTGCTGTCAGACCTGGACAACTACGCACAGGAGCTGGACAGGACAAGGACCTATCTGATTGAAAAAGCGATCAGTGCATATTTCGACACGCTTGATGAAATGGTGTCCGATCAAAGGATCGATGAGGTCAAAAAAGGAAATGTGGAAGTCTATTCCCTTGATGAGGTAGCAAAACAGCTTGGATTAGACTGATGTATAGAGTGATCGTACCAAAATATGCGCTCAAAGAGCTATCTCGGATCGATAAAGAGAATCAACAGCTTATCTTCAACAAAATAAAAGATCTTGAAAAGGGAATTTTTGCCAACGACAAACCCCTAAAGGGCAAACACAAAGGCAAGTTCAGAAAGAGAGCAGGCAACTATAGGATCGTCTATTTGAGAGAGAACGATATACTGCTCATTACTGTGATCTGTATAGCGCACAGAAAAGAGGTATATTAATAATGCAAGAGAAGATTCAAAAAGCCAAAGAGCTTATAGCCCAAGCCGATGCACTGCTTATTACTGCCGGTGCGGGCATGGGTGTTGACAGCGGATTGCCGGACTTTCGCGGGGTAGAAGGATTCTGGCGTGCGTACCCCAAAGCAAAAGCGCTTGGGCTTCGATTTGAAGAGATGGCCAATCCGCAGTGGTTCGAAAAAGATCCTGCTCTCGCGTGGGCCTTTTACGGACACAGACTCCATCTTTATCGTGATACCGTACCGCACAGGGGATTTGAAGTACTAAGAAATCTGGGTGATACTAAAAAATATAAATATTTTGTCTTTACGTCAAATGTTGACGGACAGTTCCAGAAAGCAGGGTTTGATGAGGCACGCATTATAGAGTGTCACGGCTCTATCCACCACCTGCAGTGTACACAGAACTGTCGAGGGAAAATATGGCCGGCGGAAGGTGTCGACATAACTATAGACGACAATTTCAGGGCACAGGAGCCGCTGCCACGATGTCGTGAGTGTGGTGCTTTGGTGCGTCCGAACATTTTGATGTTCGGTGACTGGAGTTGGGAGAGCAGCCGTACCGATGCACAGAGCCGAAGATTCCAGAACTGGCTGGCGATGCTTGAAGAAGAAGGTGCCAGACTTGCCGTCATCGAACTTGGTGCCGGTACGGCAGTGCCGACGGTGCGTATGACAAGCGAAGATGTGGCACGCCACTTCGGGGTACCGCTCATCCGCATCAATCCGCGTGAAGCACAGGGGGCGGAGATTGGGCTGGAGATGGGAGCGGTGGAAGCGGTTGAAAAATTAGGAATTAGGAATTAGGAATGAGGAATGAGGAATTTTGGTGTACTTTCCTGTGGAAAGCTTCTTTTTTTGTAGGGTGCATAATCACGCACCGTAAGGGTGAAAGATGAATGGAAATGTATTGATTTATCTTGGCATCGGACTCATCGTTGCAGGTGTTGCGTATAAATATGGACTGCTTGACTGGTTTGGCAATCTTCCGGGCGATATCCGCTACAAGGGTGAGAATACATTTGTATTCATTCCCATTACGTCAATGCTGCTTGTCTCGGCTGTGGTTTCGATATTGATGTGGTTTTTTAATCGTTAGGAGAATCTCATGCGTTGTTACAGCTGCGGGAAACTCAGTTTTTCGGTGGTTTGCAAAGCGTGCCAAGAGACGCTCTTTGTACCTACGCTGAAGACCCGTAAGGTTGGAACACTAGATGTCATCAGTTTCTACCGTTATGAGACCATAGAAGGGCTGCTGCTTACCAAACACAAGCCGGAAGGGTGGCGTATCTACCGTACACTTGGGAAGATGGTATTTACACCTTTCATGCGTGAGTTTGCCGAGAACGATGCGGGAAGGGTCTATGTTATCGGCATCGATGAGAATGTTAAAAGCGGTTATTCACATGTGGCGCAGCTGACACGGGCGGCTAAAGCACCTGAGTGTATTCCCCTGCACGGAGTACTGCGTGCCAGAAACCGCGTGAACTATTCGGGAAAGAGTCTGCAGTTTCGTCTGAAGAATCCGAGATACTTCGTCTATACGGGGGAAGAGGGGATCGATGCCATTTTGGTCGATGACATCGTCACCACAGGCACGACGCTGCAGGAGGCACAGAAGGTACTTGCCGCACACCGTGTCAATGTACTCTTTGCCCTGACGCTTGCGGATGTGGAGAGTTAAATCTCTCCTTGGAGAAAATGTTCGAAAATCTGTGTTACCAGCGCAATACGCTCTTCAAAGCTTTTTTTGCTTGCTCTCTCATGGATGGTATGATCACCGTCACCGTAGGGTCCCCAGCCATCCAGAGTAGGGACGCCCTGTGAGGCAATGATGTTGGCATCGCTCACGCCGCCGCGCTTTTCGGTGGGGAGGGTGACACTGCATAGGGTTTCTATCTTTTTTACAAAGGCTACCTGCTCTGGGGTGGGCTGCATCACGTCACGCTGGATGCCGCCGGAGAGTTTGGACTCTGTTCCGTCAACATAAGAGGTGTTGACGATCTCATCGATGGCTTCAAGAACCCTGTCACGTTCGTCGGTCGTGGTGTAGCGCAGTTCGAAAGTGAGTTTCGCTTTGGGCGAGATGGTGTTGGCACCGATGCCTCCCTCTATTTTACCGACATTGACGGTGGTCTGCTTTTCAAGGTCTGTCAGTGCGACGAGTCTTTGCAGTTTGAGTGCCGCTTCGAGGTTGGCATCGGCCCCCTTGTCATAGTGGTTGCCCGCATGCGCGGCGATGCCTTCGATGTCGATGAAGAAGGTGCCTACCCCTTTGCGCCCAATGACCACTTCATCGTGTACCCCCGCCGCTTCGAAAACCATGCAGTAGTCATACTCTTTTGCCAGTTTTGCCGAGAGGTGCTTGCTGTCATCGCTGCCGGTTTCTTCGTCACTGACAAGCAGGAAGTCGATGTTGTGGATGGCTCCAAATGTTTTGTGGACATTACGAAGCGCCTGGAGAGCCACGTAGTTGCCCCCTTTCATATCGCATACGCCGGGACCGTAGATCCACGCATCGTCCTCTTTGAACTGTTCAAAGGTACCCGGAGGAAAAACCGTATCGAGATGCCCAAGCAGCAGCAGTTTCTTTCCCTCTTTTCGGGGAGAAGTAAGGTGCAGATGGTCGCCTACCTCCTCTCTTGGGTAGCGTGTAAGCGTATAGCCAAGCTCCTCTAGCCAATAGGCAAAAATTTCGCCGTTTTCATCGACCCCTTCTTTGTTTTTTGTCCATGAATTGATCTCGATGATCTTTTTTAGTTCGTGAAAGTCCATACTGCTGCTGCCTTCTTTTGAAAATGTAATACTTTTGTTATGATTCACTGAAGATATTTTAATAAAATATAGTAAAATAAGAGATTAAAGAACAGAGTATTGCAAGGATGGTCGAATGGGTAGAAAGATCGGGATGTGGATGTACAAGAACGGTGGTGGTGACAAGATCGAGGAGAAGATGGTCAAAAGGCTCAAAGAGCGCGGCATTGAGACGGTGACAGATATCAATCTGCGCCATGCCGTAGCCAAGAAAGGGCACATATACCACGGCAAACGAAAGGTCGACAAGCTTGATCTCTTCTTCTCCTATAACGCCGGAGAGCAGACACAGTACCAGGTCTTTTTGTACCAGGCACTTGCCCGCGTCATTCCGACGGTTAACTCCTACGAAGCCTTCGCGCTGACAGAAGACAAGTTTCAAACCGCATACCTGCTGCAGCAGCACGGTATTGCCACACCGGAGTTTCAGCTCTGTCACCGGGATGATACAGAGCATCTTGAGCGCATTATGAAAAAGTGGAAGAAGATGGTCTACAAACCGACTGACGGCTGGGGCGGGGTAGGGCTTACAAAGATCGAGAATGAAGAGACGCTCAATATGCTGCTTCCCTTCCTCAACCAGACCGACCTGCGCTTTTTCTATGTTGAAAAGTTCGTCAAATATGACAATACCGATTTCCGTGTCGACATTGTAGACGGAAAGTTTGTCGGATGCTACGGCAGGAAAGCGAGCAAAAGCGACTGGCGTACCAACGTCACCAGCGGCGGCTCTGTCTTTAAACGTGAGCCAAACGATGAAGTGGTTGAGCTTGCGATCAAGGCAGCCAAGGTGTGCGGTACGGATATTGCGGGTGTGGATATCATCTACGACCTCGAGCGTGAGGAGTACGTAGTGCTTGAAGTCAACGGTATCCCGGCTTTCGCTACACCGGAGCAGGAGAAGATGGGGCTTGACTTCAACGATCTAAAGATTGACCTGATCGTCGATCTGATCGACCGCAAGACAAAGAAAAAGAAGAAAAAATAGCATTTTCTGAGATATCGGAGGTTTCACTCGATAGCTCTGGCAGGTGCAAACGGCGGAGCCGCCCTACGGGTTGAGTGCACCTTTGTCGCCATCGAGTGAAACCTCTCTTAGCATAACTAAAATACAAATAAGGAGTATTATATGGCCAAAAAGAATAAACAGCAAAAACTACCAAAACTCGGACTGCTCTACCTCGATCACGTACTGAGATTTTTTGACAAGAGCAACTTCAGGGGCTGGCCTGACAAAATTGAAACAGTGGTGTACCACTGGAAGAACGACAAAGACCGTTTTATCAGAGAAGTAAAGCGCAAGAAGATTGATGTGCTCATCGGCAACATTCCTGCAACGGCGTACGAAACCTTCCGTGAAATCGCAAGAGAGCTGCCGCATGTGCAGTTCATCCCGTCACTCGATACACAGTTTGCCAACAAATCCAAAGAGAACGTAACCCGTTTTGCCTGGAAGTATGACATCCCCGTACCAAAGACCTACATCTTCTACGACAGAGAAAAGGGGATGAAATTCATCGAGGAGACGAAGTACCCCAAGATCATCAAGAAGAGTTACGGTCCGTCAAACTACGGCGGCTATTTTGTCCACAAGGTGGACTCTGCCAAAGAGGCGAAAGAACTGCTTGAGAAGAAAAAGTACCACCCTATCTATATGCAGGACTTCGTACCCATGGAAGCGGATGTGCGCGTGATGCTCATCGGTCACAAGCCGGTGTGTGCCTTCTGGAGACGCCCGCCGAAGGGTGAGTGGCTGACCAACACAAGCCAGGGCGGAAGCATGGACTACATGGACGTGCCAAAAGAACTGCTCGACCTTGCTGTTAAGGTCTCCAAAGCAGCCAACGCCGAGTACTGGGCGTGTGACGTGGCTGTTGGTGAGGATGGCAAGTACCGCATTCTGGAGTGTGCGACAGCCTTTGCCGCCTTCCCGTATATCCGTGACTGGATCGGGCAGTATCTGATGTGGAAATTCTCCAATGGCCGTTTCCCGCTGCCGAATATTCCGCTTTACAACTGGGAAGAGCTTGGCAAGATGGACTCAAGTGTACTGCGTACCCTGCGCTACATTACCTTTGGCCGCTATACACCAAGCTATGACGGAGCCTTCTTCCTCGACAAGAAGACCAAAGAGACGGCGGAGGGTGAAATGTACCTGCATGAGCTCGACAGCCTCTACCCGATGCTCAACACCTATACCCGCACCAAAGAGGAGTGGCCGAGTGAAAAGTGGAATTTCCAGGACAACTACGGCAAAACTATTGAGAAGGTGAGTGCGAAGAAGAACCCCAAGTATGACGATGACGATGAGGGTGCGCATAGCGAAGCACAGGAGAACATCATCGAGCTCTCCGAGAAAAAGGTGAAAAAACTGCTTACTTCCGTCGACGGTATTGGTGAGAAGAAAGCGGAGAAGATCATGAAGAAGTTCGACACAACCGAACTGGTGCATGCCCTTGAGACAGCACCCGAAAAGATCGGAGAGGAACTCTCCTGGTTTAAAGATAAATTCATGAAAAAACTGCTCAAAGAGTGGAAATCATTCAAAGATAAGCTCTAAAGGTGTACACTTCGCCGATTTTTTCTTCTGCAACCCAGCTTCCGGGTGCAGAGAAAGAACCCTTTTTTATTCCAAACTACTATCATAAAGGCTGCCAACGATGAAGAACCAGTATATGTCTTATCAGGAGAGTCTTGATTTTCTGCACAGAATGGAAAAAGAGTACCCTGATCTGATCGAAGTCATCAAAATCGGTACGACGTACGAGGGACGCGATATTGTCCTGGCCAAGATCTCCAAAGAGGTCGAAAAAGCAGATGAGAAGCCGGCCCTTCTATACACCGGTACTATTCATGCCCGTGAGTGGATCGGTCATGAGCTTGCACTGGAGTTCATCAAGCATGTGGCCGTAAATCAGGATGTCAACCCGGTGCTTGAAAAGGCACTCAGAGAGTCGACGATCTACATGGTGCCGTGTCTCAACCCGGACGGATACGAGTATTCGAGAAAACATTTCTCTTTCTGGCGAAAGAACCGAAGAAAGAACCATGACGGCACTATCGGTGTCGATTTGAACCGCAACTTCTCCATTGGGTTTAAAAAGATCAGCAATACCGCTTCAAATGTTTATGGAGGAGAAGAACCTTTCTCGGAGGCTGAGACACGTGCCATCAAGGAGTTCGTCGATGCGCACGAGAACATCACGATTGCGCTGGACTACCACTCACAGGGCAATGTCTTTTTCCCGGCACACAAGTTCAAGCACGAAGCGGAGATAGACGGTACTGATATGAATGTCATCGCTGCGAACATGAACGACGAGATCGAGAAGATCACCGGACGGCGCTACGGTATCCACCGCGGCAAGCCGCCCGCGGCACTCATCAGCGGAAGCGGACGTGAGTACTACTATTCGCGCGGTATCAAGGCACTTGTGGTTGAAGTTGGTACCAAGAACATCCCCGACTACATGAAAAGTATGAGCAGCAGTGTGCACGAGAACATCCCCGCACTCATCCGTACCTTCTCAGAAGTGGTCAATTTCTCCGAGTATGCCCCGCGCCGTGTCGATGAGTTCAGAGTGGAGAGTGTTAGTGATACAAGTGTAACACTGGTGTGGAAGTATGAGAAGCGTGACGATATCTTCTTCGAGATCTACCGCAGCACCAAAGACAAGGATGCCTGTGACGAGCGTACAAGGGTAGGGATCGCGGGTGACCACACCTTTACCGATACCGATCTGGAGAGTTCGACCAACTACCACTACACCATACGTGCCGTCAGCAAAAAAAGCGGCTACAAGTCGGCATTCGCACCGGTGGTCAAGGCGCGTACCGCATTGGCAGAGGATGAGTTCTTCCGCTTCCTCTTTGCAACGAAGGACGGTACGGGGTATGTGGGGCAGTATACGCAGGAGAGTAACCGATCGCACTTTGGGAACAACTCTCTTTTTGTGGGTATCAACAAATCCAAGGGTATCTGCGACTCCGTAGTCAGTTTCGACCTCAGCTCCATTCCCGACAATGTCGTCATCAAGTCGGCACGCTTCTATCTCTACCCGATGAACCGTGTGGGTGCGAAAATAGAGAAGTTCGGACAATGGGACCTCAGTCTGCTCGAACACGGTAGCTTCAGCGAGATCAGCGACTTCAACGAGATCGAAAATGCCAAAGCCAAGGGGATCATCGGGCAGGCGATCAAATCACGCCAGCTGACACAGGGCATCTGGAACTTCTGGGAGTTCTCACAGCGTGAATGCCAGTTGCTTGAAGAGGAGATCGCCAACAAGCAGGCGGTATTCCGCATTGACGGGCCAAAGTACCTGCCGGACGGTGAAGACAGCCAGATGATGCAGTTTGACATCGGTTACGGAAAATTTGGTGGGGGTATCCACTACCGTCCGATGCTCGATATCAAGTACACCATAGAGAACGAGAAGATCAAGCTGCCGACACAGGAGAGGGCGACCATTGCAAAAGAGGGTGTAGAGGAGAATGTACTCAAAAGCGGATTCGATGCTGAGGGTAACAAGGTCTACGGCTACCTGAACTTCGACCTTTCACAGCTTCCCGAGCACGACAAGACGATGATCATCCAGTGTGCACTGCGCATTCGTAACAAAAACGTGTTCAAAAAGAAGTCCGATGTACGCTTCTATGTCGAGCTGGTGGAACTTGACGAGGTGGGTACCTACGATGACATCAAGAACCGTGAGAAGATCGAGTACATCGGTTACGAAGTGGCAGAGAGTGATCTCAATGCCAAAGAGTACCAGTATTTCAACTTCGATACCCTCTCCAGGCAGGTACTCGACGAGATGCATCAGGAGGGTAAGACCCTCAAGCTGGTTATCAAGCCAACCTCCGCACTGGGAGCGAAAAACCGCATTACCGAGTGGGCGGACGATGCCGAACTGGTGGTCAAGTACATTCCCAAGCGCCGCCATCCGGTAGCGCCTGTCAAAAGTGTACAAATCTCCAAAGAGAAGAAGATGATCAAACTGACATGGGACAAGGTCGATGACGAAGCACTCAAAGGCTACTACGTCGTGCGCAACAGTTTCCATCCGCCGCGCCATTTCATGGACGGCGTCAAGCTCTACGGAGGCAAGGACACCTGGACCTACGACAACTTCGGGTCGTTCGACAAGGAGAAGTTTTACGCGGTATTTACCTACGATGACGTACCAAACTTCTCCGAAGCGACTGTCGTACGCTATGACCCGCTTGAGAAGTATTGATCTTTTTGGTAACTTACTTTAAAAAATAAATTTATCTTATTTTAAAGCCGCCCGTTGTACACTTTGAAAAAGTGCAAAGGCGGTTTGGCATGAAAAGAGAAGAGTATGAGGTGCTTTTGGAAGAGAACCGGAAGCTGAAACACTTGATTGGCCAGTTTAAAAATCTGCTTGACTCCATTCCCGATCCTGTTTTTATGAAAGACGAGAATCTACGGTGGATCTACGGAAACCCTGTTATCTTAAACCTTTACAGCATCGACCCTGACAACTATGTGGGAAAAACAGAAGATCAGCTGCTGCCTGAAGAGTTTGCCGAATCCTGTATGGAGAGTGACAGGCAGGCGGTTGCTAAAGGAACCATCAGCAAATCTGAAGAGCGTGCCCGTGATCCGGAGGGGAAGCTTCACTTTTATGAAGTCTTTAAAGTCCCATCTTACGACAGGAACGGTGCCTTCAGCGGACTTATCGGTGTAGGAAGAGACATTACCGCACGCAAAGAGGCCCAGGAGGCGCTCGAGGCTGAGAACAAAAAACGTAAAGAGAACGAGATAAAGCTCGCCCATCTTGCCAAAACACTTGAAGACCAGGTACGAAAACGCACAGCAGAGCTGGAAGCAGAGAAGGCCAGTGCTATGAGCCTCTCCTACATCGATACGCTGACAGGGCTGAATAACCGCCGTGCCTTCTTTGGAAAGAGCCGTGTCATCGATACCAATGCACGTAACCGTGACTGCGGTTATGCCGTGATGATCCTCGATATCGACTATTTCAAGCAAGTGAACGATACCTATGGTCATGCCATGGGTGACAGTGTACTTAAAGAGAGTGCGGAAATTATCAAAGAGAATCTTCGGATAACAGATATTGAAGGACGTGTGGGTGGAGAAGAGTTTGCCGTGACCCTTATTGACACAACACTTGAACAGGCTGTAGATATTGGAAAGAAACTTTGTGAAACGATTGCAGCAACATCGATGGGTTCGGAGAATGTAAAGCTTACATGCAGCTGCGGTGTGAGCAGTTACCACCCTGAATCGGAGAGCTTTGAAGAGGTCTTGCAGCGAGCTGATGAAGCGCTCTATGAGGCAAAATCTTTCGGGAGAAACTGTGTTGTAGGGAAAGCCTTTAATTAATAGGAGTTTTTAACTCCTATTTAAAATCCCCTGTGCTATACTCACCTTATGATGAACGAAAAACCGACACTCAAATCACTGCTTGAGACCTCTGCAGGCAAAAAGCTGCTGCTGGTTGGAAAAGAGCAGATATTTACCCAAAAAGAGATAGAACGCTTTCTGAAGCGTTTCAAGGTGACTCCGGTAAAGTACCTTGAAGAGGGTGTTGTGGGGGTAGTCGAAAACCACCGCCTCAATCCGGTCGAAGAAGATATCTCCAACGAAGCCTATGAGCGGAATATGCCCATCTACAAACTCAGTGAATTCGAACAGCTCCTCTCTGAAGAGATAGACGACGATGCGCTGTTGATGGCGATCAAACTTGGCAACGACCAGGAGCGTGTGGTACGGCTGCTTGGAAACGAACACCTCAGCGACGCGCTCTTCGTACGTCTGCTGAAGCTCTATACTTTCAGCAGCGAGGAAGAGGACAACCGTCAGGACAGAGATGTCATCATGTATACGCTGCGCCGCTATATCGACATCAAACCCAACGAAGAGGACCTGATCTACAGTTATCTCACACTGCGCCGTCTTGCAACCGAAGCGACAGACCCGGAACTGCTCAAAGCGCTGCTGAACTTTCCCAATTTCGAGTTTCTCGTACGCGGAAGAGAGAAGACAACCCTGCAGGAGACGATAGCCAGAAACCCGCACATCGATGAAGAGACGGTACGCAAACTCCTTGCGACACGCAAGATTGGCGTTTTACGTGCCCTTGCCGGCAACAGTGCCATTGGCAACGAAGTGCAGAAACACCTGCTTTCACAAAATGACGAAGCTGTCGACAAGGCGCTTGCTGCCAACAGTGCCATTGACGATGCAATCTTCGATGCCCTGCTGGAGCGGGGCGATGAAGCGGTGTCGCTTCTGCTGCTGCATCAGCCCATCGATGCGACACGCTTTGAGAAAGTACGCAAGGCGGTTAGCGATGCAGAGCGTTTTGCCCTGATCGGTGCGAACGAGATTCTTGAAGCAGGTGTCATCGAAGCCCTTGCCGTTATGGAGAATGAAATATTGTGGCAGATGCTTGCGGGAAACAGAACGGTACCAGGCGATGTGCTTTCAGAACTTTATGAAAAGGGCGGCAGGGAGGTACACCTGGCACTTGCCAAAAACCCGGCCACGCCACAATCCATTCTTGAACGTCTTTACGAGAGCGCGGGAGATGATACCCAGATGCTTGCCGCACTGGCACACAACCCCGCTCTGCCCGAAGAGAAACTGCGTGCACTCTTCGAGCGCGACAGCTTCGAGATCAACCGCGGGCTTGCCACCAATGCTTCTCTGCCGCCGGAGCTGCTTGATATCCTCAAGATAGACACGCGTCTGCAGACCGAACTGGCGCAGAACGAGCAGCTTGTCAAGTCCTACGAGGCGGTGCTGAAGCAGAGCAAGGCGATGATGAACGTCTGAGTTAGGGAGTAGGTGATAGGTAGCAGGGAGGAACGTTTGTCATCCCGGACTTGATCCAGGATCTTGACGTGGGTTGGCCGACTTGCGTCAAGATTCCTGCGTTCGCAGGAATGACATAGTATGATAACAATGCAGGATGTGTAACCACGCACCAAAAAAAGGTATAAAAATGAAAGCAAGTGATATCACAAAAGTCATAGACAAGCTTATTGACCGTAAACTGCCGGTCTTTGTGTGGGGTGCTCCGGGTATTGGGAAATCCTCCATTGTCAAGCAGATAGCCGAAACGAAGGGGCTTTATTTTCTTGACCTGCGCCTTTCCCTGCTTGACCCGACCGACCTGAAGGGCATTCCCTTTTTCAATGCCGAAACCAAAGAGGGGGTTTGGGCAAAACCGAGTTTTCTTCCCGGTGACCCGGGTTCTAAAGGCATTCTCTTTCTCGATGAGATCAACACGGCACCCCCGGCGGTACAGGCATCTGCCTATCAGCTCATCCTCGACCGTAAAGTAGGGGAGTATGAACTTCCCAAGGGGTGGAGCATCGTTGCAGCGGGTAACCGGGAGAACGACCGGGGTGTTGTCTACAAGATGCCGCCGCCGCTTGCGAACCGTTTTGTCCATTTCGAGATGGAGGTCAACTTCGATGACTGGAAAGCGTGGGCGTATCGCAGCGGCATAGACCACAGTATCATCGGATATCTTGCCTATGACAAGTCGATGCTCTTTACTTTCGACCCCACCTCCAACGAAAAGGCATTTGCCACGCCGCGAAGCTGGGAGTATGTCGACAGCATCGTCAAATCGGGCATTGAGAGTGATTTAATATTAGATAGTATCAGCGGTGCAGTAGGGCGTGAAGCAGCTGTGGGCTACAGCAGTTTCGTCAAAGTGATGCAGCAGCTTCCCGACCTCTCTGACATACTTGAAGGCAGTATGACCGAAATTGACGAAGAGGATCCACGCGTACTCATGGCGCTGGCTGTAGGGCTTGTCAACGCACTACGGGAGAATCCTGGAGATGATGCCATAGAGAACGTGCTGGACTTCTCACAGCAGCTTCCCGGAGAGTTTGCTATTATGCTTGTCAAGGATCTGCAGCAAAACGGCATCGATGTCGAAGGCAGTGCAGCCTGGAGCGACTGGGTACGGAAGTTCGCATATCTTTTGGGATAAGACCTCTATTGGTCATGCCTGCGAAAGTAGGAATCTTGGCATCAATCAGCCAATCTACGTCAAGATCCCGCATCAGGTGCGGGATGACAAAGACTTCAGCCCGTCATCGTATAATCCAAAAGTGACCGGAAGAGTCTTCACGAAGAAAGTGATAGACTAAGAAAGCACAATAGACAGAGAGTGATAAAAGACTTATTTGTCAT
>JALTVI010000065.1:60112-74862 GCA_027049035.1 Sulfurovum sp. | reverse complement strand
AGTGGTGGGTCTAGAGAGAGGGTCATACCCAGCTCCATTCCGAACCTGGAAGTCAAGCCTCTCATCGCCGATAATACTGCCGGCTACGCTGGTGGGAATGTAGGTCGCTGCCACTTTGAGTTTTTTTCTTAATTACTTCATTCAAATCTAATCTAAACTCTTAACGATATAAGAATTCTTTCAATCTCTTATCACTTTTACGTTTACTGTGTCAAAATTAGAAATTAGAAATTAGAAATTAGAAAGCTGCATCTCTGCAATCTTCCATCCTCCATCCTCCATCCTCCATTCTCAATCATCAATCTACTTCGTGCGGGATCTTGACGATCTTTGGATGATTGACGCAAAGATTCCTGCTTTCACAGGAATGACCGGGCTTTTAAGGTTTACTTTATCCAACCTATGCAAAATCCGCTCATTGCTCATTGCTCATTGCTCATTGCTCATTGCTCATTGCTCATTGCTCATTGCTCATTGCTCATTGCTCATTGCTCATTGCTCATTGCTCATTGCTCATTGCTCATTGCTCATTGCTTCTCCCTGCATTCAACCCTTTTTCGCTAAAATACCCTAACTAATTATGCAGGATATAACTATGGGAAAAAAGATCGCTTCAGCACGTATCGCGACAGAGAGTTCGAAGCTGCTTCAGGAGCTGAACAATTCGCTGCCGTTTGACAAAGTACTTTACAAAGAGGACATCACAGGATCGCTGGCCCACGCCTATATGCTTAAAGAGCAGGGGATCATCAGCAACGAAGACTATGAACAGATAGAGAGAGGGCTTCGTGAAATACTTGACGATATCGAGTCAGGCAAGCTGAGTCTGGACGGGGATGATGAAGATATCCATATGGCGATCGAAGGGGAACTGACGCGACGCATCGGTGATGCGGGAAAGCGTCTGCATACGGCACGTAGCCGAAACGACCAGGTGGCTCTTGACTTCAGGCTTTATGTGCAGAACAACACCAAAGCCATTGCGGAGCTGCTTTTGGAGAATATCGCGACACTTGTGAAGGTGGCAGAGGAGAATGCAGAAACGATGCTGCCGGGGATGACCCATTTGCAACACGCACAGCCGATCAACCTCGGCTACCATATGATGGCCTATGCAAGTATGTTCAAGCGCGATTACGAGCGCTTTATGAGCTCCTATGAGCGTAACAACTACTCTCCCATAGGCTGTGCGGCACTGGCGGGGACACCGCATCCTGTCAACCGTCAGATGACCTCGGAAAAGCTTGGTTTCGATGCGCCGACACTCAACTGTCTCGATACGGTCAGCGACCGTGATTTCGCGCTGGAGATCCTCTTTAACATCGCAACGATGATGATGCATATGAGCCGTTTGAGCGAGGAGCTTATTTTGTGGAGTGCGGCAGAGTTCAAGTGGGTGACGCTCTCCGACCGTCACGCGACAGGAAGCTCCATTATGCCGCAGAAGAAGAACCCCGACATTCCCGAACTGCTGCGGGGCAAGACAGGACGTGTCAATGGCAATCTCGTCGCACTGCTTACCGTGATGAAAGGGTTGCCGCTTGCGTACAACAAAGATATGCAGGAGGACAAAGAGGGGGTGTTTGACTCTGTCAAAACGGCGCTGCTCAGTCTGCAGGTACTCAATGAGATGATCGCCGATATGACGGTCAACAAAGAGGCGATGGAGGCTGCGTGTATGGTTGGGCACCTCAGTGCGACCGACCTGGCTGACTATCTTGTCAAAGAGCAAGGGCTGCCGTTCAGGGATGCGTACCATATTACAGGAAATGTGGTGAATCTGGCAGAGGAGAAGGGTGTGGATATTTCAGAGCTCACCCTTGAAGAGCTGCAGAGTATCGATGAGCGTATCGGTGAAGGGGTGATGGGACTGCTTGACATCCGCGCCTCGATGAATGCGCGCCAGTCTGAAGGCGGAACCGCTACGGTGCGTACACGTGATCAGATTGAGCAATTAAAGGCGTGGCTGCAGGCACAGTCACGCTAGCGGATTGCCACGAATTTCTTTTTCCAGTAATTCTTCCACACCGTTCGCAGTTTTGAGCGGTGTGTCTTTCTCAGTTTCCCGGGAAGGTTGTGGCGCAGGTTGCGTTCGAGCTGACGGGTTAGCTTCCTGTTTTTCATAATGGCGCTAAAGCCGCCTGCTCCCTGCTGATGTGCACCATAGAGGGTAAACGCATTGATTTTGATGCCGCGCTTTTTGAGAGCACGGATATTGTCAGCAAGAATCGCCTGAAAAATACGGTCCTGGTTTTTGGGCTGCTTCCATTTGCTGTAGGGGATACCGAGCTTTTTTGCATAGGCTTTTGCCGTACTCGGCATGATCTGGTAGCGGCCGTAGGCACCGCTCTTTTTGTTTTTGGTGTGGTAGTGGCCGGTTGTCGATTCAATCTTGACAAGCTTGTGTACAATCTTCTCAAGCGTCTGGTGGCTGAGACCTGCCTCTTTAGCAAGATGGCTGTATGCTGCCTGAGAAGCTGCAGTACTGATAAAAAAGAGTGCAAAAAGTTTCCAGAGTTTGGATGTGAAGAGAGCCTGTACGGCATTGCGGACAGGATTGGTTGAAATAGTACTACGTATAATGGTTCATCCTTTATGATGATTGGAATAGAGAAGTATCGTTGACTTCTGTTTCGAGGGGGAATGATAGTGTAAATCTGTTAATGATCAATAAACAAAAGATTATACTAATATTAAACTATGCTTATTTTAACCTTTAAGTATTGCATGAAATAGTTAAAAGAGATGTTAAGTTACAGTATTTTTGGTATTTTAGGTTTTGCTCTCTTTTTTCCGACAAGTTTTAAAAGGGTATCCGCCTCTACGATTTCATTCTCTATCAGTTTTTTGGCGAGTTTTGTGATGGTTTCCCAGTGGGTATCGACCATTTTCTTGCTGTAATTGAAAGCGGTTTCACTCCAGAGCAGAAAACGCGTTTCGAGTTTTTCTCTCAAAAAGTTTTCGCTGATCGGGGAGATCGTTTCAAGATTGATCAGTCCCAGTTCACTGTCCATGCCAAGTGTACTGAGAGCCGTATAGATCTGGAACGATGCCTGCGAAAGATCATCGATGGCACCGCTGTCCATCTGGCCATTTCCCGCTTTTTTCATTTTGGAGATACGCCCGGCCATCAGTACACAGACATCGTAGAAGAGCTCCTCCTTGGTAATGTTGGACATAGGTTCGTCGGCATTGTAGGAGACGAATCCAAGTGTTTTGCTTCGGGGTGCGATGGTCACCTGCTCAATTTTGATATGGGGGCAGAAGAATCGTGGAGAGTACAGCGTGTGCAGCTTCGTGGTACGCGGTCATCTCCAGCTCCTGTTCGAGGTTGCGCACCATCTGCTTGTCTATCTTGTGGCCGTATTTGATAATATTGATCTGTTCGATGAGAATCTCTTCGGTAATGCGCTTTTTTCCCTGTTCTATCGCTTCAAGTACCGCCATGCGTCCAAGACGTTCGAGATCGACGGCACTCATCCCGTTGATGTATCGTACAATGCGCTCTTTGTCAATCTTCGGATCGTGCGGTTTTTTGAGAATTTTTTCGAGAAAAAAGCGTCTGGCATCTTTGTCGAGTTTGTCTACCTCGATGAGAAAGTCCAGTTTTTTGGGTGCGGTAAGCACTTCGTCGACCGCTTCGAGAGTTTCTGAAGTGGCAATGGTAAAGACCCTTTCATCCGCCTTTTCGAGTACCTTGGCGATGTCAGAGAATGAGACATTGGTGAGTGTGCCCTGCAGCAGCCCTTTGATGTCGATATCTTCAAGGATCACAAGAGAAGGGGCGTGCCTGGAAGCATCTTTGTAAACCGCCTTGATGTAGTCGATGTCAAAGAGCAGTGAACCGGAGATTTCATAGTAGGGCATATTCGCTTCTTTTGCAAATGCACGTGCAAGCATGCCTTTGCCGACATTGGCAGGGCCATAGAGCAGCAAGCCTTTCGGCAGAGGAGTGTCGAAGCGTTCGAAGAGTTCGGGCTGTTGAATGATCTTAATGATAGTCCTAAGCCTTGCCTTAACCTTTTTGTGTCCTACGACATCTTTGAAACTGATGGTAGAACGGAGTGCTTTGGGGCGGTCTGTTTTGGTATGGCTGGACATGGTATGCTCTCTTTGTGTCAAATTTGATAGTCCAATTATAGAGCAAGCAGTTAAACAGAAAGTTGAGAGAGGTCAATGACGAGGGAACTCTAAGATTTTCACAGTACACTTATGAAAAAAATGAAGGACAAACTATGAACGTATCACTCGAGTACCTTGGAGAGAAGAAATTCAAGGCGAACACGACAAAATCAAGTTATATCCTTGACTGCAAGGAGATCACGCCGGTTGAGTATTTTGCCACAGGAATCATCGGCTGTACGGGTATCGACCTGGTGGTGATGGCGGAGAAGGATGGCTATGCCGTCAGCAACTACAAGGTCAGTGCCGAGATAGAGCGGCAGATGGAAGTGCCGATGAAGTTCGCTTCACTGCATATCACCTACGATTTCGAGGGCTCTTTCGACCCGGTCAAAGCCAAGCGTTACATTCTGGCCTCGTTGGAGAGTTACTGTACGACCATCAACTCCATCCGTGATTCTGTCAAGATCAGCTATACAATAGTCTACAATGGCGAGACGATCGCCGACAGGGAATCGATCGCTTCGGGAAGCGGCGGTGGTGTCGAGATCGAAGACGGTTTTGGCGGCGCGTGCTGCTCTTAAGAGTTTCTGCTATAATCCGGTCAAATCTCAGACCGGAAAACCTCAATGATACAACTTACCAACCTCTCCAAAAGCTTCGGCGGACAGACCATTTTCCGCGATGTCAATCTCAAAGTAGGCAAAAACCAGAAGATAGGTTTTGTCGGGCGCAACGGTGCGGGGAAATCGACCCTTTTCAAGATGATTCTTGGCGAAGAGAGCCATGACAGCGGCGAGATCGCCATCCCAAAAAACTACCGTATTGGTGCACTCAAACAGCACCTCGTCTTCACCGAAAAGAGCGTACGCGAAGAGTGTGCGCTGGTACTGCCCGAAGATGAACAGTGGAACTTCTACAAGATAGAGAAGCTCCTCTTTGGGCTTGGCTTCAGTGAAGAGGATCTTGACAAAGACCCTCTGAGCTTTTCGGGCGGCTATCAGATACGCATCAACCTTGTCAAACTGCTGGCGACCGAGCCGAACATGCTGCTGCTGGATGAACCTACCAACTATCTTGACCTACCCTCTCTGCATTGGCTGGAGCGTTTCATCCGCGAATTTGACGGGGAAGTGATCCTCATTACTCACGACAGAACCTTTATGGATGCTGTCTCTACCCACACGATGGGAGTGCAGCGCAAGGGACTTCGTATCACAAGCGGCAATACGCACAAGTACTATGCCACACTTGCGATGGAGGATGAGACCTACGAGAAGACGAAAGCCAATCAGGAGAAGAAGCGAAAGGAGCTTGAGGAGTTCGTGGCACGCAACAAGGCCCGGGCATCGACAGCGGCGATGGCACAGTCGAAACAGAAAGAACTAGATAAGATGGAAGAGCTTGGAGAGTTGGAAAACGAAACCGATCTCTCCTTTTCATTCAACTATGCCGATACACCTGCTAAAGTGGTGTTGCGAGCCGAGGAGCTTGGTTTCGGGTACGATCCGCAGCAGCCCCTTTTTGAGAAGCTGAACTTCACGCTTGAAAAAGGCAAGAGGATTGCGATCATCGGAAAGAACGGCAAGGGTAAGTCGACACTGCTCAACTATATTGCGGGTGAACTTCCGCTTCAGCAGGGTACGCTCTCCTTTCACCCCTCGACCAAATTCGCGCACTTCGGACAGACGAACATCGAGCGGCTCAATACCGCTACGACCATCATCGAAGAGATCGCTTCGATGAGCAAGGAGGTAGGTATCCCCCAGGCGCGCAGCATCGCCGGAGGAATGATGTTCCCAGGAGAGTTGGCCGACAAAAAGATAGAGGTGCTCTCAGGAGGCGAGCGCAGCCGGGTGATGCTTGGCAAGATTATCGCCACACCTGCAAACCTGCTCTTCCTCGATGAACCTACCAACCACCTTGACATGCAGTCGATCGATGCACTCGCAGACGCCATCGAGCAGTTCGAAGGCTCCCTCATCATGGTCACCCACTCGGAGATGCTGCTGCGGCGTCTGGCCGATGCGCTGATCATTTTCCACAAGGGCGGAGCGGAGTATTTTGAGGGTACCTATAACGAGTTTCTCGAGAAGATCGGCTGGGAAGAGGAAGAGGGCAGTAAACCCAAAAAGAAGAAGCCCAAGCTCGACTACAAAGAGCGTAAACGTCTGCGCAAAGAGCTGATTTCCGAGCGTAACGCACTGCGCCAGTCCCATACAAAAAGGGTCGCTTCGTGCGAAAAGAGCATCGAAACGCTTGAAGAGGAGATTGGCGATTTGGAAACAAAGTTGGCAGAAGCGTCCGCTGCGGGGGACAACAGTGCGATGATAGAGTATTCTGCGACACTCGGCAAACTGCATGAAGAGGTGGAACAGCTGTTTGAAACGCTGGAAGAGGCAACGGAAAAAGAGGAAGAGATCACCGCCGAGTATGAGGAGAAACTTGCAGCACTCGATGCGTAGTCTCTGACGTGTAACGCCCGGCACTTGCCGGAAGTTACAGTTTAGAGGTTTTTATGCGGATCTTCGTGCTGGTGGTTCCAGACCAGTTTGCCGCCTCCGAGCAGATGGAAGTGCAGGTGCAAAATCTCCTGTCCGCCGTCTTCGCCGTTGTTGGTGATGAGGCGGTATCCGGTCTGGTCGACACCCAGCTTCTGTGCGACCTCCTGAATGAACGGGGTCATCTTCGCCATCGTTTCACCATCGACACTCTGAAAGTTCTCTACATGTTTTTTGGGAATGATGAGCACATGGATGGGCGCTTTGGGGTAGAGGTCGTGAAACGCGAGGAATTCATCGTTTTCATGCACGGTATTGTTGGGGATCTCCCCATTGACGATTTTGCAGAATATACACATTCTGTCATCCTTTTGATTGGTCTGTTTTGGTACGCTTATCATATCAACTTGCAGCGTCCATGTCAAGTATTCGTGTCGGTAATCTTTCTATGTTATACTAAGTGCTCTAAAACAAGCAGGACAGTAAAGGAAAGAGCAATTTTATGAACAGGTCACAGACTATGCGTTCGGATATACTGCTGCAGACACTGCAGATCTTTGCAAGCCGCTACGCCAAGGCGATCTCCCCGGAAGCATTGACGGCAGGGTTGCCTAAACCCACAGAGATAGGTACACCGGATCTGCTCTCCTTTTCGCAGGCGCAGATGCTCTTCTCGCGTGTCGCCAAACGTGCCGGTTTCAAATCGACGCTTGTCAAGCGCGACCTTGCACATGTTCTCGAGCTGCATCTTCCGATGATTCTGCTTCTGGCACACGACCAGGCATGTATTCTCGAAGCGTTCAACGAAGACAGAAGCAAGGTCAAAGTCATCTATCCTTCCGATGAACCTATCGAAGCGTGGGTAGAGGTGGAAAAACTCGATGAGGAGTATCTGGGGTACGCCTTTTTGCTCAAGCAGGAGCTCAAAGAGGAAGAGGCAACCAGTTTCGTACACAAACAGCATAAAAAGCACTGGTTCTGGGATACGCTCAAACTCTCCTGGCCCATCTACAAAGATGTTATTCTCGCCTCACTGCTGGTCAACCTCTTCGTACTGGCCTCTCCACTCTTTACGATGAACGTTTACGACCGTGTCATCCCAAACAACGCCACAGAGACGCTGATGGTCTTTGCCGCCGGGGTGATCATCGTCTACATTCTCGATGCCTTTTTGAAGTATTTCCGTACCAAAATGCTCGAGATCGCGGCAAAAAAGAGCGATGTGATTATGTCATCGATCATCTTCGAAAAGGTGCTGGACCTCAAGATGGCACACCACCCCCGATCGGTAGGCTCCTTTGCCAGCAACATCAAAGATTTCGATGCCATCCGCTCGTTTCTAACCAACTCGACGATGGCGCTGCTGATCGATCTGCCTTTTGCAGTCATCTTTCTGCTGGTCATCTATTACATTGGCGGTATGCTGGTGCTTATTCCCATCGTGATGATGATACTGATTCTCTCCTATGCCTGGTTTATCAAGGAGCCGCTCAAACAGAGTATTGAAAGCACGCACGAAGCGGCTGCGCGTAAGAACGGCATTCTCATCGAAGCACTGCATAACATCGAAACGATCAAAACACAGGGGATGAGCGGCAAGCTGCAGTGGGAATGGGAAGAGAGTGTCGGCGATATCGCCCAGAAGAGTCTGCGTTCGAAGATGCTCTCCGCTTCGGTGCCTACGGTGACGGGACTGCTCGTACAGCTCAATACGGTGCTTATCGTCTTTGCCGGTGTCTATATGATCAAAGACCTTGAGCTCACGATGGGGGGACTCATCGGTGTTGTCATTCTGGCATCGCGTGCGGTGGCGCCTATGGGGCAGGTGGCCGCGCTGCTTACCAACTACAGTGATGCCAAGTCCGCCTACGATGTCATCAATACCATCACGCAGCAGCCTATGGAGCGGCTGTCAGACCAGCACTTCATCGAGCGTGAGGGTTTCAGAGGCAAGATAGAGTTTCGCAATGTCACTTTCAGCTACCCCGAAAGCGAAGTACCGGCACTCAAAGATGTCTCCTTTGTCATCGAACCGGGAGAAAAAGTAGGCATCATCGGGCGGATTGGGTCCGGAAAGAGTACCATCGAGAAGCTTATTTTGAAACTTTACGAACCCGATGAGGGCTCCATCCTCATCGACGATGTGGATATCGCCCAGATAGACCCTGCAAGACTGCGAAAACACATCGGCTATGTCAGTCAGGATATCGCGCTCTTTCGCGGTACTGTCAAGGAGAACATCCTCTGCCGTGCACCCAACATCAGTGACGAAAAGCTGATCGAGGCAGCCCATCTGAGTGGTGTGGAGGAGTTCATCAAGCGCCACCCCGCCGGCTACAATATGCCAATAGGCGAGCGTGGACAGGGGCTCTCTGGCGGTCAGCGCCAGAGTATCGGCATCGCCAGGGCATTGATCTCCGATGCGCCGGTAATGCTCTTTGACGAGCCTACAAATGCGCTTGACCAGCTCAGCGAGATGCAGCTGATGACACACTTCAAAGAGATTCTCAAAGGCAGAACCGTGCTGCTGGTGACACAGAAGATGGCACTGCTTTCACTGACAGAACGGGTTATCGTGATGCACGAGGGGCGGATTTACATGGATGGCAAACGTGATGAGGTGCTCAAAGCGCTGCAGGGGAAGAATGATGGCAAATAAGAAGCTCTCCGAACAAGATTACGAATTCATGAACAGCCTGAGTGCGGCGGTAGCGGAGCATACTCCGCGCCGGATGCGCTGGGTACTCTACTTCTGGGTGGTTGCGGTAGCCGTCTTCATTCTCTGGGCATCATTGACACAGGTTGACGAAATTACACGAGGCAGCGGTAAAGTTGTTCCCAGCGGAGAGAACAAGATCGTGCAGAACCTTGAGGGCGGTATTGTCAAAGAGATTTACGTCAAGGTTGGCGACAGTGTCAAAAAGGGAGATTCGCTCCTGAAAATTGACAATGAAAAGTCGCTGGCACAGTATGAGAGTACCAACATCAAACTCTATGAGCTTGAAGCGAAAATGATGCGCCTCAAAGCCGAATCGGAAGGCAAACCTTTTGTGGTTCCCAAAGCACTTGAACAGAAGATGCCCCAGCTTGTCGAAAATGAACGCAGTCTCTACCACAGCCGGCAGCAGCAGCTCAAGGCGAAACTCCAGGCACTGCAGGACAAGAAGCGGCAAAAAAAAGAGGAGCTTGCAGAGACGAAGGAGCGGGTCGTACACCTTGCCAGAACCAATGAGCTGATTGACGAAGAGGTGAAAATGATGCGCCCCATGGTCAAGCAGGGGGTCAAGTCGAAGGTGGCATTTATGAAGCTGCAGCGGGAGCAGAGTCAGATAAGCAGTGATCTGAGCACCGCAAAAAACGATATACCGCGTCTTAAAGCCGCCATCAGTGAAATTCAAAACAACATCGAAGAGGCAAAGATCGCTTTTCAAAATGAAGCGAAAGAGAAACTCAATGAGGTTACGGCAGAAAAGCTGAGGGTAAAAGAGAGTACGGACGCCCTTTCGGACCAGGTGCACAGAACTATCGTCCGTTCTCCAATTAACGGGGTCATACAAAAGCTTTATGTCAATACTGTCGGCGGTGTCATCAAACCCGGAGAGGACCTGGTCGAAATCGTTCCTACTGATGACATCCTCTGGCTGGAGGTGAAGATCAAACCCTCAGACATCGCATTCATCTATCCCGGTCAAAAAGCGGTGGTGAAAGTCTCTGCGTACGATTTTGCCATTTACGGTTCACTTGAGGGGGAGGTGGTGCATATCAGTGCCGACACAGAAAAAGACAAGAAAGAGCGCGCCTTCTACACTATCCACATCAAAACCAAAAAGAACTATCTGGGCACTAAAGCGCATCCGTTAAAAATCATTCCCGGTATGACGGTTAACGTCGACATCATGACAGGAAAAAAGACAGTCATGGAGTATATTTTGAAGCCTATCCTAAAGGCCAAAGAGTACACCTTTACAGAGCGATAAGAGAATTTGGCGGTATATCTTGATATAATATTGGCAAATATTTTTGCTACAACAACAAGGGAAATCTATGAAGAGACATACTTTTTTGCTTTTGCCGCTGCTTCTGCTGGGGAGCGCAGTGCAGCTTCAGGCTACGACACTCAAGGATGTGGTCGCAGAAGTGCTCGAGACAAACCCCATTGTCAAAGAGCGTCTGCGTAACTACAAGGCGACAAGAGAAGAGGTTGACATTGCGGCAGCGGGATACTACCCGAAGCTTGACCTGGAGGTTGCCGGAGGAAGAAAATATACCGGCAGGATTTCGGGGGATGTCGCCAGAGAGACCTATAATGTCTTTCAAAACTCACTGGTGTTAAGACAGAACCTCTTCAGTGGTTTCAGTACCAAAGAGCAGGTCAATTACCAGCAGATGCGTACCCTCGCAGCTGCCTACAGCTATCTTGAAAAAGCGAACGATGTTACGCTGCAGACGATAAAAGTCTACCTCGATCTCTTCAAGCAGAGCGAGCTGCTCGAGAACAGCCGTATCAATGTCGATCACAATCAGAAGCTCTATGAAAAGGTCAAAAAAGCCTACAAAGCGGGACTGACAACTCTTTCGGAAGTAAGCAAGATCCAGTCCTCGCTCTCACTGGCAAAGTCCAACATGATGGTACAGAAGAACAGATATACCAATGCGATGTTCAACTTCAGAAGGGTAACCGGGCATATGATCGACCCCAGGAAGATGGCAAAGGTCAACTTTTCGCTGGCACTGCCGTCAGATATGCAGAAAGCGACAATGTACGCACTGGAGTACAACCCCTCCGTTGTTGTGGGCCGTTACAACATCAAAAGTGCCGAAGCACTCTACCGTGAGAGCAAGAGCAACTTCTACCCCAAGGTCGATATGGAGGTTTCGGGCAACTACAACAAAAACTTCAATGAGTTTCAGGGGCCGGACGACCGTGTACAGGGAATGGTCGTAATGAGCTACAACCTCTTCAACGGCGGCGCAGACGAAGCGACAAAGCGTAACCGCCTGAGCAAACTGGGGCAGGAGGTTGAAGTGACCAACGACCTGAAGCGACAGGTTATCGAGAGCATGGATCTCTCCTGGAGTGCTTACGAGCTGGCACAGCAGCAGATGCCGTTTTTGAACGAATATAAAAAAGAGAGTGCAAAGACGCTCAAACTCTATACCAAAGAATACGATATGGGCGAACGCTCTCTGCTTGACCTCCTTGCGGCGGAGAATGACCTCAAGCGTGCGAAGGATGAGCTGGTCGATGCAAAATACAGCCTGCTGCTTGCAAAATACCGTATTTTGGATGCGATGGGACTGACCATGGCTTCCATTATGGGGAATGTACAGGAGTACTATAAAAAGGTGGGTGTCTACACCAAAGGTGTACGCCCGGCACATGACAAACTGCCTTACACACATGACAGTGACAAAGATGGTGTCGTCAGCAACAAGGATGCCTGTGAAGCATCCAGAAAAAAGAACGGTGTCTATCCAAACGGATGCGCCAGAAAAATCAAGTTTTAAGGGGTAGGGGATGATCAGAAAAATAGCACTCATTGCACTGACAGGTGCGACGATGACAATGGCCAGCGACCTCTATACCGATACCTACTTCTATCAGTCGGGTGTGGTAAAATGGCATGTGGAGACAGGTATTCCAAACCGTATGAGTGCGAGTAAACTGCGCAATATGAAAAGTGTCTACCATGCATCACTCTATTTTGATGAGGGTATGTTGACGGAGGAGTCCGAAGCGAAGCTCAAAGAACTGCTTTCGCTTGCAAAAGAGAGAGGCGGTAACTACTACGTCAGTGTCATAGGCCACTCTTCCGGATATGCCGATCTCAGCCACACGGTAAAACTTGACGGCTGGGCACAGTTCTGGCACAACATCGACAAGCGCAACACAACAGAAGCAGAGCTTGCCAATGCAGTCAACTACCGTATCAAAAAGGTACATGACTACCTCACTTCACACGATGTACCGCTTACCCGCATCTACAACGAGAACCGTATGAACAGAGACCCTCTCTATACCGAAGCAACGAAAGAGGGTGCCGCCCTCAACCGACGTGTGGATGTAACCCTCTACCGATAACCAGAGTGAAAATAAATTTTGCTTCCTTTTGCTATGTCATCCCGTACTCGATGCGGGATCTTGATTGATTGACCCAAAGATGCCTGATCATGTCAGGCATGACCCCTGTCGGAACCGGAAATACGCTCTCTCCTAACCTCCCAGCAGCACGCAATCCCCGACTCATTTAGAATCCTATGTTATAATAACCCATTAATGCTGTGCATTATATTGCACAGTGACAAGGATATACCAATGAATAAAGTTATCGGCTTCTTAAAAGCACTTACAGGTACGTTTTACGCCAAAGATGCGCAGGGGAATCTTCGCGAACTCCACCCCGGAGATCCGGTCTATGCCGGGGAGATTGTTGTAGACGCTTCCGGTATACCGGTTCTCGATGCGCTTGCTGCATCGGCCGATGAGGTCAAAGAGATTCCGCCTCATGAACACACCACAGCCGATAACAAACTGGGACACACAGAGTCACATACCTCCACCGATACACCTGAGCCTGAACCCGATGCCGAAGTGAATGTCAATGCACCGCTGAGAAGCAAAGATTGGCTTGATGAAAACGGGGGAATCGCCCGTGAAGCGTACGCCGAAGAGGTCAACGTCAATGCGCCGCTTTATGATTACGAGTTCGCCAACAACTGGGAGCGGCCTGACTATGAAGGCGGTGCAGGCAATATGACTGTCGAGATGTTCAATGCCGACAATATCGTTTACGAAAAAGGGCTTTCCCCAGATGGCACCAGCGCCGGCGACGGCAGCGATCACGCGAGCGGTGAACTGTATATCAAATCGATGATGGGCTTCCGTTCCATGGATGTCAACGGTGGCAACGGTACCGTTACCCTCAGCGAAGAGCAGATCAAAGCGCTCAACGGCTCCCCAGTCAGCATCGATACCGGCGAGGGAACCCTGACACTCGATGGCTACAGCAAATCGGGTGACGGTATCATCACACTGCACTACACCTATGATCTCAATGCAGCGCAGACACATCCGGATGCAAACGGCAACAACACCATTGCAGACCCCATCACATTCTCCGTGACGGCTCGCAACGGGGATGTGGTCAGTTCGGTATTGAATGTGGCGATCGTGGATGATGTGCCTATTGCAGATCCGGATACCAATGATGTCAAAGAGGATGATCCGGATGCACCAGGCTATGATGATAACAATGCTGATACGACGATCATTGTCGGCAATATATCAACCAATGACAAAGAAGGAGCGGACAACCCCTCTCCCATCACAGCGATCAGCAGTGTCAACACCGGCAATCCGGGAAGCATAGGCAGCGCTTTGAACGGTGCCTACGGAACACTTGAACTGCAGGCGGACGGTTCGTACAAATATGTACTCGACAACAACAACCCGGCAGTACAGCACATTTCAGATGGAGAAACACTGACCGAGATATTCAGCTACACCATCACCGACAGCGACGGAGACAGCTCCACTACGACACTGACCATTACCATCCACGGGACGGGGGATGTGCCGAGTATTATTCCTGAAGATATGAATGGTGTGGAAAGTGGAGAAAATACAGTTAACGAAGCAGCACTTTCTACTGGTTCCAACCCACCTTCTCCTGCGGAAACGACAACAGGAAATATTGAAATTGTTGCCAAGGACGGTTTACACCATGTGGTCATAGGTGGACATACAATTACGGAAACAGATCTCCTCAATAGTGGCACTATACCGATCCACATCACAACACAATATGGTGATCTTGTTATTGATGGTTTTATACCGACAGACCCTACCCATCAAGAGGGTAATGGTACCATTCACTATACCTATACCTTGACGGGAAATACAACTGACCATTCCGCCACAGGTCATGATACAGAAGTCACTGATGCCATTGCATTGGAAATTGTTGAACGGGACGGCAGTGTTGCCAATGGTGTTTTGCATGTGACGATTGTTGATGATGTGCCGACAGCCGTAGCGGACACTAACAGCGTCAAAGAGGATACAGCACCCAATCCCGTCAGCGGCAATGTCTTTGATGCAAACGGAGCTTCTTCAGGCGATAAAAC